>JAEZZO010000023.1 GCA_023418475.1 Bacillota bacterium
AGCCACAGAGCCGGCCACATAGGCATTTCTTCCAGTCGGCTCACTGCACAAGTATAGAATATGACTAGCCTGTAGGCAGTAACGCTGATCTCGTTTACCATGAAAGTCCCACAGACTTTCATTCATAGTGGTGCTTATAGAGCACGGGGGTATAGTTGCTATTTGTTGTTACTTATCGCTGCCATTTAACCTCAAAGTCTATCTTGCTTTTATCCGGTAATTGTTCTACAATAGTATTTGTAAATTATCTAACCTTACCATAATACCAGAAAGGGACAAATTTATGAAGCCAAGATCCGAAGTTAGAGCCATAGAGCTTATCTCCGCGCAAAGACCACAATTAAAAAGTCGGCGATGCTTTGCTCGGAGGTCATATTTCTAAAAGTAGCTGATGCTGAATTAGACTCTTATTCTTTTCCTGTATGATAGACCATGGGAATTATTTTGAGTACCAAATTTTAGCATCCCTATTTATGAGAAATACTGATTAGGATTGTTTCATCCATATTACTGCAGCAGCATAGCCTGTCTGCAGTTTTTTATTTGTTCTTATCAAAATTATCGATACGATAACAACTGCCGGACAGAGTATGCCAATATGGAAACTTTTCCGGCAGTTTTCTCATTTTAAATAGGGATTGATAGTATATAAAAAATATAGTAAAGCTCGCATTGCGTTGCTATCCTGCGCAGGTAGGAGATTAGGTTGTAAAGAGAAGTTTTTTCAACCGGCAAAAAGCACTAACGTACTTTTTACTAAAGTTTTGCATGCCGCATGCGCGGCAGATGGAGGTTAATATGCTTTATCAAATATATAATGGGCTCGTGAGATATGGAGCCGCTACCATACTGGAAAATATATATTTCGAGATTAGAAACACGGAAAAGATTGCGGTTGTTGGTCGAAATGGCTGTGGAAAAACCACCTTATTCAAACTAATTGCCGGTATGATCACACTGGATACAAAGAGTAGCGATGAGAAAAGCGGCTTTCATACAGAGGGGAAGCCAGTAATTGGATTTTTACAGCAAATGAGCTTTGATAATGAAACAATTACGGTTGAAGAAGAGCTTTTGAAAGCTTTTGCCGATCTGCTTGGATTACAAAAAAAGCTGAATGAATTGTGCACCCAAATGGAATTAAATCACACAAAAGAAATTATGGATCGTTATGCAAATACGCTGGAACGGTTTGAGTATAATGGAGGATATACCTATCGATCAGAACTGGAAACATTAATTACCCGATTTGGATTTGCCCTTACGGATTTGCAGCGTCCCATCAATCAATTCTCCGGAGGTCAGAAGACAAAGCTTGCTTTTATCAAATTATTGTTAAGTAAACCGGATATTATGCTGTTGGATGAACCTACAAATCACCTAGATATCTCTACCATAGAATGGCTTGAAGGATATCTAAAACAGTATCCGAAAGCAGTGGTAATTATCTCCCATGACAGAATGTTCCTTGATAAAGTAACGGATGTCACCTATGAGATCGAATATGGGCAAATAACCAGATATCAGGGAAATTATACCGACTTTGTAAAACAGAAGCGATTGAATTGGGATAAACAGCAAAAGGATTATCTGCTGCAGCAAAAGGAAATAAACCGCCTTACAACCATCATCGAACAATATAAAAACCATCCGACAAAGGCAGCCATGACCAGGTCTAAGCTAAAGCAGATTGAACACATGAATATCATAGAAGCTCCGCCAAAATATGATCTGAGATCCATTCATGCCAATTTCGAACCAAAAAGAGCGGGTGGCAACACAGTCCTCAAGGCTGATAAGCTTGTAATTGGCTATGATAAACCCTTAAGCGAAGTATCCTTTGAATTAAAGAAAGGTCAGAAGCTGGCTGTTCTGGGGGAAAACGGCATTGGTAAATCAACGCTTCTTAAAACATTGGTTGGTCAGTGTACGCAGTTATCGGGTGAATACCGGTATGGTTTTCAAATTGATACCGGTTATTATGATCAGGAGCTGGCTCAGATATCAAATGACCGGACTGTTCTAGAGGAGTTTTGTGAGGAATTTCCGGATATGCTCCTGACAGAAGCCCGGACAGCTCTCGGATGCTTTTTATTTACACAGGATACTGTTTACAAAAAGGTCTGCCAGCTGTCGGGAGGAGAAAAGGTACGGCTCTGCCTGGCTAAGCTGCTGAAGAAAAGGCCTAATCTTCTCCTTTTGGATGAACCCACCAACCATATGGATATTGTAGGAAAGGAAGCTCTGGAAACTATGCTTAGCAGCTTTAGCGGCACAATCCTGGTGGTGTCCCATGATAGATATTTCATTCAGAAAATCGCCGATTCACTGCTTGTCTTTGAAAAGGATGGGGTGCATTACTATCCATTTGGATATCGGGAGTTTGTTGACAGAGAAAATGGTATAAACATTACCGATGAAAAAGATACACCTCTTATACCAGAAAACACTTCAATAATGGCTGCAAATAAAAAATTGCAAAGGAAAGGTTCTGATATAAGCTTCATAAAAAGCTCCACTAATAACAAACAGACTATCAGTAGGCTAGAAGTCAGAATCGAGGAAACTGAAAAAGAAATTGCTGCAATAAATAGAGCGCTACAGAAGCCCGAAATAGCTTGTGATTATATTCAATTGACGGATCTGACGGAACAATTGCTCGTAGAGGAAGGAAAGCTAGAGGATTATTACAAGCAATACGAGCAGCTCTTCTGTTAAATCATATCTTAATTTGCCATAATTGAAGGCCCATGGGATGAGTGTTGCATTATTCATTCCATGGGTCTTTAAAGTTTGAAAGGAAATCACTTTCAAACTATTTATTAAGGCCTGACTGGCAACTGTCTCTAATTTCAAATCACCGCAGATGCAATATTTCTTCCTTCTATCTGCACTTGTGCGATCAGTCCTTTGGGAATAAGCTTCTTGTATTGTCCTCCAACTTATTTAACCGGAAGGCAGTAAAGTTTTAGATTGCTCTGAACCGGGCCGGGCTTCCTGGAGAGAGGTGTTTTCCCATCCTTATCCAGATAGAGGGCATAACCCTCGTCGCAGTTCCACGTATATGTTTTACCCTTTGGTATTTCCGCCATCCGGGTAGTGCCGTCTTCCATACAGATAGACACATTAACTTTTTTTGCATTAAGATAGCCTTGCACAGCATCACTATGCTGTATCTTCTGATCATAGAGCATCACACCGGAGGCAATTGGCAGCTCTGCGCCGTCAGGGCGGCGGAGGCTAAACTCAATGGATAACACGCGAAAATCATCAGCAGCGAAGACTGTTGTTGTTACCATCTTATCCTTAGTGGTGGCTTTCCATATAGTAGAAAGCTGATCGGCATAGTCCTGATTGATATCTGCCTGGGTCACACATACCAGATTCCCGTTTTTGTCGGTGGTTTGGGAGGTAAATTCACTACCCTGCACCATGAACAGATACTCACTAACACCCTTATTTTTCATAGCACATAGCTCATAGGTGGATTTTCCATTTTCCCGAGAGAAAGCAAAGCTGTCCGTCCGATAGCCAGTATAACCAAAATCATCTTCCGTGGTACTGGGATTGCCTTGCTTATCCTTAAAATAGGTCAGATGCATGGTGTTTCCACCGATATAATCCAATTGGGCATAGGTAACGGATTGATAATGCTTTAAAAGATTTGCTGCCGTATTAGCCCTGACGGCCTGCTCCATAGTCAGTGCGGTGGTCTCAGACGCTGATGCTGCCGCCGTATTCTGATACCCGGATAACAGACTAATTGTTAAGAAAAGTGTGAAAGCCAACGTTGGTATTATTCTTTGTTTCATTGTATTTCCCCCTGTTCATTTTTTCATGGTTATATTGCTGAAGCTCTTCGGTATAACAGCAATTTCATTGTATTGATCAAAAGTATAAATAGTATCATCAATCGATTTACGCCGGTGGCATATGATCCGTTTTCGTAAGATATCCATCTGCCGTTGATATTTACCTTACGGCCTTCGGCTTTCTCTTCCCTCGCACCCGTTGAATTGATCTTTTTTTCTGAAAGTTCTAGTCATGAGGATACCATAACGATAAGAAAAAGTGAGCGTTTACACTTAAATGACTCGTTTTTGCACTCAAAAATGGTATAAATTATAAAATTGTTCTTTACAGTTATTAACAAATTAGATTTATTATGTAATTCTTTTCCGCAGTGAATAACTTGATTAAATTACCTTTTTCTCCGGTATGCATTTGGAGTTAAATTCGTACTATTTTTGAAGTGCTCAATAAAATGACTTGTATAATTAAATCCCACCCGCTGAGCAATATCCGTTATCGAATAGCCTGTGTTATTTAAAAGCTCTATTGCCTTGTTTACCCGGTACTTGTTTACATATTTCTGAGGAGTAGTAAGAAGTACCGTTGCAAAGCAGCGACAACATTCCCCTACGCTTATATTCGCTGCATCTGCAATATTCTTAGTCGTTAAATTCTCCGAATAATGTCCATGAATATAACGAAGCATTCCATGAATACGTTGTTGCTTAATACTATATTGTTGAGGTTGCTTCACTGTTTCTTTGGTTAAATGTTGTATCAATAAATACCACATTTCCACCGTTTTTATAGAAATTAAATATTCTGGAGCGAACATATTTTCATTACACATTATGGCCTCAAGCTCTGCCATTATATTAAGTATTTTTTGTTCCCATTCTATTGCCGGAGAAAAAATCTTAAATTGAAACGCTGTATTGTTAATGAAAGGGAAAACATAATTCTGTTCCATTCTGCTCCCTGTAAAAAAGGATAGAAATTTCGTATGAAAATTAAAACTTACATATTCTCCGCTATTGATGATTGGAGTACAATGCAAACATCCGCTATTCACGAAAAAGCCTTCGCCATTCTGTAATTCAAACTCAACACCATTCACCTGAAATTTCACCTTATCTTTCAGGAGAAGGGTAAACTGTGGTTCTTCATGCCAATGATAATCATAATACTCCTGCCGGTTTTCTTCAACAATTTTTCTCGTGACACGTGTCATCTGAAACGGAAATGCTGAATCTTCATAATAGTAAATATCATGAAAAATGTTCTGTTCCATAACAGCTCCTTTTCTTGTTAAGAATCTGATATTTTTTGATATATAAATCGTACATTATAATATAAAAACATGTTATCATAATTCCAGTAAATTTGCATGAAAGGAAATATTTTATCATCTAATTCGTTGTTGATGAGAAACAAACTGCAGCAAAGTTCCGCTTCGACTTCGGACATAAAATTGATATTTACATAAGGAAGGGTTATTCTATGAAATATAAAAAACAAAGATTTTCTGAAATAGTTTTATTATTTATCACTATGATATGGGGTTCAAGCTTTGTGATTTCTGATACTGCACTGAATGTCGGCCTCTCTCCGCTCTATATTCTTATGAGTCGATTTTTCATTGGCGCTCTTTTCATGGGAGTAATACATCATCGTCATATTAAAAAGAATTTTCATTTGCACAACATTATTCCCGGAATAGTCTTAGGAATCATTTTTCTAATGGCTTTTTATTTTCAAATGATGGGGCTTCAATATTCAACCCCATCAAATAACGCCATTATTACTTCAGCGAATGTAGTATTAGTGCCTTTTATCTGCTGGCTGCTGGTAAAGCTTCGTCCCGCGCCAATAAACTTTATCTCATGCTTTATTAGCCTTATTGGTATCGCTGCCATATCGTTTGACTTTTCCTCCGGCTTCTCACTTCACTTTGGTGATCTTTTTTCTTTACTGTCCGCTATTATGTTTGCCGGACAAATCGTCGTTGTAGGAGAAATGTCAAAACGAATGGATTATTCCACTTTGGTATTTACTGAATTTTCTGTCGCCGCCATAATTGCAATGATACTATTCTTCCTAACGGAGCATAATTTAAGGGCTTTTACAAATATAGCAGGTTGGCTGCCGATACTATATTTAGGAGTTGTATGTACCTGCATTTGTTTCTTTTTGCAAGCATGGGCTTTGCGCCGGGTTGAATCATCCCGGGGTGCAGTTATTATGTCATTGGAATCTCTATTCGGAACCTCTTTATCAATTATTGCTGGTATTGATACTCTTAACCAAAGAATAATTGTTGGTGCATTTGCATTATTAGTTGCCGTGGTTTTGCCGGAGATAAAGTGTTTTCAGCGGAAGACTCTCGCACATTCGGAAATATGAAGCAGTTCTTCGTCTGTCGATCTTGTAGACTCATCATAAATCTTCTCTTTCGGATACAACCATACCGTGCCTTTTCCATTCACACCATACTTTCACGCACTTCTGTTGTATAGTTATTTCATGCCATAAGTATTATCCTTTTCACATTTATGATTTGAGGTTGTAATCTCTAAAAAGAAAGTTATGGTTTTCTTGCAAGTTGTAAATCAATGGTATCATATATTGTGATTTGACCACCTAAATTATCAATAGCTTCTTCTATTTCCGAGAAGAATTTATATCTTATATTCTCCTCAATTGCAATATGGTCAGAATAAGTACCTAGAAGTGATATGTACTCCTTAGCCGTAAAAGTTCTCGTCCTATGATATAATTTATAACTTATGTCAATGAAACCATAATTCAGTGCTATCTCTGCACGTTTTTTCGCATCATCTATACTGTACTCGTTAGGGGCAAGAGAACCAGGCAAATATTTAGCATATATTCTTTGAAGTGCTTCATGAATTTCTTCTCTGCCTTTATCCTTGTATGGATGATTCGCGAAACGAGCAAAGACACCGCCACTTTTCAGCATTTTATAAACCTTTGTATATCCTATATCTTCTGGTATCCAGTGGAATGCTGATGCAGAGTAGATTAAATCACATAAATCATTATCACATATAAAATCTTCAAATTTTGTTGTTATAACTGAAAAGCCTGAAAACTCATTGAATTTGTGACGGCATAATTCAGCTAAATTCCCGCCATATTCTACGGCGGTCAGCGTACACCCCGTTTTTAAAATTGGCAATGTTGCTTGTCCTCCTCCAATACCAATTTCAACAACATTACTGGATTTATTAATTGGAATATATTTAAAAATATCTTCATACAACTCCAAAACATATCCTGGTCTCATCTTTTCATACTTTTCAGCTTCTGTATTAAATGTCCACTCCAATCCTTTGATCACTGACACAGGTTCACACTCCTTTACTCCTTGCTGATACTTTAATTTTGTTTCCTGGTCTAAAAACTACTGTTGCTTTCGATATATGAGGTTAGCAATTGTCCTTATTAAGTAAAATCATACTAAGTCCGTCACATTTTTAATGTTAGTAATAATTATTCTTCATCTTGTGTTGTCTACTTACGGAAAAAATCCGAAGATATAATGCCATAATAACAGACATTCCTATATCCCAATTCATAACGATTAAAGTTTCTTAAGACTCCTTCTAACTCAAAGCCACTTTTCTCTAAAACCCGACATGATGCTGTATTTGTCTGCAATGCCATGGCTTCCACTCTTTCGAATTTTAATATATCAAAGGCATATTTCAGTATTCCTTTTGTTATCTCAGTTGCATATCCGAACCTCCAATACTGAGGCAACAGATTATATCCGATTTCGCATCTGTTAGCATTCGGATTGCATCCTATTATCCCTGCTTCGCCTATAAATTCATTACTATCCTTTTTATGTAAAGCCAAAAACATATATTTTCCTGAAGCTCTATTTTTAATTAAACCATTCAGCATAGATTTAGCTTTTTCAATATCTTTCAAAGGAACAAATGTAGAATAATTCCAGACTTCTTCGCACGATTTCAGTTTATAATAATCATTTAAATGCTTTTTCCTATACTCACTTAATACTAATCTGTCTGTTTCTATTATCATACTCAGTCTCCAGTCTTTAGAAGCGATTTCATCATAAACATCTCCATTGTTTCAACAAGTGGAGGAACATCCTTAACCAAGCATCCACAATCCTTGTAATTAAGTTTCCGGTAAAAATGCTGCGATGCTTCTTCCACCATGGTAGAGGTCATGACCAAATCAAATCCTGATTTTCGCATCTCATCTTCCCAATACAACATGGCTTTGGAACCAATCCCTTTTCTGTGATAGTTCCAATCTATATATATCAGATTTAGGAAAGGAATTGTATCCCAGAATAAATTATATCGAAATACTCCAATGCTTTTATTATCTTCCTCTATAATATAGCATTGATTAATTAAGATTTTGTTCTTATATTCCTTTTCACTCAAATGCTTATCGAGAGTAAACCAGAAATCTTTATCCTCCAGCGTCGCATATCTCATATGAAACATTACTGATGGCCCCCTTTTCGTTCCTATCCGTATTCTAAATTTATACACCTAACAACTATTCTTTATATATAAAATGCTTTACGCCTTGAAATCCTTCTGTTATTAACCTTTTTGCATCGACTGGGTATAATTCAATGTCAGATATACGATTAATATCAATCCATGAAAATTCAAGCTTAAATGAGCCGTCTTCCAGCTGCTCTGTTCCCCAGAACTCTCCTTCCAGAGGAATACATTTATCATCGGATAATTTTATTTTATAATATAAACATATTTGATGGCATGGCTTATTCCCTGATGGCCAGGGAAAAAATATTTCTCCTACCCACTGTAAAGAATCGACTATTATATTCGCATTTATTTCTTCCCTAAACTCACGAATTAAGGTTTCTTCATTCGTTTCTCCTAACTCCACATGACCACCGGGTAAAGCATATCCTGTATCGTTTATTGATCTTTGTAATAATATTCTGTTATTATGTATTAATAACCCTGCAACCCGGTAGCTAAATACATATTCATCCGTTTTAAAGATAATATCCCGCACTTTATACCTCCAGTTTATCATTCACTATTTTATATAGGACATATCACTTAATTTTCTTATTTTGTGCTTTTTATCCTGCCCTTGGTTAAAAAATGATACTCCCCCGGCCATGCCGAACAAATCACAGTGATTAAGCATTTCCGGTTCTATCCCGAGCCACATAGCATTTAAGATACTTAACGTGTCTCCGTGGGATACAATGATAATATTTTCTTCAGCCTTGTCCATTATTTCATCATAAAATGGTTTCAGCCTATTCCAGACATCCCGTCTTGATTCCGCATCATCAAGACATCTATCATCAATCTTCATTTCCCGTGCTATCTGATTATTGTGCAGCCACTCCACGCTTTTTCCTACCGCACTTCCCAGATTACGTTCTCTAAGGGCTTTCAAAAGTACAGGTTCTATTTTCAAATGTTTTGCAACAATACTAGCGGTTTGCTTTGCTCTTAATAAATCCGACGAATACATAACCCATTTTTTATCCGGTATCTCATTTGCCAAATTACTTCCTATCCGCTCCGCCTGTTTCTTCCCAAAATCCGTCAAATCCCAATCTGTCCATGAACCAATCATTCCGTTTGTATGATGGACTGACTGTGTATGTTGAATTGTAATAATGTTTTTCATAAACCCTCCATATTAATCACATATCATATTCATCTATATTAGCATAGACCACACTTCTTATATATTTCCAGAATGACCGGCTGTTTTCCTTCTATGTAGGAATCAATATCATACGGATATTTCAAAGCCATTTCCTTTTTAATAGTACTATATTTTTCTCTTTCTTCATTATTTAGCCGTAAATAATCCCTGAAGGTTATATGCCGATGTAACTCTTCATTTTCTTTATTACATACATACAAATGATGTTTCATTAAATGTGGCTTGTTTTCATATCGAAATGCTTCCCTGCCGGGTATACCTAAGTCACCCTCATAAAGATATCCCTCTGCCTCCAATACCTGTTTGATTTCTTCAAAATTATTGTCAATCACAATATCAATATCAATAATCGGTTTAGCTGCCAGCCCATGAACTGATGTACTTCCTACATGCTCTATAGATATTATTTTCCTTGTTAATACATCCAGCAGTTTATTTGATATTCGCTCAAATTCATTCTTCCATTCAGGATTATAATCCTCTACTATCACATGTTTTGTGTTCATTTTTATCTACCCTCCAATTTCTGATTTTAATATTTAGACTTTAAACATTTCATATAAATCTTGGAATTTATTCAAGATAAATTCTATCAAAACCATTTACAAGGAATACTTAAAAAAATATCTTTATTAGGCTTAAAACCTAACTTTTCATAAAATCCTTCTGCTGTTTCTGTTTCCACCAACCACTCTGAGTCCGGGAAATATTCTCTACATCTTCTCACCAACTCTTTTCCAATCCCCTGATTCTGAAACTCTGGCATAACAGCCAAATCATATATTATAGACCTAAACATCCTGTCGCTAAGAACCCTCACACACCCAACCAATTTATTACCTGCCCATGCAGAAATGACGATTGTTGAATTTATAAAAGGTACATTAAAATTCTCCAACATAATTGGTGTTATTACTCCGTCGGACCATCCTACCGCCATAAACAAAGCATGTAACCCTTCACAGGGTAAATCTTTTCTTGTATCGTATAATATTTGCATAAGCACCTCATAACTTGATATATTCAACCAATTACTCCTCTTGCTATTCTGATTTATGTGGACTACTTGATACTTCAATACCAGAAACTATGCTTCCACCAATAAAAATCGAATCGCCAGTTCTACTTTCTCCTCTGTTAACCCGACTGCAGAATCCGTTCTAATCTGATACTATGCTATCTGATGCGTTCCATTCTAAAAATTCGAGTTCATTCCCCCCCTAACTAATCCATCAACAATAGCTTCATTTTTATAGCAAAAACATCAAAGAGTAAATAAAAAGAAAGAGTACAACCGTCCAAAGTATCACTCTTTCTCATCCAGCCATTTCCCCAGTGGGGTTCATGGTATACCTTTCTGCGAGGTATATACATATGATAAGAGTATTTGGAATTTTATGCAAGCTAAAATTCAATAAATCTTTTAACATACGATACTTTTCGTTAAATGGTCTGTTCTCCTGGTATAGTCGTTTTGACTTTGCTTTCGAAATGTCCAATTGCATTTGAAATATCGGTCTTTAAAGAATCATTAATAATGACCCCTTTGATGCATTTTGTGTCTCATCATTTGACTTCCTATATTTAGAAATGTATAATATCCTAAAACAAATAAGGTGAATTTAATGCAAAACATTTTAGAAGCAATACAACACGAGGAAGACTGTTTCCCAAAAACTTTACAAATTTTGAAGAATGCAAATATGGTATCCTATTTTATAATACCATGACGCCGGATTCTTACGATAGTAACCATACCGTTATCTACAAAGAAATGATCACCTATTTAAACCTTGTACTTCAGGAGATAACTTCGTTTTATCTCAAATGATCTGGAGCAAACCTATGATAAGAATTATATATTTCATTGACATCATTTGGTATTAAAGTTATAATTTCAAAAAAGAATAAAGGCTATGAAGAGAGATAGTAAACATTTTTGATATTACAGAGAGAAGTTGTTTGGCGAAAAACTTTATTGATGGAATGTTGAACCAGTCTCGGAGCTGCGTACCGACTACATTGTATAGGCTACGCTGGGAACGCCCATTATCGCGTCAGAGTATCGAATGTATATTTCCGTACTTGTTGAGGTATGCATCGTGAGATGTAGATAAATTAAGGTGGTAACACGAAGCTTAATGCTCTCGTCCTTGAACTATTCGTAGAGGAGGGAGCTTTTTTATTACACAATAATACCACAAATTATCAAATGGAGGATAGAATATGCGAAACCATATTGTAAAAAGTTATGAAAATTCCAAGGAAGAAGACCGTCTTACTACAAATAATGCAAGGAAGATTGAATTCCTTACAACAACCAGAATTTTTGATGAATTGTTTACCAACAACTTGAAAATTTTAGATTGCGCGGCCGGAACCGGAACATATGCATTCCATTTGGCTGATAGGGGCCATGAGGTTACAGCAACTGATATTACACCCATGCATATCGATATTATCAAACAGAAATTGAAATTTAAGAACTATTACATGAACACTTCAATTTTAGACGCCATTGATATGCATATCTTTGAAGACGAGTCATTCGATGTCGTACTTAATATGGGACCATTCTATCACTTGATTACCGAAGAACAACGGAAACAGTGTTTATTCGAATCACTCCGCGTTCTTAAAAAGGGAGGTATATTGGCAGTAGCATATATACCGAGATATTATGTGTTTCAATACGTGGCATTAAGCGACAGAAAATATCTGGATATCAGTTTAGCAGAGCAATTGATTAATACCGGAGTCTTAACACATGATGACCCCAATTGTTTCTGGACGGATACCTATTACTCAACTCCTGATGAGATGGAGGCTCTTTTTAAGAAAAGTAAACTGGAAGTCACCGAGCATTTTGCACAAGATGGAATTTCACCGTTTCTCAAGGATAAGGTGGATACACTAGATACCAAGGAATTTAAGATTTAGTGTGATTATCACTATCGTGTCTGCCGGGAGAAATCAATTCTCGGAGCCAGTAATCATGTGGTTATAGTGGGGCAAAAATTATTCTGAACATCATCCCCAATAATCCCATGCTGTTAAATCAAAGCATCAATTTTATTAGAACCTAAGTCATATTTAGCTCTTATCATTTCTAGCAAAAATCGCAAGAATGGCAAAGACTCATGGTATCAAATGATTTATAATAACCTTACCACATGTGGAAATGAAAATAAGCAATCATAGGAGGTGATGAGAATGCTAAACAAAAAAGGTACAAATTGCGTTACGGATAATACAAACCCTGTTATTGTCGAAGCCTTAATATTTATAGACGCTAATCTTTGCGTGCCCCTAGATTTAGATTATATTTCAAAGCACGCCGGATATTCAAAGTTCTATTTTGCAAGAGTTTTCAAGCAGTACATCGGCTTATCTATTATGGAATATGTGAAGCGAAGAAAACTGACCTTTGCATCAACAGATTTGCTGAATGGGAATAAGATAATCGATGTTGCATTAAAGTACTGCTATGATTCCCCCAGCGGGTTTACTAAAGCATTTACGAAAGAATTCGGCTTCTCTCCGTCCATGTTGAAAACAATGCAACTACATTTTTCAGTGTTAGGAGGAAATTTTCATATGAGCCACATTTTCTTAGAAAAATCAGATATTCATGCATCCAAAGAGGAATTATTCGCAGCATTGCTTAAGTTAATTACGGAAAACAGCTCCGATTATAATGTTTCGTTAATAGAAAAAACATATGTATTTGCTTGTGAAGCTTACAAAGGGTTAACTAGATACTCCGGTGATGAATATATTACCCATCCCATAAATGTCGCTATCATCTTAGCCTTTTTGGAATCACCTGAAGATGTCATCATATCCGGAATGATGTGTGATATTTTTGCAAAGACAATTATTACTGCCGACATAGTTGAAAGAGAGTTTTCCCATGATATCAAGAACCTTTTATTAAAGCTGCATAAGTTCGATAAACTCTCACTAGCTGATATTGATGATGAAGACGTATTAACCATAAAATTAGCCGAACGCCTTCATAATATGAGGACTGTTGAATTTATGGACAAATCCGTACAGCAAATTAAGGCAAAAGAAACTCTTGAATTTTTTGTTCCCTTCGCCGCCAAACTGGGGAACGCTAAACTAACGGAGGAACTGAACGATTTAGCATTGAAATTTGCCTAGTATTAATGGATGGAGGATGGAATTTTTGCTCCCTCCTCCATCTTCTTTATCGCTTTAATCTGTCTATATCCCAGGAAGTCTTATCTATGCAGATAACTCTATACCGAGCATAGGCACATAGCCACCTTTTTCACTGCTTCAATCATTCGTTTTAACACTTCCATCGGTTTATTCATATTCCTCAATCCGACCTGAATAATTGCTATGTCATTATGCTTCTTCGCATCATATTGATATAGGTCTGATTCAGTGAACTCAGCCTTGTAATCAGTATGAGCTAATCTCTGCCTAGCCTTATCAATAAAATATTCATTATCAACACCTGTGTAACTGCTTCCCTCCGTTACCTTTGACAGGCTGGATTAAACTGCTATGGTTACTATAGTTTTAATATCATACCTTTTTTTCCTTCTTGAAATCCATATTTCTCATATAATGGCTTTCCCATTTTAGATTCTTGTAACGAAAAAATATGATATCCTTTGATCAGTGATGTTTTAATAAGCCTGTCTAAAATAGTTTCGGCAATCCCTTGTCGTCTGTATCTCTCATCAACATACATACTTGTAATATAGGCATTTTTCCCCAACGGGTTATATATGGATGGAACTGAATTATAATAAAATATGATTCCGGTACCAATAACGGATGAATTAACTTCTGCCAATATAATATAGCATTGTTTTTCAAAAAGAGCTTTTTCGAAATATAAGTATAGATTGCTTCTTAATGTTTCGTAGTTATCATCTGTAATTGAAATATGGATAAAATCAAGTCTACTTTCCACTAAAAAGTCTATGTCTTCTATTACTGCATTTCTATATGTAACCTCCATTCATTCCTTCCTCCACCATTATCATTGTTTTTATTTATTTTTATTGGCCTATTACCTTCGCTGTCCAGACCTTTCGTGTCGGTATTTTCTGCTTCCCCTTAAACCAATCCGAAATTATTGATAGCTTCGTTTACTTACTTTTTACTATATATAGGTATATTGTATATCTACTCTTTTAACCATTGTAGTTATAAATAGCTACGTTATCTAGCCTTTCTCTTTTTAATATCAATTCACTATTACCATTTTTACCCTAAGTTGCATAAGCCTCATTTGTGTTATCCTCCAGGAACAGTTTCAAATAAGTATCCATATTAGAAGCTTTCTTTGCAGTAATAAATTTATCCAATTTCATAAAAATATTTTTCCTTCTTCTGTTTCTCCTATAGTCTCCACAAGTTTCACTACATCCATCGGTTTTTCCATTGGTAAGTAATCCTTCATTCGCTTACAAGGCTGTTTTGTTCCTTCTTGCAAATACCAGACTGCTTGAACTGCTTTCATTCCAAGCTTTTTAGCCGTTTCCAGCTCAAAACTGCCTCCATCTCCAACATAAATACATTCCTCTGCCTTTACAGACAGACTTGCCATACATCTTTGATAAATCTCCATCTCCGGCTTTTGAATTTTCTGCTCATACGAAAGATATATCGCATCAAAAAACGGAAACAGCTGACTTCTTCGGATTACCTCTGCTTCTTCTGAAAAACAATTACTTATTAGCCCGATTAAAATTCCCTTTTGTTTCAAGGCTGCAAGCATAGGAATAATGTCTGTATGTAAATGTTTAAAGCACTCCTCCTTTGCTGCAATACGCTTTTTCACGATTTTTTTTAACAGCGTAACAGAATAGCAGCAATTCTCTCTAAGAACCATTTCCAATACCTCATCCAAAGTTACCTTTCCCACCGTGCGTTCATATTCGGTCGGCTGCCAAAGTGATTGAAATTTATCTTCCGGTATTCCTGCATCTTCTGCCATTTGTCTCCCAAAATATAGTGGACTTTGATAGTGCGTAATTAAAGTTTCAAACATGTCAAAAATTATTGCCTGTATCATCTTTTTTCTTCCTGTTATTTTCTGTTTTATGTTTATCTACTTAGTATCCTTATTATCTATAAAATTGGAAATCACAACTGTTTCCGCTATAACCTAATGTCTGCGTTCGCGAAAAGCCAATTTTTTAGTCTGCCACAAGTTATAATGTTATCATCTTCTATATAGTTTCAACTATACTCCGTACTTTCTCCAATAATTTCGGTTGAATTTCCGGGTAGGTCCAGCTGTAAGGCAGCTTATCAAATAATTCTATCTTTTCCATTTCATACCCCGGCAGTTCTTCAAACTTGGTAATATCTGCGAAATATAGCATACCAAAGGTCTCCGTGCTATTTTCCACCTCTCCATCCTTTCCACATACAGAATATACACATATCTTCTTTATGAAGTATTCCGTTGCACCGGTTTCTTCATATAGTTCTCTTCTGGCAGTTGATAAAATATCCTCCCCTGCTTCTCTGTGCCCTCCGGGACATTCATACGTACTTCGTTCCTTATGCTTACAGAAAACCCATTTTCCCCGACATTTTGAAACAATAACAGCAAATTTTAGTAAACTGTCATCTACGTTATCATAAAAACATACTTTAAACATAAAAATCTCCCAATGATATATAGTTATCTTACTCGAATTCTTTGTACATCATATCATTTTATAAAATTGTTATTTCCTCTTATCATAAATATACCTTAGAATTCCAAAGCTAAATTGTACACTTCTTCCAGGAAGTTCTCTATCCTCTTTTCACGGTTTTGATCATTGCCGTAGCCTCTGGTCATTTCATCAAAAATTATCATATCCTTATATTCCGCTCTGTCATGGATGCGATCTCCCAGCATAACACATTTCATTGCATCTACTTGCTGCTGCCTGATTTTATCTGATAAACTACCGCCCATACTAACTAGAAATAATGCCTTTTTCATTCTTTTCATAGTTGGATTTTCTCCATAAGCAAAACCATATGTCCAAACACGCTGAAACCATCCGACAAGTTTTGCCGGAGCTTCTGTCCAAAAGACAGGATAGATAAAAACTATTGCATCCGATGAATTTATCTTTAGCTGCTCCTCTGTTACATCCTGCAAAAGCTTTTGATCCTTCTGATAAAAGCCTTCTCTTCGATATTCCTGTTCTGAAATGGTATCATTAAAATCATCTGCGTATAAATCCGAAATAATATATGAATGTCCCGCATCTTTCAAACCCTGAATAAATCTTTCCTCAAGCTTATAAGTAAAACTATCTTGGCTGGGATGACAATATACAATTAATACCTTCATTTATCCTCCAAAATATAAAATTTTTCTTATTTCATTACTCTTTTTCCATATTACATCATTATTCCATTTTTTTCTATCATTTTTTAAAATTAAGCACGTAGTATTCAAAAAACCTAATATCAATATAAATCATTTTCTAAGAATTAGAAAAAAAATTAGTACAACATTCATGTATTCTCAATAGTATTTGAATCAGAGCCACAAGAATGGTTACTACCATCTTCTTTAAGCAATTGCGAAAACAATATAATTTTTCAAAGTGTATACACTTAATATAATTCATGCATTTCACAATTATCTTAATAATTCGAATTTCAAAAGCCTTACTGCTATTCATATAATTACCTCCTGTTGTTACTTATATTATAGGATTTATGAGTATCCTGCTAACATTAAGCGTACAACTTTTGTATCGCGTAAAGTTAATATTACAAATCACTGGCCGATCGAATTGCATCACTATATATCTGATCAGTAGCAAGATATCAAGATATCATGAAAAAACAGCAATTCAGGATAAGCAGAACGCTTACACAATGCTATAATAAAATCACCGTACGGAAAGAGGTGATTATCATGAACCGCAGTCAAACTCTACAATCTATACTCTACTACATTGATGACCATATTACCAATGATATTACATCTGCTTTGGTAGCGGAAAAGGCCGGATATTCCGTTTACCATTTTAGCCGAATCTTCACAGAAACAGTCGGGATATCGGTAATGTCATATGTAACATGGCGTAAGCTTCAATATGCACTATATGATTTGTCCCTGGGTGAAAAAGTGATTGATGTAGCTATAAAATATGGTTTTGAAACGCATGGTGGATTTACAAAAGCATTTGTACATTGGTTCGGGTTCCCACCATCACTATGTCATTTGCATTTACAGGTGAAGCCACCCATGAGAATGAATGTTGACACACTAAAAAACAAATTTAATGGAGGTAATACTATGATTCCACATATTATTGAATTAACACCTTTCACTGTTGCTGGTTATCCAAGCCACCATACGAAAGAAAGCATGAGAAATACTGCCGATGCTCCCACCTTTTGGAACACAATTGATTTAGATTATTCCACAATATTAACTAAACTTTATGACATTTTTCCAAAGTCGAAGCATTGCGAAATCAGTATGTGTTATGAAGTGGACAGGGATACCGGCGATTTTACCTATATGTTAGGCAGAGGCATTGACAATCCAGATGACCTACTAAATATTCAGTCCGATATGACAAGAGTTGATATCGTTGGAGGATTATATGCTATATTTTCAACCCCGCCTGTCGCTGTTTCCTATATACAGACAGCACAGGATACCTGGAATGAGATTTTTCTGAATTGGCTGCCGCAATCCGAATTCGAGTTTGATGAGACACGGCACGACTTTGAATATCATGATTATAGAGACCATGGCTGGTATTTTGGCGGTAAGCTGCAAATAGATATTTGTATTCCGATCCGTCAAAGGGAAGAAGAAGTACGTAAAGCTCAACTAAGAGCAGATCGTTAATATCAATAACAGGAAGGGCTGTCAGATAAAGTCCTTCCTGTAACTCAATACATTAAATTGTAAATATAAATCAGCCATTGTTTGTATTCATTATCCCCACAGAAGGTACCCTTTCCAGAATAGAAATATCTCTTATCTATATATAAAAAGTGGCTTTCTATGGTTTCCTTATTAATTATGCTGCCCATTTAAAATGAACCGTTATCATGACTTATTTTCCAGCAACCATAGATCTTATTTCACCCGTATAGGAACAAAAAATAAGGCTGTGGATTTGCATAACTTGATAACGTAGGGAAAATTCTCATTTTCAAACAGATCACAAGCTTACTTGCTGTGATTCCGAAGATTAGTTATTTTACACTTCTACTTCACTTATTTTTCTCTTTATTTCTCTGAAGTATCAGAATATAGCCACTGAATTACACCGTTCCCTAAAATTATTGAAAAAAGTCCGTGTGATGGTTATAATACCATATAGGATTAACCCGACAAAAGCCTGATACAGGTTATGATAAAGATCAACCGAATAAATTATACTGGGAGTGGAACTGATGATTGCATTAATTGTAGCTTATTCAAAAAACCGTGTTATTGGAAACCAGGGCCAGATTCCCTGGAATATAAAAGGTGAACAAAAGAGGTTCAAAGAATTAACAACCGGAAATATTGTTATTATGGGAAGACGATCGTATGAAGAAATCGGAAAGCCTTTACCTGGCAGAACAACCATTGTAATTAGTAAAACTCATCACTATGAGGATGAAAACTGCTTTACTTGTAACTCCTTAGATGAAGCTTTAAGATTATCCGGCAGCAAAGAGGTGTATATCGCCGGAGGTGCCCGCTTATATAAGGATGCCCTCGATATTGTTGATAAAATGTACATTACTCTAATTGATAAGGAAGAAAAAGGCGATACCTTCTTCCCTTCATTTGATGAAAATAGATTTCATAAAGAAATTGTTGAAGTATTTGAAGGCGATATTCCTTATACTTATCTTACCTATACAAGAATTCGTTCATAAAATCAATAGTAAGCATCAAATAGTACTTATTTATAAAATGACATGAACCAGCTCCTCTCGATCTGGCTCATGTTTTTTTATAATCATTTTTGAGGGAGTTTTTAACAGACTGTTATGGTAGAATATTATGTAAATAATAGAATACATCAGATATAGCAAACGATGATCCGGCTTGCTTTCAGCCTTTGGAAGCTATGGAAGATGCCGATTAACTGTATTAATACTTAATGGAGATCTTCCCTTAACTTATTATTATCATTATGAATAGCTAACCTTTGCGGGTTAGAACAGAATGGAGATTATTATGGAAAAGATGGATTGTTTTTTTTCAAAACGTGCAGATGGCTATGACGTACATATGCTTACTGAGGTAAGTGGTTGTAAAGAAGGATATAGAAGAATGGCAACATTGATACCAAAATCCTGCAGCTCTCTTCTTGATCTTGGTTGCGGAACAGGCTTGGAGCTTGACGAAATATTTAAAGTAATGCCTGAGCTTCGAGTTACCGGAATTGATCTGACACAGGATATGCTGAATAAAATTACACAGAAGCATCCGGATAAATCCCTTCACTTGATATGCGGCAGCTATTTCGATGTTCCATTCGGTATCTCAAATTATGAATGTGCTGTTTCATTTCAGACGCTGCATCATTTTTCGCATGATTTAAAAACCAGTCTCTACCAGAAAATTCACCAGGCCTTAACTCCGGATGGGGTTTATATTGAATGTGACTATATGGTAGATAACCAGGAAGAGGAAGATTTTTATTACGCAGAAAATCTTCGTATCCGCAAGGAACTAGGCATATCCGATACTGATTTTTATCACT
Source organism: Bacillota bacterium (assembly GCA_023418475.1). Lineage (GTDB taxonomy): Bacteria > Bacillota > Clostridia > Lachnospirales > Lachnospiraceae > Mobilitalea. The sequence goes on from JAEZZO010000023.1 coordinate 20,253, forward strand.
ACGATACCCCCTGCACAATCACAAATCAAATCACAATGCTAGAGAACGCAGGATTTTGCGCTGTTGAAAAAGTATTCCGAATTGAAAATACAACTATGTTGGTTGCCTATAAAAAACAGTAACACACACGAATTAATATATGTTTCTCTTTCTGTGATTGCATATATCATATATATTCCTTCCAGCAGGCAATGTTTTCTATGATATACTATTCTAGGTTCCTTTAGTACGAATGAAAGAGTATACGGCAAGAAAGCAGGAAACTTTACTACTTGTTTCCTGCTTTCTTATCAGTTTATTTTGTTGTACTTCCGTATGCAAATGTTACGGGTAATATGGTAAGGCTGGGGACCGGTTCTTTATTAATCAGTTTCATTAAATGATGAACCGCCGTAACCGCCATATCCCTGATTGGCTGTTCAATACTGGAGATCAGATAGGAACCAATATTTAGTATTCTAAGACCATCATACCCAATTACCTGAACATCTTCCGGTATTCTTATTCCCATCGATTTTATTTTTTCAACAATAATTAAACCTAAAGAATCCGAGCTGGCAAAAATGCCATCGTAAAGAAATCTGCCATTCTTAAAACATTGTTCAAGAAATTGAACGATATTATGTTTTGCCTCGCCATCCTGTTCTATCGTTGTCTCTTCTCCAAAATCCATACAGCAATATTGTACCTCTGATTTTTCGCAGGTCTGAATAAATCCGCTGCGCCGTTTTAAAGTCTCTCCGCTTATATTGGATCCGGTTCTGATATAGATAACATTTTTACAACCTGTTTCTATAAATTTCTCTGCTGCTAGTTTACCTCCTTGATAGTTATCACTGGCCACACAACAGATATTTGACTGAAAATGACGGTCGATCGATACAATAGGCAAATCATCCGTCAGATATTCGTCACTGTTACTATAGGTAATGGCAATTATTCCATCCACTTTATTTTGCTTGGCCATGTTGATATAAGCTATTTCTTTATCCATATTGCACTGAGAATTACAGATAAAGAGCTTATAATTAATTTTTGAAAGTTCTTGTTCTACATAATTAACAACCAATGTAAAAAACGGATTAACCAAATCAGGTACAATGATAGCAACCGTATTGGTTCTCTGTGCCTTGAGTCCTCTGGCATAGGTATTCACCCTATATCCTAACCGCTCTATGGATTGTTGAACTTTATCTTTATTTGTCGGTGAAACATAGATATCATTAAGTACTTTTGAAACAGTTCCAATGGAAACCCCGGCATCTTTCGCCACATCTTTTATCGTTACCAAAACAATTTCTCCCATCCGTTTATATTATCCAGTCATGTATTTTTAAGTCTTCCGTACTGTCTTCTTACAAACGCATTGTATAATACGGGTTCTAAAAGCCAAAAGTCATATCTGATACCTTTTATCAGACTTTAATACCTACATTATTCTATGATTCGGACGTCAAAAGTCTAAAATTTATTTACCGGATGGATATGGGTGTATATATATTCATATGGCCAGACCGGGCATCTCATGAATGCCTGTGTTTGGCAGCCATGGGATGTTAAAGGCAAGTCCAGATAAAATACATGCACTCACTATCCCTTTACATAACCTACATTAGGCTTTTGACGTACGTAACATTCTATATCATAATGTAATTAATATATCATATCTGGAAAGCGGCTACAACTAAAATTCCATGCCGGAACTGATATTTTTGACATTCTAACTGTTATAGTATTGCTTCCTTGTTCTAATCTCGGTGAAAGATTCTATTCCCATTGCACTTTGCAATAGTAAGAAATCAAATTTTAATAAAATTAACACTGCATGCCGGAACCAGCATCTTATCGCCATTTATTCTGACCTCTCCATTATAGGATAATATAAGATCGGACCAGTCCTTCGCATAAGCCTTACATTCCTGTTCTGCACCGCTGGGGTTAATCACCACCAGTATCTCTTCCTCTGTAGAAAATCGTTTATATACAAATGGATATTTATGATCCTCTGCGTATAAAAACTCAATACTTCCTGTATTCTTCAAAGCGGAGTTCTCATTTCTTAAGTGAATTAATTTTTTCACAAAATGATACAAGGAATTCGTGTCTTTTTTCTGATGCTCCACGTCCGGACGATTTTTATCGGGATCTAACGCAAGATACATCATATCCTGTGCTGCACTGGAAAAGCCGGCATTGGTAGTCCGGTTCCACTGCATGGGGGTACGTGAGCCTGTTCTGTTATAAGCACCTTCTACTGATATCATCTCCGGCAGATATCTCATTCCAATTTCATCTCCATAATACAGGAAAGGAGCACCCGGCAGAGAATAGATAAAAGAATAAGCCAATCTCAGCTGCATTTCGTCCAACTGATAAGAAATTCGGGGCATATCATGATTCCCTGTTGGCATACACATTAGTCCCTTTCCTTCGGTAATTTCTGCATTACGTTTGTAGGTATTGACAAAAACAGAGATATCACCTTTTCCTTCCGCATGAAAAAACGGATGTTCACAGCGGAATAAATCCATATACCCGGTATCACCAAAATGGAGGAAAAAGTCCATATGGAAACCTGCTTTCAAGGATTTATCCGGGCTTCCCCATTCAGCTACCAGTACAGCCTCCGGAAACTCTTCTTCCAGAAAGGCTCTAATATCCTGCCATAGTTTTATAGTTTCTGCCCGATCCTCATCATTTTTAACCAAGGAACCCGCCATATCTACACGAAAACCATCACAACCCATTCCAAGCCAAAATCTCATGACATTTTTAAGTTCTGCCCTGGTTGCCAATGCAGCTTGTGAATCAACGGCACATTGCCAGGACGCTGTAATTTTTGCGAATCCATAATTAAGTGCCGGCTGGGTGGAAAAACAGTTTACTCCGCAGGCACCATTTCTCTGGGATATACCATGCAAGGTGCTCCTTATTCCGCTGACATCAGCCATATTCTTTTCAATACTATCGGTCCATATATATCTGTCACTGTATATATTTTTCTCCGGTTTCATAGATTCTAAGAACCAGGGGTGGGTTAGTGCGGTATGTCCAGGAACTAAATCCAGTAATATGCGGATACCCTTCTCATGCGCTTGTACGAATAATTGTCTTAAATCCTCATTCGTGCCATATCTGGGTGCTACTTTATAGTAATCCTCTACATCATAACCAGCATCCCGAAAGGGGGATACAAAGCATGGATTTATCCAAATGGCATTACAGCCAAGGTCCTTGATATAGTCAAGTTTCTGTATAATTCCTGGAATATCTCCAATTCCATCCCCATTGGTATCCATAAAACTCTGCGGATATATTTCATAAAAACAGGCGTTTTCCAGCCATTCTACCATATTACGCTTCCTCCTGTCTGCCGGATAACTGGCACCATTCCATGAAAACTTCTTTACCTTCCGATTGTATACTTACCGATCTGCCAAGTATGTTCTCTTCTGTCTCTAAAGCTCCATATACCGTCCCATCCATTCCAAAAAACTCTATTACTTCCTGATCAATATAGAGTAACAGGCTTTCCTCGGACCGATTTCCAATCCTTATTCCTGATACACAGCTCTCAGGTTCATTTGTATCAAGCAATAACTGCTTCTTGTTTAGATCAATTTCAACAGTTCCCTCACCAATACGTAGGGTTACGACACCGCTTGAATTGTCATTCCAATTTATCTTAATAACCGCCGGTCTATTATTCAGTGAAAAGCCTTCCTTCGTGAAAGTCTTATAATCACCTTGATACTTCTTAAGTTCGCTTACCGGTGTCAATTTTGTACGAAGTTCATTTCCTATTCGAACCAAAGTCAATTCCATAGGAAGTGACATCAAGCCGCAATAATGCCCTCTTTGATTCTTCATCCTGAGCCAGGCAATCGTAATAGTTCGTCCTTCCACGCCGGAATAGGTTTGAGCAGCATAAGGCAGTCCCGTAAAATAGGCATGAAGCAGTTCGCTTTCAACGCTAAATTTGTACCCATCAAAGCTTCCTACCACATAGTAACCGTCTGCTGACCAGAAAATCCATTTCTCTTCTTCTTCATTTTCCACCGGAAGCAAAATCAAATCAGGGCATTCCCACATTCCCGGCAGTTGCAATCTCTGAACTTCCTCCCAGTGGATCAAATCCATAGAACGAAATATAGCAAAATCATTTTCATCCAAATATAAGGGCATTATATAGGCCATTGTCGGCTTATGATAAAACACTTTCGGATCTCTGTTCTCGTTGATGATATTATCTACACAAACCAAATCCGTTTTAGTAAGTGTTTTTCCATTGTCTGTAGAATAAGCAAGCCTTTGTGTAAAAAGACTGCCAAGCTTTTTTGACCACCTATTTCTTCCGCCCGCAGCTGTATAGAAAAAAAGAAGTGTGTCCTTACCATAGCCTGATTTATTAAAGATATCCATGATAGCACTTCCTGAATATATCGTACCATTTTCATCAGGACGAAGCACCAGAGGCTTTTGCTCCCAATGAATTAAATCTCGGCTTACCGCATGACCCCAATGCATATTACCCCAGATGACCCCATAAGGATTGTACTGATGATATAAGTGATACCAACCGTTAGAAAAGATTAGACCATTGGGATCATTTATCCAGCCAATTTTTGATGTATAATGCAATGCAGGACGATAAGGATAGGAATTATCCGCTTCATATTCGGAAAAGCTAAAAATCTGCGGTAATTCCTCCTTATCCTCACTTGTAATTGTCAACATTTTACCCATCCATTCCGTCACATCCATTGATACAAAAAAATCTCCTTCGTTACCTCCAAGGCAAAGGTCAATTTCTTGAATGGGTTGTCCGTTTACTGACAATTGAAGGTTAATCTCGGGAGCATTTACTGCTACCGGCATCCATAAATAATGATTGATAACTTTTAAGTCCAAAATCTCAACCTCCGTTTTTTAATAAAATATCCTTATAATTTATGGATACCTTTCTACTGTAATAATCGTTTCGGAACAAATGGTCCATAAATTTTCTATTTTCTTTTTTTATTATTTATTTTACTTTTTCCACGAGGGATGTGTCTATCAAACATCCTGTTTTCTGATAAAATCAAGACTTTACAGCGCCTGCTACTACACCTTCGATAATGTATTTTTGCAGGCATAAATATAAAATTATAATCGGAATAACTGTCATAACCAAAGCTGCCATAATAAGTCCCAAGTCAGAAGAATAGGTTCCGTAAAATATTCTGGTTGCAATCGGAAGAGTAAATAAGTTCTTCTTAGTCAGTACAAGACTTGGCAGCAGGAAATCATTCCAGATTGCAAGACTGTACAGGATAATGAGTGTAGCTGTTGTAGGTTTTAATAATGGAAATACTATTTTGAAAAAAGTTTGTCTTTTGTTACAACCATCAAGTGTAGCTGCTTCCTCAAGAGAAATCGGAATACTGCTTCTTATAAACCCGTGGTACATAAAGACCGACATGGCTACAGAGAAGCCTGTATGCATAAAAATAAGCGATGCTCTATGGTTTAATATGCCTAAGATATTTCCATAAATAGCCACCTCTGGAATCATTAATACCTGAAAAGGAATAACCATGGAAAATATCATCAAGGCAAACATCATTCTTCCGGCCAGCCATTTTGTACGAACAAAAATATATGCACACATGGAAGACACTAAGATAATAACACCCACGCTGCAGACTGTTATAATCAAGGAGTTGGAAAACACTTTAATAAAGTTCATTTTCTGAAACGCAGCTACAAAATTGTCAATGGAAACACCCTTCGTACCTACCAGTGACAGAGGCTGCATTACGATATCACGTTTCGCTTTAAAGGAATTGATTAATATCATAGCAAAAGGGAACATATAAACGATAAAGAAAAGAAGCAGAATAATTATTTTCATGATACTTGTAATTCTTCTTGACCAATAACCTTTGTCGTTGATCTCCATTAAGCCTCCACCTCCTTACTCTTGCCGATATATGCCTGGGTGACAGCGATTACAGCCGTTACCAGGAATAAGATTAATGCCTCTGCCTGACCAATACCATATTGTTTTGAAGAGAATGCCTTCTGATATACGTACATTGCTACCATAATAGTAGAACCAAAGGGTCCTCCCTCTGTCAGGGAAATATTCAAATCATAAACCATAAAGCATCTTGTTATAGATAAGAAAAAACAGATTGTAAAGGAAGAGGCCATCATAGGCAGCGTAATATATCGAATTGCCTGATGCTCTTTACAGCCATCTATTTTTCCCGCTTCTATGATATCCTTTGATACTCCTGTCAAGCCCGCTATGTATATGAGCATCAGATACCCCGACAACTGCCAGACGGATACCACTACCAGGCTCCAAAATGCTTTGGTCGGATCGGATAGCCAGGAGGTTGAAAATAAACCTATACCTGTAACCTTTCCTAAAACAGGAATTGCTTTGCTGAATACAAATTGCCATATGTAACCTAATACAATACCACCGATTAAGTTTGGTGTGAAAAATCCGGTACGGAAGAAATTCTTTCCTTTTATTTTACTGGTTACCAGGTAAGCCAGTATAAAGGCCGTAAGATTAGCTAATATTACGGTAAATAGCACATATTGAAGAGTTTTTAACAGTGACTTCCAAAATTCTAAATCTTGAAAAACTGAGGCATAATTTGCAAAACCTACAAATGGTTTTGCATTCGATATACCATCCCAGCTTGTAAAGGTAAGATAAATGCCGTAAAGAAATGGTATAATTACGACTGCCGTAAAAGCCAGACACGCTGGGCCTGCAAAAAAGAGAAATGTTTTTGCTTTATATAAAAAGGTATTCTGTTTATGCATCGGATACTCCTTTCTGAGATATGAAAAAAGGGCTGAATTGATGACAGCCCCTTTTTTTAAAGGTTTATTTCAGTGCTTTCCAGTAATCTCCTATTTTTTTGCTTAAACCTGCTCGATCAGATTTTCCGCCCAGGTATTCCTGCATATAAGCACCAACTGTCTTCCAGTGATCACTAGGAGAGTTATTGAAAGTTTCAAAGATTTTACCGGTAGCAGCATACTGCTGTACAGATGCTCCCAAAGGATTGCTAACTTCCAATGAAATATTACTGAAAGCAGGTATAAGACTGCACTTGCTTACAAGGAAATCCTGTCCATCTGCTTCATTAACCATCCAGGCAAGAAAATCCTTTGCTGCCTGCTGCTGTTCCGGAGTGGAATTAACTTTATCGATCATAATTTGTTTTGTAGCACCACCACAAAGATAGCTGTTAACATTTGCATTACCATTTGTATCGTTTTGTACTACCGGCATTATACCATATTCGGAGCCTTCCGGTATGTAATCTTTCATGTTAGCATATGCCCAATTACCATTATACCAGAAAGCCACATCACCTTCTGCAAGGCTGACTGCATTAGTATCATAGTCTGCTGCCAATGCGTCAGCTTTGTTCATATTGTATTGCATTAATAAATCAAAGGTATCCATTAAGGAGTTGAATCTTGCATTCTTGCTGATATCTTCTGTTCCTGCTTTTAACCCTTGTGTAAACTTCTCTGCAGTTGCTGCTGTTCCATCCTGTTCTTCATAAACCTGTGTTAAATAATGTCCTGCAAGGCTCCAGTCTTCTTTATTAAGAGCAACAGGAGTTTTCATTCCGCCTGCAACTAATTTATCCAATAATGCTTTTAAAGCATCTGCATTAGTAACAGAGGCCGGATCAAATGCTTCTCCGGTAATCTTCTCAATTGCTGTTTTGTTGTAGATCAAACCTCTTGCTTCAATACAGAATGGGAAGCTGTACAATTTACTGTCTAAACTAATACCATATTTTGATCCGCCGTTAGCTGCCCAGCTTTCACCAGATAAATCAACCGCTTTTTCACTGGCAAGAGCAAGAATATCCTGAGGATCTCCCATGAATAAAGTAGGAGCTTCACCGGAAGCATATCTCTTAGCAATATCTTCTGCAGGTGAATCACCTGTAGTTACATAAACCTCAATCGATACACCGGTTTTCTCTTTGTAGGCTGCTGCCATTTCTTCAAATTGGGTTTGAATTTCACTCTTTGTATTTAAAATTGTAATAGAAACCCCATCTGTCGATTTTGTTGTACTTGCGCTATCTGCCTTTTCTGTTGCGGCAGGTGCCTCAGTAGCCTTTGTGTCAGTTGTATCATTTGAGGGGCTTGCGGTCTCTGTTTTTTTACCACATCCTGATAACAAGATTGCCACCATGGCAACTGTCATTAAAATACTGACTAATTTTCTTTTCATAAGTTTTCTCCTTTTTACATAAATATTGGCAGTATAAATATTCTTTTGACATGAAACGTTTCATAATATCTGTATAAAAAAAAGCATTTTTGTGCTTAATTTATAGTTTGTATAAATATGAAACGTTTCATTCATGATTTTATATTACTTCATTTTAATAAACATGTCAATACTAACAATAAAATTTAATAATATTTATATATTTTAAACATTTTTATTAAACAATAGTAAATTATTTACTTTGCAAAATCAGAACAAACTAAGCGTATGTATCTTCATCTGCATAGCCTAAATCAAGCTTCTGGTGTTCGAATCCTCATATGAAAGAATCATGACCACCGGCTTAGCCGGTGGTTTGCTCTGCCCCTATAAGGGGCTCTTACTTGCTTGCGCCCGGAAGGCGCCCTGAGGGATTTGCCAACCGCACTACTTCCTCAGGCTTGCCCTAAAG
>JAEZZO010000010.1 GCA_023418475.1 Bacillota bacterium
TAAACAAATAAGCTTGTAAAAATGAACAGCCGGAAATTAGATACTATCTTAAAGCTTCTTGATCCAAAATCTGGTACGGAAGGCAATGAACAATAAAAGTGTCACCTCAAAACACAGGTAAATATGCTTTTCAATCAGGATGCCGCAAGGCAGCATCTCAAATAATTAGGGAAGAACCCTGGAATTAGCACCGCTGTGCTCATTTCGGGGTTCTTCTTAAGTGTGAGGACGTTTTTTCTTCACTTTACGCTCTTACAACATTTCTTTCTTCCCCATTCAGGAAAGCAACAATATTCTGGTATACTTCATCTGTCACCCTCTGTCTGGCTTCCACGGTTGCCCAGGCAATATGTGGTGTAATAATCAGTTTTGTACTGTCTTTAATCTCTTTGAGTGGATTGTTCTCCAACATCGGTTCTACACTAAGAACATCCAATCCTGCTGCAGCAATCCAGTCCTCCTTCAGTGCTGTTGCCAGAGCACTTTCATTAATAATCGGCCCTCTTCCCAAATTTAACAGCACTGCTTCTTTTTTCATTTTTTGAAGCTCTGCCTCTCCAATCAGATTTTTCGTTGCATCATTTAGCGGTGCATGAATTGAAATAATATCTGCTTCGCGAAGAAGTGTTTCAAGATCTACCTGCTGATATTTCGGATTGGAATTCTTTCCGGAGGTAGAATAATAAATAATTCTGCAGCCAAAAAGCCTTGCCACCTCCGCGACTCCTCTTCCGATTTCACCCAGTCCGATAATGCCCCAGGTTTTCCCCGAAAGTTCATGGAACTTAACTGAAAAATGACTGAAAATATCGGAGCGAATATATTCTTCCGATTTCACAAAATGGTCATAATAGCTAAGTTTTTCATATACATAAAAAAGTAGAGCAAAGGTATGCTGAATAACGGATTGAGTGGAGTATCCTTTTACATTGCAAACAGTAATATTATGACTGTTGGTATATGCAAAATCTACAATGTTAGTTCCCGTGGCAGTGATACAAATCAGCTTCAACTGATGCGCATCCTTCAGGGTATCTGCATTGATCGGAATTTTATTAACGATTAATACTTCGGCTTCTCGAATTCTCTGTGCATATTGGTCCGGCGAAGAACCACGGTATCTGGTTACTTCACCAATCTGATCAAACACAGATAAATCTACATCCCCACCCAAAGTATCTGTTTCTAAAAATACAATTTTCATATTATTTTATCCTTTTTAATCTCTGGCTATTTTAACGGATTCGTTCCGGAAATCCTACTTTTTTCTGAACCTTACGCAGAGTCTTGGTCGCATAATAATTTGCTTTCTCCGCATTTGCTTTAATAATCTGATCAATATAACCCTTATCCTTCTGAAGCTGTGTAACCTTATCCTGAATGGGTCGAAGCAGATCTGCTACTGCTTCACCTACCGCCAGTTTAAACTCACCATAGCCGGAAGAAGCAAATTCTTTCTCGATGTCAGTAATCGTTTTGCTGGTAGCCGCCGCATAAATATCCATTAAATTCTTAATACCTGGCTTATCATCCGTATATCTGATTTCATTATCCGAATCTGTGACTGCTCTCTTAAACTTACGAATGATGCTATCAGTATCATCCAACAGATAGATACTTCCGTTCGGATTCTCATCCGATTTTGACATTTTCTTACCAGGATCCTGCAGGCTCATAATTCTTGCTCCCTGCTTACCGATATAAGGCTCAGGTATGGTAAATACATCTCCGTAAATTGAATTAAAGCGCTCTGCTATGTCACGGGTAATCTCTAGGTGCTGCTTCTGATCCTGTCCAACCGGAACAACATCTGACTGGAACAAGAGAATATCTGCTGCCATAAGCACAGGGTACGTATACAAACCTGCATTGATATTATCCGAATGCTTCGCTGCCTTATCTTTAAACTGAGTCATACGATTTAATTCGCCCATATAAGTAAAACAGTTTAATATCCAGCTTAGCTCCGCGTGCGCCGATACATGGGACTGGTAATAGATACAATTCTTCTCAGGATTTAATCCTGCAGCAATATATAATGTCAGTAAAGCTCTTGCTCTTTTCCGAAGCTCTGCCGGATCCTGACGGACCGTAATAGAATGCATATCAACAACGCAATAAAAGCATTCATATTCATCCTCTAATTCTACCCAATTCTTGAGTGCTCCCAGATAATTACCTAAGGTCAGCGTTCCTGTAGCCTGCATACCGCTAAATAATGATTTTTTTCCATCCAGCATTTTATCACATCCTTTTATTAGTCAGACGCTGTTCATTCGATACCTCAATGATTACCCGATAACGAATATGCCTCTGCGATAATCCTTTCAAAAACACTCTTTCAATATATAAAGAAAGCCTGTAATTGTCAACGCTAATTTCATCACTGGCCTATGGCCAGCTTCTCTGCTAATTCTTTAATTGAATCAATGACATCAAAGTATTCCTTCACCTCTCCGAAGCCATACCTTGCAAAGATAAATGGTACTCCTGCCTCTTCGGATGCATCTGCATCACCCTGTATATCTCCGACATACACAGGACTTTTCAGACTATTTCGATCAATTATCATACGAATATTATCTGCTTTATATTTTCCCGACCGTCCGGGGTATTCATAATCACTAAAATATTTTTCTAATTGGGGATATGCCTTAAAGAAGCATTGGATATATCCCTCCTGACAGTTACTGACGATAAAGAGCTTATATTCTTTTGAAAGCTTATCTAAGCTGTCCTCCAGTCCTTCATAGAGAATTGCACCATGTTCTCCCAGATATTCACATTCGTAGTCACAGCATTCCTTCATAACGGATACCGCAGCCTCTTCTGATACACTCTGAAACAATTTGACTGCAATCACATCAAGGGGTAATCCAAATAGTCCCTGCAATTTGTCAGCAGTTACCTCATCCGTAACATACGGATGCTTTTCCTTCAAAACCTTATTAAATGCCTGCGCAACCTCCTGCGTGGAATTCCATAAGGTTCCATCCATATCAAATATTATACTGTCTGTCATATTTACCTTCATTCCTGCCCTTTTTAGTTTTTCGTAGCCCTAAGCTTGTCTATATATTTTATGATGATGTACACACCAGAAGATTATTCCATGTGCTTTCTTTATTATAATGCCTCTTTCCAGCCATAATGTCAACCCTTCAAATGCCCGGTCATTCTAAAGTAACAACACGTTACTGTTACGAGCTGCACACCGGGCACAGTAAAAATGTCCCTAAATGAATATTGCTCCATTAGAGACATCCTTTTCTATCTGCAAGATTGTATGTATTATTTTCAGATTTGGTACCTGTAAAGATAATTTCTTTGTCTAATTAATTACTTATACTCTGCCAAACGAATTATTTTCTTTTGATGCTGTATTATCTGTCTGTCTTCAACAATTTCACCGTTTCTCAGTTTAATAATATGGTTTGCATATAACTTAATATCTGCATCATTTGTTACAATAATAAAAGTCTTCTTATACAGAGATACCATATCCATCAGAATTTCAAGAATATCCCGCTCGATCTGTTGTCTTAAGTCAGAGGGTTCATCGAGCAAAATAATATTGGGATTGTTAATTAATGCACGAGCAAAAGTAACACATTTTATCTGCCAGGGAGTCAGCTGCCTGGGATAACAGGATAGAATTTTTTGAATATTCAGTTTATTAATTAAATCCTCATAATATACTTTATCATATTTTTTATGAGCGAGTATAGCCGGAATAATCACATTCTCATGAACATTAAGCTCTGGAATAAGACTGTTGTTCTGTAAGAGATAGCCTATCTCATTTCTGCGAAGCACGGTTAACTCGTCATCACTGCAGGAAGTTAAGTTATTAGATTTCAGAAAAACTTCTCCACTGGTTGGTCTCTCCAGTCCTCCTAATATTCTAAGAAGAGTAGTTTTGCCGGAAGCTCTTCCGCCACTGATGCAGACACACTCTCCTTCGTTGATTTCGATATTGCAGTCAACAATTGCATTTACCGCTGCGTAGTCATACTGATAAATCTTATTCATACCGGAAATCCTATATATTATCATCTATTTCATCCATCCTTATCAGCGAGCGTATTATCAGAAAAGATATTGGATAGAGGCATCTTCCTTAACCTTCTTTCCTGATATATTCCGATTGAAATAATGAGGCAGCAAATTATACCCGCTGCTATATAAAAAGTTACTGAAGTATTAATCCAGTTTAACGTATCCGTGGCAATCGTATAATTCTTTAGAAAATTAGTAATTTTTCCGGTTACCAGAAAACCGCTTAACAAACCAATCGGAATTGAGATAAGCATTAGGAATATCATTTGTATTAATATCAGATACCGTATCGTATCATTAGTAGCCCCTAAACTTTTAAGGATGCAATAATCCTTTGTACCTGATTTCATAATATTATAGTACTGGCTGATGATAAAAGTAAGTCCTCCAAAAAAGAATATAGAGCGTATTGTAATATAAATGTAATGCAAGTTAGAATTTGCCGTACCCGCACTTAACATAGCAACATTATCCATATATATCATCATAACCGCTACTAATAAATAAGTAATTATAATTGATAAAATAACATATAAATAATTCAGATAATTTCTTACAATCATCAATTTTGAGTAAGTACGCAATAAATTCATTTTGTTTCACTCCTTCATACCATCAGGCAAAGAATGCTTGGAATTGAAAGTATCAATCCAAGCATTCCTTGTGTTTTGTAAATGAAACTATAAAGTATTTATTCCCCAATAGATACTTTTGTCATTTTCAACCACCAAATAATTTTCTAAGAAGATCTATTACGTCAAATGCACATATACTCATTTTCCTAACCTCCCTTTTTAAATCGTGCTTGCTTACAAGCCTTTTATATCAGAAAGGGAAGTCAATTTCAATAGGTCAATACATGAACGTCGGTTTTTCCTGCATGAACGTCGTTTTTTATAAAATCTCACCAATTTTTCATCATAATTTCCACACAAAATTGATTGTCTTTCACATTATAATGGAAGGAGCCCTGGTATTTTTGTACTCTCTGAATTACATTTTTTACACCAAAACCATGCAGACTCTTTTCCTTTTTTGTTGTAATCAGATTACCATCGATTGCTTCTACATTTCTCCCGACAGGATTTTTAACATCAATGTATAAATCGTTTTTGTAGGTACTAATCCTGACATCAATATATCGAACAGTATCATCAATTAGCGGGATCTGCTGGATGGCTTCTACGGCATTGGATATAATATTTGCAAAGATTACACATAAGTCCATAGGGGCAATCTGCAGCTTTGCAGGAAAGCCACCTTCCAGATGAATTGCGATGTGATCATTTTTATATCTGCTCTGTGCATCATTTAAGATTGCATTTACAATATCATTCCCTGTGTCAAACAAACTAGCCGATGTATTGGATGCCTCAATTAACTGACTCATGTATTCCTCCATTTCAGAAAGCTTATCGGCCTGATAAAGTCCTCTGATACACGCCAGGTGATTTTTCATCTCATGCCTCAGGCTATGAATCTCCTGCTCTTTTTCACTAACCAGCAGATAATACTTTTGCTGGGATTCTATGATACTCTGACTAATCAGGGACAAATTTTTATAACTGTCTCTGGATTCCGTTACAAAAATCATCATCGCGCAAGCCACAAAATATGATATTACAAGAATAATTGTAATGATAATAAGTAAACGCCTGCCGGAACTGGAAATTTTCGTATTAAGACTGACTAATAATGCTGTAATAAAAAGAATCCCCGTACTCGCGCCAGTAAAGAGTAACACATATATTTTCTTCGATAAGATGATCGGGTAAGTCCTTCTTCTTCTTTTTTTTATCCAGACAACCAGACTTAGTGGTACCAGACTAAGTATCGTGTAGAAAAAACTTACAATCTCATAATTCTGACTGTTTAACTCAGGATATTTATAGATTGCCGAACATATTCCGATAATACAGGCATCCAAAAAAAGAATAAACAGATACGACAGTAATGTATATGCAAGCTTTTTTAATAATTTTCCTTCAAAAATAAAACAAATTGCAATAATCAACATTAACGGATAGAGAGAGGTTACGATATCCGGTACGTTTTTTCTGACAATACCGGCAAGCGTCAGCAGGACACATTGAATAACCACTTCTGCAACATAAACTCTTCTGTTCCTGATCGGTTTCAAATCTAACATCCCGATCATAACAATCCATATCTTAAGAAAATCTGCTATATAACTGTAAAAAACATGTATGATATCAACCATTCCTGTTACTCCTTATCTCGCATTTCTTCTTCTGTATTCCATACAGGCTTTTCTCAGTTTTGACAAATGACGGATTGCTACTTCAACCTTCTCTCCATTCTCAAGAATTACATTCTTACCTATTTCATAAATATATTCAAGATTTACAATATATGATTTATGTACCCTGTAAAAATCTCCGGTGCTTAATATTCCTTCCCATTCACTCATGGTTGCAGCGCTCTCAAAACTGCCCCTTAAAGTTCTCACTACAGTATAACGCTCTACATATTCTACATAGATAATATCCCTCAGTTTAACAAACAGAGTCTCTCCATCCACACCAATTATTGTTTTAAAATTCTTTGTGATTTCCTTTACTGCTTCCGTCAGGGCACTAAAGAATTCTTCTTCATTTGCGGGCTTTAGTAGATATCGAAAAGCCCGTACACGGTAACCGGCCTGCATAAATCCCTTGAAGCCGGTCATAAAGATAATTAGCATGCTATCGTCCCATTCCCTGATTTTCTCAGCTGCCAGCAGACCATTCATACCTTTCATTTGTATATCCAGAAAGAGTATATCAATCGGTAATTTTTTAGAAATCAGCTCTTCGCTGGAAGAAAAACAGACTATTTCTATATCCGTTATATTTGAACACATCCACTTATTGCATAGACGCACCAAATCATCTCGGATAATTTCTTCATCATCGCAAATTCCAACCAGCATAAATCAGCCTCTCTTCCATCATATACCATATAGTTATATCATAACAATCGTAATATCTTTCGTCAAGATATTACGATTACCTTCCTTCATAAATGTAATATCTTAAGTTCTTGTTCACAGAATATGAGCTTTATGCTACAATGTAATAAAGTATTCGTGATTAATCAGATTTTGTGTGTCAAATATTAATAAATATGCCCTAAACCGGCATTAGCAGAAAGGCAGGTAATTTATGAAACAAATTGCAAGCTTTACCATTGATCATATGAAACTTTTACGCGGAGTCTATGTCTCGCGAAAGGATAAAATCGGCAGTGAAATCATTACTACCTTTGATATCCGAATGACTCGTCCGAATTTTGAACCGGTTATGAATACCGGTGAAGTACATGCGATCGAGCATCTTGCTGCAACCTATCTTCGAAACCATGCGGTTTTTGCTGATAAAACCGTATACTTTGGTCCTATGGGCTGCCGGACAGGCTTTTATCTGCTTCTTGGCGGTGATTATACTTCCCGTGATATTATTCCTCTGCTGACAGAGATGTTTGAATTCATCAGCAGCTTTGAGGGTGAAATACCGGGCGCCAGCGCTGAAAATTGCGGTAATTACTCCGACATGAATTTACCTTTGGCAAAATCCTATGCAAAAAGATTTCTGGATGAGGTTCTCTATCAAATTGATGAGGAGCATTTAAATTATCCTGCTTCCTCTTTATAAGTAACCAAGCATCTTCTAATTGGGGCTGTGATCATGGTTTTCTTACAACGAAACCGGACATAGCCTCTTAGTCTATACGGAACATCCTGTCAGAACGTTCATTTTTATCATGCTGCTGAATATAATGTAATGAGTATGAATAATGGGAGAAGCTATGGCAGACCAGGACCTAAATCACACCGCAGATATCATTAAAGCCTCCATTCCATATATAGATGGCAGTATGAAAAATATGGCTGAATTATTTTCAAAGCTATTAGATTTAATGGGTAGTGTAAAATCGGCAGGCAATTCTGACAAGGTGTCTGCCTATGGCTTTCAGGGCATTAAAATTGACATAGAGGGATTACTGAAGGGTATACGGCCCATTTGCAATAGAAAGGAACAGGAATTTGTTGACAAAATCTTAAACATTTTTAATATGAAAAGAATGTTTGAGATGTATAACAATATGATGTCAGCCATGCAAACCATGCAGGAATTCAGTGGTTTTTCTTCCGGAGATTCCGATGCCGACAATGTTACAGGTAATTTTTCAGGTTCAAACTATGAATCAATTTTCCAAAACCTCAGTAACATGTTTTCCTCTGATAGCTCAGGCACCACAGCTGATGTGAGCGCTGCACAAACCAATCCTTCGGAAAATGATACCACAAGTGATACAGAGAGTACTTCTAATCAGACAGAGAATATGTCGGATTCCAAAAATGAGGAAACGACTAATACTTCCTCTGCTAATAATAATTATAATAACACCTCTTCGAATAACAGCTCAAAAATGATGAATAATAAAATGTTTGATATGCTAAAGACAATGGTTCCACCGGAACAGATGAGTACTTTTGAAAACCTAAGCATGCTTTTGAATACTATGTCATATGATAATACTAGTAAACCAGATGATAGTAAGGAGAGTAAGGATGGCTGATACCTCGTGGACCAATAATCCAAGACTGAATAATGTTGACCCCAGAAAAATTAAAATACTGCTGGAGCTGGTAAAAGAAGTGGAAGGTAAATCAATGGACCAATTAATCCCATTATTTATGAATACTAATAAAAAACTTCAGCAGCAGAATATGACTTTTTCAAAGGATGAAAGCGATATCATGTTGGATATCCTCACAAAGAACCTGTCTCCCAAAGAAAAAACTCAATTTGAGATGTTTAAAAAAATGATGGCTGCCAGAAAATAGGGAAAGTAAAATACATAATAAATGTTCCGGAAGAATTTCTTATACGATACCTCTATCCCGGTCAGATATCTTTATATGACCGGGATAAAGTATTATCTATTGGCATTATTCTTTATCATTTCTTTCGTTTAATTCCAAATACTATTTGCATATTCACTCACGGCTCTGTCACTTGAGAATTTGCCGGCGTTTACTGTATTCATGAAGCATTTTCTACGGAAAGAATACCAATCGGAATAATCCCTGTTTGCCTGCAGCTTAGTTTCACAATAGGGAAGAAAATCTAGGAGAAGATAATAATGATCCGGTCTATGCCAGCTGGCACCATTTAGCAACGCATTATAAAGCTCCAGAAACATGCCCGTTTTTTCATCATCAAAGGTTCCATCCACCAAAGTGTCTACTACTCTCTTCACGCGCGGGTTTTGATCATAAATTGCTCTTGCCTGATAGGTATCTCGAATTGCTCTGATTTCCTCCACTCTAGCACCAAAGATATAGTTGTTCTCCTCACCTGCCTGTTCAACGATTTCAATATTGGCCCCATCATAAGTACCCAGTGTCACCGCACCATTCAGCATAAATTTCATATTACCGGTACCGGAGGCTTCTGTGCCGGCAGTCGAGATCTGTTCCGATATATCAGCAGCCGGAGCCAGCTTTTCCGCATAGGATACATTATAATTCTGAACAAAAACTACTTGCAGCTTATCTCTGACCTCCTCATCCAGGTCAATCATCTTTGCAACCTCATTAATAAACTTAATAATAGCCTTGGCTCTGAAATAACCCGGAGCAGATTTCGCTCCAAAGAGAAAAACGGTAGGGTTAAAATCTTTTATTCTACCATCCTTCAATCCAAAATAGATATCAAGGATGGAAAATGCATTTAACAGCTGACGTTTATATTCGTGCAGTCTTTTTACCTGGATATCAAAGATAAATTCCGGATTAACTCTGACTCCCTCCATTTTGTATATATAATCAGCCAGCTGCTTCTTTTTAATCCGTTTGATGTCATTAAACTGTTTCATTGTGTTAGTATCATCTGCAAATTTCTCAAGCTCCTTCAGCCGATCCAGGTCAGTGATCCAGGAATTCCCTATTTTATCCGTGATAAAACCTGCCAATTCCATATTTGCAATAGCAAGCCAACGCCGCTGTGTGATACCGTTGGTTTTGTTATTGAAACGTTCCGGATAGAACTCATACCAATCCTTAAGAACGTCGTTTTTTAATATCTCTGTATGGATTGCAGCAACACCATTGGTTGAATGACTGGCATATACCGCAAGTCTTGCCATATGAATGGTGTCATTATCCACAATAAGAAATGGTCTGTGAGCTTCCCAGGTATTTTTTCCTGCTGCATATAATTCTTTTAAAAGCGCTTTCTGAATGAATAGGATATATTTGTATATTTTAGGGATAACGCAGCGAAACAGACCTGAATTCCATTTTTCCAAAGCTTCTGCCATCACTGTATGATTCGTATAAGCGAAAGTTTCTTTTGCAATACGAAGTGATTTTGCAAAAGATATTTTCTCTTCTTCCATAAAAATGCGGATCAATTCCGGGATTGCCACTACCGGATGGGTATCATTTAACTGTATCGCATATTCTGCTGAGAAATGGGAGAAATCTTCACCAAATTTATTCTTATATTTTAGAACAAGATCCTTCAGTGTTGCTGCTGCAAAGAAATATTCCTGCTTCAATCTCAGTTTTTTTCCCTCATCCGTACTGTCATTCGGATACAGAAGGCTGCTGATTGCTTCTGCTTCATTCTTATTCTTATTGGCTTTGTCATATTTTTGCTGATTAAACAATTCAAAATTAAAACTCTCTAAAGGTTCCGCCTGCCACAACCGAAGTGTATTTATTTTTTTACCCCCGTAACCGATAACCGGCATATCATAGGGGACAGCATAAACAGACTGTCCTTTGTAATCTACTCTTACCTTTTCTTCTTCTTTGCGTACAGACCAGGGATCACCAAATCGCTGCCAATCATCCGGTACTTCCTTCTGAAAGCCATTTTCAATATACTGCTTAAATAATCCATACTTGTAACGAATCCCATAGCCATGCAATGTAATTCCAAGCGTTGCTCCGGAATCCAGATAACAGGCTGCCAGACGGCCCAGTCCGCCGTTACCGAGTGCCGCATCCTCAATATCCTCAAACATGCGAATATCCAAATTGTTCTCGCTCATCAGCTCATTGAATTGATTCAGCATACCCATATTATAAAGGTTACTGTATATTAATCTGCCTATTAAGAATTCTGCCGAAAAGTAACATACCTTCTTCCCCGGGGCGGTAAGCCCCCAGTCTCTGCCTAAGGTTCTCATAGCTGCTTTGGTAACTGCATGATACAGCTCTTTCGTATCGGCTTCCCGAATTGATTTTTGATATTCCATATCTAATATTAATTTCACATTTGATTTGAAATTTCGCTCCATATTCCTTCTCCTGTCTCTATACAGAATAAATATTTATACTATCTTAGAATTTATTATTTTCGTAAATTTTCGTGGTTATAAGCATAGAATAACATTTTTTGAATTTTATGTCAATACTATTTGATAGCAGTAGTTAATAATATCCATTTTATGGTAGATATACGAGGCATTCTGTCTTAATTTAGCTACTTCAAATATAGAATTTGTATCATTACCAGACAGATACATCTCTATTAAGCCAGGCACTTATTACTGGTACAGGCAGTGTTACTGTTCCGGTAAGTCATCTTTATCACTTTATTAACAAACTTTTATTGAAAATTAGTTCTTAAGGGGTTATACTTAATCAATTCAAAGAATCCGGGGGTTTTTACCATGGCAACGATAAAGGATATCGCCAATAAGCTTGGAGTTGCAGTCAGCACTGTTTCAAAGGGTTTAAATGGTGCCAGTGATATTAGTGATATTACGCGGCAACTCGTACTGGATACCGCTGTTGAAATGGGGTATGCATCCAAAAAGATGATGGCTCAGAACACACGAAAAGTATGTGTTTTTATAGAAAATATGGATTATGAAAATATTGATCAATTTGGTTATGATATTGTTATGGGTTTTCAGCTTGCAGCTGCCAGAATGAATTATGAAGTGACCGTAATTCCTACAAATTTAACGTTGCAGACATCCGAAAATTATGATACGTATATGTTAAAAAACAGCTTCTGCGGAGCATTCCTTCTTGGCTTTACACTGCATGATGACTGGTTTCAACAGTTAAGCCGGACAAGTGTCCCTACTGTATTGCTGGATAATTTTCTGGAACATAATACACATGTCGGTTATGTGGGAACTGATAATTATGAAGGAATGGATCTTGCCGTCAATCATTTATACCGGCTTGGGCATAAAAAAATTGCTTTCTTGAATGGTTCAAAAAACTCCATGGTCTCAAAACAACGATACCAGTCATTTATAGATAGCATGAGAAAACGCGGTTTAACACCTGAAGAAAGCCTGATAGAATATGGATACTATGTACCTGATTGTGCCAGGGATCATGTACCGGGATTTATCAAAAATGGGGCAACTGCCATTATGTGTGCCAGTGATCTGATCGCATCCGGTGTAGTCAGTGAGCTGCATAAGCTTGGCCTTAAGGTTCCTGAGGATATTAGTGTCACAGGATATGATGATCTGCCAATTGCCGCTGCCATGAAACCATCCCTTACAACAATACGTCAGGATCGAACGGATCTAGGCAAAAGTGCCTTCTTATTGCTGGATGGATTAATTCGTGATGTTACTATCAGTAAATTGCTTCTCCGTGCTAAATTTATTCTAAGAGAGAGTACCGGACCCTGTAAAAATATAACCATAGAACAAAAGTGAGCTTTGCCATGTTAAGTATATTATCACACAGCTACTGTTCTATGCTCGCAACTGCGTAGCCCCACCGACAGGCATGGTCCGGCTATGCCGGATACGTGCTCTTAATAGGGGGTTATATAAGCCATAAAACGGCTTATATAACCCCCTATTTGAAAGAACCTCTCTTTTCAGCCTATTCCTTCAGTAGTTTCACTTTCTGATACATCTTAATATATTCCTTCACATAGAGCAGAAAGGATAATGCTAAAAATCCACCGCACACCAGAAGCAGAAAATTCGTTATCGAAGCGTTTAATACCGGAAATGAGATCAATACCAGCATGACCGCATAAAAAACAGTCGTTGACACCTTACCAAACCACTTTGCACCATTTAGCTTTGCTCCCTTTTGCAACATTACAAGACCTGCCGCCAGAAGGAACAACTGCATGATTACGAAAAGAATTAAAAGAAGGAACATCCATTTTATTTTAACAACCATAATAAATATAAGGGATGCTTGTGTGAGCTTGTCAGCCAGTGGATCAATGATCTTTCCTAATTCTGTCACCATATGAAATCTGCGCGCTATAAAACCATCCAGGAAATCAGTTAAACCAGAAATAAGGACAACCATGGCTGCAAACAGGTATTCTTTCGAATTAGAAGCTTTAATATATAGAATTACAAAAACCGGAATCAATAGAAAGCGTATATAACATAAGATGTTCGGAATTTTAAATAAATCTTTTTTTGAGAACTTACTAATAATTTTCATTCCTATCTCCATTCTGCCATTTGTAAGCAAATTTAAATCAGGAAAATCTGCGCGTCATCTATACTATTTATTTCTTTTCTTATAACACACCTATCTTCTTATATATTCATATTTTCCCATTCTATGAGATGCTGTCTTATATACTTACGTTCAGGAATACGTTCATCTCCTATCTTTATACTATATCATATGCAACAGCTGTATGGATTGAATATCTGATCCATACCACATTGAAGATAATTTTAACATAATTACACTATTTATGGAAGATGTTTCTTCTTTTTCGTTTATAATTAAAACTCAATCCTTACTCATATATCAAAATAAAGGTGTAAAAATTCCCCCACTAACAGGCTGTTTAACAAACAGCACAGTCATTGGGGGAGTTTCCCTTTGCATAGTGTTTTTCAATTTAATTAATTTTTGTCATATCATTATTTCACTACAATATTAACGATTTTACCAGGTACATATATTTCTTTCACAATATTACCGGTCAGTTTATCTGCCACCGCTTCTTTCGATACTGAAATTATTACATCCTTTGATGCATCTGCAGCTACCTTTACGGTAGTTTTTGTCTTTCCGTTTACCTGTACAGCGATTTCCAGTTCATTATCTTTCATCTTCTCAAGATCATAAACCGGCCAGGTGCTCTCAAATACGGAGCTTGTATGACCTAACTGCTCCCACAGCTCTTCGCTTACATGAGGAATAAACGGAGCAAGCAAAATCACTGCTGTTTCAAGGGTTTCCTTATCGATTGCTCCTTCCTTCTTTACCATCTCGATCATTTTGTTATTATATTCCATGAATCCGCTGACCACAGTGTTAAGACTAAAGGTCTCCAGACGGGATGTAATATCATAGATCATACGATGGCGAAGCTTTATCATATCATCAGTTGTGGCAGTGTTAGTGTCCTTATTCTCCATCACCAGATTATAGAAACGGTTAATAAAACGGTAAACTCCATCAATACCTCTGTCATCCCATTCAGAATCCAGTTCCGGCGGTCCTACAAAAAGCTCATACATTCTTAAGGAATCACAGCCATAGTCATTCACCAGTGCATCCGGAGAGACAACGTTACCTTTGGATTTACTCATCTTCGCCCCATTCTTGCCGATCATACCCTGGTTGAAGAGCTTATTGAAGGGCTCGTCAAAGTCAATGGCACCAATATCACACAGAAATTTGGTATAAAATCTGGAATAAAGCAGATGTAACACTGCATGCTCTACACCACCGATATACATATCAACCGGAAGATACTGATCCGCCTTTTCTCTCGATACCAGCTCCTTGTCATTTTTACTATCAACATAACGAAGGAAATACCAGGAAGAACCGGCCCACTGCGGCATTGTATTGGTTTCTCTCTTCGCTGGGGCTCCGCAGACAGGACAGGTTGTGTTAACCCATTCATGAATATCTGCCAGAGGTGATTCTCCAGTTCCTGTCGGCTGGTATTTCTCTACCTCAGGAAGCAGCAACGGTAATTGGTCTTCCGGAACCGGAACCGCACCGCAATGCTCACAATGTACAATCGGAATTGGTTCACCCCAGTAACGCTGTCTGGAAAATACCCAGTCACGCAGCTTATAATTCACTGTTTTCTTACCAATACCCATTTTATCAAGCATATCCGGAACTTCCTGCTTTGCTTTGTTAGAATCCATTCCGTTCCATTCACCTGAATTAATCATAATACCAGCTTCGGTATAAGCCTCTTTCAAGTCCGAATTTTCCTTGCCATCCGGTGAAATAACCTGAATGATCGGAATATCAAACTTGGATGCAAACTCAAAGTCTCTGTCATCATGTGCAGGAACACACATAATTGCACCGGTACCATAATCAGCAAGTACATAATCGGAGAGCCAGATCGGGATTAATTTTCCGTTAATCGGATTAACCGCATAGCTACCGGTAAATACACCGGTCTTCTCCTTATCCTGAAGACGATCCACAGAGGATTTCATAGAAGCCTTATAAATATAATCTTCCACTGCCTCCCTGGTTTGTTCGGTCGCAAGCCCCATAGCCATTGCATGCTCCGGTGCAAGTACCATAAAAGTAGCACCGTAAAGGGTATCCGGTCTTGTTGTGTAGACACGTATGGATTTATCAGTCCCATCCACTGTAAAATCTACCTCTGCACCATAGCTCTTACCAATCCAGTCGGTCTGCATCTTCTTAACCTTTTCAGGCCAGTCCAGCTTATTCAGATCCTCCAGAAGACGGTCCGCGTAGGCTGTGATTTTTAACATCCATTGCTTTAAATTCTTCTTGGTTACCGGTGCGCCGCAGCGTTCACAGGAACCGTTTACAACCTCCTCATTCGCAAGTCCGGTCTTACAGGAAGGGCACCAGTTAATCGGCATTTCTTTTTCATATGCCAGACCTGCTTTAAACATCTTAACAAAAATCCACTGGGTCCATTTGTAGAAGTTTGGATCAGTCGTATTGACTTCCATATCCCAGTCATAGACTGCAGCAATCTCGTTAATCTGTCTCTTAATATTTGCCACATTCTCTGCGGTTGATTTGCTTGGGTGAACACCCATCTTTATCGCATAATTCTCAGCAGGAAGGCCAAAGGCATCCCAACCCATCGGATGAACAATATAGTAACCTTTTAAAATTTTATATCTGCTCCAGACATCACTGATTACATATCCTCTCCAATGTCCTACGTGCAGACCGCTTCCGGATGGATACGGAAACATATCCAGACAGTAATACTTTGGCTTTTTTCCGTCATTTACATTGACCGGTGCTGCCTCCCACTTATTTCTCCATTTTTTTTCAACTTCCTTATGATTATAAGGTGCCGCCATGATAACTCCTCCTAATATAAAATTGTTCCAGGCAATTGCGAAACTATATATTTGTTCAAATTGTATATACAGAAAGGATATATTCCTCCGCTCCAACGCTTTATCTGCCTAACATACGCTCCAGAGCATATCCTTTCTGTGTATATAATTATTATAATTCTCAAGCTTCACAATTACCTATAAAAATGTACTTAAATTAAATAACAGTATCTATGATAGAATAAAAGCGAGCTTTCTCATGCAATCATAAATCAGAATGCACCGCTTTTGTTCCGCGTACACAGCTAGCTGCGCATCCTCCCGGAGGGTTTTATTTCATAGGACGGTCTTTCCCCTATAAAACAAAAAAACCTTCGCCTCTGTATAAGAGACGAAAGGTTGACTTCCGTGGTACCACTCTGATTCACAAGCTGCCTAGCCGCACCAACAGTTGGCCGTCCAGCTTATGCACTATGCTTCGATAACGGGAATTCCGCTCCAGCCTACTTTCATTCAACCGGAGAGCTCAAAGGCGAGTTGGGAGTCTGTTACTGCTGCCTTCCACCAACCGGCAGCTCTCTGAAAGTACATTTCCTCTTAATACTCCTTCTCTTTGCTGTTCCATATAAATACTTTCACATTATTTCAATATAATCATGGCAGCTGTATTTGTCAAGGATTTTCGTACGAATCATCCATTTATTACTATCATTTTTGTTACTATCATTTGTTTTCGTTCATCACCAGTAGAACAATTATTTACTTCAAATAAGATCACAGGCTTGAACATTGTGAAAAAAATGTGAAAATCTATTTTTATTGAAGATATCTTTTAAAGCATTCCGTTATATCATTTGATACAAAAGTTCCCAATTCGGATTTATAAATACCATATTGCATCAGAGGATTACTTATTTCAAAACATACGCTACACCAAATTATGATAAACCGGATTATAACTGGTTACACTTAATTTAGGAATCAAAAATATGCCAGAGGCATTTATGAACAAGAATTACGGATACGGATTACCATAGATTTACTTAAATTAGAATTAATGTAATGCATTGCAGCTTGATTAGATTAGGTAGAAAACATCTTTCGGGTATGTAAAAAATGAAAAAGAGGTTGATTAAACATGAAAATATGTATACTAACAGGAAAATTTGGTATGGGACATCTCTCTGCATCTCTGGCACTAAAGCAACAGATTGAAGACAGTAATCTGAATGCTGAGATTGAGGTGATTGATTGGCTTCAATATGTATCTCCGCGTTTTGCAGAAAAATACTATCTTTTCTTCACTTTATTGGTTAATAAAGGCAGTGGTTTATATAATACCAGGTACCGCTTCTTAGAAAACAGAAAGACCGATCAGAAGCCTGAGCTTAGTCATTACTTTCTAGGATGCTTTACTAAGTTTATGGAAGAAAAGAAACCGGATCTTATAATATCCACACTGCCGATCTGCTCGCAAATCGTCTCCAGATACAAGCAACGATATGATTGCACGCTCCCTCTAGTTACCTGTGTTACCGATATCACGGGGCATTCCGAATGGATCAGCAAAAATACGGAGCTATACCTGGTTGGATCGCACACCGTCAGAGAGAAATTTTTAATGAAAGGCGTACCGGCTGAGAAAATTCATGAAACCGGTATTCCTGTAAGATCAGAATTTATAAATGATATCTGTTCAGATAAAAAATACGAAAATCGCAGTAATAAGAGATTATTAATTATGGGCGGCGGTCTGGGAATACTCCCTGAAAATCCGCAGTTTTACGAGAACTTATCCCATCTGCCGGATACTGAAATCACTCTGATTACCGGTAAGAATACAAAGCTGCTCCAGCAATTGTCCGGAAAGTACCCCCATATTAAGGTACTTGGTTTTGTCAATAACACGTATGATTATATGAAGCAGGCGGATGCTATTATGACAAAACCCGGTGGAATTTCAACCTTTGAAGCACTTCAGGCAGAGGTTCCAATCTTAGCAATTAAGCCGTTCCTGCAGCAGGAGGTATATAATGCAGAATATATTGAACAATCGCAGATCGGTACTGTAATTGATATTCACAGCAGCAAATGCATAGAGGATATCACATGTTTTCTAAAAACAAGACAATTAAATTTATATCGGAAGAATATACGAGAACAGAAGCGGCATCTGGAATACGGCTGTATTGATAAGTTACTGACAGATGCTTTGCTTCAAAGCGCTTATTCAGCAAAATACAACTATATGAATGCTTATAAGTTAAAAAGGGAGGTGCATGTAAAACATGAAAAAATTAGTTTTAACCTTTGATGACGGACCAAGTACGGTCTATACGGAAAAGCTGCTCGACCTTCTTAAGGAAGAAAATATTAAGGCAACCTTTTTTGTCGTTGCTCAAAACGCACAGGAGGCTCCTGCTGTGATACAACGTATGAAAAGAGAAGGTCACTGTATAGCCTTACACTCCCTGGAACACAGACATGCTTTTTTATGTACCTACCATTACATGAAAAAGGATTTTGCAAAAAGTCTTAATATCCTTCGTGATTTGCATTGTCCTGTCAAATTCTATCGTCCGCCATGGGGGGTGAGAAATATGTTTACAAAATATTTCATTCAAAAATACCATTTGCATATGGTATTATGGAACATAATGACCGGCGACTGGAAAGCACATACGACACCCGAAATGATAGCGGACCGTATTCATAAAAATGCTTTTGATGGAGCTATCGTCTGCCTTCATGATGGATGTGAGAAAAATGGCGGAGCAAAAGGAGCACCCAATCATACAATTGACGCATTAAAAGCAGCCATTCCAAGACTAAAAAAAGAGGGTTATAAATTTGTAACCGTTGAGGAGTATTATCATCATGCATGAGCAAGGGATCAAGACTAAAAAACAGATTTTAAGCACTTTGCTCCTTCTCGGAATTATTATCATAACCTTCACAATTTTTTTGAAAGACTACTCGCTTCAGGAATTGTTCGGAGCCATTAGGAATGCCGACTTCTCCTATCTTCTGGCAGGATTTTGCATGATGCTTCTTTTTATTGCCTGTGAAGCGTTAAATATACGGATTATCCTTAAGGTACTCGGTCATAATTCACCTTTTCGAAGATGCCTTGAATATTCCAGCATCGGATTCTACTTTAGTTCGATTACCCCTTCCGCTGCCGGAGGACAACCGGCACAGGTTTATTATATGAAACAGGATAAAATTCCGCTCACATTATCCTCCATAACCATATTCTATATCGTATATGTATACCAAATTGTTATGATATTCCTGGGTATAGCTGCTTATATCCTTCGTTTTGATGTAGCCGTTTTATTCGCATCAAAGTTAAAAATACTGCTGCTGATTGGTGTAGTTATTAATACCGGTGCTATCTTTCTTTTCTTTGCTTTCATGTTTTCATCAAAAATAGTACCTGCAATATTATCCTTTCTAATGAAGGCCGCAGCAAAGCTGCATCTGATAAAAAAAACAGCGGATGTGAAAAAAAAACTCAATGAGAGTATTCTCTCCTACCGCGAGAAAACACAGATAATTAAACTCCATCCTTTCCTGTTTCTTCAAGTATTTCTGATTACGCTTGTTCAATTACTTGCATTAAGCATGATTCCGTACTTTGTTTACAGAAGTATGGGATTTCATTCAGAGGACCTGCTTAGTATAACAGCCTGCCAGGCACTCCTAACAATCTCCGTATCCGCCATTCCGCTTCCCGGTGCAGAGGGTGTTACACAAGCCGGGTTTTTGCAGGTGTTCGGAATGTTTTTCCCGAAGAAAGCTCTTGCTTATGCCATGCTGATAAATCGTATACTAAGCTTTTATATACCTTTAATCCTTAGCTTTTTGTATTACATCTATACCCATATAAGAATCACCGGACGAAGAAAGAGAACCTCCTACACCACATTCACGGACAGATTTACTTCATGATTTTAAGAGCAAATGAATATACTTAACTAATCCAGTTTGTGATGTGGAGTCTTATTATGAATATTGTAACAAATTTGATCTATGAATATGGTTTAATTGCCATGTTTATTATTATTCTTCTTGAATATGCCTGTTTTCCGGTATCAAGCGAAATCGTACTGCCCTTCTCCGGCGCCGTAGCCTCTATCAATCATACCAATTTTTTTGTAATTCTTCTTCTTAGTGTTATAGCCGGACTGATCGGTACCGGAATCTGTTACACTGTTGGCTGGTTCGGAGGTGGTACTATTATTGCTGCTGTAACCCATAAATTTCCTAAATCAAAAAAAGGTATCGAGGAAGCTTATGAGAGATTTAACCGTCATGGTGCCTCTGCAGTCTGCATCGGCCGAGTCATACCTCTCATACGTACTTATATTGCTCTGGTTGCCGGAGCGGCAAAATTTAACCCGCTTACCTACTTTTGTGCCTCAGCCCTAGGTATTACAATCTGGAATACCTTATTAATCGGTCTAGGATATATTCTTCGTGAAAATTATCAAAAAGTCGGTACCTACTACATCCGCTATAAGCATAATCTAATTCCTGTAGCAATAGTATTCGGAGTCATCCTCCTGTTAAAATGCATACTAAAGAAAAAGAATAAAGGAAGCTTACATAGTTAGATCTCTTCTTTGATATAGAAAATAAGTTACGGCAGAAAATATTCCGGTGATCAGGAGGGAAAGCAGAATCATTAACAAGCTTACTCCATTCCCATTCACTATTCTTTCATAACTAAAATATTTAAACGGGGATAACATATTCAAAGCGTTCAGCCGGTCGGTTAAATCGGTTATCTTTGATATGGCATAAGTAATCAGTAATATACCGATCGCAAGTGAACCGGAGGCTTTCGGTTTTTTCATACAAGACGCCAGCAAAAGGCCCAGCGACATAAATATTAATTGAAGAAGAAAAAGGCTTAAATAGAATGCAAAAATTTCTCCGGTAATATTTTCCTGTTTTGAAAAAACCGCAGCCATTCCAATTGAAGAAAGCAATGTAACCAGATTTAATACCACTATGTTGACAAGTGCTGCAAGTATTTTTGAAGTAATTATACGGTATCTTGAAATCGGTTTTACAATCAGAAATTCGGCTGTTTTATCCCTCTCCTCTTTCGCAATAATACCGCTCCCGAGTAAAGCTGCATGAATGGCAACCGTAAGTACTATATAGGAAAAAAGGAATGCAAAAAAACCGCTTATCTTCGTAACATCAAAGCTTCCCATGCCAAATAATACCCTCAATGTTTTAGGTATCTTCGATAAGATATCACTACCACTTCCGCCTGATGAATAAGCACTGTATTTACTCATTCCGCTCAGTACAAATAAAATCATGCATAAACTCCATAGGATCAGAGCCTTTCGATTGGCTCTCATTTCTCTGATAAATATATTCATAAAACCTCCTTCTGCCACAGCCGTACCTATTCAGCACCTTGTAGCTGTGTGTTTTACTCAGCTTACAGCATGAATATCCTTCTTATTGTAAAGGATATAACTTAACGCAATACATACTGTAACGATGAATACGCCTAAAATTAGATACCTGATTTCATAGCCTGAATGCTTCATGATATAACTAAGATCATAGTATTTAAAAGGTGATAGAAAACGTAATATCTTCTCACTTTTACCGACAGCCAGTAGAGCACCTCCCATATAAAATCCAAAGACAAATCCCAGCGAAATAGGAAGAACGTTTCTTATCTTCTGAAAAAACAGGGATATGAGAATACCCATTGCCCAAAATATGATCTGTGTAAAAAACATGGAAAGGTTCATCAAAAATAGTATCCTCCAGCTGTAGTTTTCTGTCTTCACGAAATCAGCCAGAACATACGTAGCCAGAAAATATACTGCATCAATGAGTACAATACTTGTAAAGGATGATAACAGCTTTGCACTTACAATGGCGGTACGCGATACAGGTTTGACAAGAAGAAAGTCTGCTGTTCTCTCTCTGTTTTCTTTTGAGAGAATAGATACCCCAAGATTCATAGCCTGTATTGCTGCACATAACAAAATGAAGCTGAAAATCATAGAGTAATATCCTAATAGGGAGGTAATATAATCCAGGTTAATACCTAGCATTTCCCGGACCACAGCCGGATAATGAGACATAAGCTCTTTAAAATCGGCGGCATCACTTGCAATGCTTGGATAGATAGCAAAAAACATTGCGACCAGGCCAGTTAAGGAACCAAGCCATATTAGAGCTGATTTTCTCTGGTCTTTCAGCTCATATAAATATATGTTCATCCTCTTAAGCCTCCTTTGTATAGTAGTGCATAAAGATTTCCTCCAGATCAGGCTCTTCGATCGATATATTACGAAGCTCAATTTCACTGAGCCTTCTTAATATATTGTTCAGATTTCCGCGGAAAATGAAAGAAGCCGTGTTTTCATCTATAACAATATTACTGGAACCGTCTAATTCCAGCTGTTCCATCTTTAGAACAGATCTCGCTTCTATATTAATTCTTTTATAACTATTTTCCTGAAGGGTACTCATTTTCTCCAGCTTAATAATTCTGCCTTCCTTAATTAAGGCTACCTGACTGCACATTTTCTGAACCTCACTAAGAATATGAGAGGAGAAGAATACCGTAGCACCATTTCTATTCTCACGGGTAATCAGATCAAAGAATTTCTGCTGCATAAGCGGATCAAGTCCACTTGTTGGTTCATCGAGTATAATAAGTTTGGGTTCATGCAGTAATCCCTGAACAATTCCTACTTTTTTCTTGTTACCAAAGGAAAGATCATCTATTTTCTTTTTTAAATCCAGATCCATGATTTGTGCCAGTTCAATCATTCTTTTGGTGCAATCCTTTCTATAAAAGCTTGCTGAGTATTTTAGCAGATCCACAACCCTCATATTGTCATAATAAAATACTTCGGAAGGGAGGTAACCGATTTCTTTACGAACCTCGGGATGATCCATGCAGCTTTTTCCAAAAATCGTTGCACTTCCGCCTGATGGATGAATGAGACCGAGCAGTGTACGTATTGTTGTAGATTTTCCGGCACCATTTGGTCCGATAAATCCGAATATTTCTCCCTGTTGCACGTTAAGATTAACATCTATAATTCCTCTTGACTTATGATAACTTTTGGTTAAATTCTTAATCTCAATCACATTCATAACTGCTGATCCTCCTATTTTTAATTCCTCTGTGGATAGCCCTGCTTTAATAAATCAGAAGCATTTCTCTGCCTGTTTGATAACCTCCGGTTCTTACTGCCCTATTTCTGCAGCATCAAACTCTCTCTCATCGATAAAGGTTTGTTTTTAATAAATTCATACATTGATAGAATTCTCTGTAAATCTCATCAATATCGATAATTCCTGAATTTTTTGAGCTGCTCACAATCCCCTCCGACATCCAGACAAGCATTTTCATAACCAGCTTAATATCAATCCCCTCTTTAAATTTTGATACATCCACTCCATCAAAAGCTATTTTATCCTGTAAATTTTCTCCTTGTTCAAGCAGCTTCTTTATATCTCCTGCTACTTCACTATTACTTTCAAAGTATGCTCCGGTTAAAAATGTAATGCTCGACGGATGTTTCTTTATGGCCGAAAGCTTTATTTCTGATACAGAATAAATTCTGTCAAAGAAATCTGTGATACCTTGATCATATTTTTCGTTAATTTCATCCAGTATCAGCTGACTGCAAAAAACAAATAAATAAAGATATAATTCTTTCTTCGTACCAAAGTAATGAAATATCATTGCTTTCGAAATACCCGCTTCCGTTGCAATGTCACGAATGGATGCTTTTCGGTAACCATTTTCTCCGAATACTTTCAGCGCTGAATCGATTATATTTTTTCTCTTGTCTTCCGGCAGATTTAAAAACTTTTCCAACGCTATTCCTCCTTTAATTGACCGATTCGGTTTATACCGTAAAGTATAACACCATAAACCGAATCGGTCAATGGATAATCCTTCCGAAGCGGAGCCGCTCTCGCGGAGTGGCATTATGCAGCGTTACATAAGACTCTAAAAGACAGAGACCAAGAACCGGCGAATGCAACTACTTCTTTTTCGGAAACACTTTCTGGATATATAGCTCGGAATATAACCGTTCAATGAACTGTAACCAACAAAGAAAATGGTTGAAATAAATCGGAAGGATTTACTTGAAATCTGAAACATTTCGTTATATAGTAAAAGTGTCATAGTAAATTGGAGAGGTGTTAACATGGGTACCAAGAAGAATAAGGATTACGTATCGGTCAGGCCTTATGACGATTCCATGTGGGACCGTTATGCAATGTATGATAAAATACCATATGTCTGGAATTCCGATTTAGTGATCGAAAAGACATTCCATATATTCTCTGGTAATATTATTAAATATTATCAATATCAAATGAAGGACTCAATCGAAGTGAAGCACGAATAAGCATTTATAGTAAGCTGTGCCGGACGGCACAGTTTTTTCGTACAAAAATCCTAAAGAAGGCTTCTTTCATCAGATTTAAAGCCGCAATTGGCGGCGGAATGAGAGGTATTAATGAACGTTATCCATTTAACTTACAAATCAGCGAATTATTATCTTATACCGGTCGATGACGGATGGGCTATGGTTGATACCGGATGGCCGGACACCTTCTGTCAATTACTGCAAATGCTTAATCAACATGGTATTTCTATAAATGAAATCAATTATTTGATAATAACGCATTTTCATCCGGGTCATGCCGGACTCACACAGAACCTGAAGGATTTTGGCACGCATCTTATACTGCATCAAAAACAGGTTAATTATTATAACAAACTGAATGCATTTTATAAGAAAAATCCTAAGGCTAATTTTAAAGATATAACATCCAGTGATCATATTATCGTTTCAGATTACGACAGCCGAGGTTTTCTTAAATCGATTGGCATCGAAGGCGAATTAGTCTCCACACCAGGTCACAGTGATGATAGCGTCAGTCTGGTAATTGATGACGATTGTGCTTTTACCGGTGACCTTCCCATATATTCCATGTTGGGGGCATATGATGATATTGTGATAGAAGACAGCTGGGATTTAATCCGGCAATACCATGTGAAAACTGTATATCCGGGCCATGGAGATTCTTATGAAATATAAAACAAAAAGACTGCAGCATATCATATCAAAGTGCTGCAGCCCTTTATCTTAACCATAAGTAACCAAATCCATTATCTCATTCTTTCTTAAATCCGAAAGGCATCTCTTCCAAGATATCTTGCACTGGCTCCCAGTTCCTGCTCAATCCGGAGTAATTGATTATATTTTGCTACACGGTCGGTTCTGGAGGGAGCTCCGGTTTTAATTTGACCCGCATTAGTTGCTACGGCAATATCCGCCAGAGTGACATCTTCCGTTTCACCGGATCGATGAGACACAACAGCCGTCCAACGATTATTCTTTGTCATTTCTATTGCATCCAGTGTCTCGGTTAAGGAACCAATCTGGTTTAATTTGATCAAAACGGAGTTTGAAATATTCTGTTGGATTCCTTTTATAATTCGGCTCGTATTTGTTACAAATAAATCATCACCAACCAGCTGTACTTTGTTACCTATTCGTTCCGTCAAAATCTTCCAACCTTTCCAGTCCTCCTCCGAAAGTCCGTCTTCCAGTGAGATTACCGGATATTTTCTGCAGATCTGATCCCAGAAATCAACCATTTCCTCAACTGTCTTATACTCTCCTGCCTTCCAGAACAGATAATCTCCTTCTCTGCCAGCTTTCTTAGCCTCATCATACATCTCCGTAGCGGCTGCATCAATTGCTATAAAGAAGTCTTCCCCCGGCTTATAACCGGCTGCATCAATTGCTTTTACAATATAGTCAAGCGCCTGGGTATCACTGTCAAATTTAGGGGCAAAGCCGCCCTCATCACCGACAGCTGTAACATATCCGTCCGTTTTCAGAAGTCTTTTCAGCGTATGGAAAACGGTTGCGCTATGCTCCAACGCCTCCGAGAAGCTGGAGGAACCAACCGGCATAATCATAAATTCCTGAATATTCAAACTGGAATCTGCATGCTTGCCGCCATTAATAATATTCATCATTGGAACCGGAAGCACCTTTGCATTTGCTCCTCCTATATAACGATAAAGAGGAACACGAAGAGATGCCGCTGCTGCCTTGGCTGTTGCCAGTGATACCGCAAGAATTGCATTCGCCCCCAGCTTTCCTTTATTTCCTGTTCCGTCAAGTGCAATCATGGCAGCATCAATCGCTGTCTGTTCGCAGGCATACATTCCCTTTATCTGCTCTGATATCATCTGATTTACATGGTCAACTGCTTTCCTGACGCCCGTTCCCAGATATCTGCTTTTATCGCCGTCGCGAAGTTCCACTGCCTCATAAGCTCCGGTTGATGCACCGGAAGGTACTGCTGCCCTGCCAATCGATCCATCTGCAAGAACAACCTCTGCTTCTACCGTCGGATTGCCTCTTGAATCTAATATTTCTCTTCCGATTACTTTTTCAATTATCATATTCTTCATTTTTTTCCTCCATTCTTACGCAACTATCAATCGCATAATTTGTTTGTGCCTGATATCTTTTATAGATAACTACGGCACAAAAATTCAGGGTGAAAGCAATAACTTAACATTCTGCCTATTCGCAATCTTTTTCCACATATCTTTTTTATTATTTGCTGTAATCTGGAAAAATATGCAGACAGGCCAGTGGATATTCTCTGTTTTCATTTTAACACCACCTAAGTAAACAGTAAACATATAACCGCCTTTCTTCCACATTTCTGGTATTTATTGGATTGCTATGCTCCCGAAAAATTGATATACTAATGATAAGATTGTCTGGAATATTAACCTAATAAAAAAATATGCCTGCATTGCCAGACTTGCAGGTATTGAAGAGAGGTATGATTAAGAGAATGAGTAAAACATTTGAAAAGCTACAGCCTTATCTGGATAAATCAATGGCTTTGCAGACAGCCCGTAATCTATTTGAATGGGAC
Source organism: Bacillota bacterium (assembly GCA_023418475.1). GTDB lineage: Bacteria > Bacillota > Clostridia > Lachnospirales > Lachnospiraceae > Mobilitalea. The sequence continues at coordinate 27,328 of JAEZZO010000010.1, forward strand.
AATCAGACAGCGGCACCTTTTGAAGCAGGCGAATATACTTCCAAAGTAATCGGTATTCTTTCCGATGAATATATGAAAAGTTTAGTTAATGATGATGTCCGTAAGTATTTGAAAAAGCTTCAGGATAAGAAAGAACAGGATGAATTAACCGAGACGGAGAAGGCAATTATCAAAGAGCTTGCAAAAACATATGAACAGCTGGAGAGTATTCCTCCAGAAGAATACCGTGCCTTTAATGAGTTAACTTCTATATCCAATAGGGCATGGATGAAGGCTAAGAAAAATAATAATTATGAAGATTTCGCTCCTTATTTAAAAAAAGTAATTGAATATAAGAAAAAGTTTGCTGCTTACCGGGTGAAAGGAAAGCAAAAACCCTATGAGGTGCTACTAAGTGATTACGAAGAATGCTTCATGATTGATGAGCTGGATATTTTCTTTGATAAGGTGAAGAAGGAAATCATCCCCTTATTGCAGGAAGTCGGAAAAAAAGCTGAAACAATCGATAAAAGCTATAACTACCTTTCTTATGATGTAGAGCAGCAGCGGGAATTCTGTAAATATCTGAGCGGATACATCGGCTTTGATTTTAACCGCGGAGTGATTGCAGAAAGTGCTCACCCGTTTACCTTACAGCTTCACAATCATGATGTGCGGATTACCGACCGTTATATTGAGAATAATCTTGAAAGTGCCATGTTTTCAATTATTCATGAAAGCGGTCACGCACTGTATGAAATGAATATTGATGATGCAATTACACAGACAATGGTGGGCGGTGGTGCTTCGATGGGAATGCATGAATCGCAATCCCGTTTCTATGAAAATAATATTGCCCGCAGCAAAGAATTCTGGGAACCGATTTATGATAAACTGGTGAAAGCTTATAAAACGAATCTTGCAACAATTGATCTGGATCATTTTATACTGGGTATCAATAAAGCGGCCCCTTCTTTGATTCGAACGGAAGCGGACGAACTGTCCTACTGTATTCATATTTTAATACGTTATGAACTGGAGAAGATGATTTTTGCAGAAGAGGTATCTGTAGAGGAGCTTTCAAAGGCCTGGAATCAAAAATATCAGGAATATATGGGCATATCACCCTCAACCGATACAGAAGGTATTTTACAGGATACTCATTGGTCTTGGGGAGAGTTCGGATATTTTCCCTCCTATGCAATCGGAACCGCAGTCGCAGCACAATTGTATGCCTGTATGATGGATAAAATGCCGCTGAGTGATTATCTGAAGACAGGTAATTTAACTCCCATCCGTGACTTCTTAAGGGAGCATATCCATAAGTTCGGTGCTGTTAAGAACACCAACGAAATTCTAAAGGATGTGTGCGGAGAGGAATTCAATGCCGATTATTATATTAAGTATTTAAAAAATAAGTATACAAAACTGTATCATTTATCCTAATTTGATAAGGACAGCGGAAATACTTACCGGATGCACAGCTCGGAATATGACTAATTTGTAACAGTAATTAAATATATGCGCATATTGTATAAATATAAATTCAATATTGCATTTTATTCAAAAACGATGTAATATAATAAACAATAAAAGCATATACAATCATGTTTTTCTATATTAGCGTGAAATGAATTTATCTATTATTTATGAATAAAAATACTTATCAGATACTATCCTATGATAAATATTAATCGTATTATGCCGCAGCAGGCGGTAGAATGGAGGCACAAATGAAGCTTTGGGGCGGACGTTTCACGAAAGAAACCAATCAGCTGGTTCACAATTTTAATGCATCAATCTCCTTTGACCAGAAGTTTTTTAAACAAGATATTGCCGGAAGTATTGCTCACGTTACGATGCTGGCAAAACAGAGCATAATTACGGAGGAGGAACGGGATACCATCACCGGCGGTTTATCCGGGATTTTAGAAGATATCACAAAAGGAAGCCTGGTAATTGACGGAGAGCATGAAGATATTCACAGTTTTGTAGAAGCTCATCTAATCGATCGTGTCGGAGATGCGGGAAAGAAATTGCACACCGGAAGAAGCCGTAACGATCAGGTTGCTCTTGATATGAAGCTCTATACCAGGGATGAAATAGAAGAAATAGATGAACTGATTAAAAATCTGTTATTATCTCTCAATCACATCATGAAGGATAATATAGAAACCTTTATGCCTGGTTTTACACACCTGCAGAAAGCACAGCCGGTAACTCTCGCGCATCATTTCGGAGCTTACTTTGAGATGTTTAAAAGAGACCGCCAAAGACTTGCCGATATCGTAAAACGCATGAATTTATCTCCGATTGGTTCCGGTGCCCTGGCAGGGACCACCTATCCGCTGGACCGTGACTATACCGCTGCATTGCTTGGTTTTGATGGTCCCACCTTAAACAGTATGGATGGTGTATCAGACCGCGATTACCTGATTGAACTTCTTAGTGCTCTTTCCACGATTATGATGCACCTTAGCCGCTTTTGTGAGGAGATCATTATCTGGAACAGTAACGAATACCGCTTTGTTGAGCTGGATGATGCCTATTCTACCGGTTCCAGTATTATGCCTCAGAAGAAAAATCCTGATATTGCTGAGCTTGTACGAGGTAAAACCGGCCGTGTTTATGGTTCTCTGATCTCCTTACTAACAGTTATGAAGGGACTTCCTCTCGCTTATAATAAAGATATGCAGGAGGATAAGGAGTATACCTTTGATGCAATTGATACCGTAAAAGGATGTCTGGCTCTGTTTCACGGTATGGTCTCCACCATGAAATTTCATAAGGAAAATATGGAAAGCAGCGCTAAGGGCGGTTTTACCAATGCAACCGATGCAGCCGATTACTTAGTAAACAAAGGTATTCCTTTCCGCGATGCTCATGGTATCATCGGTCAGCTCGTACTCTATTGCATTGATAAAAATATACCTTTAGAAGAAATGAAACTGGAAGAATACCAGCAAATATCGCCTGTCTTTGAAGCAGATATTTACGAGGCTATCAGTCTTACTACCTGTGTTAACAAACGTAATACCATCGGTGCTCCCGGTAAGGAAACCATGGCTCAGGTCATAAAATTAAATGATGCTTATTTGCAGGATAAATGATGCTAACTTAAGTATGTTAAAATGGCGATGCTGCCTTTTGGTGCATCGCCATTTTTATATATCACAATATTCTTAACCTCTCACTATTCGAACTGTGCCCTCCACTCCCCAGGAAGATAGGAAAGCGTATTTTTGATCATATCCTCGGCCAGAAGTTCAATATCACTATCATCTGCTCTTCCCTTAACGAGAGGATCCTTCAAGAATGCCTTGATAACCTGCTCTTTGTTACAGTTTAATGCTGCTTCCAGAATAGTTTCATGGTTTTCTATATGCGGCAGCATCAGATTACGAATTTGTGAAGGAATAGTCCCCGCATGAACAGGTTTAATGGAATTCTTACTGAAAACAGCGTTTGTCTCAACCACTGCTAAGGCCGGGAGATTGGCTATCTGCAAACAGCTGTTAGGAATATTTACATTACTTATCACACAGCCCAGACCACATAATGCCTTGAGCAGCAATACTCCTTCTTCTCCTGACGAGCATAACTCCAGCTCTTCCTCCCCGGAAGCCAGACGTTTACTCCTTTCCAAACGCTCACAAAGATCATTTTTTCTCCAGGCAACCGAGGTAAGGCCAAATCTCCAGCTTTTCACTGTTTCGGGATCTTTCAGATATTCCTTTCCCGGCATAAATTCAGCCAAATGCCGGTCTCCCGCTGCTGCGATCAGACCGTATCTTTGAAATAGATCAAATTTCACCCGGTGTGCGCATTCAAAAGTATTGTTCGCCCAATTATTATCGCTTCTTAAATACCCCTCTTCATAATTCTTCTCTATGAAACTTCGATAGACAGGAAATAAATCTATTCCTTTATAGGATGCCTGATCAAACCAGGTAAAATGATTAATTCCAAGAACATTTACAATAATATCACGACGATCTATATGCTTTAGCCGAAAGGTTTCTTCACAAATCTGCTTTAGTATCTTCTGCGTTCCAAATACTTCATGACAGCATCCAAATGCCTTGATTTGCGGGAAAACTCTGTATAAGGTTTTCACACAGACAGACATTGGATTCGTATAGTTAATAACCCAAGCGGATGGTGAATAAGCTCTTATTGCTTCCGCAATTGTTACATACATGGGAATAGTACGAAGTGCT
>JAEZZO010000061.1 GCA_023418475.1 Bacillota bacterium
CTTTATCCATAAGTAATGGATAATTAGGGGAAAGGAAAGGTGTAAGCCTTTCAGACTTCTCGAACTGATGTTCAAAGACCTAACTAAAAATTTTGAAAAAAGTGTCTTGACATCATGTACCACTTTAAAGAATATTGGTACGGTAATTAAGAAAAACTGTACAAAAGTATTTTATTAATTAAATAATTTTGAATTAAATGGTTGATACAATTAATAATTGTTATATAAGGCGTGAATTTGATGGAGGATATTATGGTAGGAAAGTATAAAGTAATAACTTTATGCGGGAGTACGAGGTTTGAAGAAGAGTTCTTGAAAGTACAAAAACAATTAACGCTAGAAGGGAATATAGTTATTTCAGTGGGATTTTTTGGACATGCTGATGGTGAGTTTGAAAATGTAATCACTCCTGAAATTAAAGTAATGCTTGACGATATACATAAAAGAAAAATCGATATGTCTGATGAAATTTATGTGATTAACAAAAACGGATATATAGGTGAAAGTACAAAAGGTGAAATAGAATACGCTATAAAAACTGAAAAAAAGGTTGATTATTTAGAGTGCCATAATGCTTAGTCCGTTTTGCCATTGTTTACAATTACTTTTTAAGAATTTGCCAGTAACACAGTAATAAGTTGAATTATTAAGTAAAGGAGCAAGGAATGAATAGGTCAATTGATGTCATAGCTAAAAAACTATATGCTATCCTGGGAGATAATATTGTTTGTATTTATCTATATGGATCTGTTGCAATGGACGATTTTAAGCTTGGTTGGAGTGACATTGATATATTATGCTTAACAAAGGAAGTTGTATCTGATTTTTATTCTAAACAATTAGTTGATTTAAGACAGGACCTTTTGAAAGAGGAAGAAACTAATCCGTACTATAGAAGTTTTGAGGGTGCTATTGTATCAATTGATGAGTTCAAGAAAAAACAATATACCAAAGTTGTTTATTGGGGAACGAGCGGGCAAAGTATAACAGACAAATATTCTTTTGATGTGTTTTCATTATATGAATTAATCAAATATGGTAAATTAATCTTAGGTAAAGACATTCGTAATGAGTTGTTTAAACCTACATATGAAGAGTTGAAATATGGTGTTCAACAGCATTATCAGACTATTCGCAAATATGCAATGGAAGCAGGAGAAAGTTTATATTCGTGTGGTTGGTTGCTTGATATAGCACGTTGTATTTATACACTGCGATATAATGACATAATAAGTAAGACACAGGCCGGAGAGTGGGCAATTAACGAAAATCTTTGTCCAGAAATAGAACAAATGCTTTTTACCCTTCAAATAAGAAATAGTCCTTTGAAATATAAAGGGCAGGCTGAAGTAAAAGAATGGCTAAGTTCATTGGGAAGATCGGTACAATTGTTTGCTGATGTTTTAGATCGAGAGCTGAATAGCTAAATTCCAATCTGTTAAGAAGTTTGAAGGTGGGCATCCGCTTGTTGATATGGTCTACCTGAAACGGGAACGATAAATAGTAATTTATAGGGGAGATAATTAGCAGTAAATTTTGCTGAAATAAATTAGAAGGAGTTTTCAATGAGTAGAATTAGCGATTATATCAAAAAAATGGTGGAAATATACGGGGATAAAGTGTCGTTTACTAAAAGTACATATGATGAAAATACTTTATCATTGGTACCACAGCCATTAAGAGAATTTTATACAGAATATCTGCAGGTAAATTTACCATTTGGATACATATATTCCATCGAGAATTCATTAAAAGATTCAGAAGCTGAACCTTTCAAAAGTGAATGTTGGTTTTCTTTTGGCTTTGATGGATACTTTTCCTATTGGTTGTGCTTGTTTACACCTGATAGTGATGAGTTATCATTTACATATTGGGATCATGAAGGTGGAGCAGATATAGGTAGCGCAGTAAATAAGGATATTATAGAATTCTTAGAAGATGTGCGGTCAGAATATGAAGAAAGATGACTTGGAAGATGGCTGGGAATAAATTATAATTGCTAAGCTGATGATTTTTTGAAAGATGATTTGATTTTTACTGAAGCAAAAGAGAACGAGGGTAGGCGACAATTTCCATGGCGAACACCACGTCTTGAGATGATTTCAATGGGAAGCAGTTAGTATATGAATTCTGAAGGGAAAGACTGCTTTAAAATTATAAAAGATCATTATACCGAAGGAGGTTTGAACTTAAATATAGAAGATACAAAAGTAGTTGCAAGCTATTTGGATCAAACAATCAGAGCTATCAGAGAAACGATAGTAGAAATGGTAAGGCTACAAGAACATCCTGAGTATCCGTCAAGATTATCTTGTTTATATGCAACTAAAAGCTATGATGAAGCTTTGAAATGGATAGAAATATTTGATTCTTTTAATCGTAAAGTTTTACAAATTGTTAAACTTCGAGTTGTCGGGAATTCATTTGAGGGTGATGGTAATCTTCTACCAAAAGAAGATGGGAGTTCTTTTTCTAAAAAAATGGAACAAGCCAGACTATATTGGATGGGCAATGTAAATAATAAACTTCCCGAACTTCTGATTAACGGTAAGATTGAAGTGATAGAAATTATAAAAGATTTTCAAGAAATGGAGAATAGGTAGTGTCAACAAATTCTAAAGGATGTTCCCATTATATTTATTAGAGATTAGGCAAGAAAAGATAAAAAGCTTTATAATAGTGTCAATTGGATCAGAAATTTTATATTTTGCGTTTTTGGATAGGAGATAAAGAGGATGCTTTTAAAACTATACCCTGAAATTGACTATTCGGTTCTTATACTACGATAATCGTCACTATCGACTCTGTTTAGGAGGTTAATAAAATTGTCAAAGCCAGTGAAATCAATGGATTTCGGCTTGACAGAATAGGAAGGAAAAAGAGTGGAGGAATTTGGTTTTAAGTTAATATTGAAAGCTGTAGGCTATACTTTATCGGTTGTAATAATTTCGTATTTTTTAATTGGAAAATTGCTGGTTTTTGCTTTTGGATATTCAACAGTTGAAGCTTCATATCATTTACCAACTCATGCATTATTAATTGGATTAATATTTACAATCATCTTTTGCACTTTATTAATTCTAGCTAAAATTAACAGCAAATAAATTTGCAATCGTTTACAATTACAAACGGCAAATTTGAACTTGTAAGTGGACGAATATTATTTAGCAGGAGAAATAGGAATGAGTAAGATTAAGAGCGAGTTAGTAAAAATTTTCAAAAGATATAATGATAAAAGAATATGCGTACTAGGTACTACTTGCTGCGGGAAGTCTACCTTGCAGAGCCAGTTTATTGAGGCCGTAGATATGGACGAAGCATTATGGCCAACATTGTCTAGGGAAGAGGAAGCATATATATGTCAGAAACCATGGACTAATGAAATCGGAAAATTTACAAGTAAACTAGTAAAGGAACGTGTTGTAATAAAGCCTGGTCATCCATTATTTTCGTTAATTTTATTAGATTGCGACATAATTATATATCTTGGAATATCGGATGCATTATTGCAGAAACATTGTCAACAAAGGAATGCTTCATTTGAAGATGCAAAGAATGTAAAATTTGCAATTGAAAGTACAATAAATGCAAGACGAATGAACGGGAATCTGAAAATATATGATTTAGAAATGGATGAATAAAAGATACAAGGTAGAAACACATTCCACTATGTTGATGCCTTACAAAACGCACTATATTTTTTTACTAGCAACATTGGGCAGATGGTGAATTTAGTATGTATATTTCACTAATGCGAACCCAGATGATAAATCATGTGGAGGTACAAAAATGGCTACTTATTTCTTAATAAGACATGGCGAAGCTGATTATAGTGAATTAATGGAACATCATTTTTTTGGTTTTGGAAGAGATTTAGCACCATTGTCTGAGAAAGGCATAAAACAAGCAGAAGAAACTGCAAAAGATAAAAGATTAAAAACTGCTGAACTTATTATTTCATCTCCATACACTAGGGCTTTACAAACGGCACAGATTATTTCGAAAAACACTGGAATCGATGTCAGAGTAGAACTGGATTTACATGAATGGCTTCCTGATTTGTCCAATAAATATACTACATCTGAAGAAGCATTCCGTCTAACAGAAGAATTTGTAAACTGCAAAGGTATTTACCCAATAGAGACAAAAAAACTATGGGAAACGGTTGATGATATGAGAAAAAGGATGAAAAGAGTTGCTGATAAATATGTAGAATATGAAAATGTAATTCTTGTCGGACATGGGATGGCATTAAGAGCCTTGGCTTATATTGAAGAAATGAAACCAGCTGAAATTGTAGAATTTAAGTATGAAATAGGACAAGAAGAATGTATCTATTCGTTTTGCTAAATACAATTTATTATTATCATATTTCGCATTCGTTTACTATACCTAATTAGAGCGATATGTTAGTGTAGGTAGGGAGAAAGATGATGTTTGTAAAAAGATTAGAGAAAGAAGATGAATTATTACTAACTCATAGAAGAAATGTAATAAGAGATTACCAGGAGAAAGGTATTTGCTTTTCTTGTCAAAATTTTATTACTGGGGATATTTTTCCGGATGATGGTTTGGTTATTTATGAAGACGATTTAGTGAAATGCCAGTTTGAAAAATATCCTAGGGCAACAGGGCAAACAATAATTGTATCAAAACACCACTATGAAGATATTTCCGAAATGCCTATTGATTTAGGAACACATATACTAAAAATATCTAAGGCAATTATAAAATTACATAAAGATATTTTAGGTGCAGAGAAGGTATATATGTGCACAATCTGTGATGGGAAAAGAAATCATTTACACTTTCAACTCTTGCCAAGATTAAAAGGCGAAACTATTGGTTATCAGAATTTTGTTAGAGAAGAAGGACTTTTAATGAATTATCAAGAGACCGCACATATTTATAGAGAAGCTTTAATTTGTTTACACAGATAAATTAAATTGTATCCTACAGTGAATTCATCTTATACAAATTAGTAAAGGAAAACATACAGGATAGGAAGGAAATAGAGTGGAGGAATTTGGTTTTAAGTTAATATTGAAAGCTGTAGGCTATACTTTATCGGTTGTATTAATTTCGTATTTTTTTATTGGAAAATTGCTGGTTTTTGCTTTTGGATATTTTACAGTTGAAGCTTCATATCATTTACCAACTCATGCATTATTAATAGGATTAATATTTACAATCATCTTTTGCACTTTATTAATTCTGGCTGAAATTAACAGCAAATAAATTTGCAATCGTTACCAATTGAGAATAGAATTTAAAATTTGGATAGAAAGAATTATTATAGATTACAGGAAATGTGGATTTCTTGAACTTAATGCTCTCTGACATTGAAATTATCGATTCTTTGTTTTATCTACTATCACCGTGGATTTAGGCGATATAATTCCTCAGTTTTACGAACTCGATGTATACATGTCAGCACCATTAGACCTTCGTATGGAACGTGTAAAGCAACGACTTAAGGAAACTCTTGATAATGTAGATACTTTATATTTTGATGACAGAGATTATGACATAGATAGTTCATTGCTGATATTTGCAAATGGATGGATGACGGAACCGATGCTAATCAATTTAATTTGAATCTATTGGTTCTTGAAGATGCAGACATTATTGTAGATGGAAGTAAATCAATCACTGAAATAACAGATTTCATTAAGGTCAAGCTCTTTGAAGTAATAACAGATCCGAAAGAAAAGGTGGACTTGAGGAAGGAAGATTGCAATATGGGAATGTACAGTAGTAATATTAATACAAAGCAATTTCAGATATTAACGGATATTAATTTAATATGGGATTTCATGGTAGAAATCTATGGGCGTAATTTCACTAATGGTGTAGCGGCTCCTTTTTATGAATACGCCATCACATCAACATGGATGGACATTTCATATCAGTACTTGAATCGAATTTGGTTTGATGGAGATAAAGTTGTAGCATTTGTTTTCACTGAATCACCTGTTACTAATATATTTTTTAATCTTCGTCCGGGATATGAAGAATTAGTGGAGGAACTGTTAGATTACGCGGAAGAATATATGCCGAATTTTGATAATCAGAGACAATTTATTTTATTTAAAGGGCAGGATAGTCTGATGGATGCAGTGGCAAAGAGAGGATATCGTAAGATGGATGAAGAACATGACTTCATTTTCGATTTTCAAAATGAACTTACCTATAAGCTGCCAGAAGGTTTTCACTTCGTGAAGGAAAGCGAAGTTGATCCCGTAAAACTGGCCAGGTGTTGCTGGAAGGGATTTGACCATGAGCAGGAAAAAGGTCCATTTGAGAAATGGGAAGAGGCAGATTGCGGAACGAACTGGAATCCACAAAAGGGATATAATGGTGTGCGAAAAGTTAAGATGTGTCCGGCTCCTCATGCAACGCCCCAATTCGATATAATAATTGCAAACGAAGAAGAAGAGTATGTTTGCTACTCCGGAATGTGGTGGGTGAAGGAAAACAATTTAGCTTATATGGAGCCCTTATGCACAATACCCGAATATAGAAACAGAGGATTGGCAGCGGTTGCTTTATCGAAACATTACGAACGAATGAAGAAGCTTGGTGCAACTCATATGACTGGCGGAGGGAACGAGTTTTATAAGAAAATTGGTTACTCTGACGGGATTGTGTGGACACATTGGAAGAAGAGTTGATGTCGATTTTTTAATATACCAGTAAAAAAGAAAATTAGATTATTAAAATTCAGATAAATGAACAATAACGTTAAATATTAATAATTGGTTCGTAAAATTAGAATTAATCGGAGGATATAAATGCGAAAAGTATATTTGGATATATTAAAATTGAAGGATTGTTATAGTTTATTCATACCAGATGTTCTAGTTATCCCAGCCGGTACCACTATATACTCAATGAGCATTAATGATAGGAATGAAGAATACCAAAAATATGCTGATGATTACGACATTCATTTTATTTTTGATGATGATATTCCTGTTTTAGAGTTTTACACGGTTCCTCAAGTTGACATTATGGCAAGAGATAGCGTAGGTGGATTGATTGGAACAGTCGGGCAACAATCTGATATAGAAAGTGATGCACCTATATGTTATATCAATAACAAACGAGAATGTTTTCTGATTGCTAAAACAGGGAAAGAATTTTTGAAAATAGTAAATTCATGGAAACAGCATCTTGAACCTTATAAAGATATTGTATTTTATGCTTCAAAATCAGAGGCTGAAAAAGAACTGGAATTTATCGAGACTCCCATAATGAAAATAGAAGGAAATTAAAGATTATGACTTTGGAGCTAACGATGGATTTTTAGTGTCAGGTGGGTATCAAATACAAACAAATGATTAAATATTGATCTATTATAATCCAAATGGCTTATTTAGAGCCTTTATTAGCTATAAAATGGGACTGAAATCAGCAAAAAAAGATTGGTTGATAATAGGTATCGTATTTCTTCTTGTCACTATATATCTTGCTATCAGACACCTTAATACATAGATAATGAGTATAATCAAGAAGTTTTGTTATTTGCAGTAGTTTACTATTACGAAGAGCAAGCGTTATTTATAATAAATGTAATTATATTTAAAATGGAGGTTTCTTATGAAGAGAGCAGTAATTGGCTCAGTATTTATGGTTTCAGGATTACTTATTACATCAAGCTTATTAATTACAGCTACTTTCTATGTACCGATGATTACCCAATGGCGTGGTTCAAAATTATGGTTTTGTCCAGTTACCAAAATGAGGATGGCGGTTTTGGTTACAACATCGAGTGCAACAATTGGAACCCTAAAAGATTTTGCAGTAATGGTATGAGTTGGCGTGCTATATAAAATTTTTGGCTACCCTAATATAAGAGAAAGGGAACTATGCAATATCATAGAGTTTGTTGAATAGGATACCATGATAAATAAAAACTGTGAAGTTGAATGTGTATTTATGATGGAGTATTACAAATGAAAGGAAAAGATGAGTAATTCTGAATGATTGGATATAGACAATTAGCAATAAAATGACGCAGGAAGGAAAATGTAACGATGATAAGGCAAGACAGTATTACATCAGAAATGCTAGTAAAGGTATTAGAGAGAGCTCTGGGTCAGGATATTAAAGAGGTAAGCATTGAAACAGAGCAGTTACAGGGTGGGACTGTAGGAGAGATAAAGCTGGTATATGGAGTGGCAAAAACAAGAGAGGAGAAAGAATTGCCTTATAAGATTGTCTATAAAAGACAAAGAAAGTGGGAACGCTACGGTGATCCAGATTCATGGCGCAGGGAGTATGATCTATATAAATCAAATCTGGACACGCTATTTTCGGACTCATTGCGTTGGCCGAAATGCTATTATGCGGAATTATCAGAGGATGAAACTCAGATATGGATGGAATATATTGAGGGAGTATCGGGGTTGAAGCTAACTGGTGATATGTATGAGCAGGTAGCAGAGGAGTTAGGAAGGTTTCAAGGCAGGCTCTATGCACAGCAGCCTGAGTTCCTGAATACAGTTACGAATCTCAGTAAAAAAGAGTATAGTAAAAATTTTTATTTGCATTATCGGTCATGGAATGAGGTGTATGACTATATCCGTGCTGAAGACTGTGAAATACCCAGGTATTTATGTGAAATGCTTATCGATGTGGATGAACGCTCTGATGAGATATGGGCTAATATTGAGCAGTTGCCGGTAGTGCTTTGTCACAGGGACTTTTGGGTGGCAAACATATTTTATGCGGATCAGAATATTCGATTGATTGATTGGGATACCGCCGGTTGGGGATACATGGGCGAAGATATTGCAAGCCTGATCGCAGATGAAGCGGATGTTGCACATATGGCGGAATACTATGGAAGATGCGTAAAAGCTTATTATAAGGGATTTTCAGAATATGTGGGTATATCAAATATCAAGTACCATTTAGTAAAAGAACTGATTCTTTTTATGTTTGGCTACAGACTGGTGGAGTGGTATAAATTTGCGAAAACGTCTGAGGAAAGGGCTTTGCAGATTGAAACACTTCATAAAATTTATGAAATGTAGGCGTTGTGACGGCGTCTTAACTAGAAGAAAGTTAACGATATGAAAAGTAATTTTCGTCATCCTATTCTATTTATAATGTATCGATACAGGGCAACAAAGTGAAAAGCTTGATTGTTTCATTCTTATTACAGAAAGGCCACTATATGGATGCAATAAAAATACTTCATATGGAAAACGATAGACAAAATATGGCTGCGGAGGATCAATTTCTATATATTCACTGCATACGTAGCTCAACGAAATATCAATGCAAGTGGATATGAATTCACAGCAGTACGTACTAGTTAAAAGTTATAAGGAAAAAATCAAGATAAGTTTGTGGGGGATAACAATGAGCCGATTATATTATTTTGCGAGCGATGAGGCGTTAGAAGAACAACATAATCCATATGTGAAGTTATTGTCTGTGAATCAGGCTTTGGAGCTGGGAGTTACAGTCGACTTGGATTTGTTTGGGGATAATTTTGATAAAGATAAGCCTGAGGTCATTTTATTTTGTGAGGATGAGGCAAAATTTGAATATCCAAACATCTTTTCGATAAATAAAGAGAAATACTACGATGATATCGGAACCTCCAGACAGTTTTGTACTGCACTGGAATGGAATTACTCGGAGGATACGGTTGATGTTATAATTAAATATATTGAAAATCATTTAAAAACCGCACCGGAACTTGAGCTTTGGAATGTATGGCTGGGTAGTGATGAGATACCTGCTAACGGAAAGAAAACGTTTTGTAAAGTAAGTAATCTAACAACCGGCAGATTGAAAGAATTTTACAATAGTGAATTAGATTTTCAATGCTTGACTATCGTGAGGTAAGTCTCTGTGTTTCTAGTATAGCAGCTACTTTTTACCTATTGGAATATAAATGTAAGGTAAATTTTGTGTCAAAGATTGTTTTGAAAATAAAATAGTTTTTCCAGTAATGTAAGTATGATTTTAAATAGAAGTGGAGATAGAAAAATGACAAGCACAATTTATGAGATTGGCTCAATAAAACAATATAAGTATGTAGTTATTCTTTCAGAATAAATGACAAGATTTTATTGAGCAGACACAAAAAAATGAACAACTTAGGAAACACAAGAGGGCTTATTGAAATTGGTGAAGAACCGATTGAAGCCGCAAAAAGAGAATTATATGTAGAAATAAGACAACTGGAAAGGCAAAATAATATGGAGTGCCTTATAACATGTGCTATTCAAATGAGCAAATAGTAAAATATATAGATTTATCAATATTTATAGATACCCCTTTGGATATTGCTTTAGGAAGACGGTTGCTTAGAGACTATGCCTTAGGCAGGGAAATGAAATCAACATTACTTTTGTAATTAGATTGGGGATATTATTGTACGTAACAAGAGTTAATATTAAAATAGTTATGATTATTTGAAAGATTATATTATTTCCAGAAGAAAAGGAGAAATTAAATGTATCAACATCATATAGAATCAATAGAAAATATGAAACGATATTTTGCAGACCGAGATGAAGTTATTGCACTTATATTTGGAGGATCTGTGGCAAAAGGATGTGAGAGGGAAGATTCCGACTTGGATGCAATGGTTGTAATTTCTGAGGATAAATACGTAGAACGAAAATCTCGAAATGCTACAGCTGAAACAATAGATAATTTGTGTACATATCACGGCGGTTATATCGATGTAAAATATATGACAACACAATTTCTAAAAGATGCCGCCGAAAAAGGAAGTGAGCCGGCTAGAAATGCATTTGTGAAAGCACAGGTGTTATTTACAAAGGATCCAGAGATTCTTGATATTGTTACTCATATTCCCGTATTTCAAGAAAAGGAAAAAGCAGAGAAGATGCTATCGTTCTATTCTAATTTCTGGCTAAATTACTACTACTTTTTGAAAAGTTGTCCCATAGACGGTTATATGCAACTTCATTCTACGAATGAAGTAATTTATAGTATATATCGTATGATATTACAGCAAAATTCTATATTATTTCCAAGTAATCGAAGACTTGAGGAATTTGTTAAAAGCATTTCTTCTGAGACTGAGCATTTAGTAAGTCTCGGTAAAAAGTTTGCTATTTCTCAAAATATGAATGACGGAGATGAATTTGTAGATTATTTTATGAAGCTAAACAATTACAAATTCCCCGAAGATATCGGCATTGTTTTGTCACAGTATACAACAGATTTCGAGCAATGGTGGAGAATCTCTAGACCTAATGTAAATGAGTGGTAAATTTCAATTTGCAGTGAGTGCAGTGGTCAAGCTTAATTGTAACACTTTGACCTAAAAGTTTTTGTGTTATTTCGAGCTTCATATGGAGTGAGTCCGTCGTTATACGAGTGAGGGCGAACATGGTTGTACCACACATAAGCAAA
>JAEZZO010000028.1 GCA_023418475.1 Bacillota bacterium
CTTAGGCGGGGCTTATTAAAGTACTTCTAGTCCAGTAACTGCCACTCAAGTACCTTTCAAAAAATAGCAGATTGGCACTTTGGTTAGATTTATTCATTTTCGGACTACAGTTTACGGAAACTCAAGAGATATATTATAAAAGAACCGATGAAGCAGGTTTTTAGTACCTATATAATCAGTTGGTTTGTCTGGCTAAAGTTCTCCTCAGGTTATGAAGATGTATATGGGTGTATCTATATTCATCCGGACTTGCCTTTAACAATTATTACATACATCAAAAAAATCGTTATACAGATTGAAACCGTTTGAAACAATAGAACTGTGCCTACCGGGCTTACCAAAAAAATGAGACTTTTCCATGAAAGTCTCATTTTTAAACATACAGTAATTAATCAATAAGCGAATAAATCAGAATGCTTTTAACCTCTTTATCTTTTATATGGAAACTCATTACATCCACATAATTAACCGGTTCATAACGAAAATCATCCTCTTCGTCACTCAACTCACCACCCATCAAATTTCCTTCCGGGTAAGCTTCTTTAAGCTTTTCAAAGCTATCTCCAACTTTTATATTTCTAGCTGTAGGATATTTGGGATCAGTAATTTCAATACTAAAGATAAATGCTTTCTTATCTTCCGTTGCATCAATCGTTTTTATTACAAGTCCTGGATACTTGTACTCTTTTTCTGTCATTCCATTCAGCTGATCCATATTTAGTCCATCATCCTTCGTATAAGTGTGCGATTTGATTTCATCCGCTTTTCCCAGAATACTCTCAATTTTTTCATCATTCATGATATCCGATATAGCAATTGCCTTCTCTTGGTATACAAATGCCAGCTGTTTTAAAACAGTATTCCCATTCTTCACAATCGAACCTTCCTTGATCACTTCTTCTGAAGCATTCATCGATGTATCAGGCTGAGGTTTACCAGTGGTATTGTCCGGTGCATATGTTGTTTTATCCGTTAATGTATTCGGCGATATATCTTCTTTACTCCCACATCCTCCCAATACCATTCCACAAAGCACCAAAAGCATGGTTACTGTAACTATTCTTCGAAACATCTTCATTGTCCTTCCTCCACTTTCATAATTTAAATCAATGTTTTTATGTTACAGTATTATATTAGATCATAATCATGTTAGCGTAATAACAAACTAGTATCATTCTTGTAACATTATACTAATGGAAGCAGAAATGAAACACTGGTTCCGACTCCAAGCTCACTTTCCAGAATTAACTGACCATCAAATTTTTCCACGATCTCTTTACAAAGTGAAAGTCCCAGACCCGAACCTTTCGCGAGATTTGAATTTTTTGCTCTATAAAATCTCTCTTGTACTAAACTAAGGTCACTTTTATAAATTCCAATACCTTGATCACTTATTTTTATAACTGCCATATTTTCTTTAGTAAATGTCACAATTCTGATAGATCCTCCAATATTGGAATATTTTATAGCATTATCTAAAATATTTGCAATTGCATGAGCCATCAATATTTTATTAACATTTGCATAAACTCCTTTTTGTAAATCTGCTTCGATTGATATTTCTCTTTTTTCTGCCGTTGACTTCATCTCTTCCATGACAAGGTTTGTTAAAACCGATAAATCTTCTTTTTCTATATTAAACTCTGAGAAAGCTTTATCAAATTTTGAAAGAATTAACAGCTCGTTAATGAGCTTTGTAAGACGCTCAGATTCGTTAATCAGATGAAAGTATATCTTTTTTAAATCTTTATCTTCCTTTTCACCCTCATATAGATATTGAGAAAAACCCCGAATTGCGGCAAGGGGTGTTTTTAGTTCGTGAGATACATTGGAGACAAACTGCTTTTGATACTGAATATAGTCATTTAGCTTTATACCCATCTGGTTTAATCCTGCGGCAAGCATCCCCAGCTCATCCTTCCTGTTTAATTTAACCGGATCGAATTGTTGCCTGGAAAACATTTCTGTTGCCTTTAGAAGATATTTGATCGGCTTCGTGGTTTTACGAGCAATGTACAAGCTTGAGAAAGTAATAAGTACTATAAACCCACCTGCACCAATCAATAAAACATCTCTTGTCTTATCCATAATATCGTAAAAATAAGAGATATTATCTACAAGCTCTATCACATATGCGTTTTGATAGTACTTATCACGTATCGGTATTGCAAAGTAAATCAAGCTCTTATTCGTAACTGTATAAGCATAATTTCCTTTCAAAGCCTTTCTGATATTTTCTTTATAAACCTTAGGAGAGCCGTTATACACGATTATTCCACTTGTCGCCAATCCCAGAAGCTTCAGATTATTATTATAAATCCTTACTTCCCTTGCTGAAGCTTTTAAAACCTCCAGGACATCCTTTGCCACATTAATATCGTCGATCGGATCGTTTGATTTATCATGTCTTGTAAGTATCTCTCTGAATGACAGTTCACAAATATCCGCCTTTTCCATCATCTGCTTCTCTATTGTCACAAAGCTGTAATGATCAATCGCTTGATTAATCCAGATAATAATAGCAGAAAACGATACTATAGAAAAAAACAAGTAACTAAGGAGCAGCTTGGTTGCATATTTCAAATGCTATCACCTTCAAACTGATAACCGAATCCATATATGGTCTTTATATATCTCGGATTTTCATAATCTTCCTCTAATTTCTTTCTTAGCCGCATAATTGTCATGTCTACACTTCTACTATCCCCTAAATAATCATATCCCCATATGATTTCCAGCAGTTCATCTCTGGTAAAAATCTTTTTCGGCCTTTTTGAAAGGATTTCAAGTATTTTGAATTCTTTTGCCGTCAGAGAAATCTGAATTCCACCCTTTAACACTCTTTTCATTTCTAAATCAATTTCTAGTTCCCCACATCGAATGAATTCCGTATTTTCATCTTTACGCTGGCTGCTTGTCTCAAATCTTCTTAGCACGACATTAATTCTAGCAATAAGTTCTCTGTTGTCAAAAGGCTTTGTCAAATAATCTTCTGCTCCAAGTTCAAGTCCGAGCACCTTATCAATAATCTCATTCTTTGCCGATAACATGATGACAGGAACCGTTGATTTTTTTGTTATTTCCCTGCATAGGTCGTACCCGGAATAGTCCGGTAACATTAAGTCCAGTAAAACCAAATCCGGTTGAAAGGTATTAACCTCCTTGAGTCCGGCAACACCATTTTCAGCCGTTTTCACCAGATAATTTTCTTTTTTTAACACTAGTTCAATTAATTCCCTTATCGCAATCTCATCATCAATAACAAGAATTTTTTTCACCTTACAAGCTCTCCCTTTATATAAATAATATTCTAGGAATAGATAGGTACTATTTTCTTGTTATCATTATTGTGTGTTTCACGAAATTCTATTCTTATTAATTTAATTCTATCTCGTTGAAAAGATCTGCCATTGTGTCTATTACTGTTTCTCTTACTACAATAATCACATGATAATTTTCAGAATACTCCTAACACTTTTAACGCTTCAACGAATAAACAGATGAGAGCTTCAACAGACTTCTTTCATAAGATAATAAATATTTATTTGATATTGATAATATTTCATATATAATCAATTATAGAAACTGGAGAAATAGTTATGCATATGAAAAACAAAATCAGGAACATTGCTATCGAACTTGCCAATGAGAAGACAGTAACCGGTAAAATTGAATTGCCCCCGGGAAGGCAGTTTAATGGTAATACATAATGCAAAACATGTTGGATGATACCATTCTATTATTAAGGAGAAATAATGTTGCCGGAAAATAAAGATATAAGCGATTCCATCGCAATGCTATTGGATATGCAGAAATTTATGCCTAACAATCGACTGAAAGCACTTACAGACGCTGTCGGTTCTAAGTACGGCTTAAACGCCGACAGCCGTGAACTAACCGATGAGGAGTTGGAGGTATGGGCAGCGGGTGACCTCACAGCCAACAGACGGTTAAAAAAACCGGAAGATGGCTGTGATTAGTGTCACTTCTGACTTCTATTATTCATGCTAATACAAGTCCTTACCTGAATTTCTGTCATGCCAAAGCTGGTCTGCAACCGGTGCCCAGTTCCTCGCATAATCTACTGTCCGGGCGCATAGCTGCTCTGCGCTTTCTGGCGATTGCGGATCCGTTGAGTGCGCACCTGTGTTTTTTACCATTTCGGGTAAGCGTTCGGGATTTTCCAGCATCGGACAGGGTCGCAGCATATTCTCATGGAAGGGCTGCCCATTATGATAAGCCATAAAGATTGGAGATTGTAACGCTTCCAGCAAGGTGCAGCTATGAATATTAACATTGGAGTAATGGATAAATACGCAGGGATCAACATCTCCTGCAGCATTGATATGAAGATAGCGCCGTCCACCCGCAATACAGCCGCCAACATGTTGTGCATCATTTTGAAAATCCATCGAAAGGATGGCTTTTGTTTTACGGAATTTCCTAATACGTTTGTATAACTTAGTTCGCTGCTCAGGCGAGACCATCAGTTGAGGAATTGCATCCTTTCCCACGGGCATATAATGAAAAAACCATACAAAAAGAGCCCCCATATCTATCATCTTATCATAGAATTCTTCGCTGGTAACATCATTCCAGTTATCACTGGTATAGCAAACAGAAATTCCAAACGGAAGCTTATACTCCTTTAATAATTGCATAGCATGCATTACCTTATTGTAAACCCCTGTCCCACGCCGGCTGTCATTTGCTTCCTGGAAACCTTCTAAACTGATAGCGGGAATGAAGTTCTTCACCCGCAATAGCTCTATGCAAAATTCCTCATCAATTAGCAATGCGTTTGTAAAGCATAAAAACATACAATCCGAATGTTTTTCACACAAACGGATCAGATCCTTGCTTCTTATTAAAGGCTCGCCCCCCGTATAAATATAGAGGTATGTACCTAGTGCTTTACCCTGTACCATAATAGAATCTATATCCTCAAAAGAAAGATTAAGATGATGTCCATATTCAGCAGCCCAGCATCCGGTGCATTTTAAATTACACGCTGAAGTAGGATCCAGTAAGATAGTCCAGGGAATATTACAACCATATTTTTCACGGTTTCTTTCCTGCTCCGGCCAACCAAAGAAGCCCTCATTCAGTATAAAATTGTGAAAAAAGGTAATTCTTGCCCCCGCATCCAACTCATAAATTCTCATAATCAATTGATACCAATTATCTTTGTTTTCAATTGCCGACATAACAGCCTCTCGTTGCGTGGCTAATTCCTCATTATGAAAGAAACGATCCACCAGTCCTGCCAGTTTTGGAATATTTGTCTCAGGATCCTTTTCCAGATATTTAATTGCCTGATCAAAACCAAATGCTTTTGCCTTATCACTAATATTCATCCCATATTCTCCTTTGCAAAATATAGTACTATATATTATAATTTTTCTGATTTTATTCCTCATGTGTCGATTTATATATGCAAATTATAGTTTCCTATACTTATATCATCAAATGCCAGTATGCCTTCGACTGCGGAATATAAACAGACGAAAAAAAAATGAGGCTTTCCTTACAAGTCTCATTTTATCATTCATAATACTTTTATTATCTTATATAACTCCTTTGCTATCTTACTGCCTGTTTCTATAAACTTCTTCCGCACCTATGTATTCATCGGCAATTCTCCACTTCATTTCTTTTGCTTTAATCCATGTGTTATCATCCTGTTTTAAAGTATCGGATATATTATCGCCTGTCAAATCGTCATCCACCCATATAATACATTCTTCATTTACAAAAATACTTGCTCCATATATTATACCGTCATATTGTTCATCTCTTGGCAATAAGTTCATTTGTATTAATTTAGAGAAAATCACCTCAATTACACAGGGGCTATCACATTGTCGTTGAAATACTACACATAGCTCCCTCTTTGTATTAAAAGGCATCATAGATAAGTTTTCGGCAACATATTCTCCACTTATATATTTGATTTCTTTTATACACCCATCATGAAACCTTCCAAAGGTATTTAATAAATTATCTGCATCCTCTTGCGACTGTATAATCCTCCACATTTACTCCCAACCCCGTTTCTTTTTTTATATAGAACGTATATGATCAAACAATAAAGCTCTCTACAATTTTCTAACTTTTATAGCAAAAGCCGTTGGCAGCATCAATGCTTTTTTGCCAAAATCATTTTTGATCCCATTGCTTTTTCTTTGTCAGTTTCTTCAATCAGTTTTTTTATAACAATACCATTTCTAGCTAACGAATTGATATAGGTACTTAGCATTCGCATAAACCGCCAACAATATTCTTTTTCATTGTATCCGCTTCTTCTATAAGTTTCATTCTATTTTCCTCGGCTTTCATATCTTCGTATATGCTACTTTCATACCAGCAGGTGTTACATTACATCCAACGCATTCAAATTATACACATATTAAACTCGCTTCAGATGAAGTATTTTTTTCATTTAAAGATTTAAAGTACCTTGCTTAAGCAGTAAAAAGCTTCTTCAAATACTGAAGAAGCTTTTTACTTATTACAATATATTCTATAATCTATTTCGTCAATGTTAATGTTAAGTTTCATCTTTATTGTTACTGCAAAAAATTCTTTCCGTATCAGATGGCAATTCTATAAATCAACTCATTATAAATCTATCTTAATCTCAACATTTATAATCCACTGCACTTTTTCGAGTTAATAAAACGCATGTCTCCACATGTACACTATGGCAAAACTGATCCACTGCACACACTCTTTCCAGCTTATAGTCCTTCTCACACAGATACTTCAAATCCCTGGCAAGTGTTGCCGGATCACAGGAAACATAGACAATCCGCTTCGGTGCCATGGCTAAAATAGTATCCAGGAGACTTTTCTCGCAGCCCTTTCTGGGCGGGTCGACAACGATTACATCGGCATAGATTTTTTCCTCACGGTAAGCACGCGGAAGTACCTCCTCTGCTGCTCCTGTATAAAATTCAACGTTTTCAATTCCATTTATCCGGGCATTCGTCCTGGCATCCTCAATGGCCTGGGGTATGATTTCTACTCCGTACACCTTTTTAGCCATTTGTGCCAGAAAAAGCGAGATTGTTCCGATACCACAGTATAAATCCCATACCGTTTCATCTCCGTGCAATCCGGCATACTCCAGCGCTATATCATACAGCTTTTTCGTCTGAACCGGATTAACCTGATAGAAAGATTGCGCAGAGATCCGATAATTGACCGTACCAATGCGATCGGTAATAAAGGGCTCTCCCCAGAGTGTAATTACTTTTTCCCCAAGAATTACATTCGTTTTCTCTTTATTGACGTTCAGGCAGATACTTTTCATTCCTGGAAGCTTTCTTAATTCCGCAATAAGCTGGTCCTGATGAGGCAGCTTGGATCCATTGATTACAAGGCATACCATAATCTCTCCGGTACTGTAACCAACTCTGGTTAAAATGTGCCGGAGCAGGCCCTTGTGAGCCTCTTCCTGATAAGGCTCTATATGGTACTCCGTCAAAAACTTTCTTATAATTTTCAAGATATCCGTATTAATCTCAGCACCGATATAACAGTGCTCCGTATCAATAATAGAATGTGTCCTTCCTGCATAAAAGCCGATTGCAGTACTTCCATCCTTATTATAGCCGACCGGAAACTGAGATTTATTCCGATAGTAATAAGGCTCTTCCATTCCGCAAATCGCATCCATCGTATAATCCGTAAAACCACCAATTCTGGTTAAACAGTTTCGTACCTTATTCTCCTTAAATTCCAGCTGTTTCTGATACGTGATATGCTGCAGCTGGCAACCGCCGCATTTTGCTGAAATCGGGCAGCGCGGTTTGGTTCGATACGGTGACGGAGATATCAACCGGATAAGTCTTGCATATCCATAGGTTTTTCCCGACTTCATTACTTGAACGAGCGCCAGATCTCCCATTACCGTATCCTTGACAAACAGAGTATATCCCTCCACTTTACCAATTCCTTCACCATCTGTTCCGATATCTTCTATATTTATTTCTATCTGATCATTCTTTTTTGGTATGCTATGCATTTAAGATTTAACCTCTAATTGAAATTACTTGTTATTTTACCCCTTGGTTGATCTTTTTATATTAGATTCAAAAAGTTTCTGGTATCCCATCCATTCAACCTTTGGGTCACCGGTACTTAGCAGCTCTGTCATCGTCTGCAGCTTCGCATCCGTATTATCTGCAAAATGTAGTGCCATGGCTTCCGCCGTTGCCGGTTTTTTCGGTGAACCATATTCCAGCTCTCCGTGATGCGCCAGGATACAATGAACGAGCTCTTTGCCCAGCTTCACAGGAAATTTATTCATACCTTTCATACGGCTGCTTACCTTGTTCGCTCCGATAAAAATATGTCCTAGAAGCTGCCCGTCATCCGTATAATCATTTTCTGGAAAATTAGACAACTCATCAAGCTTGCCAATATCATGAAACAATGCCGCTGTAATCAGAAGATCCCTGTTAAGTATTGGATAGCTGGTAGTATAGTAATCACACAGCTTCACCACACTTAAGGTATGCTCCAACAACCCTCCTACAAATCCATGATGTACACTTTTTGCCGCAGAATGACTTTTAAATGCCTTGACAAATTCCTTATCATTTAGGAAAAAATCCTCTGCTAAAGCCTTCAGGTTTGGTTCTTTGATACTTTGGATGTATTCGTTGATCTCCTGATACATATTCTCAACGTTTTTTTTCGTGACCGGAAAGTAATCTTCCGGATAATACTCTCCTTCACGACCCTTATATATTTTACTGATATTCAACTGTAAATTATCCTGAAAACTGTTTACCCGTGCATCAATATGTACGAAATCCATCGCATCATATTGTTCTATCTCATTACTAAAATCCCAAATTTTCGCATCAATTGTTCCTGTTTTATCCTGCAGCAGCAAAGATACATAGCTTTTTCCGCTTTTTCCTGTTAATACCTGTTTTGATTTACACAAATATATCTCATTTTTAATAAAATCATTTTCTCTTAAATCCTGAATATATTTCATTTTCTTTAACCTTTCTACTGTATATCTATCATATTTAGTACTATTATACCCTACCCCGCAGGATATATAAAGTATTAAATTAATTGCTGTCCTAATCCCTCTATAATATTTTTGTTGTTCACAAGCCGGTTATATCTCGACTGTGCACCCGGTAAGTGCTCCCGAAAGAGGAACTTTACATATGCCGATCTATCATCCATGAAAAAAACCTTCCCTGCACTTTTACTCTGTCGGGGAAGGTTTGGTTTATTTTCTATTTTCTTTTTGCAGCAAGCGTTACTTCCACTTCCATTTCTTTCTCCTTGGCCGCACTTGATCTTTTCACCTGAACAGTTATGTTATCTCCCGGCTTGTACTTTGAAATGGTAGAATAAAAGTCACTGGAATCTACTATTGCAAAATCATCCACCGCCATAATAATATCGCCATTCTGTATCCCTGCCTCAAATGCAGGCGAATCTGCCAGAACGTCATCAACATAGATCCCATTGATAATATCATGCTCTTTCTTGGCAGGTTCTGTCATATCGTCAGTTTCCACTCCAAAATAAATCCGTGGTTCCTGATTCCCCATAGCTGTCAGCAATGGTTTCAGCTTACTGATACAAATTGCTGTATTTAAATCCACATTCAAATCTTTCTTCAATGTTCTTGTAATGATACCAATAATCTCACCCTTCAGATTAACAACAATCCCGTCACTATTCTTGTTGTCCATTATACTGGTGTTAAATAAGTCCAGACGGTTGTCCGTTATACTTGCATAGCTTTCCTTGCTGGTCACATAGCCCATCAGCAGAGATTCTGCATGTCCATTGGGACTACCAAGTGCGATGACAGGATCTCCGACTTCCAGAGTATAAGATTCACCAAGCGATGCAACATTCAGATTGTTCAGATAGATATCCGGTATTTCTTCTAGCGATACTGCAATCACTGCAAGATTAAGCTCCTTTTCATAATCCTGAAGCACTGCATCAACTGAGATCTCATCTGTGAAAGCAATTTTAATACTTTTTGCAGATGCAACTCTGTCAAGAGAGACTAAAACAAGCAAATCCTTTGAATTATTATAGATAATAACTCCTGTTGTATCTATCGTTTTCTGGACCGTTTTGCCAAATACATCCTTCACGGAAAATATGCTTTCAATATCCACAATAGATTTATTCACATCATAGGCTATTTTCTTTATCTCTTCATTCATGCTTAAATAATCATCAATATCCGCATCAATGGATTGTTTCACGATAACCGGCTCAGGCTCAGGTATCTTTGTGACTGTGGGTTTATTGATACCGGTTGGAATATTTCCTTTTGTTACGCCACCTGAAGTACTTGAATTAATAGGTTTTTGCGTTGGAAAGCTGACCGGAGTCTTGGTATCTTCTTCTTTGTTAAATGATTTATAGAGTTTAGGCTCAGCAATAGCAAATGTTGCAGCAGCAGCAATTCCGAATAAAACAGCAAGGCCTACTGTTTTTAACAGAGGATAAAGCTTCTTCTTAATTTTTTTGCGCTTCTTCTCAATCACTTGCTCTTTGATAAAATCGAAATTATTATTGTCCTTCCCATTTTCAGACATTGCTATTCTCCTTATAGAAGCTCAGTAATTATCAAAGTCTCTTATAATGCATTAGTCCTATTTTACTACAAAATTATGAATATTCTATGAATTTTTTGTAAACAAAAGAAAGGTCTATGCATTATGCATAATTGCATAGTGATTGAGAAAAACTGTACGTGCTTATTGCTCCCCCATAAAACGTTTAGAAGTCTATCCTCCTTATTCCTCTGTCTTTTTTAAAATGATTTCCCTTACCGGAATTGATTTGTGGCAATATGGACATTCCCCGACTTTATTCTGTACTGCTCCATCCTGAGCAATTATTTTACCTGATTGATTAAGCAGCTCTCTGCCCGAGAAGATTTCCTCCTTATCGCCATTCATCTTTTTAAATACGATTGAGTGAAAGGGGATACATTTGTGACAATGAGGGCAGAATCCAGGTTGTGGATTTGTAGGCCAGGTAATATCTACCTCCCCCTGAGGCGTTTTTATTGTAAAATTCTGATTATTGGTTTTTTCTAATCTGTTATCATTCATTACAATCACCTTTCCTTATTTTTATAATAATATCTTAATACCTTACGCTGCGTAACATGCAAGAGCATTTTAAAAATTTATGGCAGTCAAAAAAGAGTAAATAATATATGTAATTAATAAAGAATGGATAATATCTATTATGAAAACAGTTTATAAGGCAAAGGGATTAGAAAATTAATATTTATTATGAAAAACTCACGTCACTTAAATAGTCGTGAGCTTTTTATTAATCAAAGTATTATCCTTACGTAAGTATACAATAATAAAAATGTCTATTTTGATTATGTTATGTTTTTTGTAATGGTAAAGACCCGCAATAACGCACGAAATACTTCCTATTTCACTTTATACATTTAAATAATCTTAACATCATCCTCATTCTGCTATAAATGCAGATAGATTTTTTCAGATAATCATTGTATACTTTATACATCATTTTAAGAACAGAAAATTATGTGTAAAGTTGATCTGCAATGATATCCATCGGATGAAAAACGATATTGCTATAGCATTATCAATAATTGAATTCCATTCTTATCCATGAAGGGGGAAACGCTAATGGCAAGTATTATTATTTTATTTATGACCACGGGAATTCTACTATATTTTTTTCAATCCATCTGGAAGGGCAGAAAATATCTTTTAAAATATATCTCAACAGTAGGGCAGAAAAAACCCGTTCGATTTCATATCAAACCGGTTATATGGATTCCATTTCTGACCATTCATGGTATGATCGGCTGCTTCGTGGGATATCTGATTTTCCAAAAGGAAAGTGACGGAATGATGATATACCGGCTTCTTTTGTCCATTATATCTGCTTTTATTATCCTGCTTCTTTTGTATGCGTTTTATTTTATTATGATTGTTATTATTAAAGAAATGATTTATATGAAGGACCGGACGATTATTTATATTTTGGTTTTTTCTGTGATAACCTCCTCTCTCTTATTCGGACAGATTTATGTGAATAAGATTGAATATCCAAAGGCCTTTATCTGGAGCAGTGTGGTTCTATATCTGGTTAATCTGTTCGGAATTGGGCGCATTATCTGGACTATTTTTAAAAAGGAAGTGCCTGTAAAAAGCATCTGGAGCCTTGC
Organism: Bacillota bacterium; assembly: GCA_023418475.1. GTDB lineage: Bacteria > Bacillota > Clostridia > Lachnospirales > Lachnospiraceae > Mobilitalea. The sequence continues at coordinate 12,224 of JAEZZO010000028.1, forward strand.
TATTATTAACATCAGCTTTATTATCATCTCTTTGAGTAATATTGTTTATGCAATACAAATGATTTATCCGACAGCCTGTTACAGCCGGCCTTTGAATTCCTGGGGTGATGCTTTATATTTTGTTGTAATTTCCTTTTTTACGGTTGGATATGGTGATTTATATCCAATCCATCACACAACCAAAATTTTATCGATGATCATCATTCTGAGCGGATTTACTTTTACGGCTGTGTTTGTATCGGCTGCATTATCGGCAACAGTAGAGCATTTCGGAAATATTATTAAAAAATAGGTATCATAATCTTTTTAATATAATGATATAATAATCTTTTTGTATAAAGATAAAATAATCATTTTTGTATAAATATGATAAGTAATCGCGTTGAACAGGATATCCTCCCATTTTAAAATATTGTTATTATCAACTAATATTACTTCGGATCAAGTATCAAATTCTTAGATTATTTACAGGATATGTTCGCTGTCACATTCTACTTATTACCAGCTTTGACTTTACGAGTATCCTAATAAGAGAAAGTGGTTCGAGAATATGATACCGGTGCCGGATAACATGATGAGAGGAACGTGAAATATTATGGAATATCCATTTCATATCAGAGACATTCATATCAGTGATCCCTTTATCTTAGCAGATGCAAAAACGAGAAAATATTATACCTATGCGGCAGTATTTAATCCGGACCGTTTTCCGGATTTGTTTGTAAAAGGAAGATTTTATGCTTTAGTAAGTGAGGATTTAATTCATTGGAGCGAACCTGTACAGGTATTTGAAAATAGAGATTTCTGGGCTGATCTGGATTATTGGGCGCCTGAATGCCATTATTGGAATAGTAAGTATTATTTAATCTCCTCCTTCCGCTCAGAAGGTACCTACCGGAAATGTCAATGTCTGGTTGCCGACAATCCACTGGGACCTTTTCGCGCAATCCGGCAGGAAGCAGTGACGCCTCCTGGCTGGCATTGTCTGGATGGTACGCTTTATATCGATCGGAAGAACAAGCCCTGGATGGTTTTCTGCCATGAATGGCTTCAGGTAGGGGATGGTCAGCTTGCTGCTGTACCTCTGTCTGATGATCTCGGCGAAGCCGTAGGTGATCCTGTAATATTATTTCGTGCTTCGGATGCGCCCTGGGGTGCAAAGTTTATAGGCAAGGAGAAGGCCGGCAGCGGCTTCGTCACTGACGGACCCTTCCTGCACCGGATGCAGGATGGCTCTTTACTTATGCTATGGTCCACCTTTACGGCCGCCGGATATGCAACTGGGTATGCAAAGAGTATGCATGGGGATCTTGCTGGTCCATGGGTTCAAAGAGAAAATCCTCTGTATTTTCATGATGGTGCTCATTCCATGTTGTTTAAAACCTTTGAGGGGCAATTAATGATGTCGCTCCACTGTCCGAATGATCATCCGAAGAAACGGATTCTCTTATTTGAGATGGAGGAAAGAAACGGTGAGCTATATATTATAAATGAAGTGACAGGTAACTGGTATCATGCTGCGAAAGGCTGCGCAGATGGTTTTGTTTATCCTGTACCCTGTAAAGAAGAGCCATACTTTACGAAGCTTGGCAAGCTGCCTGCTTTTATCCCGGAGATAAATGAGGACGAAAAAGGGAAAGAAGAAACCGGGAAGGAAAAATAAGTGTTGCAGATAACGATTTGAATTGTGTTTTTTTTGTATAATAGAAATGACTTGCTATTACAAAAGACACATCAGAAAGCTTCTAGCTAACTAGTTTATGGTTAACAGAATTTTTGATAGCAAATCTTCTTGCTAACAAAAGTTCTTGTTAGTTAATCATTTTGTTAACATATCTTCTTGTTAGCTAATCATCTTGCTAACAAAAGTTAGTTTTCTTACTGGTTAATCTTTCTGATATGTCTTTTATATTGCAGCTTTATGAAAATATGTCCTCAATCTATCCAATCCGCTATATTTTCTTTGATAAATTCAATCTCCTTCCGGTATAGCTCCTGGTGGCCCTCCTGATTCATACGCAAAAAGGCTTCATTCCCTTTTTTACATTCCTCATCAAACAGCTTGACCAGAGCTTCCAGCCGGTCAATGATATGTTTTCCGATATCTGTCTTGATCCCATAGCTATCCAAAAATTCCTTTAGAAGGATTTTACGTTCCTTAGCGTCCTTTGTTTTGTCATAAGATCTGTAAGCTTTTTCACTAGGATCATAAAACTCTTTACTAAGCGGAACAAACCGATATACCGCATATGCGATATCCCATTCTCTCGGAGCTGGACAGGCTGTATCAAAATCAATGATACCTACGGGCAAATCATTCTCAAAAGTCACATTATAGGGTGCAAAATCATTGTGGCAGATTACTTCCTTCACTAAATCTCCCGTATATTCCAAGAACCATTGATCAGAAGCCTCCAATTGATAATCTGCTGTTGCAGCATGGAGCTTTTTCAGTAAATCTGCTGCTGCTCTTACAACCTTTATTTTATCCTTAAGCTCCTGGCAGCAAGGATAATCTTCCATCGTAGTTCCCCTGACAAAAGATAATTTTTCCCTTCCATATTGATCAATACCCAAAAATCTCGGGCAAAAATTTGCTCCTTTCTTTTCAAGATGCTTTAGCAAACGGTGCACTGTTGCACTATATGGTTTTGTCTCTTTAAAAACAATATCTCCATCCGAAGTGACCTGTGATATATTTCCCCCTGTTAGAACAATTTCATCTGCTACCATTTATTTATCCTCCTCTGTATTTGATTCGAAAATGATACAATCCTTCAATTTACTTTATAATTACTCTTTCAGAATACTAATATAAGTTATCTAGGACTACATTCCTGTTATCTTCCCTTTGAATGATTAATCATTTATAATCTTTAAAAAATCTAGCATAAAAACCAATTTATTCCTCAACAAAATATTTCAGTAATTCCTTGTATCTATCCTGTGCCGAATAACAAATATCTATCAGATACCCTCTTTCCTGCTGAAATTCTTGTAATCCTCTATCATAAAACAACTTATTCTGCTCATCAATAATAAATGGAGTTATCCCATTTTTTAGACATTCTTTAAAAATAATCATTCGTCCAACTCTTCCATTTCCATCTTGAAAAGGATGGATTGTTTCAAAGTTGTAATGAAATTCTATAATATCTTCAAAGGTAACTTTTATGATTTGACTATAATTTATTAGTAACCTTGCCATTTCACCTTTTACTGCAGAAGGAGCAGCTGTTTTTTTATCTCCGATCATATTAGGTTTCTTTTTATAATCACCCACATGAAACCAATCTTTTCTACTATCGGAAGTATTACTTTTTAATATTTTGTGGAATTCTTTTATAATGTCCTCGGACAGCTCTTGATCTGCTATTTCTAACATATAATCAAAACACTGAAAATGATTGATAGTCTCCATGATATCATCAATGGAAGCTGTCTCCTCCTTACCAGTTGCAATTGTATTCGTTTCATATATATATCTGGTTTGATCTTCAGACAGCTTGCTTCCTTCCATACGATTTGAATTATATGCTAACTTAACTTGTGTCTGGTGATATAAACCACCCTTTAGCTTCATTTCTTTTTCTTCCCGCAGCAGGTTAAGTACCGTATTGTCAATGCTGTTACTAATCTCCATAATATCACCCGGCTGGCAATTTAACACCTTACAAATTTCCTCAATTATATTCATTGATATATTTTCATTTTTTGAAAGCTTTGCCATTGTAGTGGATGACATTCCTATTCTTTTTTGCAATTCAGTTTTAGACATATTTTTATTTGAAAGTATCTGAAATAGTTTTGCATAATGAATCGACATTATTCCTATCCTCCATTTTCTGCATATATCTTTGTGCATCCAAGTGATATACTAAGATTCCCAAATGCATAATCGATTTTTTATCTGCTTTCGCACTCAATGTTATTATACCACTTTTCTTTATAATTATAAAGTTTATATGCATATCTTTATAATTATAAAGTTATTTGCAGGTAGAATGACATTCTCGAAAGACAAACTCGCCTTGAAATTATGAATTATTATATTAGAGAACGACTTAGTATCGCATTCCATTACCATACGTGAAGTAATGGAATTTAGATAGGTTGTGAATTGTACCCAAACAATACGTTACTGTTCACTGGCATGTCATATTCCATTGCGGTGCATCCTGTAAGTACTTCCGAAACGGAGCCGCTCTCGCTTAGTTGCATTACGCAGCGGTACATAAGGTCCTAAAACACAGGACCTAAGTACCGGCGAATGCAAATACTCCTTTTCGGAAGTACTTACCGG
>JAEZZO010000082.1 GCA_023418475.1 Bacillota bacterium
CATGTTCGCCCTCACTCGTATAACGACGGACTCACTCCATATGAAGCTCGAAATAACACAAAAACTTTTAGGTCAAAGTGTTACAATTAAGCTTGACCACTGCACTACTGTCTCATATATTCCTGCAAATTAATAAGCCCCACACCAACTACTTCTCAATAGCTGATATGGGCTACTCTGTTTATCTCATATTTAATTCACACCATCTGATGTGAATATCATAATGGATTTTAGGATTGGAGTGTCAAATTCTCATGCTGATTTTTCAGCACCTAGATTAATATAAACCTACGTGAGAATTAGACAGCCTCCGACGGATGCACATTTGCGTCACTCGGCGCGTTTATATGATAAAATCTAAAAATGACTTGCCGTATTAATATGAGTGCATGTACATTCATACGGTACAGACCTGGCGTCCTATGATTGCGTGTATTTGGTAATCATAGGAGGTTTAAGGCAAGTTCAGATGAATGTATATACACTCATATTCATCTACATAACCTGGATCAGACTTTTGACAATCGAATTATTTTAGGCAATTGCGAAACTATATAGTTATTTAAATTGTATACGCTGAAAACACATATTTTTCCGCACCCAACGCTCCTTCTGCTGAACTTCCTCTCCAGAACATGTGCTTTCTGTGTATGCAATTAAAATAATTCTTGCGTTTCGTAATTATCTAATAAGATTCGCTTTTCATTTGTAGATGGAAAGACTGACTTTTTTGTCACCAAACATGATTGCTTGAATCTGATTCATATCAATTACCTTTGAAAACTTTCCAGTTGCTATATATTCTTTACTTTCCTTGTTAAAACTCTCACTCATCAAGCCACCACTCTCCTGTATTTCTGTTGCATCCTTATACTGTATAGCAGAAATGATAAGAGGATACGTGATATCAAGCTCATCAAAATTAATATTGTCTGCTTTTTGCAATGCCTTGACATCGTCACCATCACAATAAATCGTATAAGATAATGGTGATAGCTCAATCTTATGAACTGCAATATCGCAACCATCGACAGAAACTGTTTTATTCACAACTAATGTTACGGAGTTATTAGCCGATAAATCAATACTAAAATCCCATTGCCCCTTAACAAGGTCATTTGTCGGACCCGCTTTCCCTTCATATTCCTGCAGAGCATTAAAATTAATACTTAATTTAGCTCCAGTGAAATCATAATCCGTTTTTTTTTGAATCCATATTTCATACTCTCTGCTATTGCTGATATCTGGCTGCAAAAATTCATCTACAAATCCAGAGCTCATACTTGTGTAGAAATCAGGACCGTTGGTAGCTTTTATATTGTATCCCATTGCATTATTCTCCGTAATCTGTAAATTGTCTGAAGTAACTTTGAACAGAATGTATATCAAATTTTTATCCTGAATAGTCTGTTCCACGGAAATTGTGATGTCGTTGTCAGAAACGGATTGGACAAGCTGACTTGAATAGCCGTCCTCCGCTAATTGCTCTTGCTGTTGGTTATTTGCACTAAAATTGTCTAAGGCTCTTTGATTCCATCTAACTGCTGCGTATACAGTGATAGTACTAATCATCATAACTCCCATTGCAATTGCTAAAACAAATTTTTTCTTATTCATCCTGCAATATCTCTCCTCTTCCGGTAAATCATGAAGCACTTCACATATCTTTTTATGAAACTCCTCCGTTACTTTCGGAAAATCATTTTCCAAATCATACATTTGCTTCATTTCTACACCTCATCTCCTAATAATTGTTTTATCTGATTTCTTCCTTTTGAAAGTCTACTCTTAACCGTACCTGTAGGTATTTTCAATATATTTGCAATTTCACTCACTTTATAGCCTTCAATGTAGCACAAAACAATAGGTATCCTATGCTTTATATCCAGTTTTTTAATGGCATTATACAATTCCGAAATTTTTTTATCTTCTATAGATTTTTCCTGCATAAATACATCATAAGATATCTCTTGTTTTTTTGTACGTAAAAGCTGATAGCACTCATTAATCAAAATTCGTGTCAACCATGTTTTAAAAAAATTCACCTCTTTTAATGTATTTCGCTTTGTATAAGCCTTTAAAATTGCTTCTTGAACAGCGTCTTCACAATCTGTTTCATTACCTAATATTGATTTTGAAACGTGATATAAAGTCGATTCAACTTCAAGTACTTTACGTGAAAACTCAGTCTTATCCATGTTTTTTCCTTTCATCATTCTTAATTTTTTTCGCAGCTGCATTTCTCTTGTACATCTATTAGATGATATTAAACCCTATTTGGTTCATTTTAAAATAATATTTTCTATATCAGGTTCTACTTTCTAGTTACTTTATCATTAAGAAAAGTATAACTTTTCTCCAAAAATATCATATGCACACAAAAACACCCTACCATTTCTGATAAGGTGCCAATAATGATTTTTTTAACTTTTCAATACAGTCATCCTAAGTCAAACGAAAAATGAGCTACATCAAATATTTAAGATTCGAATGTCAAAAGCCGAAAAATGATTTGCCTGATGAATATATATGCATTCATATTCATCTACATAACCCGGATCAGGCTTTTGTCATTCAAATCATATTTAACCATTTAAGGATTCTATAATTCGCCTCACGATATATTCAAACATAAATTTCTGAATGCATTCTATATTTGTAATATCTTTGTAACCAGCGGGATTACCTGCATATCCTAATGGCAACAAAGTTCGCGTTGTTTCTCCACCTATTAACCACTGTTCGAGTTCCTTGTTGGTTAATGATGTAGATTTAAGGTTTTGCACAACCTCCTCATTTACCAACTCACTAAAATAATATTTCATGAATGCCGTTTCGTATCCACCCGCATGTATGTCAAACAGGCCTATTTCTGATTCAACCATTCCCGAATAAAATTCTTCGGGATACTCTGGATTTAAAGCTAGAATAAAGTCCTCATCTCCCTTTAAGCCTATTCGGTTTAAATCATAAAAATCTACTAGCATACGGATATTTAAACCAAATTCATTTCTGCCAGCTTTGATTGCATCCAAAATTGCCCTTATATGTATTACGTCACCGTGACAATTATTACAGAAAATATTACGAAACCCCCAATCATGAAGATTTTTAAATATATCCGTAAGAACTGCCTTCATAGTCTCTGGTCTCACCGTAAAAGTTCCTGGGAAATCACTTGTGCAATGGTTAATTCCCCAATAATATGGTGGAACAATCAATGCTTGCTCTCCTTGATTATTCAATTCATCTAATATACATTTGCAAGAAGCATAACTATAATAAGCGTCAGTTCCCAGTGGCAGATGTGTTCCATGCTCCTCAATGACTCCAAGTGGAAATAACACTATCTGGTTTTCCTTTGCCGCCTTTTCAACCTCCTGCCATGTCATGTCTGCCATAGTCTTTTCAAAAATTGAATATCCCATATTATTTTCCTTTCATTTAAATATTTTTTAGAATTCGTTTGTCAAATTCTTACGCTGATTTTTCAGCATCTAGATTAATATAAACCTTCGTGAGAATTAGACAGCCTCCGGCGGATGCACACTTACTTCGCAGCGTTTATACAATAAAAGCCTAAAAATGAACGCCAGAGGAAATGTGCTTTCTGTGCATACAATTTGAGAAACTATATAGTTTCGCAATTGTCTAAATTATTTTTAACCGGAATCCATATTTCAAATTTGAAGTCTTCATCCCTTTTATTATCACCGTATTGGAAACATTCGATTTCTATCGTCTCCGCATGAGTATACTTTGTAGAAGGTAGCCATTCACTATATATTTTTCTCCATATTTCTTCAATCGCTATTCCTACAGGACCTTTTCCCTCAAATATAGCCCATTTTGATTTAGGAATTGTATAGACTTCCATGTCATCTGGAGCTTGTCGCTCCGAAAAAGATGCTATTATGTAATCAACTGTTTCATTATCAATTACATGTAAAAATCCGTGTACTCCCCTTATATCTCCGTCGGCAAGCTCTGCTATTCTATGATGACTACCGTCAGAATATAGCTGTTTCCAAAACGTATTAACATCCATTTCATTGTTTTCAGGCGCCTTAAAATGTCTGACAAGACCAACAATGCGCATTTCATTATGAGATTCCATTCTATATGTAATCTCTTTTTCCCCCTTAACCGAAATTATAAACGACATCGGCTGATATGTCTTTAAGGCTCCTTTTTCCTTTCTGGCTTCAGATGGACTTACTCCATGCACATTTCGGAAAGCTCGTGAAAAAGAATCTGCTGATTCATAACCATACTTAACTGCCAAATCCAATATCCGTATACCACTGTCCATTAATTCTGAGGCGGCTAATGTCATTCTTCTCCTTCTTACGTATTCAGATAGTGTTACACCTGCTATACCAGAAAATATCCTTTGAATATAAAACCATGAATAACCCGAGATTTTAGTGATTTCATCATAATCAATTTTACTCTCTAAGTGGTCTTCTATATACTCAATGACTTCATTCATCTTCATCAAATCATTCATTATGAACCCCTCTCTCTATATTAATATAAATCTCATTTTTCTGTCCTACTTTTTATGCACTCTTTAGTCGTAGTCATTCATTCAGCCAAAACTAATTATTCGTTTGCGTTCACTTAAACTTCATTCATTGTGTTAATAAAAAAAGTATACTATAGCGCTAAATACATTTAGATAATTATGCAATATATAATCATTTTTGTCTATTTAGAATACCAAAAACACCCTACCACTTTTACATGATAGGGTGTTCTATATTTTATATTAAAGCTTATGTAGTTCCTCTAATCTATTTGATTATAGGCAGCCAAAACTCAACAATTTGACTGTCACGTAGCGGGTATACTTCTAATTCTGGAGCCTTAGCGTGTATATAACCCGATGATGGCAACCATTCATTAAAAGCATACATCTCTGCCTCAAACAATGCACTAAGCACATCACCTTTACTTTCAAATATTGCCCATTGTGATGCTGGTATTGTAAATGTTTCGAAATTTCTATTGTCATTTCCTTCATATTCTGTTGCAATATAAAAATAGAAATCTCTATTATTGGGGTCATTTTCTACTCTGGATACACCCAAAATAAGACTTTGGGTGATTACTCCAGCGTTTTGGCTACGGAGTGATTTTAAAGTTGATATTGTATCATCTTCATGGCATTCGCTCCAAAAATTATGAAAATCCTCAACTTTAGAAATCCATGTTTTTTTACCAGTTACTTCAAATTTTGGTTTATTTTCAATTCTTACATTAACCACTAGATTTCCTCCTTAATTGGCATAACCCGTACACAAATTTCACTATAATACTTATCCTTACACCTATAAGTTAACTCCAGTTCGTAATTTTCTACTTTGGAATAATTAGCAGTAGGGAGCCAATCCGTATATATACGTTTAATTAGGCCGGTGAGAGCATTGCTTGTTTCTTCAATAGTGTTGAAGCTCACTCCTGAAAATCGCCCAGGTTGAAGGTGGTACATCAACAACAGAGACGTGGATAAGCTTTCAATGAAGTTCCGATTTGCCGTGCTACTGATGATGAAACACCATGTAGAGAATTAAAAGCTCGAGTAAATGCTTCTGGCGATTCATATTTATATTTTGCAGCAAGGTCAACTATTTTTATATTGCTGTTTTGAAGATCAAACGCAGCGAGTGTGAGTTGCCTATGTCTAATATACTCAGACAGGGGCATATCACAAATAATTGAGAACATCCTTTGAAAAGTTGTCACAGAATAGCATGAGATTTCTGCTATTTTATTCATATTAATATCATTATCAAGATTTTGTTCAATATATTCTATAACACTGTTCATTTTATCAAGCCAACTCAATATATCCCTCCTCTCAAACTAATTCTAACAAACAAGGCAGAAAATTACCTTGCATTTTCTGTTACGATAATGCAAGATATGCTTATTCTAAAGGCAAATTGGTTACTTCTTCTATTATTCTTCCATGTAAAATAATATTAATGTTAGTATAATAGGCTTTGTGAGTTGTTCTAGGAGCCAAACGAGGTTTTAGTCTTTTTACCCCAGCAAGATATTCAGAGAATATAATGTTTGAATCATCATATAATCCTCCGGGAAATGTCATTTCCTTTAAATGTTCTGGTATGATTACACCTTCTGCTACAGAAGCACAGAAACCATATCCGTACGGCTTTCCTTCACCACTGGGCATGGGATTCATATCTCCTCCAAATAGCCGGGCAGTACCCATTAGATTAGCCGACTTAATCCAAGTAATAACGGGCTCCATAGCTTCATCCTCTGGTGTTACACTAATAGCTATATGGTATATCATGCGCATTGACGGAAGCGTAATAAATTTTATATTGCTAGTTTCACTATAATTAATCATTGTAAAATTCTCCTTCCTGATACTCACAAAATTTCTATAAACTTCTTGAATCTGATATAAACTTTCTTCGTTGATAGGTAGACTACTTCTTTCCGACAAGATTGATAATAACTGCTCCAATTGCTTCTTTCTATAAATAATTTCTCCACTTTCAACATCTATAACTATAAGTTGATTTGAAACAATTTCATATAATTTGCTAATACTCATACAATTTATAACCGACTTTATTTCCTTGATAGGAATATCAAATTTTCTTAGAAGTGCAGTTATTTTAATGCACAATATTGCATTATCATCGTAAGTTCGCCAGCCTGAATCAACATCTCTTATACTGCCAAATAATTTTTCAGTTTCCCAATGGCGCAAAGTTCGACTCGTCAGTCCCATTTGCTCTGCCACCTTGTTAATAGCTAAAGGTTTACTCATTTTTATTCCTCCTGAGATATCTCGAGATAATAATAACACTTATCGCTACGTCAATTGCAATAGATTTTCATGATTTTTCAAAAGTAATTCATATATTAAAATTTTCTTCTTCAAAACAATTCTACATAATAGAATAAATCAAAAGTGTCGCGTTGGGGAATTGAGACATCTTTTAGAGATTTGAAATATACTTTGGAATGCTAGATTTTCATTCAAAAAGGTGATGTGCATCCAGTCAGAAATCTATGCGCATCTAATAATGTATACCTTTGCAGAAATGATTACCTCGCACGTAGTCATTGAAAATAAGCGGAGGAAGCATACATATAAAGCTGATTTCTCAGTTGCAACACACATGTGTAGATTTATTCTATCTAAGGAAAACAATATCACCTGATTTAGAAGCTATTATAGCAAAAAATCATATATCGATAAGACCCGACAGACATTGGGGCCGTAATCTATGCGGAAAGATTTATCATAGCTTCCTTTACAGAGTAGCATGAATCCGAACAACTGAATAGTTTTTTTGAGGCGGATTTGGATCCGTCTAATTATGGTATTTAAAAATACAGAAAAGAGGCTGAAGAAAACAATTCTTAAACCTCTTTTCGAAAGCCCTAGTCCTTGTGCCAAGATTAAATTAATGATATTGAGCATAGGCCCTCTCTATTTTTATTCCGTTTATATCAATTATTAATTTTTTTATACTGCCTGTACAGACCACAATAAAAGTACCACTAAGATTTATATAAGCAATATCAACTAAGCTTGGCGTATCAAGCAATTTGGTTTCTTTACAATTAGTATTACAAACAAATCTTTTCCCCTTAAAGTTACTTCTCCACTACGCCCACTTTTACTATACTAATCGAAAATGAATATTGCTTCAATTGGTGCCTTTACAACCCTTGATATATCAATCGCTAATTTAAGTGAAGGATTATATTTTCCTGCTTCCAAACGTAAAATTGTTTCTCGTCTTATATTTACCTTTGCAGCTAATTCTTCTTGCGTCATTCCGGCAAGTTGCCGATACCTCTTTAACTCACATTTAAATTCAGCCATATTTCACCTACATTTTCTCAAATCGATAAAAGGCAATTGAATAAAATACAATCAAAGCAGCAAAGCAAAATGCACTGAAAACAGTTAAAAACTCTTTACTAATAAATTTTAAAGGAATAATTATACAAAGTACAGCTAATTCAATAAGAGCTATATTAAGAGTAAATGCTTTTGCTTTTTTTGAATTCTCAATATAACATTCATCTATCATATCATTTGCAATTCTATTAATCCAAAAGTATCCAAAAAAACCAAAGAACGCAAAGCAACTTAAAGTTCTAACATTGTAATTTACAAAATACTGAATACCTAAAAATCCCATAAAACCTAGGTACCCTAAATATTTACTATTCCTCTTTTTTTTCATACAATTCCCTCCATGTGATATATTTGTCTCTTATGGTTACAATTATATCACATTATGAAGATATGTCAATCACTTAGGTTCTTTATTCTTGTTAAATTTTTATACACAATTTTATTGAATCACAAATAACACTTATCGTTACGTAAATTGCGATAGATTTTTTTTAGAATACTGAAGGTTTATTTATGTAAAATTTATAAATATCTGACACAATGAATTCTGATGAAATATTAGAACCTTTGAAAGTTTCTTTTGCCTTTTGAATAAAATAGGCATTATCTATTCCTGTATAGGAACTTCCTTTCGGTAATATTTCAAGCAACTTTTTTCCTAAATATCCATCACCACACCAGAAGTCAATTACATTAATCGGAAATTTAATTCACCATGCATTTTCTACAAGGAAGTTTAGATAATCATCATTCCAAAAATTCTATCTATTTTGAAATAGTTTATCCGTATTTTCATTCTAAGTAGCCCTGTCACTGTATAACAAAAACACCCTACCACTTTTACATGATAGGGTGCTCTATTCAATACAGCCTGTGCTGCTGCGGTTCAGTGGTGAGCAATTATTCCTGTTTAGACATTTCTGATTTATTATCATTCAATAAGATTGATTTAATCTTATTTATCTCAATAGCATTAGCAAACTTTTAAAAGGAATATAATTTTTATTAAACTCTTTGTTCATATGTCCAAATTCTTCAAATATTCCCGTTCCATCCGCCACTCTCATTTGCTTTCATAATTTTATCATAGATAACAGCAACCTAGTCAAAGAATCCACAGTATTCGAAGTATAGGAAGCGCCTGCTATCGTCAACTCTTCTTTGTTACCAAATCCATAGAATACTCCAATAGAATCCAAGGCATTCTCTTTGGCACCGATAATATCATGTTCACGATCTCCTATCATAATAGCATCCTTTGCATCTATATTCATAGATTTCAAGGCATATTCTATAACTTCACCCTTTTTGTACCTAGTCAAATCTATATTACTGCCAGCAACAAAACTGAAATAATTATAAATATTAAATCTTTTTAAAATCTTTTTGGCATATTCTTCAGGCTTTGAGGTTGCAAGAACAACTTTTCCACCTGCTGAAGTCACTCTCATTAACAGATTTTGAATTCCAGCGTAAAGGTAATTTTCATAAATACCACGATTCGTATAGTACTCACGAAACTTTAAAATTGCCTCTTTACTTTGTTCCTCAGTAAAACTGTAATAATGTTGAAAGCTATCCGTCAAAGGTGGTCCAATAAATTTGCATAATTTGTTTAAGTCATTCTCATTAATACCATAGCTTTTCAATGCATAAGCAACTGCCTTCGTTACGCCTTCCTGTGGATTTGAAATTGTTCCATCTAAATCCATTAAGAAATATCTATATCTCTTTTCTGTCATTATTACTATTTCACCCCATATTCTTTTCTGTACATCTTCATTTTTTTCAAATGCTCAATACCAGGAACTATGCCATTCTCAATCGCAGTAATAATGTCATTCATTGTTACAATAGAATGTACTTTTATTCCATACTCAGCTTCAACTTCCATTACTGCTGACATATTAGAATTTCCAACTTCCATTCTGTCAACAGAGATAACCATATCAGTAACTTTCGCATCAGCCATACTTTTAATCTTTGTCATAGACTCTCTTAATGCTTTTCCTGACGTTATCGCATCTTCGACAATCACTAGCTTATCTCCATTTTTGAACTGATAACCTACTATCATTCCACCTTCGCCGTGATCTTTCATTTCTTTTCTGTCAAAACAATAGTTCCAATCCATTCCGTACCGATTGAATAATACAATCCCCGTAGCTACCGCTAACGATATTCCCTTATATGCAGGTCCATACAAAGCATCTGCTTTTATTCCATTTTCTTTGATACATTCTGCATAGAAATCCCCTAGCTTTGATATCCTAGCGCCAGTATTATAATTGCCCGTATTGATAAAGTATGGTGATATCTTCCACTCTTAAGCTTAAATTCTCCAAATTTTAAAACACCACTATAAACCATGAACTTGATAAATCGCTCCTTGTAGGATAAAGAATTCAACCGATAACCGAATAAATCATCAATCGTTACGCCAAAGTATTCTGCAATTTGAGGAAGAAACGCGATATCAGGTGAAGCTACTCCAGTTTCCCATTTGCTAACTGATTGAAATGAAATCTGTAGTGCTGAAGCCAGCTGTTCTTGTGTATCTCCCTTACTTGATCTAAGCTGTTTTATTTTTGACCCTATGTTCTCCATTCGAACTATCTCCTCTCGCCGTTTGAATTCTATACGGTTATATTCTTCTGAAATACTGTGCTATCAATAGCTTACATCCTAATACTTCCATTTTCAATAACCAAATACGCGATAGTAATTCGCCTGATGGTTGAATTAATATGTTTCTATCCAATTTCTTTGTTTTGCTTCCTCAAGATACCCCATTAATAACCCTCTATTTTATATCATTTTTATTAAAACGTATAAAAAGAGACCCTCATATCAACTTTTCCAGTCAATATAAGGGTCTCTAAACATATTCTCAAGAAAAACTACGTTCTTCTCTCGAAGAAAATCTGATCTTACTTATTATTAAGAACTGCCTGTACTGTAGCGGTTCACAAGTGAGCAATGGGGATTTACATCCCATGTACTTACTGTACCTTCTTTCATTCGGCACCATATCTTCCCATTATAAGAGCTTGCGCATTCGCATTACATCTTCCTACAGTAAAACAAACCACAATGATTATTCTATGAATGCTTTCCTAATATTCTAAGAATATCCAATTATAAGAAAGCATCGATATACCTCTTATTAACATAATACCTCTATTGTTATTTGATACTTATAATACCCTTTTCCAATGCGGAACTCAGGATGTATATTTTTCGACCAGCCATTATCTCCGCCTAAACCGGCATGAAGATAATCCACATTCAGATAGATATTTCCATCTCTTATAAGCTCATCCTCATAATCAGCCTCATCACAGGCCGCAATCGAATAATCATGAATATCATAATGAAAAGGGATAGCTCCAACAATTCGTATTCCGTGACCTGAGCTGTCTTTTACAACCAGATATCTGACATCCTCTTTCCCGCCACATTCAACAGGCTTTATATAAGGAGTATACTGCTTGGCAACTGTGCTGCTAAAGCAGCCTATATGTGCCGCTTCCTTTCTGTCTCTGTAATTTTCCCATGGGCCTCTTCCATACCAGGTAATTTGATCTTTATTTTTAGGCAACACAAAGGATAATCCAATTCTTGGAATTGTTTCACTGATACAATTATTAATTACTGTTTTATTTAATTCTATTCCTCTGCTTCCAATCCGATACTGCGTAGTAACAATCAGCTTTTCATGATTATAGGACACTTTGGTAAATATAAATATTTGAGTATCCGTTACAGCGGTTTCTACTTTGTGAACTGAGATCTTCGGTTCCCTCAATTCTTCTTCCAGCCAACCGGCAAGATAATTAAAATGAGGATCCTTTGTTCCTTCATCAATTCCGGTTGCCGCTCTGTAGAAATTATCAATACCTCCCGTAAAAGCCTCTGCCCCGTTTAAAATCACTTGCGTGAAATTACACTTGCGTTTATCAAAATGAACTTCCGTATTATCACCGACAATCAAAATCTCATACAACGTTTCCTTCATCGTCAGCTTTTCACCGTTTATCATTGCTTCCTGATCTCTTAATACCGACTCTTCTGCAGGAACCTGACATGAATAAATTACCTCTCCGACCTTACCAAGGGATGAATTCTCCCTCAACACCACACGTAGGTTAATAAACGCTTCTCCATACACTTTTTCATGCGTATATTCAAGTTCAAGGCGATCCGACATTCCCGGAAGTGTCAAATACTGCTTCAACTCCCCGCTTTCAGTTATGTTTCCATCACATTGTAATTCCCATAAAATCCTAAGATGTCCAAGATCCCGAAAGAGATACTTATTTTTGATATAATACTCACTTTGTTCCATAAAGGGCTGCCTCGGCTTATGTGTTATCACTACCGGAGCTTGGCAGTTTCTTATCTCATAAGCTGCGGGTTTCCAGCTAAGATCCGGGAATACTACTCCATTCAGACACATATCTTCTACCGGATCCTTGACTTCCTCGCTAAAAGCTCCTGCATATACGTATCTGACCGATCCGTCTTCTCTCTTTTGTACCAACGCCTTATCCTGAAAATCCCATATGAAACCGCCTTGAAAGCGAGGATATTTCTCTACCATATCCCAATACATCTTAAAATTACCGTTGCTGTTGCTTTTCGCATAGGCATATTCACACATAATAAAGGGTCTTAGATCCGAAGCATCCGCCATCTTCTCTTCGATCCATTCCTTGGAAGGATACATGGAGGCAATAATATCGGAGATATTACTTCCTGGGTTTGTGGATTCATATTGAACATATCTTGTCTTGTCATATTCCTTGATCCAGCCATACATTGCAGCATGATTAGCTCCAGCACCGGATTCATTACCAAGCGACCATATAATGACAGAGGGATGATTTTTATTCCTGAGTACCATTCTCAAAGCACGTTCCATATAGGCTGCTGTCCACTCCGCAGATGCACTGAGCTGCCCGCCATATTCGTGAGTTTCAATATTAGCCTCGTCAATAAGGAACATTCCCATTTCATCACACAAATCATACCAAGTGCTTGCATGCGGATAATGACTGTGTCGAACCGTATTAAAATTTAACCGTTTCATATGAATAATCTGCTGTCTCATATACTCCTCAGATACATATCTTCCAGTTTCAGGGCAGAATTCATGTAGATTTACGCCTCGTACAATTAATCGTTTTCCATTGATGCAAAATACACCATCCTTACGAATTTCCACTTTACGAAATCCCACTCTGGTACTTTCAATATCAGTTACATTTCCATTGCCATCAACCGTTTCCATAACTAAAGTATATAAATACGGATCCTCTGCCGACCAAAGCCTTGGTTTCTCAATACAAGTTGAAGGAAATGCAATATAATTAGGACCAAGGTAAAAACCGCATTGTGCATAAGGCTTACTTTGAAAAGTTGACATCAGTCTTCTTTCGGCATCGTAAAGACTTAGTTTGACATAACACTCCCCGTAACCTTTCACTGTATTGTTCGGCTGGAGCATTACCTTCAGCTCAGCTTTATCATAATTATCTCCTTGAAACAGTGTTTCAACCTTATAATCAAGAATCCTCTGTTTTTCCTTAGCATAGACTCTTACATCACGTTGAATACCTGATAGATGCCAGTAATCCTGATCCTCCAGATAACTCCCATCACAAAATTGTAATACTTTCAACGCGATTTCATTCGTTCCGGTTTTGATAACGCTTGTAATATCAAAAGAAGCATCCAGTTTACTATCCTGGGAGTATCCTATTTCAATACCATTCACCCATAGATAAAAACAGGATTCCACACTACCAAATTCAATGAATACATCTTTTCCTATATAATAATCAGGTACTTCGAATGTAGTACGATAGCATCCAGTCAGATTCTTTTCCGGCACAAAAGGCGCATTCAATACAACCTTACCCTCTGCGATTTCTATCTCAAAATGTGAATTTGCTCCTTCTCTCTTAAACGGATATATAACATTGGTATAAACAGGTTTTCCATAACCCTGAAGCTCCCAATTAGAGGGAACCGGTATAGCATCCCAGTCGGAGTCATTATAGTTTACAGTTTCAAAATCTTCCGGTGTTTCCATCGGACAATCTGACAATTTGAATTTCCATAATCCATTTAAGCTTTGAACATATTTTGATATCGAACGGTTACAGTGAAGTGCCTGTTCCACTGATTCATATGCACCATATGGAGAATGCATCGGATATCTGTATATTTGTGTTATAAATTGATTTTCCCAAACTCTGTTCATAATTTTATACATTCCTTTCACTTCGCTCAAGGCACAAACCAGTTATCTGCCGTCATCTTTTCAAGCACAAACAAATGAGACATTGAGCCCTGAATATTCAATAAATCATATTGCCATAAACTATATTATATAGTACCTTATATTTATTATGAAATGTTTTATATGGTCATATTTTTATCCATTTTGGTACACTTAAGGATTGGAGAGGCATGGGCTTATGATAAAGTTACTTATGAAAAAAGATGTAATATATCGATGCATCGGATCTGATTTTACGAATGGGATTTTGGCCTGTGGTTATATGACGAAGCCGATGAAGGAACAATCGCAGTATAATTTTGTTACAGATTACTACAGTTGTTTTGTATTGTTGTCCGGTAGTGGCTTCTATTATACAAAAGACGATGTTAAGATACCGATCCGTGCCGGTGATTTTGTACAACGAATTCCAGGTGTATATCACTCTACAGAGATAATTCCGGACGGAAACTGGCTCGAGTTCTTTATCAGCATAGGACGCACTACCTATGACTATCTACGAAGTCTGGGTCTTCTTCCTTCCAATTCTCCTGTGAGCAAAATATACTATGATGACAATACAATACAAAAGTTTTCCAAACTGCTACGACAGTTAAAAGAAGCGAATGATTCACAGCTTCCATATCTGTCACTGAAAACTCAGGAGGTGATTATTTCCACTCTCAAAAGCATACAAAGAGTCCCTCCTGAAGACACTCTAATGAATTCTATAGAAGAAGCCTGCCGCCTTCTATCCTCCGAAGTCGATGGTGATGTAGCATTAAAGGATGTAGCTGCCGCCATCAATATGAGCTATGAAAATTTTCGTAAACAATTCTATAAAATTGTTGGTATATCACCATCTAAATATAGAATTGAGCAGAAGATGAAGCACGCCAAGCTTATGCTTTTATCGGGCATTTCCATAAAAGAAACTGCTGTACTTACCGGATATAGTGATACTTACTCATTTACAAAACAATTTACTCATGTAACAGGAGTACCCCCCGGGCGGTTCAAGCTTTCACATAATCTTCGATAAACCAAGAAAACATTGAGTATTACGGTGTAAAAGTGCAATCTTTTCGGTAAAACAGTGCGATCTAATTCGGAAAATAGTACACCTCTTTCCGATAAAACGGTGCGTTTACTATATTTATTCCTATAATGAAGATAGCACGT
>JAEZZO010000008.1 GCA_023418475.1 Bacillota bacterium
TTCCAATCATAATGCCGCAAGCGGCATCACAAATAATTGGTGAAGAAGCCTGGAATGAGCACCGCTGTGCTCATTTCGGGGTTCTTCTTAGTGTGAAGACGCTTTTTCTTCACACTTCCAATCATAATGCCGCAAGCGGCATCACAAATAATTGGTGAAGAAGCCTGGAATGAGCACCGCTGTGCTCATTTCGGGGTTCTTCTTAGTGTGAAGACGCTTTTTCTTCACACTTCCCCAGCTGTTTTGCAAGTGAAACATGATTTTCTAACTCATAATATCCATTTTTTTTATAGAAAGAATAGGCGGGTACATTTCTTTCTGTCTGTAAGAATATCTGTTTCATTCCTCTTTGCATGATAAATGTCTCTATTCCTTGTAAAAATTTTGATCCTAGACCACGGCCCTGCTCTTCAGTTTTTACACATAGTTCATTAATGTAATACTCCGTGCCGGAATACCAGTGCCTGATACCTCCCATCGAAAGACCAACCATATTTCCCTTTTCAAATAAGGCAAGCACCAAAGAATTATGATTACCGATCAGATCCAAAATATATGAATGAAGCTGATCATCATCACTCCAATCATCTAGCCAGGGTTCTTTTGTGAATACTTGAAAGAAAAATTCCTTAATTTCATTTATATGATCCATATTCAATTCTCTCAATTCTAAATCCATTTTCTTCTCTCCTCTATGTGTTGTGAATTTCCTCTGGTTTATATGCCATTTTTATTAGAGTTTTATACAACGATTTTCGGATGCTATTGTTGTCCTGTTTCCAATCAAGATGCCAAAAGTGACCTCTCAGATAACCAGAGAGGATGTTTTACTTCCTACTATTTATCATACTGTCGAAATGAAGTTTATCCTTCCTACTAAGCCTATACGATATATTTCATATATGTATATTTAGAGGTAACCGGAGCAAATCCGAGCTTTGTATAAAGCGATAATCCCTCTGCTGTAGCATTCAATTCTAAAAAAGACAGATTCATTTGTTTTGCATCCCCTATTGCCATTTCAAGCAGCTTTCCAGCAATCCCCAGCTTTCGATAACCTGGTTTTGTATACACATTGAGAATTGTCCCTGTTTTACCGGTAATAAAGTTTGGATTTGCCGGCTTTTCCATCACCAGCAAAAAAACTGTAGAAATGATCTCATTATTCTCTCTACAGATATATACAAATAACTCTTTTCTCAGATGAGCTTTAAAATAGTCCGTAAGCTGCAGCTTAATAATTTTAGTTTGTTCCTCTGACAATCCATGATAATCTTCTGATAAATATGCAAGCCGCATTACGATTAGCTGAGAAATATCTGTTTCAGTTGCTCGCCCAAATTCCATATTAATCTCCATCCGCCGCGCATGCGGCAAACAAAACTTTAGCAAAAAGTATGTAAGTGCTTTTTGCCGGTTGAAAAATGCTTCTCTTTTCAACCTATTCCCTCATTTCACATATCATTTAGCTGCATTCAGTATGTCCCTTTGTTCTTCTATTTTATAGAGCATATATTCTGCAAAGGAGCTAGCCACCTTCGTATCTGCTTCCATACTCTGCCCCGCCTGATAACAAATCAGCGCTTCCTTTATTAATTCATGATATTCCTGCGGCAAATTTTCTAATCCCCATTCTCCACCCGCCTTTTTCGATAATATTAAATTATCCTTCAGATATCCCAACACTCTGCAAAGATTTAGTGTGATATACATAGGATTCGTTAAGATCTCTGTTTTTGCCTCCTTAATATCATTCCAGATACTATCTGCATAATCAAGTTTAGGAACCTTTCCAAAGACCTCCTTTACTTCTGCTCCATATAATACGATTGCATGATGATTAATAATTGTAAAGTGTGCCGCAAGGTCCTTATCAATACCATTCATTTTCTCCACGTAATCCTTCGGGTTTTCTTTGAACCACGCAAGATGTGCAATAGAAAAATGCAGTACAAACGGGGTAGGATAGACAAAGGGATTGCAAACCTCTCTCTTTACGATACTTAGTTCAATTCCTTTGGCAGGTGCCTCCTCATTCATTTCTACAACATTCTCCATAAAGCTCTGCTTCTGTTGGTTCTGGATATCCCTGTCCACCACCAGAAGTAAATCCAAATCACTTTTTTCAGGATGAAAGCATCCCATAGCGTAAGAACCATGGAGATAAATTCCGACTAAATTATTTTTTAATATGTCTTTACTCATTTGTGTAAAGCGAAAAAGTAAATTTGTATAATCCATTTTTGAACCTCGTATTATGTAATGGTGGGAGTAGTAATGTATCATAAAACAATTTCGATATGTAAAGACAGTCATTCGGTTTATATTCTCTGAGTATCATAATCACCTCTACAAATTTGTATTTATCCCCCCTGTAAATTAGAATTATTATATTTTGATAATGCTCTTAATGCTAATTTCTTTCTTATCCTTTTTTCTATAATAAAAGCTCCAATATACAAAACACTTAATGTGTTCACAATTATTTAGGGAATAATGCTTCCATTATTCCAATTAGGATTTAATAGATATAAATTAAAAAATAGATTTCCAGAAAAATGCCATAATGAGGCTGGTACTATATTACCCTTCGCTAACTTAGTAATAACATAATATCCGTAACTTTCCGCAATACAACCGTATGTAAATACTACAATTGGTACCTCCATTGTACCAGAAAGAAAAAAGTGATAATGCCAGGCAGACCAAATTGTACCTATAATTAGTGGTGTAAGTTTGTCCCCAAATCTTTTTTCTATTTTATCTTGTAAATAACCTCTCCATCCTAATTCTTCTGCAATCAATGCCCATAATACTATTATTATTTTTTTTAAATTTAGTAATGATATAAATTGATTATGATATGGAGTAACGTATGTCAACAATTTACCAACAGTTAGCATGGCTATAGGTATAAGAAAGCCCATGATACAAAGCTTTATATTAAAACCATTCTTATACTTATCAAGTATAAAACATCTAGTACCCTGGATATTATATTTTTGTAGAATTGTTATGATAGCTGCTATTGAAGGTGATGCTCCTTCTATTCCATACAAAAGGAATTTTACGCAGCCTTGACTACACGCTGGGATATACTGCATAAGGCATATACAGATAAGAGGTATAGTAAAGGTATATACAATAAAGAACAAAACCTCTCTATCTATCTTTTTTGTTTGCATAATCTTATACTCCTTCATTATGGGATTGTATCATATCGTTCATTGACGCTTTAAGCATTTTCATACCAGTAACATCACCAAATAAATGCAAGTCATCCTCTGTCACAAATTTTACTTCGTACGTCGGAAGCGCCGTTGTCCCAAACCATAAATCTGCTTTTGTGTCCCAATAAGTTTTATCAGTTTGGCGTACTACGGCACTCGAATCCTATATTTAAATTACATATTGGACAATTCATCTATATCCCCATTTTCCAGTTTCTCATTAAATTATAGCGAATACAACAATTATCTTACAACCTCGTAATGAAGTTCAACAAACTGATTAAAATGATTAACCTCTTTCAATGATAAAGCGGTTTGAAAATCATTATTCTGGAATAGAGGAATTCCCTTGCCGAGTAAAACGGGAGCTATCGTCACGATCATTTCATCAATTAATTTTTCTTTAAGTAAATGCACTAATCAAGTTTCCTCCGCCAACAAGCCAAATATTTTTACCATCTCTATCCTTTAATTCCTTTATAAATGGAACCACCCCTTCTCTGATAAAACTGCCGTGTTCGTTGCCATTCTATTCCTCCAATACTTTATTTTGCGGTTCACATTTAATTACATTACATTTATATAACAATCGTTATATTTAACAAGATACATCTGGTATATTTCAAGTAAATTCACCTTTATCCAACGATAGCTTCGCCGCCTTTAGCGCATGGATCTGGGTCGTATCAAAAACCGGTAAGTTCGTATCTTTTTGTTGAACTAAAAGCCCGATTTCAGTACAACCAAGAATAACTCCCTGTGCTCCCTGCTTCCCTAAATTTTCAATAATGTTCAGATATTTTTTCTTTGATGTTTCCAATATACTCCCTAAGCATAATTCATTGTAAATGATATCATTTACAACCTCAATTTCCTGTATATCAGGGATAAGAACCGTAATTCCTGCATTTTCCAACTTTTCTTTATAAAAATCCTGAGTCATCGTATATTTTGTTCCCAACAGAGCGACCTTTGCTATTGCATGACGCTTTAATTCATCAGCAGTTGCTTCTGCAATATGAATGATTGGAATTCCGATTCTTTTTTGAATTTGAGGGGCTACTTTATGCATCGTATTGGTACAAATCATTATGAAATCTGCACCGGCTTTTTCAAGCTTTTCTGCAGCCTCGGATAAAATAGAAGCGCTTTTTTCCCAGTCTCCCTCCGCCTGACACTTCTCAATTTCAGAAAAGTCTACGCTATATAATAAAACCTTTGCCGAATGTAATCCACCCAATTCACTTTTTATTGCTTCATTCACAATCCGATAATAGGTAACAGTACTTTCCCAGCTCATACCGCCAAGTAATCCAATTGTTTTCAATAGACCATTTCCTCCTTTATTTTCTCTGCATTAACATTTGCTCTTATCGTAAACTCGTTTCTATCGTATTGTTCCTATAATATTTCTGCACTATAAACTTTGCAACCTTTGATCATATTTATCATTCGTTACATTCTTACTTATTATTTTTTATGTATCTCTATCATTTCTTTTTCAATCATCGGCTTGATAGTTATATTATCCGGTCTACTATTTGTAATACTTCTAATATTTCTTAGTTTACTACAATTCAGATACATATTCTACCATAATTTTCTATGTTATTTACCCTTTATCTTTAGCCTGCACAATAAATGAAACAAGAATAATCAAGCTCTTATCCACAAAAAAAGCCAGGATTATCGTCATATTTACAGCCCTCACTACTCCGTATTTACCGACAATATCCTGACTTTCGTTATCAATTTTAATTCGTAATTCTAAAATTCTTATTCCTTACGTTCTTAATACTAAATTTCTTATTCCTTAATCTCTTTCTACATTAATCTCTCCGCTGGTCGTACTAAGTTCTATCTCCCGCTGCGGGTTTTCCCCTACGCTGCCGGAGGCATGCTTCCTATTATCATCGAAAGAAAGCTTATTGTCAAAGTAAGTATCAATATCTCCGCTGCTTGTATCAGCTGTAAACCGGAAAGCAGCTGCTTCCGGTATAACAAGGTTTATATCTCCGCTGGAAGCGTTCAAACGAATATCTCCTGTTACTTCGATAAACTCCAGATTGATCTCCCCTGAAGTTGTATTGATGTTCCCGGCACCAATGGAACAATTAACTTCTACATCTCCGCTGGAGGATTTCGCTTCTATCAATCCTGTGGAATTTTCCACACTGATTTCTCCGGAGGTTGATTTCAAATTCTTATCGCCATTGCTATCCTGGATGTAAATATCTCCGCTATTAGTATGCGCCTGTAATTTACCGACGCATTTCTCCACTGTTATTTCTCCGGAGGAGGTACTGATATCCGTATCACCATTTCCACTATGGACTGATACATCTCCGCTGGTAGAGGATATTTTCCTTCTTCCCTCAGCTTTTTGTATTGTTATCTCACCGCTGGAGGAGGAAAGATTAATTTCATCCGCTGTTATCTCGTTCAGTTCAATATCTCCGCTGCTGCTTGAGGAAGTAAATCTTGAAAGCTGCAAGACCAGGTCAGAGCTGATATCACCACTGGATGTTGAAACTGATAATGCTCCGGAATAATTCTCCGGCAGATATATTTCTGTTCTGCTGTAATGGTTTGTGTATGAGAATATAGTGAAGCTTGTATGAGTATCACCCCCACGAATCAGCAGCTGATTTCCCTTTACAACAACTTCCGCCAACTCATCCTTCTTAGGATTATAGGTCTTATATTCTTTTACTGTTAATTCATTTCCCTTGCTCTTATAAAATACAACATCACCCGAGCCATATTCCACCTTTATGCTGTCAACATTATTCAATTCTGTACTATGTGTATTAACCAGCTTAGCCTTGCCACTGTTTGCCGTTACCATATGAACATTGCCATTAATGGCAAGTACCAGCATTACAATTAGCCCAACCGTAACCAGGGAAAAAGCAGCTGCAATCGCAATTATCATTTTTCGCATAATATTCTCCGTTCTACTGCATATCCCTGCAGGGGGAAAGCAGTTTCAAATCTACTGCATAATCTTGTGTAAAATGTTATGTATTATTCCAGTTCCTTCAACCGGAATAGTAGCTCTACTATAGCCTGAACACATAAGGCCACCAGAAAGATGATCCAGGTAGCGTACCATGCGTAGGTTAAAAAGCTAACTGCAAAGTATATTAATATGGCAGAAGTCCAGATAACTGTCCGCACAGAACCCTTAATTGCTTTCACCTTAAGCGAGCCACTTTTCCATTCCTTAAAGTCCTCCACTACCGTATCTTCTATCTTCGTATATTTGGGATACATGCTTGAGACATAGACAAGCATACAGGTCGGTACGATATCAATGAGGAGCATCAAAATTAAACCTAATGCATCATAATTAAAATTCCCCATCGGAAATCCAGACCAACCATGATATGCTCCGTATGACATATCTCCTATAAAATCACAAAAGAAAAATACTACTATACTAAAAATATAGATACCGACTGCCGTCGTTTTCATGATAGCAGCTTTTTTCACTTTCATATAATAATCCTGATTATTTTCTGTTTTTATTTCTTCCAACCCCTGAAACAGTTCAGATACATTACCGATGGAACAAATCACATTCTTTATGGCATCTTCGGAAGATACACCACTTGTGATCAGATCTTGATAACGCTCTTCTGAATTAGCCAGTAATTCTTCCTTTAACTCCAATGCCTTCCTCGTGCTGGGGGCATCTTCAAAAAGCTTTTCAATGTGATTTTTTATTCTTTCATTCATAATTTTCTCCATTCCTGCGCCGGCTTTGTGCGCATATTAGTTTGCATCGAGGACTCCGCAGTCATAAGCTTGCTGCCTTTCCTATTATAAATACGCTTTTCTTTATGCTTCCAATTAATTACGGAAGAAGTTATCTCAATAGTTTATCTATGATACTCTTAGCATTCTCCCACTCCTTCTTATATTCTCGGTACACCTCTCGTCCTCTCTCCGTAATTGCATAATACCGCCGACGTGCACCAACCCCTTCATCGCCCCAGTAGGAAGATATAAACCCTGCCTGTTCCAGTCTTCGAAAAGCTGAATACAAAGTAGCTTCCTTCAGTTCATATAGATTATCTGTCTTATCCATAATTTCTTTATTAATCTGATACCCATAACTGTCCTTCTCTATAAGATGGGAAAGAATAATAGGCTCGGTATGGCCTCTAATTACGTCTGATGTTATTGACATATGGTAAATTCCTCCTAATTAAGCTATATTATATTATCATATACCTCGCCTGTCAATGTATATATTTTTGAACAGTAAATTATTTTTTGATGTATCTCAAAGATTATTTTTCAGTGGACATATTTTCTTACGAAAAAAAAATGTGCCCCGCACACTCTCGTAATCATAAGTCTGCAAAGCACAGCTTTTGTTCCGCGCGCCAAGCTGCGCATCCCCCTGAGGGTTTTATATCATTGGACGAACTTTCCCATGGTACGGTAATCTTTCCTGCTTACTTCTTCTCCGCTTCCACCTTAAATCTAACTTTCAAGTGTCCTCTAAAAGCCTCCCATAATTCTCTTCCATTAAAGTTACGAAATTCACGGCTGATAAAAAGCTTTAATACCATCAAAGCCTCGGCAGTGGTAAGATACACATCCTTCAGATCAAAGATGAAAAAGCCTTTGAGCCAGATAAAATCCAGACTGCCTCCCCAGAAAACCTTATCCAGTAAGGAACATATTATTCCCGCAAACAGTAAAATAAAAAGGCAATGCTCATAAGCTTTCAGCAAATATTTTATCCTTACAAAATCATAAATAATACAGGTCAGGATAAAAAAGACAAGCACCGTCAAGATATGTGCTGTTTTTCCAATCTCCATATCCGTCAAAGAATTAAGCCATGAATAGCTTGTATTAAGATGTGGCATAAAGTCCAGGAAATTACCCAGTATCTTAAAATGCATATCCATATAATTCTGTGCAATATATCTCTTCACAAACTGATCCAGCAGAACCAGTAAGAAAACCAGTAATATCCTGTATAAAGAGCTTTTCCTTTTAGACATTCTTACCCTCCTGCGTTTTCTGTCCTGGATTGTTATAACAGGATTTCAGCCGGCTTACCATCCACATCAACCATACAACCTGCAAAACAGCTATTCCAGCGCAGAGGTTAATCCAATCCTGTTTGACAGCTGCGATCGCGATGCTGAATGCAATTGTGTTGATAATAAATATAATCATATAAAAACGCAAAACCAGCTCCATACCATCCGCTTCCTCTTCTCTATTCTCCTCCAATATACATTTACTGCCTCCTGTCAGCAGATAATAAGCAAAGAGAAAATCAATTATCTGTATTACAACGGGCATATAGTACAGATAATCATTTTTATATGCGGTGATTTGAAAGAGAAAGCCCAAAAAACTAAGTCCCGCCAGTGTCATGGCACAATAACCGGCCTTCCGAAATACATCATAAGGCTGTTCCCGATATAGTTCACTTACCGCACCTGTTATGATCATCCAGCCGACAAAAGCCGGAATAACCTGCAGATTGCCCAGATTAATATGAAAAGCAGTAATAAACAATCCCCAGAAAATTTTTCTATATGCACTATACATTTATATAACCCCCCTTTGTCTTAAATAATGAAGGGCATCCTTAAAATCAGAAAGGCGACACTGCCAGTTAAGATTATATATTCTAATAAATCCTAAAGTTGTATTCGCATTCCGGTACGTAAGCTTAGGCCGCAGATCGTATACATCATACTCTGACTCCTTCTGCGGCAAATTATGAAATGCCGAGGATATAGACAAGCTTTCTCCTAGCTTATACTTTCTGCCTGATACTGCATTATAATTTATACCGTCCAGCTTTAGAGTTAAAAACTCGGGAAAATCCTTTTGAAGTGGTGAGGTGACCGCCTCGAGAGTAATATTCTCTCTCACAGAATAACTCACACTGGAGGTAAAATTACTGGAAGAAGAGGACATATTAGAGCTAAGTACATTTGGAATTGGCGGATCACTGTATAAAATAATCCGTCCCACATCTGCCGCTATTTTGCTTCCATCCGTAAATTGAAAGGTTGCCTTGCCAAGCTCCTTCTCACCCTTCCATTCCTCACGGAAGCCGGTTCCTTGTATGATATATACCGTCCTCAGACTATATCTTCCCATACTGCTTCCCAACTCTTGTTCTGAATTGGAGTTTAAAAAATGAAAAAACCCGTTGTCAATAGTTTCTGATGCAATAAATTCCATCTCCGGTACGTCCGCAAAGGATACTCCACATACTGTCCTTTTGTCTGTATGGTTTGTAATATATTGAAGCTGAAACACTGCATTGTTATTACCCTGCTGATTTGATAATGCTTCTGCCTCTATGCAATTGCGAAGAAATACCGGTTCTTTCAGCCTTATCAGATAACAATATATGATACTTGCCAGCATTGCAAGCAGCATCAAACCAATTCCTGCATACATAATAATACGGTTCATTCTCAACATACCCATTCTATCCACCTAATTCATTATTTTTCGCAGCAGTTACTTTTGCAGCAAGATTCCTTCCGGCAGGGCATAGGTAACTGCAACTGCCACATTCTATACAGTCCGCCGGATGATATTTCATGGCATCTTCCAACCTTCTTCTGTCAACGAGATCCGCTATCTTGTTCACCTTAAGTTTCACCGGACAATGCGCGGCACAGCTTCCGCACCGGGAGCACTGCGGTGATTCCTTAAAGCCCGGGAAGGCGGCCGCTGTTATGAAGTTCGTGTTTTTGTCAACCACACACTCTTCTCCTGCATGATACACCTGCATCATTCCGCCTCCTGCAAAGAGATTACTTTCTCCCGGATATACAGCTTCCATAATATCTATTAATTTCATTCCCAATTTAACCTTAACCGCCTGCGCCGTCTTTCTTCTTTGACTGGCTACGGTAAGATATCTGGTTTCCGCCCTTTTATTTAGATAAATTGCCTGATAAATGGAATAGACTGTCTGCACGTTTAAAACTAGAATGCCATACTTAGCTGGTATTTCTTCCTTATCTAATTGAATATTCAATATTTCTTTCACAAGCTGCTTTTGTGCACCTGCCGGATAACTGCCTGCGGTTTTATGCATTTTTACCGGCTCCGGAAGCTTTAGCCCTTCCACTGATCTTGCGGCAAGATATACTGCGTCGAATTCCGTACAATTTCCAAGAACATTGATTGATTTACTAATTTCCTCCTGATAATGATACAGTACATATTGGTCATGCACTAAACCGGGATCGCATTCCACGGCATTGATAATCAGATATTTCTTCTTTACCTTTGATTTAATTACTGTTTGTAGTTTCTTATAAACAGGAAAGGCAGCCCCACCCATGCCGTAAACCTCCTGCTGCCTGAGTGTGCGGATGATTTCCTCCGACGAAAGCTCCCCGATT
>JAEZZO010000011.1 GCA_023418475.1 Bacillota bacterium
ACCAATTTTTAGCTATTCAGTACAGGATACAATGACTGTCATACATTTTTAGCTCTGTTTATAGAGGTAACTATTTAAAGAAAAGCCTTAAAATTCAATACTTTTAGGCTTGACATTATAGGAAGGACTGAAAATCCATATGCTCAGCATTATGATTTAAATAACCTTCCGTAAACAAGAAGCGTTTTTCGGTATTTTCTTTATAATTATTATTAATATTTTCGCCATAAACCAGTATATTTTTCAGATTCTCTATTTCATTCTGTCGCTTCTCATTTACTCTCCTTGCATGCTCTATCCCTTCTTGAGACGATGAAATATCTGCATGCTCTTCCAGGTGACGCTCTGTACGAACCTGCTTTTCGACCAGATTCATAAGATGGTCAACTCTCCGTTCTTTTTTATAGCTTTCGCTGTCCCTGTTCTTACTCATGTTGATCCTCATTTCCACTATGAATGCTCCTTTACAAGATTGCCGCTATCTTATTTTATCCGAAGATTTCTTTCTTTATACTTTTTCATATTTCGTATTAATTTTATTTCATTACCGATATTTAAGATGAATTTTAGGCTTTATAAGGATCTTATGTAATAAAACATATACTGTTGGACAATGCCGGAATATCCTTTATATAGTCCCTGGTCAAACCGATTATGGTATATTTCCTGCAGCACTTTCTTTATCCATACATCCACGGGGAAGCCTTCTATATGATGAAGGCCATACAAAGCGATACAATTTGCTACCTTTTCCCCTATTCCATAAACACTTTTTAGCGCTTTTACCGCATCTTCAAAGCTGCCTTTCTTTAATTCCTCCAAATCAAGAAGTCCTTCGGCAACTGTCTGGGCTGCCTGGATGATATATGCATCCCGGTAACCGGTCTTTAACGCTCTTAATTCTTCTTTTGTCGCCAGGGCAAGAACATCAGCGCCAGGAAATGAAGTGTAAGTTACTCCGCCGCATTCTTTACTGATCTTTGTTTCTCCGAATTTCTTGCAAATTCCTTCAATACAATTTTTAATTGCCGGTATATTTTTATTCTGCGATATGATAAAGCTTATCATTGTTTCAAAAGGCTCCTGTTTCAGAATTCGTATTCCTTTTCCGTAGGCTGCCGCTTCTCTTAAGAAAGCGTCCTCCCCTGCACCGAGCTTTCCGACAATATTGCCATAATCATATTGTAAATCAAAATAATCCTCCCATACATTTTTAAATTCCTCCGGTGTACAGCTTAATTCTACTGTATTCTCATCCATCTGCGTCAGCTCCAGATACCTCCCATATGCGACCAGATTAAATTTTATTTCATGTGAAGACTGTGGCATATAATTCATGCGAAAGCACTGTCCTGATTCTGCAATCTGATGTAGATTAAAATTCTTATTCTGTATTATCATCGTATTTTCTCTTTCTATTTTATGATAATGTATCCAAAACCCTGAAGTGATGCTGCGACGCTTTTGCGCTCATAATTATCAAATCTTTAAAGTATTTCTTTCATTATAATATAAGTCAATGGCACACACAAGCTCCAGCAATTGCTGTCAAAGTAACATTTATCCAGCATGTTACGGTTCACAGGCAAATCCTATTTATATCTATACATATGAATTATTTTGATGTTATAATATTTATTAATTTACTTAAAACATAAGAGTATTTGCATTCCCATAACAATGTAGAATTTATTAACAAGACTTTTGCGTCAATAGTCTTAAATTGATTTACCAGATGGGGTATGGTTATTTATTCTTATAGCACACACCAGGCTTCCCATAATTTGCTTTAATTGGTATTTATGGGATTAACCTTATATTACTTTATAGTTCTATGAAATATCAGGAGGAACAAAAGATATGATTACTGAAACGAATATCAAAGATTTTACAATCAGAACAGCTTCAAAAAAGGATACTCCGTTAATCTTGCAATTTATTAAAGATTTGGCTGAATATGAAGAAATGTTGGAGCTGGTAGTAGCCACAGAAGATATTCTAAATGAATATTTATTTACACAAAAGAGAGCCGAAGTCATTATAGGTGAATATCAACAACAACCTGTAGGTTTTGCATTATATTTTTACAACTTTTCAACTTTTCTAGGAAGATCTGGTATCTATCTGGAAGATCTTTATGTAAAACCGGAAATGCGCGGCAAGGGCTTTGGTAAAGCATTTTTTGTTTATCTGGCCGGTCTGGCAAAAGAGCGAAAATGCGGCCGCCTCGAATGGTGGTGTCTGGATTGGAACGAATCTTCTATTCGCTTTTATAAAAGGTTGGGTGCCATACCAATGGATGAGTGGACTGTATTTCGATTGACAGGAGATGCACTGGATCATCTGGCAGATAACAGCTTATAATTACCATCACCTTCTATTCCGTATAGAGCTTGTTATTGGTGATTATGATCTGTTTTTTCCTCCTCTTCTTATTTTTTTCTGATAATATGCAGGTTGACATTCTATGTCTTGTCAGATATAATTACAGCTGACAAGACAGCTGCCAACACCAGTTTGTTTAATATGAAAGAGGAAGAGGTAAGATTATGATAACATCAAACAAAGTTAAAACAATGACAATTGCTGCTCTGCTCTGTGCTATAGGAATAACAATTCCTATGTATTCACCCTTTAAGATAATCATAGAGCCTGCATCCTTTACATTAGGAAGTCATGTAGCAATCATGATTGCAATGTTTATCTCACCTGAGGTTGCGGTCTCGGTGGCATTAGTAACAAGTTTTGGATTTTTATTAGGTCCTTTCTCGATTGTCGTAGTACTTAGAGCTTTATCTCACGTAGTTTTTGTTACAGTCGGTGCATTTTTATTAAAGAAAAATCAAAATATTTTACTCTCCTACAAAACAATGATTCCCTTCGCTTTATTTATTTCCATTATCCACGCTGTATGTGAGGTAATTGTATCCAGTATCTTTTATTTTACGGGTACCGTTACCACGAGTTATCTGATTTCAGTAATCGGATTGGTTGGTGCAGGAACTATTATACACAGTATGTTTGATTTCTCGGTTGCAGTATTAGTATGGAAACCCTTGCAGTATGTAATCAGTATTCCTGCCAATGCCAAAATAAAGACAAAAGCTTGAGTAAAGCTTGTATCAAAGATAACTCTGCAGCTAATTTAATACTTACGAAAATTTCATAAAATAAGGCGGTTCTAATGATAGTCATCATTAGAACCGCCTTATTTTATAATTTTTTATCGCAGGAGTGTGTATATTGTACATTTGCTCTTTCTTCCTGTCACAACGTTGCAAAACAAATCTACGGTAATTCTCCGTTCATCTCCATCTCTGATTCAATGATTGTAATCGATAAGATCTTCATCAGATCTATTTCGTATGGTGAGATATCCATACCTCTTTTATCTGAAATCACACGTACAATCGGTCTTAACGGAAAGTTTTTATTCTGTTCTTTTATAATGCCAATACTGTTATCGGAAAGACGTACCATTGATCCATTCGGGAAAATAGCAATCTGTTTAATGAAAACCGACACTATTCTAGTGTCAAATTTTGTTCCTGCATGTTCAATCAGATAATTTACCGTCTGATTCGAGCTCCATTTACGACGATAACATCTGTCAGAAACTAATGCATCGTATGTATCTGCTACCGCTACAATTCTTACGAATTCATGAAGATCTCCAGCCTTTATTCCTGCGGGATAACCTGAACCATCCATTCTTTCATGGTGATACAAGGATACAATACGTGATAACTCGGTCAGACTTACACACTTCTTCAGCGTTTCATATCCTAATGTTGTATGAAGCTTTATGTGCTCTAATTCCTGCTCATCCAGCCGTCCTTCTTTGTTTAGCACCCTCTTATCAAGCAGAATTTTTCCTATATCATGAAACAAAGCTCCTGCTGCCAATTTTTCCATCATCGGTTTATTATAACCTAGCTGTTTTGCTATTAAAAGCGAATAAACCGTTGCACTGACAGAATGGGAAAAAGTATATTCATCACTTGCACTGATATCATTTAAACTAACCTGCATATCCTCATGCGAAAGGATATCATCGATAATACTATGAATTGTATTAGAAATGTCCGCTAATTCAACAACCGTCTTACTCTCAAAATCATCAATTGTCTGACGTAGTATCCTTTTGCAGGAGACTCTGGTCTCCTCTGAAATCGCATCTGGAATCTCTATTCCATCACTCTTGGGATCATCCACATATACACAGTCAATCCCCATATTTATTAAATTTTTAGTAAATCGCACCAGATCGGTTTGACCCTGTCTTAATACCAAACAATCTCTATAATAGATTGACTTAGCCAATATCATATCGGGTTTTAGCATTGATAACGAAACCAGTCTCATTTGTAATCTCCCTTACAACGTTTCATTCATTCAACTTAATTAATGATACGTTATTAACAATCATGTGTCAAGAAATTATGTGGATTATTCTTTGTTTTCATGCAAAAATATAGCTGTAAAAGGTCTATTTTGTAATAATATAGGATTGGTAGGCAGATACCTTTCTCTATAAAATTTGCACATCTATTTTATCGGAAATATTCTATAAAATTCTGATATTTTATGTTATGCTATACGCACATAAATCAATAAATTCTGTGCCAATTTCATAGCAGTCAAAAGCAGACGCAAAAAGCTTAAAAGGAGATGATGATTATGAAAAGAAATTTCATAAAAAGCTATAAGATACATGCAAAAACACCATCAAATTATCAATTGCATGGTTTAAAACATATTAAGGAACGTGTTCAGCTTTGTATTAGTATATTTTTTATTTACCTCTTTCTCTCGTTGCTCCATGTTGGCTGTCCAATTAAATTTTTAACCGGCATCTCCTGCCCGGGCTGTGGTATGACACGCGCTGTAATTTCGGTTTTTAGACTGAATTTTAAAGAAGCCTTTCATTATCATCCGTTATTTCTTATAACTCCGGTTATGCTATGTTTGTTTTTATTGGAAACGGCAATAAAACCAATCTATTATAAAATCGCCTGGTCTATGATCTTTCTTATGTTTCTTCTGGTTTATATCATCCGATTGTTTATTACTCCCTGTGATATAGTATCCATTGACATGAAGAATGGAATACTGTTAAAATTAATTCATCAAATTAGTGTGGGAGGTTTTAAATGATCAAGCAAAGAGATTTTATTACATTCGTACTATTATCCATCATCACCTGTGGAATCTACGGTATTGTTTTCTGGTATTACTATTCGGATGATATGAATATTGTATGCAATGGCGACGGAAAAATTACTCAAAATTATATCGTAGTAATTCTGCTTTCTTTCATTACTTGTGGAATTTATAGCTGGATATGGTTTTACGGAATTGGTAACCGCCTGCAGGAAAATGCCCCCCGTTATGGTACCAGCTTTAGTGAGAACGGAACCACTATCTTACTCTGGTATATCTTAGGCAGTTTCCTTTGCTTTTTCGGTTTTTTCTACGCACAGTACATATTAATTAAAAATATGAACGTACTGGCAGACCGGTATAATCAGCAAAATTACGGTGGCAGCGCTTATTAGAAGAAAAAACGGTTGGCAGAAAGCTGTACCGGTATTAGAGTAAAAGTGTGCTATGCATAAAAAAACACCCTGATACCTACATACAAGAGTTCTCTTGTAATATCCATAGGATTCAGGGTTCTTTTTTTGATAAAATGCTTCGAAAAACTAATTCTAATATTCAAATAGAAATAGTATCGCTCCATTAAATATTATCTAATTATCATGAATAACTGATTTGACAGCTTCCTTCCAGCCCAGATACAGCTCTTCTCTTCTGCCTGCCTGCATAAGAGGTTCATATTTGCTTCTCTTGATACTTTCAAAGATAGAATCCTTTGCATAAAATCCTAAAGAGATACCTGCAAGGTAACCTGCACCAATACCGGAAAGCTCTTCCATATTCGGTACCTGTACCGGAATCGCAAGCATATCACTCTGGAACTGCATTAAATAGCCGTTCTTTGTCGGACCGCCATCCACTCTTAACTCTTCAATCGCAACCTTCGCCTCTTCACTCATTACCTTAACAATATCGGTAATCTGATATGCAATGCACTCCAGTGCGGCCTTTACAATCTCCGCTTTGCCGGTTGTCCGGCTCATACCACAAAGTGAAGCCTTTGCATTGCTGTCCCAATAAGGAGCACCGAGCCCGGAAAATGCAGGAACCAGATACGTGGTATCTTCCTGATTTGCACTTTTTGCCAGTGTTTCGCTCTCCTTTGCCGAATGGATTAAGCCGACATCCTCTGAGAGCCATTTTAATACAGCTCCAGAATAATTAATATTTCCCTCTAATACATAGTTAACCTGACCATTCATTCCCCAAGCCAGAGAGGTTACAACACCTTTTTTACTAAGAACCGGCTTTGTTCCTATATTCATCATGATAGAGGAGCCTGTACCGTAAGTTGCTTTAATCATTCCTTCCTTATGGCAGCCCTGTCCGAAAAGAGCTCCATGAGAATCTCCAAGAACCGCACTAATCGGAATTTTTTTATCAAGGAAGCCTTCAAAATCTGTTTCGCCGAATACTTCATCTGAAAAGCTTACCTTGGCTAACATTTGTGTGTTAATTCCAAACAATTCGCAGACCTCACTGTCCCATTCTAGGGTTGTGATATTAAACAACTGGGTTCTGGATGCATTGGAATAGTCTGTTCGAAAGGATTTTCCACCGGTTAAGCGGTAGACCAGAAAGCTATCCACCGTTCCGGCACATAATTCTTTGTTTTTCTG
This sequence comes from Bacillota bacterium, assembly GCA_023418475.1. Lineage (GTDB taxonomy): Bacteria > Bacillota > Clostridia > Lachnospirales > Lachnospiraceae > Mobilitalea. Next base: position 6,780 of record JAEZZO010000011.1, read on the forward strand.
CTTTTCCTGCATTCCTTCCACATTCTGCAGCACCCAACTAATCTTGGCAGCTGAGAAATAAGGGGATAAATGCAGACCGGTATGTTCTCTAACCAGTTCACTCTTGCCGGCTGTTGCAATTTTGTTACAGATCTCAGCACCTCTGGCACACTGCCAAACGATAGCATGATAGACCGGCTTACCGGTAGTCTTATCCCACACTAACGCTGTTTCACGCTGATTGCTGATTCCAATTCCAATAATATCATTTTTATCAATATCAGCCTGCTTTACAACCATCTTCACTACTTCTATGGTATTCTGATAAATCTGTTCCGGGTTATGCTCTACCCAGCCTTTCTCCGATATCAGCTGGTCATGCTCCAGATCACTTCTTGCAATTATAAGTCCTGCTTTATCAAAAAGCAATGCTTTTGTTCCGGAGGTGCTTTGATCAATTGCTAAAATATATTTACTTGACATCGTTCATCAACTCCATTGCAGTTTTACAGATACCGCTTTCGTTTAGTTCATAATAATCAAATACTTCCTTCGAGTTACCTGTCACCACCGGCTGGTCAGGCAGGGACAGATTAATTACCTTCTTCGGTGTGGAGGCTGCAACAATCTGGCTTACCATAGCTCCAAGCCCTCCGATATAAGTATGCTCTTCCACGGTAATGATCGCTTTTGTTTCCCTGGCTGCTCTTAGCACCGCCTCTTTATCAATTGGCTTAACGCAGTACATATCTAGTACTCTGGCTGTAATCCCCTGCGCTTTTAATTTCTCTGCCGCATCCTTTGCCGGCTTTACCATCTCTCCGCAGGCAATAATCGTCAGATCGCTGCCTTCGGCCACTACAGCTGCCTTATCCATTTCAAAAGGTACCTTGTCCTCTTCGTATACATCTTCTACCGGATTACGTCCTACTCGGATATAAGCAGGCTTTTGATCCTCTAAAAGGCTTTCAAACAAATACCTGGTCTGTAATCTGTCACTTGGAATATAGACTCTCATGTTCGGAATGGAGCCCATTGTTGCGATATCATTTGCAGAATGATGGGTCATACCAAGAGCTCCATAGCTGACACCACCACTTATTCCAATTAATTTCACATTTGTATTGGAATATGCCACATCAACCTTAGCCTGCTCCATACTTCTCGTAGAGAGAAAGCATGCCGGAGATGCCACGTAGGATTTTTTACCGCAGCTTGCAAGTCCTGCCGCAATAGAGATAATATTCTGTTCTGCAATACCGGTCTCTACAAACTGTTCCGGATAAGCGTCTGCAAAACTTGCCAATGAGGCAGAGCCTCTTGAATCACTGCATAAAACAGTAACGCTCTTATCCTTTGCCGCATGCTCCATTAAAACATCACATATTACCTGCCTGTTTGAAATCTTATTCATTTGCTGCCAGCCTCCTTTGTTCCAGTTCTGCGATTGCCTTCTCGTATTCCTCCCTGCTCGGTATCCTATGATGCCAGGGAGCAGAATTCTCAATAAAGGAAACTCCGTAACCCTTAATGGTGTCAGCAATAATTACAGTTGGCATACCCTTGGTGGCCTTTGCTCTTGAAAATGCCTCATCTAAAGCATCAATATCATTACCGGTAGCATGGATCACATTCCAGCCAAAGCTGCTCCATCTTTCATCCTGACTATCCTGGGACATAACTTCTTCGGTGGAACCGGAGATCTGCAGACGGTTTCTGTCTACGACCGCTGTCAGATTATCCAGTTTATAATGCCCTGCTGCCATAGCGCCTTCCCATACGGAGCCCTCCGCAAGCTCACCGTCTCCCATTACGGTATAGACTCTGTAAGGAGCATGGTCCATTTTACCGGCAAGTGCCATTCCGACCGCTACGGATAAACCATGTCCCAGCGAGCCTGAATTCATCTCTATTCCATTAACCTTGTTATTCGGATGTCCAATATATTTTGATTGAAACTGTGAATAGGTTTCCAGGTCTGACTTGGGGAAAAAGCCTTTCTTCGCAAGTACACTATAAAGTGCTTCCACTGAGTGACCTTTACTTAAGATAAATCTGTCCCTATTCGGATCGTCCTGTGTCTGTGGAGTAATATTCATATGCTTATAATACAGTGTAACCAGAATATCCAGAACACTGAAATCGCCTCCGATATGACCAGTTTTTGCCTGATAGATCATATCGATGATGTCTCTTCGAAGTTCAAATGATAATGCTTTTAAGTTTTCCATCGTAATCTCCTCGTATTTCTGTGTGTTATGACCACCCGACAAAGGTCAGCCTTCTGTGCCAGGATAAATAGGAATACCTATCCTGTTCAATCTCTGTTTTCTTCTTTGACTTTTGCCGGGATAATATTGTTGCACAACTGCACAATCAGTTTTATTATTCGCCTCTGATATATGCCTTAACCTCTTCTTCTACCGGATCATATAAGTCAGGAGTAACCTTTATATATTTGCAGGCCTCGTATAGAATCGGAACCACATTTGCATGAATACCAACACAGTGATGAATATAAGGACCACAAACCAGCTTCTCTTCCAGTCTTTTAAGGTTAGCAACCTCTACCCAGAGATACGTACCCTTGGTGTAAGGACCTTCAATTGCCTTGGCATTTCCCAACAGCATGGAGTATTCACCGTTATCACCATCGAATCTTACCAGCGAGACATCCCCGTGCTTTGCCTCTGCTTCTACTGCACCCGGATGTTCAAAGGCTAAAGGATACCCTAGTGTAGGCTTGCATCTTGCTACAGAAAGCGGCCAGGGTCCGCAGTGCTGCAGCAGCTCGCCGTTCTCGTTATCCGGATGACGCACGGTCCAGTCTGCAAAGAAGGATCTCGTTACACCCATTCCTGCTGCTTCTACAAGCAGGGAAGTGATTGCTCCATGGATATCCGTTTCACAGACAACCGGAATTCCCAAATCATTCATCAGGGAGTTTGCCGCACAAGGCATAATGCCAATTTCGGACTGGAGTGCATTCCAGCACTGTATTGCAATCGCATTACAATCATATTTCTTAGCCAGTCCATGCATGGCTACCTTTAAGGCCGCTACATTCTCCAGCTCGTTTTCTTTGATACACACATTCATATTCTCTTTAATAAATTCAACTACCTTTGCTACTTCTGTTTTCTCTTCCTTCGCTTTCTTTAAAGCCTGCGTAAGCTCCGGCATTGGGATTGGCGCAAGCTGGATATTGAATTTCTCCAGCAGTTCTCCTTCGTTGCACATCGTAGTAAGGAAGTCAAACGGTCTGGTAGAAATTTGCAGAATACGGATGCTTCGGAAGGTCTTTACTACATTACAAACTGCCAGAAAGTTATTGATACCTCTCTCAAACTCAGGATCGGTTAATCTGCAATTTGTAACATAGGTGAAAGGCACCTGATATCTTCGTAAAACCTTACCGGTAGCAAACAGTCCGCATTGACTATCTCTTAAGCGAATTCCATTTTCATCGGGACGCTCATCCCTGGGTCCCCATAATAATACAGGAATATTTAATTCCTTCGCAAGTCTTGCACAGATATACTCAGTCCCGAAATTACAGTGTGGAATAAATAATCCGTCCACCTTCTCCGCTTTAAATTTCTCTGCAATCTTTTTCATATCCTCATCATTATACAGAAGACCTTCTTCATTGATATCCGAGATATCAACAAAATCAACCCCTAATTC
>JAEZZO010000012.1 GCA_023418475.1 Bacillota bacterium
ACCAATTTTTAGCTATTCAGTACAGGATACAATGACTGTCATACACTTTTAGCTCTGTTTATAGAGGTAACTATTTAAAGAAAAGCCTTAATATTCAATACTTTTAGGCTTGACATTATAGGAAGGACTTATTAATGCATTAGATAAAAGAAATCTCTTTTTAAAATCATTTGAATCAAACATGCCAATATCAATTAGAATCTCGACACATTTATTTAGTCTTCCAGCATTATATACTTTCTTATATCGTTCAATATTATCCATACTTTGTTTGTCTTCAAAATCCTCCAAAAATTCAATAATTGATTCAGCTTCATTGGAAGAATTTTCTTCACTGTATTCTTTAAGAAGATTGATTATCTCTAATGTTTTACTCTCATTAACTGGCTTTCCCATTTAACGTTCCTCCCCATTTATCTTCTTGTAATATCAATATCAAAACTGTTTTAACCCAAAATGTAGACTTAATTTGATAATGCATGCAAAACTAAACTCAATTAAAAGTACAGTGAATCAAACTGTTTGAGTCGCTCTTCAGTAAATTCTGATATGCGAATATAAGTACCGTCACTATATTCTTCATAAACACCGTCACTATTCACATCTAGAATACTCTCGAATTTTTTCCACTCCCTCTTTCCCTGCAAATATTGCAATGCATGACTATGTATCCCCAGCTCGACTATATATTGTTTGTTATCAATTAGATCATATTGTACTCTTCGACTAATAGCAATATGTTCACTATTGTCCATAGACGTTCTTAAAAAATCATTATTTTCCGTTAGAACTTCTCCTTTTTTTAGCATATTTGCAACATTCTCATTGCCAGCAATATAAAACCATTTTGAATATTCTCTAAATATAGATTTATCAAAATCATCAACACTTGCATCTCCTATCACAGGGTCTGCGAAATAAATGCACGTATTTCTCTTGTTATTTTTTGATGTTGCAAATGTAACTACTGATGCATAAGAATTCTTGCACTTAATTTTATTATAATTTAAATAGTCAACTCCACTATCACACTGTTTCATTGCGTAATCTAAGCTTTGAGTTGGATCTGCATTTAATGAACCTTTTGATTCTAATATCCCCAGTTCATTTCCTTTATATTTCAGTATATAATCAGGTGTTTTTTTCGAACATTTTGGAGAGCATTTTAGTATATCGTAAGCATAGGTTTTAAAATCTTCCACTGCAACTGCCCCTAATAATTTTTGAGCTAATAAATAATTTATACCTTGAGCAATTTCTCCATCCCTTGAAGACTTTGAAAAATCCCTAAATAAATCTTTATTCTCGAAATTTATTGATAGATAATTTTTCTTATTCTCTGTAAATATGAATTGTAATTGAATTGCATAGCTAACTGCCAATAGTAACATTTCTCTTTTAAATACTGCTTCTTTTGATATAATACTTTTAGCAATCGCAAATGCTAATTCAAAGTATGATACATCAATAGTTCCCTTCCTAATTTCAGAGCATTTTCTTATATCGGGATTTTTCAAAACATCAATGTCAGAACATGCATATTCACAATATTCTATCTTTCTTACCCAATTAGTCATTATCTACCTCCATCAATGATTTATTTCTCCATAAGTAACTGAACCTGCTGCAACCATTCCCATCTCAGCATTTACATCTTCATAATTCCCTTTTTTCCTTAGTCGACCATAAAGAACAGTTCCAATACTATCCATTACTTGCTTCATCATATCTGGGTCAGAGAACATACGAATAAAGAAATCATCATTCTTCTCATATCGACTAGCAGCCATCTCTGGAAAATCTTTTTCGAATAAGAGCATAAATGTCTTAAAATCATTATTTGCTGCATAACTATGCCATTTATCCTGTGTTGCATAATCATTTTCTATTTGCAACAAAACTTTATCCATTTCAGTAAATGAAGTTCCATATCGCTCGTTGATTTTATCAATAATAATCGTCAACGGATCCTTCTTTTTTTCCCTGCGTCCAGCTTCTCCTGTTATCGGTTTGAATCCTTCTTCGGTAGCTTCAAGTTCTATTCCACCTTCAAAGTCTTTTTCTAATCGATAGTATTCTAAGAGAACCTTATCATCAACATCCACTCTATCTTTACCGCCCTTTGGCAACTGCATATATAGAAATTTAGAAAACACACTAAATTTGTGAATTTCCTTATCAAATAATCTACATACCTGTGTAATGAAAGCATAAATACGATTAAATCTAGCTAAAGTGGACTTGAACAAATCCTGCTGTTCTGGAATAAGAGCATCAAAACGATCAAGAGATGGTTGTATCTGGCTTTGTAATCTGCCTAAATCTCCAGCCGATTGATTCTTATTCGAATAAAAGACTTTAGCAAAAGCTTCTATTTCCATTTGCTGATATACACGGAATTCGTCTAACGTGTTTTTCAAATCATAAACCACATTAGGATTAGTTTCTTCTTCTAAAACGGTCTCCTCGTAGTACGGTTCAAATGATTTTCTTATCTCTTCTGTTGAGTTAACAAAATCCAAAACAAATGTATCCTGCTTACCACGAATCATTCTATTTAGTCGTGATAACGTCTGAACTGCTTTAACCCCAGAAAGTTTTTTATCTACAAACATAGTATGTAACAATGGTTCATCAAAACCTGTCTGATATTTTTCAGCCACAATAAGCATGCCAAAACTATCAGAATGAAATGCTTCCGGTAAAGCCTTTTCCTTTATTGTTTCACCATCTTTTGTCTTATTAAGCTTTTCTTCCGTAAATGATTGCCCATCATCTTCAACCTCACCAGAAAATGCAACTAATACATCTAGGTCTGCATACCCCTTACTTTGTATTTGGCGTTTAAACTCCTGCAAATATCGAACCGCATGTAAACGCGATGGAGTTACAATCATAGCTTTCGCTTTTCCATTTATTTTGTGCATTGTTACATTTCGAAAATGTTCTAACATAACTGTGGTTTTCTGTGAAATATTATGCGGATGTAATGTTTCAAAATTGCGGATTGCATTCACGCCTGTAACTGTATCCAGTTCTGGGTCATCAGGAATCGCCTTTGCAATTTTAAAATACATCTTGTATGTCATATAATTTTTCAGAACATCAAGTATAAATCCTTCTTCAATAGCTTGTCTCATCGAATAAATATGATAAGGATGATACTTTCCAAATTCATCTTTCCATCCAAACATATTTAAAGTCTTGTCTTTAGGTGTTGCCGTAAATGCAAAGAATGACATATTATCATGAATACCTTGCGCTGCTAATTCATCTAACAACTTATCCTCATCATCTTTACGTTTAGATTCATCCTCATATTCCATATCCGCATATTCTTCCAGAATCTTATCTGTGTCAGCCAACGCTCGTTTTAATTTTTTAGCCGCATCACCAGTCTGTGAAGAGTGAGCTTCATCGACAATGATTGCAAAACGTTTCGCACCAGACTTTACTTCTTTGTAGATAACCGGAAATTTCTGCAATGTAGTAATAATTATTCCTGTACCAGCCTCAATTGCTTCTCTAAGCTGCTGTGCATTTTTATCAATTTTCTGAACCACACCTTCTACATGGTCAAATTGATATACAGTGTTTTGTAGCTGACTGTCAAGTACTCGGCGATCAGTTACTATAATAACAGACTTAAAAATTTTCTCATCTTTATCATCATGCAACCCTGTTAAACGATGAGCAAGCCATGCAATAGAATTTGATTTTCCAGATCCTGCACTATGTTGAATTAGGTAATTTCTTCCCGCACCATTTTCTTTCACATCAGAAAGTAATTTTGTAACCACATCTAGTTGATGATACCGAGGAAAAATCATTCGCTCAGACTTTACTTCTTTGGTTTTTTCATCAAATTCAACCTGTAAATGCATATACTTATGCAAAATTTCCATAAATCTGTCTTTACGCAAAACATTTTCCCATAAATATGCAGTGTCATAACTATCTGAATTAATTGGATTTCCTTTTCCACCAACATTTCCTGCACCATTACTTCCTTGGTTAAATGGTAAAAAGTAGGTTTTATCTCCCTCTAGCTTTGTAGTCATATATACACGTGAAAGATCAACAGCAAAATGCACTAATACTCGCTCTTTAAACGCAAATATTGCATCCTTACCTGCTCTGTCAAATTTATATTGCTCAATTGCATTTGCTGTACTCTGACCTGTAAATTGGCATTTTAATTCCATTGAAGCAACTGGTATTCCATTTAAAAACAAAACAATATCTATGCTGTTTTCATTCGTTAAAGAATAATGTAATTGTCTTGTACAGTGTAAAAGGTTTTCTTCGTATTGCTTCTGACTAGAAGCATTAATAGAAGTTTCTGGCTTCCAGAATACCACTTGAAACTTTATACCCCGATCCGTAAAACCTTGTCTAAGAACTCTCAAAAGTCCAACCATTTTTACCTCACGGCAAAAACGATCTATAACTTGTTTCTCACTATCTTTTCCGTATGTTTTTTCATAACGCTCCCATTTATTTGGCTGACTGACTTTCAAAAAATGTAGAAATGTTTCTGTCTCCAAAGCTAATTTTCGATCAAAAGATCTCGGATTACCTTTTTGATATCCACCATTTGTCAGAAGATATTCTTCTATATCTTGTTCAAATCGAATTTCTTTTACATCAAAATCTGCCATTACTCATCCCCCCTAGCATTTATTTTATGTAACCGTTCCATTTCAGCATCCAAATCCAATATTGAGTAATTAAAGAAATTGAATTTTTCTTTATTATTTTCGTAATAACCTTTAGATGATGCACAAATCACGAGACATAGCCTACGAACATTAACACGATATTCTCTAGTTGTCACATCGTTGAAGTTACTACTTAAAATTCCTGAAGAATCTACATAAATATCAAATTCATTTTTCTTTTCAATGGCTAATACGAAATGGTCAATTTTATTGGCAATATTTTTTATATCTTTCTTGCTTATATTAGGAGTTCCCTGATGTAGCATAGAATTTCTAAGGTTATAAATCACTTCCCCGCTTAAGTATGGCATTTGCACTTCTTTACAATGTTCACATGGGCATTGTTCATACTTTCCAATATGTTCATCATACCAAGTGATATATCTTTTAGTGACTCCGGCTTCTGGATATTGAGCTTTGCCACAAATGTCTGGAAGTGTAAGCGCAAGTGTTAATGCAGCAAAGTATGCCTCATTGTCTAAGGCACGATTTACATCATCAATAATTCGCTCTAGCACAGCTACACCTCCCTTTTACCTGTAACAACTTCATAAATTAATGATTTTTTATAAGCAAGTATTTTGTCAATTAATGCTTGCTTTTTTTTAATAATTAAGTCTATTTTATTAACCTTTTCATCAAGCTTGTTCAGAAGGATTCTTTGTTCATTTACCGATGGTAAATATACCTTTATTTCTTTTATTGCTTTATGTGATATTTTAGGCATTGTTCCACTTGAGCCTCTTGCTGACTCTTGTATTTGTTGACGTACAAATGCTGATTGAAGTAAATACCTTGCGTATTCTGTGACTAACAATTCATCAAATGTTATTCTATATATTAAATCCGAAAATATAGTCTTTGTAACACATTCAGTTACCACACACACGTCACCAACTAGCTCTCGAGTATTAGAACGTGTCATCAAAAAATCTCCACCTCTTATTTGCAGATTTTCAGGAATATTTGCATCTGAATCTATAGGTTTTCTAGCTTCATAATTAAATTTTCCTCCTTTAATTGCAGATAACGATAATACAAACCAGCCATTTATATCATCGACTGTCTCAGCAGCTGGTGAACTCCAACCTTGTTCTATTTTATTAATGCAATGTCTTAATCTATATATTGGCCATTTTTCGTTAATAACCATTTCTGTAATAGTTGCCTGTTTATATTTTAATAGTTTTTCAACAATCATCTGTTGTTTTGCAACAATCGAATCAATTTTTGTGCATTTATCATCTAAGAGATTTGCTCGCTTGCATTGCTCCTTATATGACATCATTACAACTGGATAGTTCATAAGTGTTTCAATGTTAAGTGTCCAACGATTTTCAAAAGAAACTCCTTTCCCATATGAGAAAAAAGCCATAAGCCAATATTGGATTTTAAAGTAGTAATCATAAAAATTTGAATTAATCTCATTATTACTTTTTAAATTAATATATGCGGGGCTAATAACACCACTCACTTTTGAAATACTACAATTTGCACCACTGTATAAATCCATTGGATTAAGAAGTAAATCCCCTTCTAGAACTGGATTATAATTGAAATAACTTTCAGCAATCTGTCCTTCATTATTACTGACATCACGTATACGCACTCCGCTTCTTGCAAGTGAAAGAATTACAGGATCTTCTTTCATTGCCTTTTCATTCTTGCGCACAAAGGCATTCTTAACTCGTCCCATAGACCAATCAGTGGGGATTTTTCCAATCCAACTATAACCACTATCTTTCATTTCTCTCATAGACTGAATACCTCCTCCAAACTACCAGCGAGTTCCGTTTCCATATCCATAATTTCTGCCATGATTTCATCAGAAGGCTGCGGGGATTCATATTTATAAAAATATCGTGTAAATGGAATTTCATAGCCAATCTTTGATTTCTTTTTATCAACCCATGCATCAGGTACAAAAGGTAATACTTCTCTCTTAAAAAAATCATCAATACTATCCTTTAGCGGTACATTTTCAGTATCTCTTAAAGCAGAATCTGGTTGTTTTTTACCATTCTTCAAAATCAACTCTCCATCTTCATTTCGAAGTGGTCTTTCTACTACTATCTTTGTATACCCTAAATCTTCATTATCATATATTTGACTTATATCATTGGCACAGAAGTTTCCATATATCTGTGTGATTTCTGATATAGCATTTTCTGGAATATCATTTCGTTTATTGCCCAAAGCTTTGCGACGTTTCTCATACAACCCATTCGCATTAATAAGTTGCACTTTTCCTTCTCGCTTTGTTCCACCCTTTTTATTGGAAAGAACCCAGATATATGTAGCAATACCTGTGTTATAAAAAATATCATTTGGCAACGCTATAATTGCCTCAAGCAAATCATTTTCTAATATATATTTACGAATATCTGAAGGGCCACTCCCCGCATCTCCCGTAAATAATGGAGATCCATTATGAATTATTGCAATACGACTTCCTCCCTCTTTAGGTTCCTTCATCTTAGAAAGTGCTGTTAGCAAAAACAACATTTGTCCATCTGAAGCTGCAGGTAATCCTATACCAAAACGTCCTGCAAAACCACGTTTAGCTTCAGCTTCTACTTTTGTCTTTTCATTTTTCCATTCTCTACCAAATGGTGGGTTTGACAATATATAATCAAATTTCTGTCCTTCAAATCTGTCATCTGATAATGTGTTTCCGTCTTTGATAAAATCAGCATTATTGCCTTTTATAAGCATATCTGCCTTACAGATAGCAAAAGTTTGATCATTCAATTCTTGCCCAAACACCATAAGCTCAGTGGATGCATTTAATTCATGAAGATATTCTTCTGCTACCGATAGCATTCCTCCTGTCCCACAGGCTGGATCATATATAGTCTTTGCAACATTGCTTCCAGAAAGAATATCATTATCATCATAAAATAATATATTAACCATAAGACGAATCACTTCACGTGGGGTATAATGTTGACCTGCATCCTCATTATGAGCTTCAGAAAATCTTCGGATAATTTCTTCAAATATATATCCCATTTCCAAATTTGAAATAACTGATGGATGTAGATTTGCTTTCGGCATAGTAAATTCTTTTATCACAATATATAGAATTCCCTTATTTGCCATTGTAGTTATATGCCCATCAAATTTAAATTTTTCGATTATATCCTGAACATTTTCAGAAAATCCATTTAGATAATCACGAAAGTTTGTTTCAATATTATCTGGATCATCAAGCAACTTTTCAAATGTGTATTTACTTGTATTATAAAACGTGTAGCCCGAAGCCTTACGAAGCAAAATGTCTTTCATCGGAAGTTTTTTAACTTCCTCATACTTGTTCAATACGTCATTTTTTTTTTCTTCTAATATGCAGTCAAATCGTCTAATTACAGTCAACGGTAAAATAACTTCTCCATATTCATGTGGTTTATATACACCTGTTAATTTATCTGCAATTGCCCAAATCAGGGCAGCCTTTTCACTTACATTAGCACTCAAGCTCATTTCAAAGTTCCTCCATTTTTAAGTTCAATTTTTTCTCCATTTGGTAACACAAATGTCTGTGTATATGCAATATTTAATTTATCAGCTATCTCAACAAGTTCTTTATCTGTAATCGTTCCACGTTTTAGTTTTGCATTAAAATTTTGTGGCGACTGCCCAATGCGTCTTGCAAGTTCAGATATACTGATGTCCATCCTGACACATAATATTTTGATTTGCTCAGTTGTTGTCATTGCACACCTCCTTTAACAAACTCTTGATATCAATTGTAAACGAAATCGTTTATATTTACAATTTAAATATCAAGATAACTGAAAAATAATAATCGAAAAATAATAATCTCTTAAAACAACTTAAAATATATTGTTTATTTATCTGAGGTGATAAATGAACCTTACCACCTCAGAAATAGATGCTATCTTTGTCGTTCAGAATAGACTTTTCTATATTTAGTTTCTTCAGATTGCAAACTTTCCAGCCTACAATACTCTTCTGTTTCATCCGAAATATACTGATAAGTAATTCCGATTGACTTAAGCTTTTCATGAAATTGTTTAATAGAAACAAGCATATCCTTATTATCAATTCCAATCCATTCAGCCTTTTCTTTATCTGTCATGGTTTCATAAATTTCTTTTGTAACAACTTGAACCTGTTCTTTTGGTGTTTCCACTTTCTTAACAATTTCAGAAGCAACATTGACTTCCTTATCAGAATACTCACTAACTGGATCAGTTTCCTCGGTAACCGCTACTTTTGCACCAGAATCCGCTTTGAACGTCTGTTCCTTATTATCTGTAATAAGATCATAGCTATCATCCATTCTCCAATTTGCGCTCTCAGAAAAATCCTTACTTTCCGCAACATTGACCTTATCATTTCTCTTCTCATCAAGGAACTTCTTTTCCTGCTTCTTCAAATACCAAGGCTTTTTAGGAACTTTCACATCATACACATTTCCAATTTCAACACTCTCTGGAACAAAAAGACCCACATAAAGTACTTCTTTCAGACAACGATCTCCAATCTTGATTTCTTTCTGTAGTCTCTTCTTTTCCAGTTTTATATCATCTAGCTGCTTCCGATAATCTGGTTCTGTAGAAATAATAGAATCCCAATCATGATTACGAGTTGACTTTCTCTTAATCTCCGCTCGATTCAGGTACAATGATTTCTGTTTCTCTGTCAGCCGTTCCAAATCATACTTTGCTAATCCAATAATCCCTGCTATATCCGTAACACTCTTTACATCTTTTCGACAAAGAAATAAGTATTCCTCCTGTAACATATGCATCCGCTCCAAATCCTCTTTAAAACAGGCTGATTTATACTGGAATCTGCATTTCTCTACCACACGCATGCGATAAATCTTCCCATAAAACTTCTGCTGATAAGAATTCTTTGGCTTTTGCAAATACCTAACATCAGGTGTTAATATCCTCGGTGACTCATATTGATATCTTCCTTTTTCAAAAAACACTTGCAGATTTTCTTTGGAAAATTCTTCACTAATACTCTCTAATCTCCGAAATCTTTTCATATTCTCTGCTTTAACAGCCAGATGAGCACCTTGTTTTAAGACATATCCTAATTCCTCTAACAGATAAAGGAAATGTTCATAATCATCTGCTACACCACGACAATATTTCACATCCGCTTCTATAAACTCACCCCAAGACCGTTCCTTTTCCCACTGTTTCCGATTCATATTCACCGGATCTTTGCTGTACTCTGCTGGCATTATAGAAAGACCATATTTCTCACATAATTGATTCGTAATCGGCTGAATCTGATGCTTCCAGTCTCCCTTCTTATATTCGTATTTCTTACCAGTATTCATATTAACACTGTTAAAGACCAGATGTCCGTGACAATGCTCCTTATCAGAGTGAACTCTATACACCGCTTCATAATCATCGCCCAAAAACTTCTGTGTAAATTCCCTCATAAGTTCTAATAACTGTTCTGGTGTTCCTTCGCCCGGTGGGCAGGATATCACAAAATGATATCCCTGCCTTCCTCCCATCTTTCCATATAATTCTTTGGTTCCAACCATCTGTTCAAAAGCAAACTTTGGAACACAATTCCATCCACCAACTAGAACGCCACTTTCTGTCTTGGATTCATTCATAATATAGTCCAAAGCATGTTTCAGATGATTTGTGATTTTCCCCTTCTTTCCAGCTCCTATATTCATAATCTTGGTTATCGCCATAACTGAATCAA
>JAEZZO010000013.1 GCA_023418475.1 Bacillota bacterium
ACCAATTTTTAGCTATTCAGTACAGGATACAATGACTGTCATACACTTTTAGCTCTGTTTATAGAGGTAACTATTTAAAGAAAAGCCTTAATATTCAATACTTTTAGGCTTGACATTATAGGAAGGAAAGTGAATGATATGGGACAGTATCTGAAAGCTGAAAATTTAAAATTAAAACGAACCTTTACGAAGAAATTAATTTTACTGATGCCATTGGCAACCTTGCTTCTCACGTGGGTTTTATCCTTTCAGTGGTATCAGATCAACGCTTTTAACTGGTGGTATGTTCTTATGATGCCAGGATATATTGCCCTGATTACAACACTATCCAATCAGAAGGAAGCAAATAAACTTGACTACCGCGGTGTAATCGGTCTTCCGATTTCACTAACAAAGCTATGGGTAGCTAAAATACTGAACCTGGTTCTTTACACAGCCTTATCGTGTCTGATTTTGTTGGCAGGAATTCTGTTGGGATACTTTACTGTTCCGAAACCATTACCGCTTGGAGCAGCCTGCCTTGGAATGCTCCTGATTTTTGTGTCTTCCCTGTGGCAGCTTCCATTTTGTCTCTTCCTATCCAGAAAAGCAGGCATGGTAATAACAATTCTCCTTCCATTGATTGCAGGCTTACTGCCAGGGGTATTATTTGCAACGAAATCGATTTGGTGGCTTTGTCCCTATAGCTGGACAATGCGGATTGTTACCCCTGTACTTGGCATTCTCCCAAACGGAACGCTTGCTACAAGCGGAGATCCCTTATTGAAGTCATCCTCCATCCCGCTTGGTACCTCTTTGTCCCTTCTCCTCTTTATTTTGCTAATGCTTATAACGAGTGGCTGGTTTCAGAAACAGGAGGCGAGATAAATGCTACTTCGCTCCCTTCGCAGTGATACATATAAAATGAAGCATACCCCTATTCCCTGGCTTCATGTTCTCGTTCCACTCCTTGGTTCGCTTTCCTTCCTGTGGTATTATGCCTCATCCGGTAATCATACTTCCTTTGACATGCTCACGGGTTTTATGGAAGTACTTTGTATGATATTTCCTCTGATCATTGGCATTGTTTGCGGATTGATTGCTGCTCAGGAGGAACAGGCGGGCAGGTATCAGGTTATTCTGTCCGAGGTTCGGATAAGAACAGTGGCGTATCTGAGCAAATTGCTTTTGCTGCTAATGCTTTCTGCATTTTCAGTAACTTTTTCGGTGTTAATATTTTCAGTTGGTTTAAATAATATTCCTATGCGCCTTTCTATGCAATTAGCTCTGGCTGCATGGGGAGGTAATATATTTTTGTATATTCTTCATTTATATGCAGGCTTTCGCTTTGGTCACGGTGCATCGATTGGACTGGGCGTATTTGGTTCACTGATTTCACCGCTTATGATGACCGGGCTAGGTGACGGTATCTGGTGTTTCATTCCCTGGGCCTGGGGCGGACGTATCTGTGGCAGCCTTATACACCTGCTGCACAGTTCTTCCCTGAATACAAGAATCCTTATAGATATGAATTATGGTATTATGATATGCGCTGTAGTTACTCTTCTCTCCCTAACCGCCAGTCTGATATGGTTTCAACATTGGGAGGGTACAAAATCGTATGAATAGAGGAGTAAATGGCAAGAGCAAGATAACGATCTATGGATCGCAATCTATCCGTTGTATTTACAAAAGATAGCCGGGATGTTAAATTATGATAA
Organism: Bacillota bacterium; assembly: GCA_023418475.1. Taxonomy (GTDB): domain Bacteria; phylum Bacillota; class Clostridia; order Lachnospirales; family Lachnospiraceae; genus Mobilitalea. The sequence goes on from JAEZZO010000013.1 coordinate 1,701, forward strand.
GGGTGGTAATTGAAAGCTCAAAATCATTGTTATTATAAACACAATTCAAACAACTATATTGTTTCATAATTACTTTATACCGGGAAGGGAGTATCTACATGGCAAATATCCTTGTAATAGACGATGAACCAGACATATTAATACTTATTAAGAGAACACTGGAGAAGGATTTACATCATGTTACAATTGCAGATTCACCGGACCAGATCGATTTGAAATCACTGAAATATTATAATCTGATCCTGCTGGATGTCATGATGCCGGGGACAGATGGATTTTGCTTTTGTCAAAGGGTACGCGATTTAGTGGATTACCCTATTCTGTTTCTCACCGCTAAAACACTGGAATCCGATGCAGTGTACGGGCTTGGTCTCGGAGCGGATGATTATATTAAGAAACCCTTTGGCACCGGAGAGCTCAGAGCAAGAATAAATGCACACCTGCGCAGGGAAAAGCGCGAAAAACGTAATATGCTGCAGCTGTCGGGATTGGAATTTAACCTTGCAGCAAAGGAAGTAACTGTCAATGGGCAAAGAATTCCGCTCACCAAAAATGAATATGGAATTTGCGAATTTCTTGCGAAAAATCGCGGACAGGTATTTTCCAGGGAGCAGATCTATGAAGTAGTTTGCGGATACGATGCGGAAGGAGATAGTTCTACAGTGGCTGTTCATATTAAAAATATCAGAGCAAAGCTCTCCGTCTTTTTTGTGGCTCCAATTTCAACTGTCTGGGGGATCGGGTATAAATGGGAATAGGAATCAAAAATATAAGAAAAAAGGGAATGAAGCTTAGATCCTTTTTTATACAGTATTTATTCGCTCTTTTTACCGGATTTGTATTAATTATACTAACCGTTACAGGAGTATTCTTTTTATCTTTAAAAACTGGTTTTGTTATCTCCGTCAGTGATGTGGAAGCATCTATCGAACAGCAAAAACCAGCTATTATGTCAGTTGAAACCGTAGAGGCAGAATCAATTCCAAAGTTCTGCCGCTACGCCCTACTCAGCTCTTCCGGAGAGTTTTTATCAGGAAATTTGACAAAGTCCGAAGCGATAACAGCATGGAAAATAGTTAGGAGTGGCAGATCAACCTCCGGCGGTTATCTGAAGCTGGATGTTACTTGCTATTTCCCGATTGTGCGGGAAAATCAAATCTGTATCCTTGCGTATTCCTCCCTGTCCCAATATCGTGTACCGTTATTACAGAAATACCTGCCCTGTCCGGAGATTATGTTGTTCTGGTTTATTCTTATGGCCTTTTTACTAGAGATTTTACTGCTTTCCAGACTTTATGGCAGAAAGATCAGCCATAGACTCCTTCCGCTGCAAAGTGCCACAGAAAAGATACGTGAAAAAGACCTTACATTTGAAATTCAATACAGTGGTATTGACGAGATTGATGCCGCCTTGCAATCTCTTAACAGCATGAAAACAGATTTGGAACTTTCATTAGAAAAGCAATGGAAAATGGAACAGACAAGAAAAACACAGATTTCCGCCCTCGCACATGATCTGAAAACTCCGATTACCGTCATACGCGGCAATGCAGAGATGCTTTGCGATACGGAGCTAACACAGGAACAGAAAGACTATACCAGATATATCTCGAAAAACGTTAGCCAGATGGAACAGTATGTTCAAATGCTCATCGATATCTCCAAAGCAGATACCGGTTATCCGTTACAGCTTAACAAGATAAATCTCAGAGTGTTTTTGGAAGATCTATACATGCAAATCAAAGCAATTGCCGCAGTGAAGCAGATAGAACTTGAATTTGAAGAAAAAGCTCTTCCCGAATTCCTATGTGTTGATATTTCCTTATTCCAACGCGCTATTATAAACGTTGTATCAAATGCGGTTGACTATTCCCCGGAACAGGGAACCATTTTATTCTCCACGGAGGGGGCATACGATAAAATTACATTCACCATTACTGACAGCGGAAAAGGATTTTCTTTCGAAGCTTTGAATAATGCAACAAGTCAGTTTTATCAGGGTGATTTAAGCCGTAGCTCAAAAGCTCATTATGGATTGGGACTTTTTATTGCAGATTCCATAGTAAAACAACATGACGGAACCCTTATAATAACAAATTCTCCTGCTACAGGAGGCGGGATGGTATCACTAGAAATGAAGATAAAGTAGCATAAGAATTTATACAAAGCATTTTGTAATATTGTAAGGTTTTTAAGATTAAAGATTTGAAAGGGGTATGATATGAGATACCTATAATCCGAAAGAAACCATTGACTTTAAAAGTAGCAATCCATAAAATCCATGTAACCACATAGATAATTGCAATGAACCATAAAATATTCTTCTTTTTCACAAATAGTGAAATCTCTCTGACCTTTTTGATCATTTGATCATTGTGCATATGAAAACCTCATTTATTTTTCCTGCATTATATCACTATATTTGGTAAATAAACAATGATGTTCCAATATATATGGATATTATTGTTTAAAGAATACCAACCGCATGTACATTTGTCCCAAGGCTGGCTCATTCCTTAGCAGCACTGCAAGACCTATAACAAATTATTCAGGCGACATAATATCATGATACAAAGAAATATTATTCTCTTTATAAAAATCTTTAAATATTTCATTTTTTGAATTCATTATATAAACTCCTAATAACTTATTTATATTCTTATTTGATACTATTTTTTTAATTTCTTCCAATAAAGCAAGTTCAAAGCCTCGTCCAAACACTCGACATGATAAAAACATTGCTTCAATAATTGCATGATCTTTACAAATCCTTACTATTACAGCAGCAACTATTCCCATATCACCAAATTTATCCTTGGCTCTTAAATATAAAATTTCATAATCCATTTTTAACAATGATTGCAGTTCTTCTAAACTATAATGCATTCCGGATAAATTAAATTGATTCGTCCGCTGCGAGAGTTCAGCTACTCGGGAAATTGAATATTTATCTACTTTATTTATTGTTATTTGAGTTTTCAGAGATTTATGATATTCTTCGATATTTGTATATAAGCTCATGCTTTGTGACCGAATTTCCTGTTCTTTATATTGCTTACCCCTTAAAGGATCATTTCTAGTGATCTTTTTTTTGTAAAAATATTTTAATTCTTTTAATATTTCCGAATATTTATAAGGTCTTTGGGCATTGAGCTGAACCGTAATAACATCTGGAAGCTCATAATTAACCAGTGAAATTTCATAAGGATTATCATCTATAAAAACCATGCTATTAATGCTTATATTTAATTCTTTTGCAAGCTCACGCAGATTATCTGCCTTATTTCTGTAATTAATCTTCATTGCGGCTATATATTTCTCTCGAAGCAACATATCCGGATGCTTACTGATTACTTCTTTAATATCCGATAATTTGTTTTTTGAGCATAAGCAAATAATAACCCCCTGATAGTATAATTTGATAATTTCTCTTTGAAAATCAAGATAAGCCCGTCCCATAAATTGGTTACTCAAAAGTATACCCTCTATTCCATCCTCCCCAATGATGCCTCCCCAGAGCACATTATCGCAATCAAGAATCAGGCACTTTTTGCTTTGATTTCTGATTTGCTCGAAATAAAATAAAAGAGAATATGCAAGAATATTACAGGCCAAAACTGAATAAGGGGAATTTGTATGATAGTAATTTAGTTTATTATAAAAGTTTGTATAACCGACCTTCGCAATTATCTTATCCATATTCATCATGTAAAATTGATCCGTATCCTGCATTATATTTTTTACATATTTATTTAATCGGTCAATCACATATTGAAATGATAATTGCCCGATTGTATCATTCCTATCAACTTCACTTTCAAAATCAGAAAAAAAGACAATTCTGCTCTCCCCTTTTAGTTTACTATATAAGATTTGTATATAATCCTCCAGTTTTTTTATCTCCTTAGAAACCTCTTCTTTTTTCAATTCATAAAAATGATAATAGAGATATGGTGCAAGTTCACGGATATTCAAAATAATTAAGCTAATATCTAATTGAACCTTTGAAGCACTATACATGTTTGCATCAATATATTTTATTTCCAATTTATCATTATAATAATGAATAAATTTATTAAATACCGGTTTAAGCGTAATATTACTAATTACTGTTAAAGTAGTCTCCTCATAAAATGTATTCTTATCACATGCTATTACATCATTATAATTTAATGTCCTATCAAATTCTTTCATCATTACCCCAATTTCTGCGCAAGATTTCTGCCATATGAGATCTGCACCAAGGACTGCTATTTTTGTAAATCATAAATCTTATCAACAAATGATCCTATCGTTTTCAAACCTTCTAATTTTATATCATCCTCCATCACATTGATCTTATAATAATCATTACTCCAAGTGATTAATTCTATAATTGTTAAAGAATCAATTAAATTACTTTTTCCTAATAAAGGTGTTGATAAATCTAATACAACCTCCTTACTGGTAATTTTACGAATCACTTTATCAACATCGCATAAAATCTCATGTTTTGTTTTCATTCCGGCAACCCCTTCCTACTAATTTTATTCCAAATCAATTTCCATCGTAATATGAGTAGGCTTAAATCCATGGTTTTTATAGAGAGCTCTCATCGGTAAATTATCAACATGAACTTTGCCGGTAATATGCTTAGCCTTAATACTTTTTACGTAATCCACCCCCTCGATCATAAGTCTGTCTGCATACTCACTTCCTCTGATCGACGTATCAATATAAAAACTACGAAAATTAACATATATCTCTTTTGTAAGATAATTACTTTTTTTATCCATCCAAAGCCAGCCCAGAACTTTATTATCCTCCACTAAAACTAACATGCCTTTATTATCCTTACGAAAGGCATCTGCAATTTTATTCTTATGAAATTCAATATCAGTGATAGCCTCTTCTTGAAATGATATCTTTGAAATTTCTATTTCCATTTGTGCTATACTTACAAAATCAGCTTCCATTATATGTCGTATTAAATACATACATTCTCTCCATATTATTTATTTTTTGTTGCCAGTAGATATATTAATTTTACCATGTCTTATACGTCCTCTTCCAATATCATTATAATCCATACTCCTGCATTCCAGTTTTTCTTGCAAAAACTCCAACGCGGACCATAGTTTTAATGAATCTCCGCAAGTAAATATATCAACAGCCGCGTAACCATATTCCGGCCAGCTATGAATGGTAAGATGGGACTCTTTAATAATAATTGCTCCGCTTACCCCCCAGGGACTAAAATGGTGAAATTCTTCCGTAACTATAGTTGCATTTGCTTTAATCGCTGCCTCGTGCATGAAATTCTTAATCAGATGTAAATTCTCCAAAATTTCTCTATTGCAATCATAAAAATCAGCAAGTAAATGTTCTCCTAATGATTTCTTTTTATTTTCATCGGAGATACATACATATTCTTTTTTCATTAGTGTAAAATATTTATTTCCACAGTTACTGCATCCTTTTTCTTTAAGATGTTCAATTGTTTTATATTTTTCATCCTTACCTATATTAACTATCATCATGCAGCTTTTACATTTGTACCTGGATATATGATTTTTAAATTCAGCGGTATAAATCTTTTTAGCATACGTTTCATCAATTTGAATGATAGTTTTCAAATTATCTGTACTTTCAAGGACTAACATTTGACTTACATTTCCGAGCAAGGATGCTCCTTCATAGTGATTAAAGCAACTAAATACCTCTGAAATTGCCAGTCCATGATCCAGTATTGCTTCCTGCAGCATAAGTTTTTCGTTAATAGGCTTTTGCCCAAAGGATAAAAATACAGTTAATCCTTTTTCTTTTTTTAGAGCACTTACCCCTCTTGATAAAAATAGCGTCAAGCCATCAATCGTGTAAGGGGGATCCGTAAAGAAACAATCAAAGCTATTGGCATAAGATATTGGCAGCGGATCCTTTAAATCAATATTAAGGCACTCTACCGGCAGTTTATACTCTTTCGCCATATCATTAATATAATTTACAAAGCGTTCGTCTAAATCAAAGACATATATTGTTTTCTCCAAAAAATCTTTTTCTGGAAACAATTCCTTTAACAGTAAACCGAGTGCTATACTAATTAAATCATCATCTCCGACACATAAAATCCTTTTTCCTATTAAGCATTGCTTTTCAAAGCATAACATTGCACGCTTGAATGCCGTTTTTATAGTAGCCTTCGCCTGATCAATTGTTACATCTACCTGCGGTCTTTGGTTAAAAATCGATTCATATTTATTGCTCAGCTTCTGAATCATCCGCTCTCTGCTCTCTTGATTGAGTCTTAAATCGTTGAATATTTCATAGTTTAGTCCATCATAACCCATCAAGTTTTCGGTATAGCTCCGCCCCATACCGGTCAATTGTATTCCCTTGTTTTGTTCCATTATATTTAAACGGATAAATTCTTTCTTGATAGCCGTCACAACAGGAACAGGAAGTGCAACCTGCCTGGCCAACTGCTTGGTTGATATATTTATATCAAAATACAAATTTGATAGTATCTTTAATAATATATTTTTTCCTTCTTTGAGATGTACCCGGTCATTCACAATTCTAATATAATCATCCATTACTTTTCTCTTTCAATCGTGCAATTATTTTATCATGTTTCCTTGCCAAGGGGTTCTATCCTTCTTCTGACAGCAGCTAATCTTTCTTTTATTTACTTATTCAGCCAGACGTTTCCAATTGCCCTTTCGTTGATAGTATATCATACAAATAAGAACATTTTTTCTCTCAAACATTTCAGAAGTGAATAGGAGAGAGAAGCTCCCATAGTTAACTTTGCCAGACTCACGCACACCACAGAAAAAGTGCCATGAGATTTTACTCATGGCACTTCATTCAATCATTTTTAACATTTCTATTAGCAATAATTTTGTAAATGGTTTTATTTGATAAATAATACATATTTTCTAATTCCAGTATAGACACTCCACTATTATATTTTGTATAGATTTCCATGTTTCGTAAAGCAATATCTTTCCTTGTTTTTGTAGTATCACCCCATTTTTTTCTATTACAATCTTTTCGTGGAATATATATATATTCACCATCAACATAATTTTGTATTGCTTGAAGCATATCTTCGGGTAATAGGTCGATTGCGCATTTATAAGCCATTCTACTCCTCCTAATCGTTATTGTTTAGGATTGAGCAAAGGCTATTAATAATTTTAACCTTTTATTATGTAATAGCCTTCGCTACACATAACAAGCCGATAACAATGAATTTTTTAACATTAAAAACTCTCCTTAATAAAATAATTTTCTTAATTTTACCATTTTATCATTTTATCATTTCTCTGTCAAGAAACACTCCCTGAATTCAGGACAATTGCATACGAAAGTTTACTCGATTCCGTTGTTTTATGACTATGTACTACATGAGCTTTCATTTTAAGAGTCAGACTCTTATCCTACAGGCTTTTCACTTTATCCATTCTTAATCTTCCAATAGCATAAAGAATTTGTCAGCAAAAACCCAGATTAAAGTGTTGAATATGATTGCAATCTATATTTCGCTGACTGTCCTTCCCTCTATATGCCTTGCACATACCAGCTTGGTCAGCTATATTATATCTATTTTAATGCATTCATATTCAACAAATTTATCCTTGCTGACTTTTGATATTCAAATTATAAAAAGTACACTTTAAATTCTTTGTATTTAACTACCACAGCGTTTACATACAGTTTGCTGACTCTTGTCTTCCATTATTTTAGTCCACAATAATTTTACTCGTGAACGGCCGCACGCCGGACAAGTACCACGCCAGTTTGGAGTTGCTTTCGCATGCTTTCCTCTTTTTGGTTTTGACATATAATTACCTCTCATTTATATTCTGATACAGATAATTATATCTCTTTTATTTCCTTATGCTGTTCATTTTATGCCCAATCCTGCACAATACATATTTTTTACAAAAGCATTCCTTCTCATTATTTATGCTGCGGGCGACCAAAGCCTGGAATTTATTAATCGGAGGAATATATATACACAATCCTATTCTACGAATAACCTTACACTGACTTTTGGCAAAAAAACGCAGTATGATAGTTAATCCTTTATTGGCAGCCAAACCTCTGCACAGATAGTCTCCTGATTATCATCCTGCCAGGATTCTTTTTCAATGATAATATTATCCTTAATATTGTAACCAGATGTATACAGCCAACTGGTATAAATATAATTCCAGATTTTAGGCAGTCCTTCCATATGCTCTCCATAATAAGTAAAGACGGCCCAAGCCGATTTAGGTACATCAATTATCGTAAATCCCTCTTCGATTACGAGAGCCGGCTTTTCCCATCCATACATAAAATGAATTTTGCTGTCGCTATTCTGAAAATATATACCATGCAATAAATGAAACGGATACTTCTCACCAACCGGAAAGCCTGCTGCAATATTGATAGCAGCATGACTCCCATTCTGTACAACCATATTTCCATAATTTTTAATAAAGTTAAGCGCATTCTTATGTTCCATCGGAACAAGAATATCATCTTTACCAAATAATTGATAGGCTTCTGTTTTTTCAATTTTGAAATTAATTATGTCATTGCTTTGTATTGTAATATGCAGATGAATAGGAGGATAAACTCTTATGCTCCTACCATCATTACGAACCTCCGATGGGGTAACTCCATGGAACAGCAGAAAGGCGCGGCTAAAGGAAGAATGCGATTCATAACGATATTTTAGAGCTATATCAATTATCTTCTCATCCGACTTCTGAAGATCAAAGCCTGCTAATGTCATTCTTCTGCACCTTATATATTCTGCTATTGGTATTCCTGCTATAAATGAAAATAACCGTTGAAAGTGAAATACAGATACTCCCATTATTTTTGCAGCTTCTTCATAAATAATTTCATTATATATATTCTCTTCAATATAATTGATTACATGGCTAAATACTGTATTAATATCCATCTTATCCTCTAGTTGTACTTTATTATAGAAAACTGTTACTCACGCAAGAATTCTGAAAATTTTTGTGCAATTTTGATGTATGTATCCACTTGAATGATACAGCAATATTATTCATTTTACAATATTCTTTTACCATCTCTATATTTTGAGAGACATAGGGGGGGTACTGTTCACAGGCAAGTCATATTCCATTGCTGTGCTCCCGTTAAGTACTTCCGAAGCGGAGCCGCTCTCGCTTATTGCATTACGCAGCGGTACATAAGGTCCTAAAACACAGGACCTAAGTACCGGCGAATGCAAATACTCATTTTTCGGAAGTACTTAACGGGAGCACAGCTCGGAATATGACTTGCCTGAGAACAGTAACCATAGGTGCATTGCAGATCATAATATATGTTTTCCATACCCTTTTTCTTTGTACTTACCAGTAAACCCATACGCAGCATAAGTGTTCATTTGCACTTCCATACGAATATGATTAATATATTATACATCTTAATTCCAATTATTTCTACATAGATATATTCTTGAGTTTCCGTAGTTTTATCCACAGTACCCTTGTTTCATCGGTATTGTAATAAACAACTTTAAGAAATTACCTAAAATATAAGGAATCCTCATCCTTTTTGTAGTAGAATAATGGTGT
>JAEZZO010000021.1 GCA_023418475.1 Bacillota bacterium
CATTTTAGATACCTCTCGTATTCTTTGGATTTTTACCAACTGGCCGAGTCAGTAATAATCTAAATTTACTTGAGGTATTTTTTATTGTCAATTTCTTGACCTATTTAAAGTATACAGGAAGCTTTTAGTAACAAATTTAATGAAGTTGAATATGAAAAAGCTATGCAGATTTTTCTTAATATAATCAGTAAAGCAAAAGGATTTCATTTTGATAAAGAATATATGCATACGCTAGAAGAATTATATTCTTATACCAAGTTGTTTTATGAAAACAACAAAACGAATACAGTACGATTGCAGAACAGTCAATTTTTTGAGTATTCATTATCAGAGCAATTGTGTATGATATGTATTTTTTTGCAAGATCAAAGTAGAATTATGCAAGATAAAATAAATGAAACTATAAAAAGTAAAAGTGTAATTACGGGAATGGAGGCTGATATTACATTTTTTGAGGATGCATATGTTCCTAATAAACAATCCTCTGCATCTGATGGATATGAAGCTAAAGTAGAAATTTACAATGTACTAATTCAATATTTATATTATCTTAAAAAAGAAGAGTTGGATAAAAGAGAAATTGATAATGATATTGATGTCCATCCTTATGAATTACCTTGCTTTGAAGAATTAACAATAATTGCCTACCAGAGGATGATGTACCTAAAATTAGAAGAAAAGTTTAGATATTCAAATCATATTTATTTGCACCTGTAGATGTAAAGAGTTGTGTTGCACATCAGGTTGCTATTCATAGAAGACAAATTCAATATACAAAAAGTCTAATGGTATTTTCTGTTATTTCTGAAGATACTTTTAATTATATGTATAATCTTTCAAAAAAAATAGATATCGAGATTTTGAATTTTCATTGTATAGAAAGAAATGAGTATGACATTGTAAAGAAATACTTTGAGTCAACGCGTAGCGCAGTGAAGAGAGAATGCAAACCATATTATTTAAAATGTAAAATAAGAGATTTATCAGTTGAAGATTTATTAGATGGTCAAGAATTTTTAAATATAATCAGTAAAGTATATATGACTGCTTGTTTAGAGAAGTTTAACGAAGGCGATTATTCAAGTTATAAATATTTAGCACCACGTATTGAATTAGAACATTTAGTAAGTCCATTTGCAAAATTGTATGATTTACATATAGAAAAGGCAAAAAAAATTATATATGAATTTGTTTATGATAAGAAAACAAGTAAAGATGGTGGAGATATTTTTATGTATCCATTAATAAAAGTTGATAATGATAGAGTCATCCTTTGTCAGACATTAATAGAACAAATGAATTTGAACCGTAATATCGAAAAAGCATTTCAAAGAAAAAAGGTGAATTTAAGCCAAGTTGGTAAAGAATATGAAAAATATGTAGTTGATCAGTTAAAAGGTAATAGATACATAAGGGTGAATACAAACACAATAGAGTTTTTGGCATATGATGGTAAAAATGTAGAATTTGATTTTCTTGGTGTAATGAACGATTTTTTAATACTAATTGAATGTAAATCTCTTTTGACACCATATGATGATAAAGAGCTTCATGATAGGAGAAGGACAATACGTGAAGGAGTTGATCAGGTATTAAGGAGAGCTAAGATTATTCAAAATGATTGGATTAAAATTAGAGAGATGGCAAATATTGATTTGCCATCAGATCCATATCCAGAAGATAAAATAATAAAAGTTGTTTGTACTGATATTTATGATTTTACAACTTTAAATATGGATGGTGTGAGAATTACAGACGATTCTACTTTACTTAAGTACCTTACAGATCCGATAATAAGTAAAGTTCAAATTAATTATGAAGAAACTATTATTAAACCAGAGAAAATGCTTTGGAAAAATGGGTGTCCAACTCCACACGATCTATTAAATTATCTTGATAGTCCAGATACAGTATCTCATTTTTCTAATTCCATACATGAAAAACAAATACCTATTCTCTATTTTGAAGATGATAATTGTATTCTTTTTAAAGACATGTATCTGGATGAAGATCCGTTTATAAAAGAGAGTTTGACTAAAGATAGTAAAAGTACTTTAAAAAGAGACAGAAAAGTATATCCTAATGAAAAATGTCCATGCGGTAGCGGTATAAAGTATAAAAGATGTTGTGGTAAAAGTAAATAATTGTTTGAAAATAAAAAGGTTCAGATTAAAATTGTAAAATGAAAAATCATAGAATTAAAAAAAGGCAGTACATGTGTATTTCTTTTTTTTATGAATTTTAAAACAACACATAAATGAGGAAAATTCACATTTAGGTGTTGTTTTTATTTGAAAAGTGGGTATAATAGAATATAGAATAGAAGGTGAGGTAGATATCATGTTAATACAGTTCAATTTTAAAAATTATAAATCCTTCAGAGACGAAGCTACATTAGACCTATCAGCAGCTAAAATGACTGAATTTTCAGATCGTGTTGTTTGTGTTGGGAGTGAGAAAATTCTTCCTGTTGCAGCAATTTATGGAGCAAATGCCAGTGGTAAGTCAAATGTCTACAACGCATTTGAATACATGACAGAATATGTAGTGGAATCATTTAAGTATGGTGACGAAGAAGAAAAATTTACAGAATATAGACCTACTCCATTTTTGTTTGACAGCAAATCAGAAAATGTAGAATCCAGCTTTGAAGTCTATTTTACAATCCCTGGTGATAAAGCGGAAAAATCATATAACTATGGGTTCTGCGTTGGTAAAGTAGGAATTACAGAAGAATGGTTAAATGCAAAGGCAAAAACAGCAAGAAAATATAGCCCTGTATTTTATCGTTCAGAGGATACTTTGGATCTGACAGGTATTCCAAAGAATAGCAGAGAGAATATTGAAGTTGCTTTAGAAAAGCAGGTTCTAATTGTGTCCTTGGGTGCCAAATTAAAGATTGCAAAATGTAAAGCAATCCGTGATTGGTTCTTTACAAATCAATTTGCGGATTTTGGAGATGTGATTACCAATTTCTTCATGTCAAGGAGATTGCCAAAAGAGTTCGTAGAAGATAAAAACGTGCAAAAGAAAGTAGTTGAATATTTTGCATCTTTTGATGAAAACATTAAAGACTTCCGTGTTGAAAAGATTCCAGCGGAGGGAGACTCAAAAGAAGATAAATATAAAATTAATGCGCTTCATAAAAAGATAGACTCGGATGAAATGGCAGAGATTCCATTGGCTATGGAATCAGCAGGAACCTTAAAAATGTTTGCTTTATATCCAGAGCTACAGGAAGTAATTAACAAAGGAAGCGTATTCTTTATCGATGAATTAAATGCACGATTACACCCATTACTGGTAAGAAACTTTATACTTACATTTTTAAATCCACAGATAAATGTAAATCATGCACAGTTGGTATTCACAACGCATGATACCTGGCAGCTATCGAATCAATTGCTTAGACGGGATGAAATTTGGTTTACTGAAAAAAGTCATCAAGGAATATCGACCTTATATTCACTAGCGGATTTTGTGGATGAAGATGGAAATAGAATCAGGAAGGATGAGAGTTACGAAAAGAATTATTTGATTGGTAAGTATGGCGCAATTCCAACCTTAAAGAGCATTGACATTTTTAAGGAGGGTTAAGAGTGGCTAGAAACGAAAGAACAGGTAATCGAAAAACAAGGGAACAGCGCAAAAAGGTCAGAGTACCTGAATTGGGGTATTATCTGATAGTTACTGATACAGAGGCTACAGAACGATGTTACTTCAATGGATTACGAGATAGTTTACCAGTAGATAACCAAGGTAAATTAGTAATAAGTGTAATTGAAACTAAAACCTGCGACATGATAGATAAATGCATGGAATTGACAGTATATGAAGCGCAGTACCGTATGCCTTGGATTGTGTTTGACAGGGATCAAGTGAAAGATTTCGATGCAATAATTCGAGAAGCAAAAGAAAAAGGAATCGGAGTAGGCTGGTCGAATCCATGCTTTGAAATCTGGATGCATGCCTACTTTGGTTCTATGCCTGCATTGCATGAATCTTGGACGTGTTGTTCAGAATTCGGAAAAGTGTATGAAAATAGGACAGGACAAAAGTATTCCAAAGCGGACAGTGGTATGTACAGTAGAATCTGCAAGAATGGTGATGAAGAGAAAGCCATCAGAATTGCGCAACAGAAACTGGAGCAATGTATAAGGGATGGAAAAGTAAAACCATCGGATATGTGGCCGTGTACAACGGTGCATGAGCTGGTGGGGGAGATTCGGAGTAAAACTGCAAAAACTAAGGCTTAGACCTGTGAATTGAAAGGGGAGGAAATATGTACTTATCAATGTTGCAACTAAAAAATTTTAGATGTTTTGACGGCAATGAACATAAAGTTACTTTTAATAGAGGATTAACAGTACTTGTGGGGGAAAATGATTCAGGTAAATCAGCAATTATGGATGCAATTAAATTGGTATTGGGTACAACTGATATGAACTGGTGTAGAATTGAACCTGATGATTTTTACAATGAAGATACAACATTAGAAATTGAAATTGTATGTAAATTTGAAGAATTATCCGCAAACGAACAAGGAGCATTTTTAGAATGTCTTACATATGAAGATACGGCTACAAAAGTACCTTGCTTATATTTGAATTGGAAAAGTAGGTATCTAACAAATTTTAATCCCCCTAGACCAGTATCAAATATTTCTACAGGAAAAAATGGAAATGGAGCATCACCGTCAGCAGAAGCCAAAGAATTATTGAGAACAACATATTTGAGAGCATTGAGGGATGCATATAGCGATATGCAATCGGGTAAACGTTCGCGATTATCACAAATAATGAGACACGTTTCTTGCGTTGATGAAGGTGAAGATACATATAATGAAGGGGATGATTTGCATAAACTTTCAATAGCTGGTATTGCAAATTTATCAAATGGACTTTTAGCAAATCATCCGGCACTTAGTTCAATAAATAATGATATGACAAAAATACTTAGTGAGCAGATGCTGCTAAAAAAAGACATCATAAAAACAAGATTTGAGGTTGCCGGTGCGAATTCTAATAAGTTACAAAAGGAAATGACTTTATTGGAAAAACTGGATCTGGCTGTAGATAAAGATGCAAGTTCTATGCAAGGAAAAGTGGGGCTTGGAACAAGTAATATTATGAGTATGGCATGTGAGTTATTATTACATAAAGAGGCAGAAGGAGACGATAAATCTTGCTTTTTACTCATTGAAGAACCAGAAGCCCACATTCATGCGCAACGACAGCTTAAATTAATTCAATCATTAGAAAATGAGGCTGAAAAAGGTGGAAGACAAATTATAATTACAACACATTCTCCAATATTGGCATCCGTTGTCAAATTGGCTAACATCGTGATTGTTAAATCAGGAAAAGTGTATCCTCTTGCTGAGAATTTTACTATGCTAGAGAGTGATGATTATATTTTTTTGGAAAAATATTTAGATGCAACTAAAGCAAACTTGTTTTTTGCACGCAGTGTAATTGTCGTTGAGGGGCCTGGTGAAGCATTATTACTTCCTACACTGGCGAAATTGCTAGAATGTAGCTTTACTGATTATGGGACATCATTGGTTGATGTTAGAAGTACAGGGTTAAGAAGATATGCTAGAATTTTTCAAAGAAAAGATTCTAATAAACAGTTAGATGTAAATGTAGCGTGTGTAACAGATAGGGATATTATGCCAAATTGTGCACCGAGAATTTGTATTGATGAGAAATATTCTGAAGATAAAAATACTTGGCCAGAAATATCTAAACGAGCATGGAGAGGAGAAGCAGATTATACGGTTGATAATGCAAGGGAATATTTAAGTAATATAAAAGAAAAAGCTGATGGTCAAAAAGTAAAGACTTTTGTTGCAGAGCATTGGACATTAGAATATGATTTGGCTTATATAGGATTTAAGGACAATATTATGAAAAATATTTTGATTGAAGCACTTATCAAAGTCAGTTACGCTAAAACGAATTGGAGTAAAAAGAAATTAGAATTTATTAAACTGATTGATTCTTGCGAAACGATAGAAGAACAGGCTTCTTTTTTCTATGATTTTTTTTCTTCGAAAAAAGCATCCAAAGCTGATTTTGCTCAGCAATTAGCATACGAATTGGAAAATGAATTTATAGGAAAACCTATTGAATTAAGAAATAATTTACCGGAGTATCTTGTAAATGCAATTGAATATGTAGCTAAGGGGTGACGGGAGTGAAAATTGATCGATTAAAGGGAATTGAAATCACAGATGAAGATATTTTATGGGTTGAAGAGACTATGGGCAATAAATTTCATTTTGATTCAGCTAGAAAAAAAGTTATAAAAAATATGGATTCTGTTGATATACAAGCTTTTCCTGGTAGCGGAAAAACAACAATACTGGTTGCAAAATTAGCTATACTTGCAAATAAGTGGACATATGATAATTCAGGTATATGTGTTTTGTCACATACAAATGTTGCCAGAGAAGAAATAGAAGAGCGTTTGGGAAACACTGAGGTAGGAAGAAAATTACTATCTCATCCACATTTTATTGGAACATTACATTCTTTTTTTGATACCTATATTACCTTACCGTGGATACGATCAAAAGGGATGGACATAAATATGATAGATACGGAACAAGTTCTTTCTTTAAGGTGGTGGAGGCTCCCTTATAAAACTCGTTTATATTTAGAACGTCAATTTAAGAACGAAAGCATCTGTTCATATAGGGACAGTGTAGGTGAAATAGATTGGGGCAAAAATGGTAAAACCAAGGAAGAAATACTCGATGTTATTACAAAGACTCAAAGTGAGGGATACTTTACTTTTGATGAAATGCTCCTATATGCACGTCAGGCATTAGAAGAGTGGAGTGAACTTTCAAATTCCATACAACAAAGATATCCAATCGTTTTCATAGATGAGGCGCAAGATACGGACTGTTTTCAGTGGGGGTTATTACAAAAAGCATTTAATCGAGATGGAGTATATAGCATCAGACAGGGATATGGTGATAGCAATCAAGCAATATATAATAATTTAGCATTTGATGATGAGTTAGTACATTTTCCAAGAGAAGGTGCTTTGGTTTTAAACGAAAGTAAGCGTTTTGACTCACGAATTGCAAAATTGGCAAATACAGTTGCCCTATCATCTGATCAAATGGAAGGTTCGGATAATTGTTTCACGCATAGTCAAAATATGCATACGATTTTCTTGTTTCAAAAAGACAAGGCATCACAAGTGATTAATGAATTTGGGCAGCTTGTTCTAGATACATTTTCAGATGAAGATATAGATAAATATCGTAAAGAGGGATGCCATGTCATCGGAATGGTTCATTATAAGAAAGAGGATACAACGGATAAGCATTTTCCAAAAGGAATCTATGATTATTGGGAGTCTTATGAAGCAAAGAAGGCTGTCAAGAGTTCAGTTCATGAATATTTAATTGAATATTTTAGACACGGAATATCAGAGTTTCAAAGCGGTGGTGAAAAAGCAACACAAATTGAATGGATTTCAAGAGGACTTAGAAGACTAATAAATAAATTGAAAAAGAAGACTTTTATATCTGCTTCGGGAAGTGCATTCAATTCGTTGCTTAAGAATTTATCTGATGATTATCAGAGAGAAGTGCGGAAAATGATGAATGAACTTTCTGATGTTATCGATATTGCCACACAAGCAGAGTGGACTTCAATAAATATCATTATAAGTAAGATGCTTAAATTATATGATATTTCAGATTTTCAAGATGAAAAGAAGTTCTGTAAATGGATAGATGTTGAAAGAAATGACATGCTAAGCGAAGATAATAAAAAAAAGATGATACCGAACCATTATATGTATGTAGATGAAAAAACAAATCGTTTTGTTGAAATGGAATTTGGGAGCATACATTCTGTCAAAGGTAGGACTCATTTAGCCACACTTGTTCTAGAGACATTTTTGCAAACTCATAATATGAAAGCTATTTTGAAATTTTTATGCAGTTCAGAACCGCCTAAATCAGTAGGGAAAAACCATAAACGTTTAAAATGTCAGTATGTGGCTATGACACGTGCAAGAGCTTTGCTCTGTTTGGCAATTCCAATTGATTTTGTGGATGAAAGTACGCAAGTAAAATTACGAGAATTAGGCTGGAATATTCAAGTTATTAAATGATGAGGTTCTTTAAGAAGGTAATGCAATGGAAAAATCAGATTATACTGAAATTAAAATATAGTGAGGGATGTGACATGAAAAAATTTTTTCGTACGATTTGGATTTATTTTAAACGCAAATGGTGGTATCTTATATTGCTTACAGGAAGTTCGCTATTTGTTTATCAAAATAGATCCACCATGCTTAGTATTGAATTTGATAAGTTTAATTCTCAAAGTCTAATATTTATTTTATGGATTGTTTTACTTTTATTGCCATTGTTCTCTGAAATGGAGTTCTTTGGTGTAAAGTTAACAAAGGAAGTTGAAAAAGTCACAAGTGAAATTAAAGAAAGTCTTTATGACTTGAAATTACAGCTTATGCAGCTGCAAGTAACTAATTCTGTAGCAACAAACATTCAGGTAGGAAATAACCTAATGCCATCTGAGGGTAAAATGGAGGAACTACTACAATTAGTTCGGGGGTTATCACAGAGTCCAGATTCAACGACTATACTTCCTGATATTGACGATACTGATAAATGCGTATATCTATTCAAAGTTAGACTTGGTATAGAAACGGCTTTGTCTGACTTGTCCGAAAAAATGGGATATACTGATAAAATACCACTATATAAATCATTGCAGCTTATGCTTAAGAACGAGTTAATAGATAACATAGCTTTTGATTTAATAAGCCAAGTTATCAAAATTGCAAACAGAGGTGTGCATGGAGAGATTGTTAGTGATGAATATATAAACTTTGTCAGAGAAACTCAACCAGAAATTCAACGTCAATTAAAAGATGCTTTGGGAAAATTACACTATACAGTATGCCCAAAATGTAAGTATACAGGATATTCAAGATACGAAAATATATGTCCTGAATGTGGGTACACATACGATGAATAAAATAATCAAAGTTCTACCTTTCGTTACTAGCTGATTATATAAAGTTACATATAGAAGAGTGAAGGTGTTAAAGAAGCCGAGACAAGTAACTCATGAGCGTAATAAAATATGTCTAGGGAATACTTTCAATTTATTGAAATCTTAGACAATTTTTTTAGGCTCATGAGTTGTTTCAAATTGCTAAATATTGATATACAACAAGATTTTTTGTTTATATTCCAACGCCTTCTCTCTTTTATGCCACCGACTATACAAATTATGCAAATACCGATAGCAGGTCTTGCTATAATCACTGTCAGCTCCCATAACAGCAGTGATTTTCTGTTCAGCCTCCAGTAAACACAATTCTGCTTTTTCAGGGTTATTCTGAGATAGTGCAATTATTCCTTTCCCGATCTGGCAGATAGCATAATCAAAACTATTCTCACCCTCGTGCCCCAGAACCAGTGATTCGTAAAGGGATAAAGCCTGATTTGCAAGATCATAATCCTTTGCCAGAATCAACATATTGGTAAGATTTATAAGCTGTTGCAAGGTGTCATGAGTTTCAAAGATTCCATATTCCCCACGGATTTCAAGTGCTATTTTCAAATGTTCGGCTGCTTCTTTTCCATTTTTCAGAAAAAGGTACACATTAGAAATATTATTATGCAGATTGGAAAGCAGAGCAGAAGTCTTTCTATCCATATCTGATAGCGGAATAGAATGAAGTAGTTCCAGTGCTTTAATACGTTTCTTTAAGGCATTGCCGTAGTCTTTACGGATAATAAATAGTTCTGCTTTGTAATCCAGTAACAAGGCTCTGTCAGAAATAGAATTAAGTCCATGTTTCTCCATGGTATAAGAAATCCGTTCCATTAACTTTTGCAGATAATCTATGACGAGATATTTATCCAGATAAGGGAACATGTCCTGAAGGAATAAAAGATAAGCTTCTGGTTCATTGGATATACCGTTCAAAAAGTGCACTCTTTTCGGTATTTTAGTGCACCCCTATCCGGTAAAACAGTGCAATACAATCCGGATAGTAGGTGCAGTTATTGACTGATTCTTGGTGTTTAGTATTCTGCTGGTATTTCGATTCCTGCATCTCGTAGCAGTTTTTCTAATAGAACAACCCTATCCTGTAAGTGTTGAATCTCCATCCAATTGCTATGGCATAGATCATCAGCCTCCTCAAGTTCGTATCTAGTAAGTTCATAGTC
>JAEZZO010000025.1 GCA_023418475.1 Bacillota bacterium
ACTCGACACCATTATTCTACTACAAAAAGGATGAGGATTCCTTATATTTTAGGTAATTTCTTAAAGTTGTTTATTACAATACCGATGAAACAAGGGTACTGTGGATAAAACTACGGAAACTCAAGCAGGTATGTAGTTGACTTTAATGACATTATTTGATAAAATTTCAAATGGATCATATTTTTATCATGCAACACTGTATATAACCATATATATTGATAGGGCAATCAATAATCATACTATATACGATATCTAAACAATCATAGGTATTATCGTTATATCGATTGGAGGTTGAAAATGTATAAAAACTACATAAAAAGACTACTGGATTTTGTTCTATCTTTTCTAGCTATTATTTTATTTTCCTGGCTGATTTTGCTGATTGGTATTGTGATTAAGGTAACATCAAAAGGGCCTGTTTTCTTTTTACAAAAAAGAATAGGTATCTATAAGAAAGAGTTCTATATCATTAAATTCAGAACGATGTATATTCATACTCCGCAAAGTGTACCTACGCATTTACTTCAGAATCCGGATCAATATATCACTCCGGTTGGTAGGTTTTTAAGATGGTCAAGCTTGGATGAATTACCGCAGCTGTTTAATATTTTTATAGGGGATATGGCAATTGTAGGACCAAGGCCTGCATTATGGAACCAATATGATTTAATTAATGAGAGAGATAAATATAATGCAAATAGTGTGAGACCGGGATTGACAGGGTGGGCTCAGGTAAATGGGAGAGATGAGATACCAATTTCTTTAAAATCTAAACTTGATGGTGAATATATAGCAAAGATGGGAATAGGATTTGATCTAAAGTGCCTTGTTAAGACAGTAACTTGCGTTATGAAACATGATGGAATTAGAGAAGGTGCAGTTAAAGTGGATAATATGGAAACATTACAGAAAGCTGATATAGAGCAAATAACTTTCTAATCCACCTGTAAATAATTGTTAATTGCTGTATTAATTAAATTGTATATAAATTTGTTGAATTATTACATATTTAAAATAAAATAATGTTAGGATTAATTAACATACACTAGGTGAAAAATTTGAAAAAATATATTATAGATAAAAAGTTATATATACGAAGATTATTTTTAATTGTTTTGGATGCTATATTAATTAATATAGCATCTTTTTCCGCACTGTTTGTTCGCTTTGATTTTAGAATAGGTTCTGTTCCTACGTATTATTCGGAAGCGGTCTTATCCTATGCAATACAAAATACGATTATTACAATCATCGTTTTCGCGTTGTTTCGATTATATAATAGCTTATGGAAATATGCAGGTGTCGATGAGCTTGTAAATATAATATTTGCATGTGCTGTGTCGGGGTTATTACAGCTGGTTGGTATGCATTTCATATATTATATCCATGTACCAAGAAGCTACTATCCATTAAGCATGTTATTTACTGTGGTTTATGTTATTTTCAGCAGATTTTTTTATCGCTATTTCCGAAGAAAATCAAGGCTTACGAAGGAAGTTGCTGTCGGAAGAATTATGATTGTCGGAGCAGGAGAAGCAGGAAGCGTAATTATTAAAGAAATTGGTTCTAGCAAATATGTAAAGGGAAAAGTTATCTGCGCTATTGATGACAATAAAGATAAGCTAGGTAGTTATATCCATGGAATTAAGGTGGTGGGCAATCGCTTTAATATTGTGGAAGAGGCAGAGAGGCATGAAATTACTGATATATTTATCACTATTCCTTCCGCCTCTAGAAAAGATATCAAAGAAATTTTGGAACTTTGTAAAGAAACGGGATGTACTTTAAAAATATTACCTGGAATGTTTCAATTAATTAATGAAGAAGTATTTGTTACTCGTCTTCGAAATGTAGAAATTGAAGATTTGCTTGGAAGAGAGCCTGTAAAAATTGATATCGATGAAATTATGCATTATGTAAGTGGAAAAGTCATTATGATAACTGGTGGTGGCGGTTCCATCGGAAGTGAATTATGCCGCCAGATCGCAAAGCATAATCCTAAGCAGATGATTATAGTTGATATTTATGAAAATAATGCTTATTTTATACAACAGGAACTCATAAGTGAATATCCGGACTTACAATTGACCGTTCTAATTGCCTCTGTAAGGAATACGAATCGAATCAATAAAATAATGGAACAGTATCAACCCAACATAATCTATCATGCAGCAGCCCACAAACATGTACCGTTAATGGAAGACAGTCCTAACGAAGCAATTAAAAATAATGTTGGAGGTACCTATAAGCTTGCACAGGCCGCCGATTTATATGGGGTAGAGAAATTTATTCTTATTTCAACAGATAAGGCTGTTAACCCAACAAATGTTATGGGAGCCTCCAAAAGAATATGCGAAATGGTAATACAAGCCCTTAACAAACGATCCAATACTGAATTTGTTGCGGTACGCTTTGGAAATGTACTGGGTAGTAACGGTAGTGTAATACCTCTGTTTAAAGAGCAAATACTGCGAGGTGGGCCTGT
Source organism: Bacillota bacterium (assembly GCA_023418475.1). Classification (GTDB taxonomy): domain Bacteria; phylum Bacillota; class Clostridia; order Lachnospirales; family Lachnospiraceae; genus Mobilitalea. The sequence continues at coordinate 2,486 of JAEZZO010000025.1, forward strand.
TACTGTAACGCATCCTGATATTATCCGATATTTTATGACTATTCCAGAGGCTGTATCTTTGGTTTTGCAGGCAGGTGCTTATGCAAAGGGCGGTGAGATATTTATTCTGGATATGGGTGAACCAATCAAAATTGCAAAACTGGCAGAGAATTTAATACGTTTATCAGGATATGAACCTGGAAGAGATATATCAATTGAATATACAGGTTTAAGACCAGGTGAAAAATTGTATGAAGAAATTCTTATGAATGAAGAAGGTCTGCAGGATACGGACAACAAACTGATACATATCGGAAAACCTATAGAATTTGACGACGAAGAGTTTCTGAAAGATGTTGAAATACTTGATAATGCCGCTAAGGATGAAACGGAGGATATCCGAAAATTAGTACAAAAGCTAGTTCCCACCTATCAGGCTTATACAGCCAATGATAAGGATAATAGGATGCAGATATAGAAGCAAAGTAATTCAAAGCATTGCCTTGTAATAAGCATAAATAGTAACAGCGTGGCGTCTGGCAGAGTAATTCAACAGATAAAAGATGGCTCTTTCTATCTTATTGCGATATCGGAGTTTAGAGTTATAGGAACAATATCATGCTAAGCACTGGTTATAACTGGTGACTTGGCATTTTTTGTGTCACTCTTTCATATCTTGATGAGTTATTCAAAGGATAAAAAAAGATTGCACTTTTTACATTGTCATGGTAGTATGGTAAAGTGCTAACAAATAAAAGCAATAATCTTGTTAAGGTTATTCATTAGTAGGAGGAAAATATGAAGAAAAAAGTAATAAGTATAGTAATGGTAGTGATGATGGTAGCGAGTCTGGCTGCATGTAAAAAGGCAGGAAGCAATGGAAATGATAATTCCCTGCAGTACATAAAGGATAATGGAAAACTGATCCTTGGACTTGATGATACCTTTCCTCCAATGGGATTTCGTGATAAGGATGACAATATTGTTGGTTTTGACATCGATCTTGCAAAAGCAGTATGTGAAAAGCTTGGAGTGGAATTGGTGCTTCAGCCGATAAAATGGGATTCAAAAAATCAGGAATTGAATACTAAAAATATTGATTGTATCTGGAATGGTCTTTCATTAACAGAAGAAAACAAAGCAAATATGACAATGACAGACGCTTATATGAGTAATCAGATTACGCTTGTTGTAGCAAAAGATAGTACAATTGCTTCCATGAAGGATATGGCTGGTAAAAAGCTTGCGGTCCAGAGCGGATCATCTGCTGAGATGACATTAAATGATGACAGTAACAAGGATTTTAAAGCATCTCTCAGTCAGGTAAATCCATTTGATAATTATGCAACGGCTCTTTTAGATATGGAGAGTGGTAATTCTGATGCTGTGCTGATGGATTCTGTGGTTGCGAATTATTATATTACCTCACAAGGCAAGAATTATAAGGTACTTGGGGAGACTTTATTAGAAGATAAATATTCAATTGGCTTCCGTAAGGGAGATCAGGCTCTTTGCGATGCGGTATGGAATGCATTGAAAGAACTTAAGAAGGACGGAACGGTTGAGAAAATTTCAACACAATGGTTTGGTTCTGATATCACTACTATTAAATAAGCTGAGCTTTTACAAATACGATAAAAATTAACAATTGCCAGGTATAAAAAAACGGGTTAAAGTATTGAGTTCATGCTTTCAACCCGTTTTTTTATAGAAAGCCCATTTTTCCCTAATCAAAGTTCCGTTTCTTTCTTTTTATAAGCAAATAGAATAAATAAGCCAAGTAAAGAAACTAGCGTCACGGTGAAATAAACCTGCTGAAATCCTCTATTCAAGGTCTCTTGAAATACTTCTTCGATGGAAGGACGTATTTCATCAATTTCCTTCAAATAATTGTTCTTGGTTTCTTGAAAGGCACCAGGAATAGAGTTGTTAAGCTCCTTCATTTTCTCAAGGGTTTCTGTCATCCTTATTTTTGCAGTATTCATAGAAGCTATTTGTTCTTCAAGCTTTTGCTTTGCCAGCTTAAGTTCCTCTATTTTCATCTGCAAATCTTTTGGTGTTTTTATATCATCTAATTCTTTCAAGGAAGCTTCTGGTATCGATGCTTTAACATTTGCGGGAATCATTGCGAGAATTGTGAAATTCTTATCAGGTCCACTTGTATTTCCGGGCATAGATTTTCCGGGTTGCTTTTGAAGATCTTTGGAGGATGACATCATTTTGGACATCGTGGCAGATAAGCCTTCCAGCTGTTTTATAACATCCTCTTGGGCTTTGACAGCCTGCTGCATCTTGATAATACCGGAGTTAAGCCTGGTATTACTTTCCTCCATTGCAGTAACTCCATTCAATATTCCTTCTTGTATCTTTTGGATAATACTCGGAGTCATTGTATCAAACATGCGCTGTGAAAGGATCTTAATATTTTCTGTTATTGTGGTAACATCGGAGGATGACATACGTTCCATCAAATCCTTAGGCAGTTCCTTCGTACCATTACCCGAGGCCATATTAATTTTTATAGTTTGAAAAGAAGTTAGATCAGGAATGGTTGCATTCGAAAGCTTCTCTTTTATGGAAGGATCTTCCTTCATTTTGCTGAAAGTATCCTGTAATTCCTGTGCATAGGGCAGGGGAGGAACATCTGCTTGTTTCGGTAGCAAAGCCATAACGTTTGAAGAAACGGCAGCACCGGCATGCGCAATAAATCCAATCATGATAGCCGGTGCGATCGCAGTACCTATGGAACGCACCAGTGAAACAGTTGCAAGTGCTGAGTTTGCTTCTTCCGGCTTTGTGTTTTCAAGCATCATATAATTAATGGGTGTTCCCATGGTAAATCCGATGCCTATACCAACCAAAATTAAGCTGATTAATACAGTGAGTAAATTCGGATAATTTGCTGTAATCAGAACAAGAAAGACAGATCCCAGCGCAGATATCAGAAACCCAAACCCTAAGACTAATTTTACACCAAGCAGATCAATCATTTTACCGGAGAATGGTGCACCAATTCCGGCAAATAACCCTAGGATAAAAACAAAATATCCGCCCTTTCCGGTAGCTATTTTCAGAGCATTTTCCGAAAATTGAGGAACAAAAATCATACCCATAATAATAATACCGGTTAGAAACGATAAAAACAGAGTAATTATAATACGGGAACTCTTAAAATAATCCAAATTCATTACCGGATCTTCGGCTTTCTTCTCTGCCAGTACAAAAACGGGCAGTAATATAATAAAGAGAATGAGGAAAGGGTACACAAAGACACTTTTTATGGTATCTGTGAATTGAAAGAAATCGATATTTTTCAGTCCGTAAAGTACGGATAAAATCATAATTGTTAAAATCGTAATACCGGGAAAATCGATCTTTTTCACATGCTCCATTTTAGTATTAGGTAGTACAAAGAGACCGGCGGCTAAAATGAAAATTGTGATAGGCACATTAATATAGAAGATAAATTGCCAATTATTTGTTCCGAATAGATCGAGTACCGCGCTGCCGGCGGATGCTCCGAATATATTAGCAATACCATAAATACCGCCGACCAAACCGAGTGCCATACCTCGTTTTTCTTTTGGAAAAGTAGTGCCAAATTCCGCAGTTGCAATGGGAAGTATTCCGCCACCTCCAATTGCCTGGATTGCTCTTGCTATAAGAAGTACGGTAAAGCTTCCAAAATTCTGCGAAAGACCACAGAAGAGGGAACCAATACCAAAAAGAAATATACTTGTTAAATATATGTATTTTCTTCCATATTTATCGGCAAGCTTTCCCATCACCGGTATACTGGCTGCATAAGCGAGCGTATACATAGTAATCATCCAAATTCCTGTTTTTTCATCAACAGATAAAAAGTTCTGAATAACAGTTCTGGCAGGAGTAACAATACCGGTATCCAATGCTCCCATGAAGATACCAAGCAGATAAATAACCATCATTAATACAATATTAGATTTTTTGCTTTTCTCCATATTCGCTCCATTTCTGCACATATTCCTTGTGCGTTATACTTAAAAAACATTAATTGACCTGCGAGCTCCTGCCGATTATTTTTACAGCATTTCGTGACATTTTTTCGATTGTCGCAGTAAATTGATCGATTTCATCTTTACTTAAACCATCAAATAGATAGTTATGCCATTGTTGTAATTCTTCTGTCATCAAGCTTAGAATACTTCTCCCATGTTCTGAGATAGTAATGAGCTTTTCACGTTGATTATCCGGATTATTACATCTTGTGATATAATTCTTCTTCTCCAGTTTGTATAAGGTTTTTGCCACAGAACCCTTATCCAGCATAAAATGCCTTGCTATTGTTTCCTGATTTACTGCATCACATGTACAGAGATACATTAAGATTAATTGTTCTGTAAACCCGATTTGATACTCACTTAACCGCCGTTCAAAAAAAGTACGACTATAACGGGAAATAATAGATAGATTAGTCATGATCATAAAATTCACCTCCTTACATTATTTGTTTTATAGAATTCTATTGTCAAAAGCCTGATCCAGGCAATGTAGATGAATATAAGTGCATATATTCATCCGTTTATATAATAAAAGTCTATTTTATTATATGTAAGCCGATTGGATAGTTGCCAATACAACAGTTGTATATACAACAATAATATATGCAAAATATGTAATTGTAAATCAAAGAGATGAGATAGGAGAGGAGAAGCAGTAATTGTAATTCCGTACATTTATTTTTTCGAAAAGAATTGAATTGAATTGAAATAGATACAACGGTGTGGTAATATGGTAAAGTGTTAGCTGACAGAATTCAAATTAACATAATATTTCGATAGAGCAGACCGGAGGATTTTATGAAAATAAACAATGTACCTATGGATTTATTAATTCCTAATATGTTATCTGCGAGTGTCATGACACTTCAGATTTTTTTCCTTACGGTGATACTTTCTATACCGCTGGGATTCCTGGTAGCACTGGGAAGGAGAAGTAAGCTTTGGATCATCAATATGCCGGTCCGTATTTATCAGTTAATCTTTCGTGGAACTCCCTTACTGCTTCAGTTGATTTTCTTTATGTATGGACCTTATTACATATTTGGATTTACCTTTAGCCGGAATGTGGCATGCACTATGGCATTTGCAATTAATTATGCGGCGTATTTTGGAGAAATATTCAGGGGCGGTATTGCTTCTATTCCGAAAGGACAATATGAAGCGGCCAAGGTTTTAGGCTATACGAAATTTCAAACCTTTATGAGAATTGTATTACCGCAGGTAGTGAAAAATGTTTTACCTGCGACCGGCAATGAGCTTATGACATTAGTAAAAGATACTTCACTTGCGCAAACGATCGCTGTAATTGAATTATTCAGAGTTGCGACTACGGCGGTTTCGAAGTATGCGTCAACAGTACCGATTATTGTAGCTGCTGTATTTTACCTGATTATGAACACTGTTGTGGAAATTACATTTAAATATATAGAAAAGAAATTTGACTATTACAAGAATTAGGAATAGCAAATCAAGCAATATCATCAAAGAACATGCACAGGAATGAGAGGTATGATATGTTACTGAAAGCAGATAATATACAAAAAAAATTTGACCATACAACTGTATTAAAAGATATATCAATGGAAGTGAATGAGGGCGAAGTTGTTGCTATCATTGGCCCTTCCGGTTCGGGAAAATCAACATTATTAAGATGTCTGACTCAGCTCGAAAGAGTGGATGGCGGACGCATTGAAGTATGTAAAAAATTAATGGTAGATACAGATACTGGTACAGGTTATGCAGACAGTAAGATACTCCATGAAATAATACTTGAGGTTGGTCTTGTATTCCAGAATTTTAATCTGTTTCCTCATTATTCAGTCCTTCGCAATATTGTAGATCCACAGGTTAATGTACTGGGTACGGACAAAACGGCTGCTGAAAAGAAAGCAATGGAACTGCTGGAGCGAATGAATTTAAAAGACAGGGCCAATGCCTATCCTTGTGAGATGTCGGGGGGACAGCAGCAGAGAGTTGCAATAGCAAGAGCCTTGGCATTAAACCCAAGAATTCTATTTTTTGATGAACCGACTTCTGCACTTGACCCTGAATTAACAGGAGAAATCTTAAAAGTAATACGTTCTCTTGCAGAAGATAAAATGACAATGGTAATTGTAACGCATGAAATGGCGTTTGCAAGGGATGTTGCGGATTGTATCATTTTTATGGATGGAGGGGTTATTGTGGAAGAGGGTACCCCCGAAGAGGTATTTGGCAATACAAAAAATCAAAGAACAAAAGAATTTTTACAGCGATTTAATCAGAAGTAAGTACTTTTTTCACTAATCCAAATTATTTGCTGCGAATTAAAATTAATACTTGCAATTATTGGTATCATTTGATATAATAACAATTGTGCTAAATGATAAGACTAAATGAGGAGTGGACGAAAGTCCACTCTTATTATTTGCAGGCATATCAAAAGGATTAAAAGTATAAGAAATGTCTATTTAAAATAAGAACTGCTTTCTAAGTTTTTATTTATGATAAAATGATACAAGAAAGTGAGCGAATACATGGCTAAGCATGAGGAATATGAGCAAAGGACGGAAAAACTGTTGATGCCTATTCTATCTGAAAATCATTTTGAATTGTATGATGTGGAATATGTAAAAGAAGGTGGAAACTGGTTTTTACGTGCTTATATTGACAAAGAGAATGGTATTACGGTGGATGACTGTGAAGTAGTCAGCAGAGCATTAAGTGATTTACTGGATAAAAATGATTTTATTTCAGAATCTTATATTTTGGAGGTAAGCTCCCCCGGACTTGGAAGACAGCTTAAGAGGGATAAACATTTTGAAAAAAGTATTGGAGAAGAGGTTGAAATAAAATTATATAAAGCGATTAATAAAAAAAAGGATTTTACAGGTATATTAACTTCTTTCAATCAGGAGGTCATAACAATAGAATTGGATGACCATACTAGGATGGATATTCCCAGAGCAAGTATTGCATCGGTAAGGCTAGCATTTGATTTTTAGGGCGTTATTTGTTAATAAAATACGTAATTAAGGAGGAATATCCTCCAGGCTAATTACTTGTTAAAAAAATATGTAATTAAGGAGGAATATCCTCCAGGCTAATTACTTGTTAAAAAAAATATGTAATTAAGGAGGATAAGAGAAAAATGGACGGAAACAGGGAACTAATAGAGGCTTTAAACCAGATAGAGAAGGAGAAAGATATCAGTAAGGATATATTGTTGGAAGCGTTAGAAAATTCATTGGTAGCGGCATGCAAAAATAATTTTGGCAGAGCAGACAATATTAAGGTGAATATTGACAGGGTTACAGGTGAGGTAAATGTTTATGCAATGAAAGAGGTTGTTGCAGAGGTAACGGATCCTGTTATGCAAATCAGTGCGGCACAAGCCAAGATGAAAGATGCAAGAAAGGATATTGGCGATATTGTAGCAATAGAAGTCACACCTAAGAACTTCGGCCGAATCGCAGCACAGAAGGCAAAACAGGTAGTAGTTCAAAAAATCCGTGAAGAGGAAAGAAAAGTTCTTTTTACCCAATATAGCGGAAAAGAAAAGGACATTGTTACGGGAATTGTTCAACGCTATGTAGGAAATAATGTAAGTATTAACCTTGGTAAAGTAGACGCAGTTCTGACAGAAAATGAGCAGGTTAGAGGAGAGGTCTTTAGACCTACAGACCGCATAAAGTTGTATGTACTGGAAGTGAAAGATACGACAAAAGGTCCTAGAATTACTGTTTCCAGAACACATCCGGAGCTTGTGAAGAGACTATTTGAAGCAGAGGTTACGGAGATACAGGATGGCACGGTAGAAATCAAAAGCATTTCCAGAGAAGCCGGATCCAGAACGAAAATGGCAGTATGGAGTAACAATCCAGATGTTGATGCGGTTGGAGCTTGTGTCGGATTAAATGGTGCGAGAGTAAATACTATAGTGAATGAACTTAGAAATGAAAAGATAGATATCATAAACTGGAGCAATGATCCGGCAAAATTAATCGAAAATGCGTTAAGTCCTGCTAAAGTAGTATCAGTTACTGTTGAGGAGGATGAAAAAAGTGCCAGAGTAATTGTTCCTGATTATCAATTATCTCTTGCAATCGGTAAGGAGGGACAAAACGCAAGGCTTGCTGCAAAACTGACAGGATATAAAATTGATATTAAAAGTGAATCACAAAGTATGGGATATTAATAGAATTCCAGCGGAATTGAGGATGTGAGAATTTGGCAAAAAAATTACCATTAAGAATGTGTACCGGATGCGGTGAAATGAAAGCAAAAAAAGAAATGATCCGTGTTTTGAAAACTCCTGAGGAGGAGATTGTAATTGATGCAACCGGTAAGAAAAACGGCAGAGGAGCATATTTATGCTGCTCACTTGCTTGCTTACAGAAGGCTGTGAGGACAAAGGGCCTGGAACGTTCTCTTAAGGTTAGCATTCCAAAGGAAATAGTTGAAACATTGGAGAAGGAGATGATTTCGCTTGAATCCGGAAGAAAAGAAGGTATTTAACCTGTTAGGGATCGCAACAAAATCGCGTAATTTGGCTAGTGGAGAATTTTCTACAGAAAAAGCGGTGAAAGAACATAAGGCAGCTTTAGTTATTGTAGCAAAGGATGCATCAGATAATACAAAGAAAATGTTTACCAACATGTGTACTTACTATAATGTACCAATTTACTTATTTGGTGAAAAAAACGACTTGGGTCATGCAATGGGTAAAGAATTTCGCGCTTCTTTGGCAGTGTTTGACAAGGGCTTGGCAGATGCAATTGAAAAGATACTGAAAATGATGCAAGGAGAGAACGGAGGTAGTAAGTATGGCAAAAATGAAAATCTTTGAGTTAAAAAATGAAATAAATAATATTACGAAAGGCTCATTGGAAAGCAAAGATATTTTGGACTTTGTGGAGAAGAGCTTTGGCGTAAAGAAAACACACAGCAGCAATTTGGAAGATAATGAGGTGGCTTATATAAAAAATTATTATGTTCAGGCAAGTAAGACATCTCAGTCAGTGAAAACAGCACAGACTACTCCGACTGCTTCGCATCAAAATCACCAGGCAAAGCCTGTGGCAACTGCTGTTCATACACCTGCAGCAAGACCGGAAGGAAATACTTTGAGCAATCAGTCAGTTAATCATCAAAAAACAGCCGGTCAAAATCAGACACGACAATCATTTTCCGGAGAACATGCAGTACAGGGAACAAGAAATTCAACAGGACAAAATACCGTGCGTACAGGACAAAACAGTGCAGTTCAAAGCAGTGTAGTACAAAGTAGTGCAGTACAAAGCAGTGCATTACAAAATATAAGTGCAGGACAAAATAGTTCCGTACAGAATATACAAAAACCGGCATCAACCATTCAGAATGCTGAAAAACAGCCGGGACACAATAATGGTCAAAAAGCATATGATCAAGCGCATAAGGGGATAACGGGACAAAAACCCGCAGGAGGACAAGGCATAATGAAGCAAGGACAACAAGGATATCAAGGCCAGCAAGGCAGACCATCAGGTGAGGCTAACCTATCAAGTGAAGAAAAAACATCTAATAATGGTCAGGGATATCAGAGTTCTCATAATACTGGTAGATCAACAGGAGAGCAGGAACAAAATAATACTGCTTACCGGTCGGGCAACAGACCTTCCTACGAAGGAAGAACATCCAGTGATGGTAACCAGGAGCAAAGATCTCAAAACAGACCTTCCTATGAAGGAAGATCAACGGAAGAAGGAAGATCCTATAATGATGGTCAGAAACCACAATACCGGTCATCAGGGGAAGGCTATCAGGGAAATAGACCATCCGGACAGGGTTACCAGGGAAACAGACCCTCAGGAGAAGGTTATCAGGGAAACAGACCATCCGGACAGGGTTATCAGGGAAACAGACCATCCGGTGAAGGTTATCAGGGTAACAGAGGACAGGGCGGCGTACGTTCTGGTGCACCGGGCGGCCAAAACAGAGGCGGCTATGGTCAATCAGGCTATTCAAGACCGAGTAATGGTCAGAGACCGGGTGGAGGTTATAATTCACGCGGCTTTGAAGACATGAATAAAGATGATGACGATAAGCCAAGCTATGGCAACAGATCAGCGCAGGGCAGAAAAACTACGGGAAGACCTGGTGAAAGAAAGACATTCGATCAGCAGATTTTAGATCAAAAAGTAGCGGAAAAGAATGATAACAGCAACAAGAGAAACAGAGACAGGATTAATAAAGAAAAGAACTATAAAGAAAAAAATCTTATAGAACGTGACGACGATAAAGCTGCAATTAAAGTGAAAGTTGCTCCTAAAAAAGGTCAGTTTATACAACCAAAACCGATTCAGATAATTGAAGAGGAGATTAAGGTAATTCAGCTTCCGGAAGTATTAACCATTAAGGAATTGGCTGATAAGATGAAAAAACCTTCCGCAGCTTTAATTAAAAAACTTTTCCTTGCCGGTAAGATTGTTACACTTAATCAGGAAATAACCTACGAAGAGGCAGAAGAAATTGCTTTGGAATATGAAATTATTGCAGAGAAGGAAGTTAAGGTTAATGTAATTGAGGAATTACTGAAGGAAGAGGAAGAAGATCCCGATACCATGAAAAAACGCCCTCCGGTTGTTTGTGTTATGGGTCATGTTGATCACGGAAAAACCTCTCTTTTGGATGCAATCAGGGAAACAAATGTTACCTCAAGAGAAGCCGGAGGAATTACGCAGCATATCGGAGCATATGTTGTTGAAGTGAACGGTGAGAAAATCACTTTCCTTGATACACCGGGACATGAAGCATTTACTTCCATGCGTAAACGTGGTGCAAATTCCACAGATATTGCTATTCTTGTGGTTGCTGCAGATGATGGCGTTATGCCGCAGACAGTGGAAGCTATTAACCATGCTAAGGCTGCCGGAGTGCAGATTATTGTTGCAATTAATAAAATTGATAAGCCGAGTGCCAATATTGAGCGAGTAAAACAGGAGCTTACCGAATATGAATTAGTCGCTGAGGATTGGGGCGGCGATACAATATTTGTTCCGGTATCCGCTCATACGAAGGAAGGTATTGACCAATTACTGGAAATGATATTGCTGACTGCCGAAATGGTTGAGTTAAAAGCTAACCCGAATCGAAATGCAAGAGGTATCGTCATTGAAGCGGAACTTGATAAGGGAAGAGGACCGGTAGCAACTATCCTGGTTCAAAAAGGTACCCTGTATGTCGGTGACAATATTGCGGTAGGGTCTGCCTTTGGTAAGGTTCGTGCCATGATGGATGATAAGGGTAGAAGAGTTAAGGAAGCAACTCCTTCTACACCGGTTGAAATACTTGGACTGAATGAAGTTCCTGATGCCGGAGAAACTTTCCTTGCTACAGATAGTGAGAAGGAAGCAAGAAACATTGCCGAAACCTATTTGGCACAGAGTAAAGAAAAATTAATTGCAGATACCAAAGCAAAATTATCTCTTGACGGTCTGTTTTCACAGATTCAGGCAGGTAATATTAAAGAATTAAACTTAATTATTAAAGCGGATGTACAGGGTTCTGTAGAAGCCATGAAGCAAAGCCTTATGAAACTAAGCAATGCAGAGGTAGCAGTGCGTATTATTCATAGCGGTGTTGGTTCTATCAATGAATCAGATGTTATTCTTGCGAGCACATCCAACGGAATCATTATTGGTTTTAATGTAAGACCTGATAATGCGGCAAAGGAAACAGCAGAACGTGAAAATGTCGACGTAAAGCTTTATAAAGTTATTTATGATGCAATCAACGATATAGAAGCAGCGATGAAGGGAATGCTTGATCCGATCTTTGAGGAAAGAATAATCGGTCATGCTGAGATTCGTATGACCTTTAAGGCATCCGGAGTTGGTACAATTGCAGGTTCCTATGTACTTGACGGTAAAATTGTCAGGGGTTGTAAGGCCAGAGTGTTTAGAGATAATTCGATGATTTATGAAGGCAGCCTTGCGTCCTTGAAGAGATTTCAGGATGATGTGAAAGAAGTTGCAACCGGCTATGAATGTGGTCTTGTTTTTGAGAAATTCAATGATGTGAAAGAAGGCGACAAAGTAGAGGTTTATATTATGGCAGAGGTGCCAAGATAGGTTTACCTTGGCAGATGGAAGCAGGACATCAGGTAAATCGGAAGATGGTCCGGTGAACCGGCTTGCCGGTTCATCCCGGATTTGTTCCAACTGGAAAGGTAATGGTGAATTTTATGAGGAAAAATAGTATTAAGAACACCCGAATTAATGGTGAGGTACAAAAGGAACTTAGCACTTTAATCAGCAGGGAAATAAAAGATCCGAGAATCAATCCTATGACTTCTGTTGTAGCAGTTGAAGTATCGCCTGATTTAAAGACAGCAAAGGTATATATCAGTGTTTTGGGAGATGAAGAATCGAAAACATCTACTCTGCGCGGTTTAAAAAGCGCTGCCTCCTTTATGCGCAGCCAGTTAGCAAGGACGTTAAACTTAAGAAATACACCGGAACTTACCTTTGTAATTGATAACTCCATAGAATATGGAGTTCATATGTCAAAATTAATTAATGAAGTGAATAAAAATACCTCCGCCGGTACACAAAGACCTTCACAGGGAGAAGACTTTGAGGAAGACAATGACCTTGAAGAGGAGGAAGCTAGCGAGGACGCGGAGGATGCTTCGGTAGATACAGAAGAAGATAACCGTTAAACTGTCAATGAAGAGGATGAGCATTTATGAAAAAAATTAATGCAGAATTAATCGGTACTAAGAAAATCGCAATTGCAGGGCATATCAGACCGGATGGTGACTGCGTAGGTTCCTGTACGGCTCTTTACCTGTACCTGCAGCGGAATATGGAGGAGCTTGGTCTTGAGAAAGTGGATGTTTACCTGGAGCGATTTGGAAATGAATTTCATATTCTTACCGGAGTAGATGAAATCAAACATTCTTATGAAACAGATGAAGTTTATGACGTATTTATTTCTCTTGACTGTGGTAGCTTGGATCGTTTGGGGAATGCATTAAAATTTTTTGAAACAGCAAAAAAGACAATTAATATTGACCACCATATCAGTAATCAGATGTTTGCTCAGGAAAATCATGTGGTAGCCGATGCTTCTTCAACCTGCGAAGTTCTTTTTTACTTAATGGAGGAAGAATTAATAACGAAGGAAATTGCAGAAGCATTATACGTCGGCATCATTCATGATACCGGAGTTTTCAAACATTCCAATACCTCTGAGAAAACAATGATTACAGCAGGTAAGTTAATCGGGAAGGGAATTAATGGTTCCTATTTAATTGATGAATCATTTTATTCCAAAACTTATATGCAAAATCAGATTTTAGGACGTTGTTTGATGGAAAGTATCCTGGTTCTTGACGGATTAGTGGTTTTTGCTTCCATTAACAAGAAAATGCTGGATTTTTACGGAGCCTCCACTTCGGATTTAGATGGAATAATCGATCAGCTTCGTGTCACAAAGGGCACGGAAGTAGCTATTTTTGTATATGAGACAAATATTCATGAATTTAAAGTAAGCATGAGATCGAACGGAGAAGTAAATGTAAGCAAAATAGCTGTTTATTTTGGAGGAGGAGGTCACATCAAAGCGGCTGGATTTACGATGTCCGGAACGGTATATGATGTCATTAATAATTTGACGCCCCATATAGAGATACAGTTGAAGGAATTAGGAATACGAAATTAAGGTCATACCGGACAAGCATCTGGTTAGGAGCGCAGGCAATTGATTGATGGAATTATTAATATTTATAAAGAAAAAGGATATACCTCTCATGATGTAGTTGCTAAAATGAGAGGTATCTTAAAAATAAAAAAAATTGGACATACCGGAACCTTAGATCCCGATGCAGTGGGAGTACTTCCTGTTTGTATCGGAAAGGCGACAAAGCTGGTAGATCTCATTACAGATAAGGATAAGACCTATGATACTGTATTAAAACTTGGTATTACAACGGACACGCAGGATATGACAGGAACTATCCTAAAAACAGCTCCGGTTAATGCTGATTTTCAAAAAATTTCTGCAGTGATTGAAAGCTTTCAGGGCGAATATCTGCAGCTTCCACCTATGTACTCAGCGATCAAGGTGGGAGGAAAGAAACTGTATGAGCTTGCAAGACAGGGAAAAGAGATTGAAAGAGAACGCCGGAAGGTTACCATTAAAGCGATTCGTATTCTCGAATATTTTCCTGAGAAGGAAGAGGTAGCTTTATCAGTGGATTGTTCAAAGGGTACCTATATCAGAACATTACTTCATGATATAGGTGAAGAGTTAGGGTGCGGCGGTACCATGAAAAGTCTTGTGAGAACAGCCGTCGGCAATTTTCTTATTGATGAAGCATTAAAGCTTGGTCAGGTGGAGGAACTCGTTCGTACGGACAGCCTTAAGGATACAGTCATACCAGTCGATCAGATGTTTATGCAATATGATCGGATTATTGTTGAGCGGGAATTTCATAGATTGATTTATAATGGAAATGCTTTTATGGCACAGCACACTCTTCGGCCGGAATTAGAGCCATCACAGGAATTTGTCAGGGTCTATGATGCGGACCATACCTTTATAGGCCTTTATCGGTGGGAGCAGAAGGAAGAAATATATAAACCGGTCAAAATGTTTTTAACTTAAGAGGAGTTGCTCAATTAACTATTTTTGATTATTGTGTAAATTGAGCGATCAAAAACGCTTAATAGGAAACAGTGGCAGAAAAGTGCAATAAAGATAAGAATTTCGCACCGGCTTTCAAGGAAGACAGAAAGTGCTTGGAGGAAACGATGGAGTATATAGCGGGAAATACAAACTTTAAATTTACAAACAGTGCTGTAACCTTAGGAAAGTTTGATGGGATCCATCTCGGCCACAGGCAATTGCTTGATTTGGTCATGTCATACAAAGAGAAGGGTCTTACGACAATCATGTTCAGCTTTTTGCTGCACCCGTCCAACCTGTTTTCAGAGAGGGAATTTGAACTTATTTATACAGAAGAAGAAAAACGAGCGAAAATGAAAAGGTTTGGTTTGGATGTACTTCTTTCTTTTCCGTTCACAGAGCAGACAAGAACCATGCAGCCGGAGGAATTTATTGAAGAAATATTAATTAAGAAGCTGGATGCGAAGATAATTATTGTTGGTAAGGATTTTCATTTTGGACTGGATCGTAGAGGTGATGTGGCTCTTCTAAAGCAGTATGAAAGAAAATATGGATATCAGGTTATTGATTGTGAAAAACTAAAATATAAAAATGAAATAATAAGCAGTTCTGCAATCAGAAGTGCCTTAAAGGAAGGTGATTTGAATAAGGTGAACCGGATGTTGGGAGAGCCATATTCGATCAGAGGAGAAGTAGCGCATGGACGTAAGCTTGGAAGAACCATCGGTATGCCTACTACGAACTTGATTCCGCCAACGAATAAGCTTTTACCCCCCTGTGGTGTCTATGCATCTAAAACACGAATAAGTAATGATATTTATCCGGGCGTAACGAATATTGGATATAAACCTACTGTTGGCGAAGAAGAATATATTGGTGTGGAAACTTTTCTTTTTGATTTCGAACGCAATTTATATGGAGAGACGATAGAAGTTGAGCTCTATGATTTTATTCGCCCGGAGATGAAATTCGGTTCCCTGGAAGACTTAACACGCAGGATGAAGGAAGATATCATATTAACAAAGGAATTCTTTCGTAATAATTAAAAACACAGCGAAAGAACCGGTGAATGTAAATACTCCTTATTGGAGAGCTCCTGCCGGATTCACAGGTTGGAATAAGACTTGCCTACTGACGGCTATATTTATATCGAAAGATACGATTAATTAACAAAAAAAGGTTTACAATAGGAATAGATTATGTTACTATAACACAGGTGACATTTAGCCAATACTCAGAGCTAGGACACTCCGACCTTTTTCTTAGTATTAGGCGTTCCATGGAAAGGAGAATTATTATGATTAGCAAAGATAAGAAACAGGAAATCATCAAAAATTTCGGAAGAACACCTGAGGATACAGGATCTCCGGAGGTTCAGATTGCTCTTTTAACAGAGAGAATTACAGAATTAACAGAGCATTTGAAAAGTAATAAGAAGGATCATCATTCCAGAAGAGGTCTTCTTAAGATGGTTGGACAAAGAAGAGGTTTACTAGAATATTTAAAGAAAACGAATATCGAAGGATATCGTACTCTTATTGAACGTTTAGGTTTGAGAAAATAGTAAATTCTACAAGAAAGAAGCTGTCCCATTTTAAAGCCGTTGTTGCTGAAGCTGGGACAGCTTTTTTCGGTTCATAGGGAAAGTTGACCCTATAAAAGAAAACCCTCCGGGGCATGCGCAGTTTCATACACATAACAAATGTTGTGTAATAAAGTTTTATGATCGGATGTGTAAAGTCACTTTTGTTCAGTAGATAAAAAAAAGAAAATATTACGGTCTTTAGAAGAAGACGGTAATAATAGGTGAAGGAATGAATAGTATCAAAAATATGCTGCAGGATAGAAATTTCATGGTAAAAACTTTTACAATTGCCATACCAATAACATTCCAAAATATGTTGAATAATCTGCTTAATCTTGCAGATATATTAATTGTTGGACAGTTGGGAGAGACATCTGTTGCCGCAGTTGGATTAGCTAATAAAGTGTTTTTTGTATTTTCGTTACTAATGTTCGGTATCTGCAGCGGATCTGGTATTCTCTCCTCGCAGTATTATGGAAAAAGGGAAATTAATAATATAAAAAGAGTACTAAGACTTTCCTTACTGATTGGAATAACAGGCTCTTTTCTCTTTCTTATTCCGGGTATTTTATGTCCGGGATTTGTAATGAGTATTTTTACGGATAAGAAAGATATGATAACAGTTGGTGCGGCTTATTTGGGTGTAATTGCAATCAGTTATCCGCTTACGGCGGTAACTAATGTATATACGGCAATTCTTCGAAGTATGAATTACGTCAAAGCCCCTGTTATCATAACAATGATCGCAATAATTATTAATGTCATATTAAATTATTGCCTGGTATTTGGAAAGCTGGGACTTCCCGTCATGGGAGTAGCCGGAGCTGCACTAGCAACTGTGATTGCCCGTATTGTGGAGCTCATCCTTTTACAGCTTGTCATACGCAGCAATAAAGCCGGAGATGACGGTATCGGAGATTTTGTTCACAGCAGTGTGCATGATACAACAGAAGAAAAACAACCTTTCTTAAATAAGGCATTTGTTCAAAAATACCTTTATACGGCGGCTCCTGTCATAGCAAATGAATTTATGTGGGGGCTTGGGGTTACTATGTATTCACTGGTGTATGGAAGAATGGGAGGTGCGGCAACGGCTGCAATTACTATGACAAATACGGTGGAGCAGATGGGTATGGTATTTCTGTTTGGGGTAAGTAATGCAGCAGCGGTAATTCTGGGGAATGAGCTTGGGGCAGATGATCTGAAGAAAGCGGAGGAACATGCGAAGAATTATTTAATTATGCTGTTTGTCGTATCTCTGGGGATAGCATTGCTTATATTCCTGCTAAAGGATGCAATCGTATCGATATTTCCTGCATCGGAATTAGTACAGTTTTATTTACGATGGTGTATCGTGGTCTTTGTACTTTATCTACCGATCCGAGCGGTGGACACATTAATTATTGTAGCCATTTTGCGTAGCGGAGGAGATACAAGGGCAGCACTTTTTCTGGATGTAAGCGGAGTATGGCTGATTGGAATACCTATGGCATTACTTGGCGGATTTGTATTGCATTTACCTATTTACTGCGTATACGCTATGGTTTTGACCGAGGAGATCTATAAAACGATACTTGGATATAGGAGATACCGTAAAAAGAAATGGCTTAAAAACATTGTTTCAGAATCACTGTAAGCATCTTAAAAAACAGATAAAAGAAAGAAAAAGCAGCTGTTCGATTGAAGACCAAAGATTAAATTCAATTGGCAGCTGTTTTATTTTCCTGTAATTTTGATTAAGAAAGGATATATTTGTAGATACTTTAAAGAAGATCCAGTCCATTTCTGATTAACCTCTTTTAAAGCAATCACAGCTTAACCTGCATTGGACGAAAAAAATGGTAGCATATTAGTATTAATAATGGTATAATATTGTAGTTAGAGTGACGGGAGGTCATCCCGAGACTTCTGAAAAGGTTATCGGAAGGATTCCGGTAGATTTTTCAGTTGTTTCGGCACCTCCGGCTCTGTAATCTGCAAGTGGGTAATTGAAATTGACTTGCAATAATGAAAAGGAGACAATTATGTACAAAAGTTTTTCAATGGAATTAGCCGGCAGAACACTTACTGTAGATGTCGGAAGAGTAGCTGCACAGGCAAATGGAGCAGCTTTAATGCATTATGGTGATACTGTTGTATTATCAACTGCAACAGCATCTGATAAGCCCAGGGAAGGAATAGACTTTTTCCCTTTGAGTGTTGAGTATGAAGAAAAATTATATGCAGTAGGAAAGATCCCGGGCGGTTTTATCAAGAGAGAAAGCAAACCTTCTGAAAATGCAATCCTTACATCCCGAGTAATTGACCGTCCGATGAGACCTTTATTTCCCAAGGATTACAGAAATGATGTAACATTAAATAACCTGGTTCTATGCGTGGATCAAAACTGTTCTCCGGAACTTACCGCAATGCTTGGTTCCGCTATCGCTACTTGTATTTCTGATATTCCTTTTGATGGACCGACAGCCTCCACCATGGTGGGTATGGTGGATGGTGAGCTGGTATTTAATCCTACTTCCTCACAGAGAGAAAAGTCCACCATGTCCCTTACCGTTGCTTCCACCAAAGATAAGGTAATAATGATTGAGGCAGGTGCCAATGAGGTACCGGAAGACAGAATGATCGAAGCTATTTTTGCTGCACATGAACTCAATCAGAAGGTAATTGAATTTATCACTAAAATTGCTGCTGAATGCGGTAAAGCAAAGCATGAATATGTACATTGGGATACACCGCAGGAGTTATATGATGATATGGTAAGCTTTATTACTCCCGAAGCCATGGAAACGGCAGTATTCACCGATGAGAAGCAGGTTCGCGAAGAAAATATCCGCAAGATAACCGATCAGTTAACCGAGCGCTATGCAGAAAGCCATCCGGAGTGGGTTCCACTTCTTGGAGAAGCTATCTATAAATTTGAAAAGAAAACCGTACGTAAGATGATCTTGAAGGATCAAAAACGTCCCGACGGAAGAAAAATTGACCAAATCAGAAGGCTTGCCGCAGAGGTTGATATCCTGCCAAGAACACATGGATCAGGTATGTTTACACGTGGTCAGACTCAGGTACTTACCATTACGACTCTGGGGGCTTTAGCAGAGACACAAAGACTGGACGGTATTGATGAGAATGAGACCGGTAAGAGATATATGCATCATTATAATTTCCCGTCTTACTCCGTAGGTGAAACGAAGCCTTCCAGAGGTCCCGGCAGAAGAGAAATCGGTCATGGTGCGCTCGCAGAGAGAGCACTTGTTCCTGTTCTTCCCTCTGAAGAAGAGTTCCCTTATGCTATTCGTACCGTATCAGAAGTTCTGGAATCAAACGGTTCTACTTCTCAGGGCAGTATTTGTGCATCTACGTTGTCATTAATGGCTGCAGGTGTTCCGATTAAAGCAATGGTAGCCGGTATTTCAGTTGGTCTTGTTACCGGTGATACAGATGATGATTATCTGATTTTGACAGATATACAGGGTCTTGAAGATTTCTTTGGAGATATGGATTTTAAGGTAGCAGGTACTCATAAGGGTATTACAGCAATTCAGATGGATATTAAGATACATGGTCTTACCAGAGAAATTATCGAAAAAGCAATTTATCGTACCAAAGAGGCTAGAACCTATATTCTTAATGAGGTTATGGCACCTGTTATTGCGGAGCCGAGACCGGAGGTGGGACCTTATTCACCAAAGATTGTTCAGATTAAGATTGATCCATCTAAAATCGGTGAGGTTGTCGGCCAGAGGGGCAAGACAATTAATGCGATAATCGAGCAGACCGGAGTTAAGATTGATATAACCGATGATGGTGCTGTTTCCGTATGCGGTGTAGATAAAGAAAGCATTCGTAAGGCGGTCGAAATTGTTAAGACAATTGTGACTGATTTTGAAGAAGGTAAAAAGTATACCGGTAAAGTAATCAGTATCAAAGATTTCGGTGCTTTTATTGAGTTCGCTCCCGGCAAAGAAGGCATGGTTCATATCTCCAAGATTGCTAAGCAGAGAATCGAGCATGTAGAAGATGTATTAACCTTAGGCGATGTAGTTACGGTTGTTTGTCTTGGTCAGGATAAGATGGGCAGATTAAGCTTTAGTATTAAGGATGCTCAGTAATATAATTATTTTATAAGATAATATAAGGCTGTATGGAATTGAGTAGAATTCACCCGGACATTTGGTGAATGCAAGATTTCATACAGCCTTCTTTGTTCCTTCCCAGGAAAGTTCGTCCTATGAAAGAAAACTCTGCGCCGGAAGTGTTCACAGTTAATTTAGGCCATAGTATTTTAATTTGTTAAAATGTAAAACACACTTGACAACAAATGTTAAGTGTACTATACTACACAATGTAAAGCATACTATACAATACAATAAAAAGGTAATAAATGTAAAAATATATAAGGACGGAGAAAAGTAATGATTGACAAATAATATTCCTCCCCATATACTTATCCATGAATATTATGGAAATTAATGAAATGTATTTTATCATTTAGGAACCTTATATTCAAAAAAGAACCATAAAGTAGTCAAAGAAGTCTATCGTATGGCATTAAGAAAGGATGGAACAAAATGAAAAAAAGAGTAATATCGATCGTATTAGCTTTGGTTATGTGCTTTACCCTCATACCTGTGAATCAAGTATTTGCAGCGGAAAAGGCATCTGTTAAGGAAGAGAACATAAAAAGCTTTGCCGGCATCACCCAAAGCTTCAGCGACTGGGTATATAAGGATCTGATGATTGGAGATACATATGCAATCTATCCGATGGATTGGTATCAGCAGAATATGACAGCTCCTATTACACAATCACAATTACTGGTTCTCCTATCCGGAGAACGAAGTAAATTGTTGGATACAAATTGTGTGAAGAAGAACCCGAATCCTATCTATAGCTTATCCAAAACAATGACGGTAAAGAAAGTATTAAAAACCTTCTATACCTTAATCAACACCATGGAGTTTTCAAAGGATATTGGTACAAAAAATAAGACATATCTTGATTTCATGAAGGAGAATGGTATTTACACCGGAAAGAACGGTGAGCAGTCATTGAATTCCTCCTGTAGTATAGAGCAGGCTTGTGTTATTGCCACGAGAGTAATTACCTGCGTATATGATAAGTTAGATGCGTCAAGCAAAGGATTTTTATGGAAAACAGAGAAAAATGGTAATACAGTTTATATGCTCGGATCGATACACCTGGCAGATAACAGCATCTATCCATTCAGTAATAAAATCCTTGCAGCATATCAAAGTGCGGATGCATTGGTCTTAGAACTCAATTTCTTCGATCAGGCAGGTTATACGGAAAGCATGGCAATGACCATGTATACGGATGGAAGCACCTTAAAGGATCATGTTTCGAAAGAGACATACAAAAAAGTTGTGGCGACGGCAGCCCAATATGGTATCTCGGAACAAGCGGTCTCTATATATAAGCCATGGGCTTTGTATCTTACCTTTACCTCCTATGCATCCTCCGGTGCAAACAGCGCAGCGGATGCTTCCAAGTCAGCAAGTTTAGGAATAGATATGAATTTCGCTACCAATGCATATACTACCGGAAAGCCTATTATGGAGGTAGAAGGTTATGTAAACCAGGTGAAGGCTCTGGATAATTTTTCTGATGAATTAGAGGAATACCTTCTGAATGAATCAATAGCTTCCATTAACAAAACAAATGGAAATGAGAAATCCGAAACAGCATCCGGTCTTGAACAGATGCTCAAGTATTGGCATGATGGTGATGTAGAGAGTTTCTTAAAGACTTTTAACATGAATACAGAATATCCGGAACTTAGTGATACTTCAAATAATAACATAAAGTTATTAGAAGAGTATAAGGATAAATTATTTACCAAAAGAGATATCGGCATGGCAGAATATATCGATAATTTATTAAAATCAGATACAAAGAAAACATATTTCGTTATCGTTGGAAGCGGACACTATATCAGTGATCACAGTGTACTCGATATTCTGAAAGATAAAGGATACGAGATCTCTCAGATTAAATAACTGCCTGAAATATAGTTTTAGGTGAGTGAAGTAGGGTAATATTTAAGGCTGTATAAGAATGAATTTCTAATATAAACTGAAACTATCCAAGTTTTACGTATTTAATTGGGTGCAGTTATTAACGGAAATTATAAATTATACAGCCTTAAATTCTGCGTTATAAAAGAAATCTATGTGAATTCGAAAGTTACACTTCACAGACAAGTCAATTGTAACCTTCG
Organism: Bacillota bacterium; assembly: GCA_023418475.1. GTDB lineage: Bacteria > Bacillota > Clostridia > Lachnospirales > Lachnospiraceae > Mobilitalea. The sequence continues at coordinate 24,981 of JAEZZO010000025.1, forward strand.
ATACAAAGCTGAAATACTTAGTTTCGCCTGGTGGTTGAATATCACTCTTCTTTATGGTAGAATTTTGTAAATGGCTTTCATTTACTATTCGCAGTCTATCTGTATTAGGGACAGTATGCAGTAACAATAGATCAGCTATTTCATTGAAAAATACCATCTGTGCATAGATTATTATCAGATGGTTAAATTATATTACGAACAGAGAGGGACCTATATGACAAATATTACCATGTTATCCAATAAGATAACTGTAATAACGGAAGTATTACCCTATTTACAGAGTACTTCTCTTGGAATCTGGGTAAAGGTTGGTTCCGTCAATGAGGGGGAAAGTAATAATGGCATTGCTCATATGATTGAGCATATGTTGTTTAAAGGTACCAGCAATCGCAGTGCGAAGCAGATTGCGGATGAAACAGCTAAAATCGGCGGTAATATGAATGCTTTTACCAGCAAAGAGTGTACTTCCTATTATGCTACCACATTAAGTGAGCATCTGCCAAATACAATTGATATCTTGTCAGATATGTTCACTTCCTCTCTATTTGATGAGAAGGCATTAAAAAAAGAGAAGGGTGTAATAATTGAAGAAATTGACATGTATGATGATTCACCGGAGGATCTCGTACATGAGATGCTTCAGCAAAACATTTGGAAGAAACATCCCCTCGGCTATTTGATATCCGGTACAAAAAAGATAGTGCGTAAAATTACCAGAGACCAGATACTGGACTTTTTTGATACCTATTATGTAGGTGAAAATATGATTATATCGGTAGCAGGTAACTTTAATGAAGATTTTATTATTCAGATGCTGGAAGAGAAGTTTGGTGTAATGAAAGAAAGCCCTGATAAGCCTGTTTCAAATGCAGGGATTCCACAATACAGCAAGGTGATTTTTAAAAGAGAAAAAGAAATTGAACAAATTCATTGTAATATTGCCTTCAATAGTATTTCATATCTTTCTGAGGAACGATATACGTTATCTGTTTTAAATTCTATTTTAGGAGGAAGCGTAAATTCGAGATTGTTTCAGAGAATACGGGAAAACAGCGGTCTGACCTATTCCATTTATTCATATGGAAGCTCTTACCGGGATGCCGGACTGTTTCATATTTATGCGGCAATGAATCCAGCCCAGACAATTACAGTAGTTAAGAAAATATTTCAGATCATTACGGAGATTAAGAGTAAGGGTGTGTCTGCACAAGAGCTATTCGTGACGAAGGAACAGATTAAGACGGAACTGATACTTGGGAATGAAAGTGCGAAAAGCAAGATGAATTCGAATGGCAAGTCAATGATAAATCGAGACAGGATCGTTCCGATTGAGGAACTGATTGATGGAATTAACCAGGTAAGTATAAAGCAAATTACGGATTTTGCAAATCGATATTTTAATTTAAAAGACGCTTCTCTGTCTTTGGTTGGTAATCTAAAAGAGATGGATTTAAAAGCATTAGGTTTTTAGTGCTTTAAATAGAAGGAGGTTTTGTATGAAATATGAGATAATTGGAGAACCATTACCAGTCGTAACCTGTTATGTGAATTCGGGAGAGACGCTTTTAACGGAAAGCGGATCCATGAGCTGGATGAGCCCTAACATGAAGATGGAAACAACTACAAATGGTGGAATTGGGAAAGCTTTAGGGCGTATGTTCTCAGGTGATAGTCTTTTCTTAAATCGCTATACGGCTATCGGTGATGAAGGAATGATTGCATTTGCTTCCAGCTTTCCTGGATCAATCAGAGCACTTGAAATCGGACCCGACAACAATATGATCGTTCAGAAATCCGCTTTTTTAGCATCAGAAGCAGGAGTTGAATTGTCACTTCATTTTCAGAAAAAACTAGGTGCCGGTCTCTTTGGAGGGGAAGGTTTTATCATGCAGAAGCTGTCCGGCAGAGGAATTGCATTTATCGAGATTGACGGCTATGCAGTAGAATATGTTCTGCAGCCTGGTCAGCAGATGGTAATTGATACCGGCTATCTTGCTGCCATGACTGCCGGCTGTTCAATGGAAATTCAGACGGTCCCTGGAGTAAAGAACATGCTGTTTGGCGGAGAAGGTATCTTTAATACGGTTGTTACCGGCCCTGGTAAGATAATCTTACAGACGATGCCTGTGAGCAACGTAGCCGCGACCCTGCGTCCGTTTTTCCCGTCATCGAAATAATTTCTATAACAGGGTTTTCTTTATAGGATGAACTTAATTATGAAATAAATCGATTGAAAGCACGTTTTTCGAACTTTCTATTATCATGCATAAAAGGATAAGATAGATGTTTTGATAAATATCTATTTCATCCTTTTGCTATTTTATAGCCTCGCTATTTAATCTCAATGGTATAGGAAGCTTTAAATACCTTACCTGGTAACAGGGAATTTCCCCATTCACGTTCCTGTAAAGTACCGGTGAAATCCTCCCGATCGCAGCGGCCATACCAGGGCTCAATACAGATAAAAGGAGCATTCTTTCCGGCAGGAGACCAAAGTCCTAACAAAGGTGCATCAAAGGTTACCGTTACATAAGGCATTCTGGTAGAATCAAGAAGTGATATTTGATGACATTGATGATTCTCAATAATCAATGCATCGTAATCGAACATATGAGGATCAATCGGAAGTACTCCAAAGTCTGTGGATATATAATTCTGCGCTCCATTGGGTTTTCTGACCAAAAGTCCATTCTCATTAATATGGGAGTAAGAGAGTGGACTATTGGTATCAAAGGATAAAAAGCAATCATTTTGCGTTTCCTCCGGGTCAAGAGGGCATAAAAATGCCGGATGGGCTCCGATGGAAAAGTATAGATTATTTTCTCCTTTATTTATGACGCGCCATAAAACAGTGATCACATTTTCGTTTAGAAGATAACCTATTTCAAGGCGAAAAGGAAAGGGGTAGATCTTCATGGTCGTTTCGTTTTCTTCCAGCGAAAACCATATCTCACAATCGCTTTTCTTATCAAGATGAAACTGCATATCTCTGGCAAAACCATGTTGTGAAGCTGGATAGATTTTTCCCTGAAAGAGATAGGATTTCTTGTTTAAAGATCCTACAAACGGAAATAGTACAGGAGAACAGCGTTTCCAATATTTTGGATCAGCATTCCATAGGTATTCTTTTTGTGTATGATTATTCATAATGGATGCAAGCTCCGCACCAAGCTCTTCAATTTGGATTTTTATGAAGTCATTTCTTAATTCATGATACAATTTTTTTACCTCCCAGTATATGACAAACTTTACTATTGCAATATTCTATCATACCCGGCATTTCTTTGCTATAAATATTTATATAAAATTTTTAAATGCTATAAACAGTAATACATTTGCTTAGAAGTTCAGCTTGACATTAATAAGAAGAATGATATAATAAATTTTAGTAATAGGGCAAATTTATATTATTGCTTTATACGATTAAAGTTGATACTAGATTGAATTTGATGTAAATACGTTGATGAGACGAGTAATATGCCGAAGAATGCAGAGAGAGATATGATTTGGTGTGAGTATCTTATTCCATGCGGAAGTTAATTTTGTTGTGGTTTTATGTATCAGCAAGCAATTCTTCTGATGAGAAGCATATGAAAACTACCTCTGAGTGACCCTAATCCGGTCCGGTGATTCCGTTATCAATCATAATGAAGTGGGTGCAGAAGCCAAAAAGGGTGGAACCGCGACGTAGATGATACGCTCGTCCCTTTCGAATTGCAGTAATAGCAAATCGAAAGGACGGGCTTTTTTTGTTTCATAGGAAAATAATCCCAATGAAATAAAACCTTCGGAAGGATGCACAGCGTCGTGCGTGGAACAAAAACTGTGCAGGATAGAGTTATAATCGTAAGATTGTGCGAAACAGATAGTATATGTTCCGGTGTGGAAGTTAAGCGTAAGGAGCATTGGAATACATACTTCCTGTGTATACAATGCGAACAACTATATAGTTTCGCAATTGCCTAGAGTAAATTAATTCTGAAAGCTTCCTGTATACTTTAAATAGGTCAAGAAATTGACAATAAAAAATACCTCAAGTAAATTTAGATTATTACTGACTCGGCCAGTTGGTAAAAATCCAAAGAATACGAGAGGTATCTAAAATG
>JAEZZO010000057.1 GCA_023418475.1 Bacillota bacterium
CCAATTTTTAGCTATTCAGTACAGGATACAATGACTGTCATACATTTTTAGCTCTGTTTATAGAGGTAACTATTTAAAGAAAAGCCTTAAAATTCAATACTTTTAGGCTTGACATTATAGGAAGGAGATTTTGATGGATTTTCAAATCGGAACGAGGATAGGTGAACTGGTAGTTCTGCAAAAGGAAGATATGCTTGATGGTGAAGTCTATATTCATAAGATGGAGATTGTCGATGAGGAAAGAGTAGACGGAGTATATATCCGCAAAGGGTACAAGGTTGTGGAATATGTGAAACATGATATTTCCGCTGGCTATCGAACCATTCCCTTATCAAAAAAGGCGAAAAAGATTCTGGAAGAGGTGAAAAAGCTTTCACCTGAAAGTGAATATCTGTTTACTCAGGCTAACGGTGAAAGAATGACGAGTAGAAGCTTTAACTACTGGTTGGAAAAGTATTGTAGAGATGCTGGAATAACGTTTAAGAGCAGTCATTGTATCCGAAGAACCTTTGCCAGTCGTTAGTATGCAGAAAGGCATGCCTTTAGAGGAAATCAGTGTGTATATGGGCCATGAAGATACGGATTTCCTCTAAAGGCTATATTTACAATTACAATGAAATCGAGAAGAATCGTGCCTATATGGACAAAGCATTATAGCGGTTCGAGTCCGTAAAAGGATGTTGCACACATCCTGCACACATTATTTTTAGACACAAAAAAACAGGAAAGCTTGATTTTGCTAGCTTTCCTGCCCTTTTTCATTAAGCGCGAGACGGGATTCGAATTCTATCCCCTCGAAAAAATACTTATAGAAAGGGACTTTCCAGCACATCCATTTTTTACGTACTCAGGTGGGTACTCAAATTGAATAGAGATGCATTTCATAATGAAGGTGCAGTAACTTAAGTAAAATTATTCTTATACTCTTACCCTTAGGCTTGCATTGACGTAATAGAATTTCTCTCTACGATTTTTATTATTGAAATCATAATAGTATTCTGTATGTTTTATTAATTCCACTTGAAAATTTGCTAGAAGTTCTTTCAAATCATTCATATCTGCATAGAAATGTGGTATGCCTTTTTCAAGCTCATCTTGGCTAATAAGGGTGCTTCTATCTAACATAGGAAATCTTTTCTCAGCAAATTCAGTACTTTCTTTTGAGCAAAAAGTCACATATACCTCACCGTTTGGTTTCAATACTCTTTCAATTTCTGCTATTATTTTTTTTATTCCAACCGAATCAGTATGTGAAATAACATGATAAGCAAATATACAGTCAAATGATTGGTCAGGGTAAGGCAAACATAACATATCTCCAAATTCTGTATTTATCGATAGATTTTCTTTTATTGCCCAATTTTTTAAGTAGTCAATCGCATATTCGGAAATATCCATTGCACTTACATTAAACCCTTGTTTTGAAAAATAAACAGCATGCCGACCTAGTCCTGTTCCCAAATCCAAAAGATTGATTCGATTTGATTCCCGCCACTTAGTAGCTAAGTAAAAACAATTATCTACCGGTTTTAAATCCGGTGATTTGATGACATCCCAGTTAAATCTTGACAGATTAACTGTTTGCTCATTGTTAACATCCATAATCCATTTCAATATCTCCCTTTACTGTTATTAAGCAAGAGATACGTGGATATAAACTAAGCTTAACACCTTTTTTACGTGCTGCTGATGGTGATATCCCATGAATTACTTTAAAAGCACGTGTAAAAGATTCAGGGAATTCATAGCCATACTTCATGGCTAAATCGATAATCTTAACAGAATTGTTTTGCAATTCTAGAGCAGCCAATGTCATACGTCTTTTACGAATATATTCATAAATTGATATGTTCGTAATGAAAGAAAATGAACGCAAAAAGCTTTCTTTTGATTGATACATAATACATGCAACTTTATCTAAATCAATATCGCTGGCTAAGTGTTTTTCAATATAATCAAATACATTGTTAAGTCGAGTATACGAAGAAGAAAAGCCCAGCCGGAGACCGGTATCTTCCTTTAAGTTATTATGAAATTAATCTGTTTCAGACGGTTAAGCGCATTAATGAGGAAGCAGGCTATGCTGATGGGGAATTCATCTTCTGTGACAAAGATGGTAGAACCAAGATTCGTGAGGTCGATAACTGCATCCGTGCGCAGTGCGTGCGTGCCCGAATTGAAGTAATCAGCTCATGATATTCGTAGAACAGTAGCATCTGAAATGGACAGAAAGAAAATCTCAATTGAAGACATTCGCTGGTATCTCGGACATAATGATATCGCTACTACTCGAACCTACATAATGAATAACCAAGGGAAGCAGAAGACATCAAGACAGATTGTAAATGCTCTTTCAGAGATGAATGGAAGTGACGTACTCATGGGTACTCAAAACTCCAAAAATGAAAAATCGCCAGAAGCCTCATAAAATAAGAACTTCTGACGAATTAAGTTAAGCGCGAGACGGGATTCGAACCATAATCCTATCTTACAAATACTGAAAAGAAAGGGGTTTCGTCCACTTCTGATTTATGTGCACATAATAGTGCACATATTTTATGTACAAATTTCAAATGGTTATTTCAAAGTCAATACGACAAATTTAGGCATGTATTATATTATACTGCTTTTTCTTTCATCATTAAATATTCCGTTATTCCTTTTCTGTAAAGGTTTGGTATTTCTCCTACCTGAAGATATCCATTTTTTTCATAAAAACGTTTAGCATCTGGATTGAAGTCAGCAACAACAAAAAAGATTTTACTGTTGTTTACAAAAACTGTTTCCTCTAAAAAATCAAGCAGTTTTTTTCCGATTCCTTTACTTCTGTATTCCTCTTTTACTGCAATCAGATGCAATAAGGGAAAACTATGAAAGGCACCTTTTGGAAGATAAAATAAAAAACCTACACATATATCGTTGAGTAAAGCTGTATATAGGGTTCCTTGCTCTAATCCTTCTAATATAGCCTTTTTGCCACTTCCCTCATTGGTAAAATATCTTCTGCCCAATTCAGAATTTATAAGTGCTTCTTCACAATCATTTAAATATTCTAAAGTTCCTTTTTTAAAACAAATATCCATTGTACCACCCTCACTTATTAACCGTATCTTTTATAAATTTCCTACTAGTTTCTATACCATAGTATCACATTAAATAAAATTAATAAACTAATTTTACCAGAAATCGGTGTACACCAAACACCAAGGTGTATTTCCTTCACTTTTTCAAATGGTGTATACTAATATTCTTATTAAATTAATTTAGTTTCACAAAAAATGCAATCTAATTAGATTGGAAAATACCTACCAAGGGAAAAATATGTGAAATGCATGATGAAGAAAAATGCATTTCGGAAAAGGTAGAATCGAAACAACGAAGCTCCATGCTGCGCATGGAGCCTTCGTTGTTTTGATGTGTGGATGATGCAAAAGCGTCGCAGACCCCTCGGAGAGTGAGCAGGGCAGTTGCAGTTTAACTGCCCTAGTGAGTTAATACAGATTATCTGAATTTAAAGAATTGAAACTCATTTTCTGAAAAAGTCTAAAAAAATGCTCCTTTTAAATTTGTCTAACATTTTTATTAATGTACCAGATTAACAAATTTTTAGGAGGAAATGTTTATGGCAAATGTTTGTATTGTTAGACATCAAGGCTACATAAAATCAAAGATGCGATTTCCGTATCAACATAATTTCAGAGCGTTGAAAAACTATGGAAACAAGAACATTGATGCATCACTCACCCATCTTAACACCTGTATAGTGAATAATCTGAAAGATGGGGAAACCTATCTCACTGCGTTCAATCGTCTGTATGAAAGCGGAGAATTTAAAGGGCAGTTAAAAGTGCAAGGAGCAGTGGATAAGCAAACAAAGTTCTTGGATGAGTTTCTAATTTATCCACCATATGAGAAAATAACGGAGATGAGTCTTGAGGAATAGGAAGCATTTTTCAAAAAAGAATTGCTGGCACTCAAAAAGTACTTCCCACATATGATTGTCTTATCTGCAAATATACACCGAGATGAGGTGTTTCGTCCTCTAGATGAAGAAATGAAAGCTCTCTTTCCCGAAGGGAAAGTAACACCGCATATGCATGTGATAGCAATACCTATAGTCTATGATAAAAAAACGGATTGCAAGAAAATCTCTATAACAGAATTATGGAAAGGGAAGTTCAGCTATCGCAAATTCCAAGATTATATGTATAATTCAGTCGCGAAAGAGTATGGGTTTGACCGTGGTGAGATGCATGATTTTGGTGAAGCTGAGAAGCATTTGAAAGTCGAAGCCTTTAAGTTAAAGGAAGCTGAGAAATCTTTGAATAAGCTTGAAGCCGAAATTGAATTAAAAGAGCAGAGTCTGGTGGAAAGGGCAAAGGATTTGGGACCGGAAGAACATATTAACCTATTTAATGTTAAAGATGTTATAAAGCAGCAAAAAGCCATCAACTATGCGCTGAAAATAGAAAAGGATAAGAATGCTCTACTTCTAAAAGAAAAAGATAACCTAAATCAAACGATAAAAGATAAAGATGAATTAATTATCGCACAAAACCATGAAATCCAAAATCAACAGGAAAAAATCTCTGAAATAAAGAAAGAGCTATCCTTGGAGAAGGATAAGACAAATGACATTCTGAATATTAAGGTATCAGATGAGCGCCTGCGTCAGGTTTATCTTGATGAAGCCAAGAAGAAAATCAAATTGTATGACATTCTTGTAAGAAGTATTAGAGACTTCTTACCGGAATTGATTAAGGCATCCCCTAAATTCATCCGTGAATTATTGGATAACAAGATTCTCCACAAAGAAGATTTACCTGGGGAACGCGAGAACAATCGCCATAAAGGTAGATAAGCAACTATTAATAATGATAAGGCAGAATTAAAAACAGACTCTCTGAATCAAAGAATATTTATAACAAACAGAAGCCTTTTTTCTGAAAGAAGGGTTTCGTTATGTTAAATTTTGATAAAATGTTGAAAGAAGCAATTAGTCGTGATATCCTAACTGTATCAGAAGTGGATGATATGTTAAAAATGACACGTAGAAAATTAGTAGAACAAAAGCATCCATATGCAATTAACAGCCGTAAGAATGGCAGAGTAATCACCACAGTAAGGGAGGATGGCAAGCTTAAGCAGATATCCGCGGTGTCAATTGAAGATATGCTTGATAAACTGTATCTTTTTTACTTTGAGAACAAGAAAAACTTGACCCTAAATAATTTGTTCCCAGAGTGGAAAGCAGAACGTCTTAAGGACGAAAGCCTTAATATTAAAACCGTCAGACGGGATAATGAACACTGGAATAAGTATTACAAAGACCATTCCATCATTCAAGTGCCGATTTCAAAGCTGACAACCAAGATGCTGAATGATTTCTTTAATGCTACCATTACTAAATTTAATCTCTCTAACAGAGAATATAACAACATGAAAAGCATAATGATTGCTTTATTTCGAATTGCTATCGATGAAGAGATTATCGTGGAAAATCCAATGAATGGAATCTATATTAAGGCAAAATTCCGAGCAGTCAGAAAAAAGACTGATGGTTCCAAGTTGTATCTGAATGATGAATTTGATACTTTAGATACACATCTTGAAGAGGAAAGCACAATTGAAGCATTATGCATACAGCTTATGTTCCAGCTTGGTGTTAGAATTGGAGAAGGCGTAGCTCTTAAATTTTCTGATATTGAATATGGGAAGATAGCCATTCAGAGAATGGAAGAAAAGGTACTTGTTTTTGATGGAGAGAATTTTAAGAGTGCCGGTGTCCAAATAGTGGAACATCTGAAAAAGGAAAACGATTCAGAGTACCGCTTTATTCTTCTTACTGACGTAGCAAAGGATATCATAAGAAAAGCTAAAAAGCTTAATCCCGATGGTGAATTTATCTTTGAAAGAAATGGTGAGCGACTAACTGCAAGAGCAGTAACCTATTGGCTTAGTAAGTATTGCAGAGATGCAGGAGTTACATACAAGAGTCCTCATTGCACAAGAAGGACTACTGCAAGCCGATTGAGTAACGAAGGATTGCCATTGGATATGATACGGGATATTCTTGGACAAGTAGATGAAAGAACCACCCTTAAATATATATTCAACCCAAATACAGAACAAGAAAATCTGGATATCATGAATAGAGCTCTTAATAAAGACAAGAAAAAGGACAAGAAAAAGTAGTGCACATACGGTGCACATATCCGTGCAACAAAAAATCCCTTGAAAATCAAGGGATTTTGTAAGCGCGAGACGGGATTCGAACCCGCGACCCTCGCCTTGGCAAGGCGATACTCCACCACTGAGCCACTCGCGCAAATATGAATAACTTGACAAAATGTATAACCACATTATCGGTACCAATATTTTAGGGACATGTCATAATATAATATAGATTGCTAAATATGTCAAGAGTAAATTTAAAAATTGTATATTTAATTTGAATAATAAAATATACAAAATTTAAGAAAAAATTATAGTAAATTGATATTCAACATCACTTATAAAAAGTTCGCGAATATAGATGCTCCTATCACAGTAAATAGGCCGGCTACGGCAATTGACAGACTGCTCATGGCGCCTTCCACCTCACCCATCTCCATTGCTTTGGCTGTTCCGATTGCATGAGAAGCGGAGCCGATCGCGATACCTTTGGCAATTGGTTCCTTTATTCGAAAGACCTTGCAGACTGTCTCTGCAATTATATTTCCAAGAACACCTGTTATGATGATAACTGCCACCGTGATTGTTACAATACCACCTAATTCTTCGGATACACCCATTCCTATAGCGGTAGTAATGGATTTGGGCAGAAGAGTAACATATTCTTTGTGACTTAAATGAAATAGTAAGGATAATGCCAATATACAGGACAGACTGGTTAAAACACCTGAGATAAGTCCCGCAAGGATTGCTCTTACATTTTTCTTTAATAATTCCAGTTGTTCATATAAAGGGATTGCAAGACAGACAGTTGCAGGAGTTAGAAGGTAACTCAGGTATTTGGCTCCTTCATTATAGGTTTTATAATCAATATGGAAAGTAAGAAGGATAATCATAACAGAAATAATTGAAATTAATAGTGGATTGAAAAAAGCCAGTTTATATTTTCTTTTTAAGAATAAACCGAATTCATAGGTTAACATACTGATCATTACTCCAAAAAATGTAGAATTACATATAAGTTCTTTCATGGTGTCCTCTCGTTCTGTCACTAGCAAATTTAATCAGTGATAAAGTATAAATATATATCAGCTATAGGAGTGTGTGAATATATCTGAATAAGTTACCAGCTTAATTAGGTACATTAAAGTTTGATATCTCATTTTCTTTTTTCTAACTGTATTATGAATTGAGTCACCCTGCCTACGACTGCCATTACAGCAACTGTAGACAAAAACGTAATTATTATAACTGGGACGCAGATACTTTTAAGACTATCCCAGCTATCAAGAAGGCCGACAGCAGCCGGTATGAACATCATTGGCATGATTTCTATCAGAAATCTTCCGGCATCTTTTACACGATGTAAGGGTATTATATTGGTCTTTAATGCAGTAAGCATCAGCAGTAGACCATAGATACTTGCTGGTATGGGCAGTGGAATCAAGAATTTCAGCATTTCTCCAAGAAACGTGACAATCAAAATAATTCCAAATTGTTTCATATATTTCTTACGGTATCCTCCTTGGTATTGGAAGTACAGCAACTAGTTCTTCCATCGGATGCAGATTTTCTCACTACTCTAACACAAAGGGTAGAAATTATCTACTATAAGCTGATTTTATTTTCTAATAAAAACAGATTAAGGTCTCAAACCCCTAAAATTCATTCAATGGACGGGTAAGAATATATTTGCACTCATATCCATCAACATAACCGAAAAGGATTTTGTTATCTGAAGCTTAAAACAGCAATCACTGCAGTTCACAGTACAATCATAAACCGAGCTGTATATCCGGTAAGTACTTTTAAATCAGTATTTGTTTACGTTTTTTACTCCAGCGCAATTTTATTGTTGTGCATCTGATAAGTAATATCGAAGTGGGTCTGATCTCGGTCAATTACATAATAGTAGAAAAGGCTCCGTCATTCAGAACCTTTTCTACTGCTATAAGTTACAATTAAGTGAAGATGGTACTATGGCAGATGCACTCATCTGATTCATAGTAACAAGCTATACTGTTGTATGAGAACTTAAAATGAAATCATAAAATGAAATCATAAAATGATATCTTAAAATAAAATCTTTACAATAAAGCATGATATCTTCATAGGAAACATCATTTTTGTAGATAAAATAGCAGTATAATTATAATATCTTTATACAGACATACTTCTCATTTCGTCAAGGAGCAATTGTTTAAACTCATCTATACCCAAAGTACCCTGATCGCCAACATCCCGCTTGCGAACGGAAACCTGACTTTCGTCTAATTCCTTCTGACCAACGATCAGCATGTAAGGAACCTTATCTAATTGTGCCTCTCTGATTTTATACCCGATTTTTTCATCCCTTGTATCCAGATCGCAGCGGATACCGGATTGTTTTAAATCATTCATAACAAGACCAGCATATTCCGTAAAACGATCCGAGATGGGAAGTATTTTAACCTGAACAGGAGAGAGCCATAATGGGAATTTACCTTCAAAGTGCTCAATCAGGATACCGATGAATCGTTCAATTGATCCAAATACAACCCGGTGGATCATGATTGGCCGGTGTTTTTCTCCATCAGCTCCGATATAATTGGCTTCAAATCTCAAGGGCAGCTGAAAATCTAATTGGATTGTCCCGCATTGCCAGGTTCTTCCTATCGAATCCTCCAAATGAAAATCAATTTTCGGACCATAAAATGCACCATCACCTTCATTTCGTTTATAAGGAAGCTGCATATCCTCCAGAGCCTTTTTAAGGCCTTCTGTTGCCAAATTCCAATCTTCATCGCTGCCAATGCTGTTTTCTGGACGAGTGGATAATTCGACATGATACTTAAATCCAAAGGTGCGATAGACCTCATCAATTAACCGGATCACTCCCCTGATTTCGTCCGGTATCTGTTCCTGTGTCATAAAAATGTGGGCGTCATCCTGAGTACAGCAGCGAACGCGCATCAATCCATGAAGAGTTCCGGATTTTTCACGTCGATGGATCAATCCCAGCTCACCCATGCGGAGAGGAAAATCACGGTAGGAATGTGGCTGCATTTTATGAACCAGCATTCCACCGGGGCAATTCATGGGTTTTATGGCGTAATCTGTTTCATCAATAACGCAGGTATACATATTCTCACGGTAATGATCCCAATGTCCGGAGGTTTCCCATAGTGCTCTATTAAGCAGCATTGGGGTAGATATTTCCAGATAACCTTCCCTTGTATGAATTTTTCGCCAATAATCAATCAGCATATTTTTTAATATCATGCCTTTAGGCAGAAAGAATGGGAAGCCCGGACCCTCGTCCATTAATGCAAATAATCCCAGCTCACGGCCAAGCTTTCGATGATCTCTTTTCTTAGCTTCCTCCAAACGGAATAGATATTCTTCTAAATCCTTACCATTTGGAAAGGAAGTACCGTAAATTCTGGTAAGCATTTTATTCTTTTCATTTCCTCTCCAATAAGCCCCTGCAATTCCAGTGAGTTTTACAGCTTTAATCAGGTTTGTATTTATAATATGGGGGCCTGCACATAAATCAGCATATTCACCCTGACTATAAAAAGTGATTTCAAAATCGGCGGGTAGTTCATGTATTAATTCTACCTTATAATCCTCATTTCGCTGCTGCATAAAAGAAATTGCTTCTTTGCGTCCTAAACAGAACCGGTGAAGAGGAATATTTTCTTTCACGATTTTCTGCATTTCTTTTTCAAGCGCCTGCAGATGAAGAGGGGCGAATTCAAAATCGAATTCAAAATCGTAATAAAAACCGTCTTCAATCGCTGGACCAGTCGCACATTTTGTGTTTGGATATAATCGTTTGGCTGCCTGTGCCAGAACATGTGCCGTCGTGTGACGGAATGCGTTCCTTCCTTCTTCTTCATGGAAGGAAAAATCTTTTACCGTTCCATCTTTCCTGTTTACTTTCATTTCCTATATTCTCCTTTCAAAATTGAAAATGGTAACATAAGAAAAGCACCCTAAAATAAATGACATAATATCATTCATCTAAGGGTGCACAAATATTTGAATGCACGGTTCCACCTTAACTTTTCACTTCGGATTCTGACAAATCCTAGCCTTTAACGCAGGCATACGGAAGCACCTACTAATTCTTTCGGCACTACAGCTCAGGAATGGTTTTCAAAGCTACCTCTTCATAAAGAACTTTCACCAAATGTTCTTCTCTCTGAATGACAGGTAAAATTTACTCGTTTCCGTCTTTGCTTTTCCTATGTTATTATCCTTATTATAGCCAATCGAGAATAAAAGTCAACCGGATATTTACATATTTATGAAGGGAGTGTTTACACGTTTATGGCGAGAGAGTAACATATAAAATACTAGAGAAGATGATAGTAGGGACAAATATCTTCATATGAGCCATCCTTCATCAAAAATCCACCGGGTATAGTACCTAGCGGTTGAAATCCAAGACGCTCATATAAGTGTCTGGCATGAATATTGCTTGCAACGACTGCGTTAAACTGCAAGATACGAAAGCCGTGTCTTTGCCCCTGCACAAGACAGTCCTTAACAAGCCGTTCACCGATATGAAGTCCCCGGCTTTCAGAAGCTACCGCATAGCTGGCATTACAGATATGACCGCATCTACCTATATTATTAGGGTGGAGTATGTACAATCCATATATTATTGAGGTATCTGTATCTTCAGCCACTGCAGCATAGGTCTGTTGTCCGAAGAATTCGGTCCCTGCTTTTTTGTCTAGAAAGTCCATCTGCGGGAAGGCTACACCTTCTTCGACAACTTGATTCCAGATTTTTATCATTTCATCGATATCTTTTTCGGTATATTGCCTGATGATTATGTTCATTTGAGTTTTTCCTTTCCATAAATAATTAGCCCGACAAAAATCCTAAAATTCATTTGCCGGATGGGTATGAACTATTAAGCTTCTGTGAAGCTATTAAGTAATCGCAAAGTTGTTAATCTACTGTAAAGTTACTAAATTACTATAATGCTTGTGTGTCTACAATTAGCGCTACAGCAAAATGTTTGAATGCAAGCTAAATATACTCGGGTCTTAAAAACTATAAAAGTAACAGAATGGATCTATAATTTAGAGGCTTGCACGGTTTAATTTTGCCTCAACTAGTTCTTTATGATAAAAATAATTTATATAACTTACATCCTTCTCTTTACAGAATTTATCAATTTGAATAGATAAATCCACCCAATATTCATTATTTCCCTTCACAAAAATGTCTTCATACAGAGAACTGAGATTTTCATACTTCTCATTGATATAGCCTAAGATAGTCTGTTTATAGCTACCGCGAAGATTTAAGTTTTCGAACCAATATTCATCTATATAGTCTCTGGATTTCTCAATAATTGTCTTGAAATCAGTTATTCCGGGAAAGATCGGTGACAGAAACAGAACGGTATGAATTCCGTTTGAATGTAATTCTTTTAATGTATTTAACCTGTCTTCAATACTGCTTGCATTGTCCATATCATTCTTAAAAGCTTCTTCAAGAGTATTAATTGACATGGATACCTTTAGCTTCCGGCATTGTTTTAATAAATCAATATCACGCAGTATGAGCTTTGACTTTGTTGAAATACCAAGCTCGCATTCAATAGAGACAAGTTGTTCCAATATCTTTCTGGTAATGCGATATTTTTCTTCATAAAGGTTATAGCAATCCGTAACGGATGAAAGAAAAACGGATTTTCCAGTTATTTTCTTTGTGTTAATTGGTTTATCGCAATATTTTATGTCAATAAATGTTCCCCAGGGTTCATCATGTCCTGTAAAACGCTTCATAAAACAAGCATAACAATATTTGCAGCCGTGAGGACAGCCAACATATGGGTTTATTACATAATCACTTGCCGGCAAATTGGATTTTGTAAGATAATCCTTCACATAAATCACGTTTTCAGCCATATTCATTCTAATAATCCACCTTCCTGAACTAAAAAATTTAGTTTATTTTCGATCACAATTTTCATGACAGTAATCCACAAATAAATCATAAAGTGAATGATATGTCTAATATCATCGGACATATCTACAAATATTTTATCATGTTGAGGCAGGGTATAAAATGTATCGTTAGTTGCCGGTTATGCTACCTGCGGTTGCTTCTGGAAGGGAAATCAGTAATAAAGTAATTAACAGTAGTACATTACAAAAATCTCCGGAAGCGTTGATCTCTAAAGCTTTCGGAGAATAGAAGAGCGATGAATAGGATTTAAATAAATATTCATAGATAAAATAATATGGAGTAGTTATAAGTCAATCATCTTTATGGTTGACACCTATTTATAAATGCTTGGTACTGAAAAGACATTATAATCTGTGCCAAGACCTAATTCATAGCTCCCGAAGCATATGCGTGCTTTACCCGGAATTAAATAAAATTTCAATTTTTTCACATCAGAGGAGTTAATACTATCAGAAATCAGCTGCCAGGTATAGTCAAAGCCTTCCTTGTATTTATTCTTGAAGTAAGGTTTGCCGCCTTTTAAGATTTTGCTTTTCATCTGCTTGGAGGTACCTCCGATTGCATCAGCCGCAGTTAAGACTTTACCTGTTTCTACATGGAAGGTATAGCCATAATCAGTTTGGTTATAAACTCCTCCAGCATACCACATTTCCTTCATATGCATACTTATGATATTGTTTTTATTATAGGTAACTTTACAATCAGTCTTCCAATAATATTGTGGTACATCCTTGTTAAACAATTTGTTATTTATTCCGAATAAGGTAGAAGATTTTATATTTTCCACATTTTCACTGGTCATATATGTATTCAGAGCATCCCTTAATACCTGATTAATTTCTGCGATCTGATCGGAATCACCCTCTAATACCGGGTATTGAAAGGAAACAATTCCTCTTACTTTTGCACCATCCTTATAAGTGATTTCCTTCTTCTGCATTTTGTATTTAACTGCGGTTGCTGCTTCTGTTTTCACATTTGCCAAACCGGAAAGACAGAAGATCATTAGAAAGACTGTAATAAATAATACAATCCGATTTATACCGCTCTTCATTCTTGATTTGTACATAGATAAAGCTCCTTTTGTAATGGAATAACTTTTATTATTGATAGCTTTATTATACCTTATGAATTTGGGAAGTCAAGGAAACTCGAGTTGATTATGTTGGAGAAAACAAGAGTTGAATAAAGTAGAAAATAAAATAAATCATCTACATAGTATATCAATACCAAAGACCAAGAGCCATATTGCTCCACATGATGAAAAAATGCGGTTTAACAGAAAGGCTTTCCTTAATCCCAGAAATTCCAAGTTACCGATACACATACCAATTGCTATCATAATTCCGCAATAACCAATCCCTATTGAGACACAGGAAGTTATAAATATACTCAATGAATAAAAGAGTACCATTGCGGTAAGGAATACAAATGCTACATGCTCGGCAATGGATTCACCTATATAGATATTAAAGGAATGAAATATGAGTTCTGCTTCGTGACTATTTATTTTTCCTTCTTTCAACTGTTTTCCTATTTGTGGAAATAATTTAACGTATCTCATAAGGCCAACAAATAATAATGTTCCATAAATTATGCCACTTATTTCTCCAAGTTGTGAAAATACCCTTTCACCATAGTTTGCTTCATAATTTCCTAGACAAACTGATGCATATACTAAAACAAAACCACCTAATCCAAATAAATAGTAGAGATAGGGAACTGTATTTCTCTTTTTGTCAAGGGCAGTTAAAATGGTTATTGCATCCTTTCTGATGATTTTAGGATAACCAAACTCAAAAACAAGACCTATAATACTTCCTCCGACTAGTAAGGCTGCTAAAATTGTCATAATACCGGCAGCTAATTGTATCTCATTATTCATAATAATTCCTTCCTATTTTAATAAATTTTTAATGAACATGTTATCCATCAAACGACCATGTTATCCATGAAATGGTTTACGACGTAAACTATTTCGTAAAAATTATTACTTCTGTAAAATATCCAAAACATCCTCCAAGATACCAGTGAACTTTTCCAGTTCATCATCAGAGCATCTACTAAGTACATTTTTAATGGCATCAATACGCACTTGCTCCTGACTATCATGAAAATGAAATGCTAATTTACCCTGGGCTGTCAATTGGAGTGGAGCTTCCTTTCGATTAACCAAATCCTCAGTTTTTTCAACTAATCCTTTTTGGCACAAATTAGAAATGATGACTGACATACGACCTTTTGTGATACCCATTAACTCACATAAATCTCTTTGAAGAATTCCAGAATTACACCCGATTAATTCAATTGTATGAATTTCAGCAATGTATAATTTCTGATGTGTTCCATAATCCTTTGCTAATTTGTAACGTTCACCCGACCAGTAAATAAGCTTTTCAAATGTCTTGATAATATTCCCTGTATTCATGCCAGACCTCCTTTCTGCAGATAGTTTATGGTATAAACTATATTTTGTCAAGGGGATTCTTCATTCGATTCATCTTATTTCTGATTTTTACATAGTCCGAAAACGAAAAGCTTGTGGCAACAAATAAACCAATACCGACCCAGGGAAGAGCAGCTTTCAGGAAATCATTGATCCAAGTAAATTTTGGAATTAATATCGTGGTCTCACTCGTAAAGGCATGAGTAAATATCTCCATTATCACAATCACACTAGCTATTGCAAACAAAGTAACATTAAATATCAATTTTTTACTGATTAATCTTTCGCACATTGTGATTTTGGAATCCCTGTCACTGAATAGAGATAAGTCGGTGTCATTCGAATCCTTTTGCTTTCGGAAATAATACCAATTACAACTTTTCAAAAGGAAGCTCCAGCCATAGTCATTATAAAGCTTGAGATAGCTGTTGTCCTCTATATTTTTAATCTGAAAATCAAGTTGATAGATCCAATCTTCCGGTTGGCATTTTTCAAATTTATAGCCATTTTTGGAGATTTCGATTAACTTCCAGCCTTTTTTATGCATTTGTGATAACCACTCTTCCTCTTCCTCAAAATCGGAAAGTGAAAAGCTTGTTTTTACTATTTTGCACTCCATGGTATACACTCCCCCTTACTGTTCTTATATAAACGTTCAATTCTTCTAAGCTCTATAGCAAGTATTTCCTGCCCTTGCTCTGTAATAATATAAAGCTTACGTTTTTCTTCTTCCATTGTGAAACGAATTAATCCATCCTTTTCCATCTTAGAAAGACTTCCGTACATAGTACCAGCACTTATGATAATTTCACCGCCGGTCATTTCCTTTACTTGCTGTGTTATGCCATAACCATGCTGCTGCGCCTGTAAACAAAACAGAATATAAAAGCCTGTTTCTGTCATTGGAAGGTATACTCTTTTTAATTTCTCATTCATATAGCACCTCTGTATATAATAATACTTTATATCGCAGTACTTAGTATATCGAACTGCGATGTATTTGTCAAGTGAAATAATCAAATGAAAAATAATGTGATAAAACAAAAAAGTTAGATAATATTATCAAACAAAAAGAAGTCCATCTTGTGTGATGAACTTCTTTTCTTTTACCTGTTACTATTGATTTGATTTTTTACGACAATCTTTCAGATAATTGAAAGCCAATATCTGCCCTTCAAAATCCCTGTCACCGCAGTAGACGGGGTCGTGGAAACCTTCTATGGCAATATCTTGGCTATAGCCGCCTTTATTTAAGATAGAAATAATTTCTTCCCAATTGCTATCACCAAGCCCAGGGAAACGGTGAACGCAGTATTCTGAACCAAACCAGGAACCGTATTTTTTGATATACGGCCAATCGATATTAGCATCCTTGCCATGAACATGCACTATTTTAGGAAGCCAGTTCTTCAATTGTTCAATAGGGTCAATGAACTGTTCTAATTGGTGGGAGGGCTCCCATTCCAGGCCAAGGTGATTACTATCTACAGCATCAAACATCATTTCCCATGCCTTTGGACAGTAACCGATATTACAGGTGGTATGATACCAAAATCCATACATTGGACAATTTTCTATGCCTATTTTGATATCGTTTGCTTCGGCTCTTTTTGCAAGATCTCCAAATACCTCTTTGAATTTTGGCAAAGCTTCCTCAACGGTTCTTCCTTCTAAAGCTCCTGCAAAAGTACCTACAATCTTTGCATTAAATAAGTGAGCATTGTCAATGCAGTACTCCAGTTCTTTTCGTTGCTCCTCATATTGTAGTGGATTACAGTATAAGCCGATGCTGGAAATTGTTAAATCAGAATCACCAATGATCTCTTTCGTCCTTTTTGATAATTCGACAAAATCAGAACCCTCAAGAGAGACGTTATAATATAATTCAACTGATTCAAAGCCAGCTTTCTTTACTTCTGGTAATACGGATAAAATTTCATTTCCCCTAACACATGTTCCGATTTTCATATGTGCCATTTATATTCCTCCCTGGTATGTAACTTAAAATTAAATGATTCGAGTGTCAAAAGTCATCAAAAATTATATTAGTTGAATATGGCTGCATATATATTCGGTTTGGCGTACTACGGCTGACTGAGTGCTTATATGCGAAGCATATCGAAGAAAGGAAAGTTAGCCAAATGAATATATATGCAGCCATATTCAATTCAATGATTAAATCTGACTTTTGGCACTCGAATCATTTAATTAATTATAGATACCAAAATATAACATGTCAATATTAAACATTTTATGTTTATCTTAAGTTATTCTCATGGCGTAATATACCAGTGCATTATTTATAGCTAAAATAGTACGTTTTAGATTTTTGAGGTTGAGGATATCTAATTGGAATCATCCCAGAATAGGTCATTGAGCGTTTTGTGAAGAGCCTTGCAAATTGTAATGCATAAATTAATTATATATTGCCAAAATGTGGTAAAAGGAGTAACGTGGAAATATGAACTAAAGTTCATTATAATGAAACGAATAAAATAACGAGGGGGATAAAATTGATAAAAGAGCGTATATTGGTAAAATTAGGTATGTTGTCTATTGTCTTGATCGTAATGCTTGCTGGATGCAGCAGAGGTTCCAGTAATGTGACAGATGCAGGAACTAAAGTGGCCTCTACTGATACTAATAATATGAATTCAGATGGAAAGAATGGGCAGCAAATTACTATTACTCCGACATCAGCTCCAACAAATGTACCTACAGCAATACCTACAGTGACACCAACGGTAATTGCAACAGAAACAGCAAAGGATGAATTTCATAATACGACACCGATATCTGCAGATTGGTCTGCATTGGAGAAAAAACTTACTATGCTGGAAGATAGTAATATGTGGGGCAGTGCATATGATTTCAGACTAGAAGACTTAACGAGTCTAGATTTATCAAATGAATCCGAGAAGATGAAAGATATTGTATTTGATAAATATACAAAATGGACGGATAAGCTACCAAAGGGATTTAATCCGAAAGCTGTTATGGAAAATGGTAAAAATCCGGGATTAGGAATAAGAAGCATACATAAGAAAGGAATAACCGGTAAAGGCGTAAATATTGCAATTATTGATCAACCTCTTTTGCTGCAGCACATGGAGTATTGTAAACAGGTAAAGTTATATGAAGAAGGGAATACTGATGGTGTAGCTTCCATGCATGGGCCATTTGTTGGCTTGTTGTTTCAGTAGAAGGGTAAGTGCTTTGATTTTTTCATCACTGTAATAAATTCTATCTTACCATTTCCAAGAACACTAGAAAAGTAATAACCGGAATTACAGGGTGTCTTTTTCGCATTAACCGGTTCCCCTTCACAGCACACATGGGATGTGTGTTTTTCTGATATTTCCGCTGGCTATCGGACTATTCCCTTATCAAAAAAGGCAAAAAAGATACTGGAAGAGGTGAAAAAGCTCTCACCTGAAAGTGAATATCTGTTTACTCAGGCTAACGGTGAAAGAATGACGAGCAGAAGCTTTAACTACTGGCTAGAGAAGTATTGTAGAGATGCTGGTATAACGTTTAAGAGCAGTCATTGTATCCGAAGAACCTTTGCCACAGTCGGTTGTATGCAGGGGACATGCCTTTAGAGGAAATTAGTGTGTATATGGGCCATGAGGATACCGATACAACGAAAGGCTATATCTACAATTACAATCAAATTGAAAAGAATCGTGCCTATATGGACAAATCATTATAGCGGTTTGAGTCCGTAAAAGGATGTTGCACACATCCTGCACACATGATTTTCAAGCAACAAAAAATCGCTAACCCTTGATTTATAAGGATTAGCGATACTTTTCATTAAGCGCGAGACGGGATTCGAATTCTATCCCCTCTCAAAAATACTGATAGAAAGGGACTTTCCAGCACATCCGATT
>JAEZZO010000032.1 GCA_023418475.1 Bacillota bacterium
TTCTATATGAAGACGGACAATGTTTTTCTTAAATTCTGGTTCAAAAATTTTCATGTGGTTACCTCTTTCCTTGATAGATATTATATCTATTAGGTTGAGGTGTTACAACTACATTATACCACTACAGGGATTAAAAGCCCGTTCTCTTCATATAGTCTTAATGCTTTCCTTCCGATTTTACCTATAACCGCAAACTGTCCTCTTGTTAAAATATGAATTCCCCCTTTCTTTATAGAAATCTCAAATGCATAAAAGGAAGTTTATATAACGAATGAAACATATACCTGGTATAATCCTTTCTGTCCAAAAACTTAATTGAAACCATTGCCAGGTATTGAGCAGTATTTATATTAAGTAACTTTCCGATGTTCTCATCAGCGAGTGCAGGATAACCCAAATGTCCATATTCCTCCATAGCTTTTCGCTGCTTTTTTGCAGAAATCATATCCTTTTCAGCAATTTTATTTTCTGGTAAAGACTTATAACAGTCTGATACAAGTTTTCGTTCAATGTCCAGCATACATGAGGTTTCAATCCACCCAGCGTGAAAATCATTTTCTGCTTTATTTTCGATATTCATTATTTCACTAGGAAGATTTAGGTTGATTCCCAGTTCTTTTGCTGAAAAGAATGCGCCCATCGGAGAAATTGCACAGGTTCCATATTTCTTATTAATCTTCTTACATGCTTTTTCAACTGCAATTTGATGAATCGGGTCTCCATGTGATGCTACAACTATAATATTTTTGAAGTCCCAGTGTACAATACTATCGAGTAATTCTAATGTAATCTGGTATGTTGTTTTAGGTTTAAAATAAATGCATCCATATAGGCCTTTTATACCTGCCGAAGCAATTGGAAATGCAGGTAATTTACAGCATATAATAGCCGGATTTTCAAACTCTATTAATTTGATAGTTTCCTTAATCCAATGTTCACCTTCATAAACATCTGTTCCAAGTGGCAAATGTAAACTATGCTCTTCAATAGGTGCCATTGTTACAAACAAAATGCTCTTTGACTTATCAATCTTCTCTATTTGCTTCCACGTTTTGTTAATTAGTTCCAACATATTATATCCTCCTTTTTTTGTTTAAAAAGAGGATAACACTTGCCCTAAGGGCCAGGTCAATCTTTTTTTTATTAATTATCATACCTTCAATATGCAGCGAATTTATATAGTAAAAGCGTATTATAAATAAAGAAATCTGTTCGTATTTTTCTATTTCTTATCAGTAGGACTTTATCACTTAATCCTAGAATTAGTTGATAATGAGAACTTAACGGCATATGCCATCTTCCTATTCGTTAAACTATCTTCTTGAAAATTTGAATTTAACGCTTGAACCAAGGAATGCAACGATTAACATTTTTGCAATAATTAATATACTCCTGACCATATAATTCCTTCAACCACTTTTCCTCCGTACTTTTCATGAGCGCAGTCATAAATGTCCAGTATGTAATTGGTAATATCAATAGCCATAAATTATTAAAACACAGGACTGTTCCGGTACATACAATCATAAATGCTGAATAAAGTGGATTTCTAACATAAGCATATATTCCGGTTGTAACCAAACGATTGTCTAAGATATTTGAATCAATTTTAGCAAACACCGCTGCTGCAAACCAAATAACAATGCCGAAAGCAATTAAAATTATACCAATTCCAAGAAAAGGTCCCTTCAAAAAATCATACTGTCCACTGCTAAAATACCCTTTTTCAGATAGAGTAATCCCTATCACCGTCATAATAATTATTGTTACTCCGTATATTGGTCCCACTCCATATAATGGTAAATGTTTCTTTTTCTCCATATCTGCCTCCATTAAACTCATATTTGTTAATTCGTTTTATAAAATTATTTTAGCTCTTTCTAAAAAGTTTGCTATAAGAGAGATAATAACAGTCCGTCAATAATTGGAACGATGGAGAAAACTAAGATTCCTTTGGTGAAAGAAATAAAGTGTTTTTTAGGATTTTTATATACCTTATCCATATGTTCTGTTCCTGTAAATCGTATCCTGCTAGAATTCCTCCACCAAAGCATATCTATAACAAGAAAATCAAACAGATTGAGACTTTGACCTAAAATTAATAAGTTTGTAAAATTGTCTTTAAAATTCGCTCTTTTTATAAATATGCCAAATACAAAAAGTATAACTAAAAACACCATGATATTAGATATAATAGATATTAGCGGAGCCATGGTTTTAATATTATCCTTCAGTATAGCGCGCTCTCTTACTATATGTTGTATTTCATCTGGATAGGAAGAAAAACTCTTTATATTCTTCTCGTCACTACCAGTATTAAGATAGCATATCAAGAAAAATAGCATGCATAAAACAAATATTTCTGTACCCTGCATAACTTATCCCCTTTTTCAAATTTTTGTTATATTCGTAATTCAATAAATAAATTTGGATTTGTCACTTTTTACGTCCAATTAAAATGCATTCATCAAGCGGTTTTGCTTTGACAATTTCACCACTTTCTATTGTAAATCCATATGATGCAACAAAATCTTTTATTTCTCTTGCCTTCCATTTATGGAAAGTGTGAAACCCTACCTTTTCCATCATCCAAATTAATAGTTTATTGTAATTCCCATCATATACAAAAGTTGGTGCAATCAAAAACCCTCCCTGTTTTAACACTCTGCAAATTTCTAATAAGGCCTTATCCGGCTCTGGCATTATATGCAGGGCGTTTGCTATCACTACAACATCAAACATCTCATCATTATATGTAAGAGCAGTCGCATCTTCAACAGCGAATTCAATCTTATGTACTTTTCCCTGTTTCTTAGCTTCTTCTATCATCTTTGACGAAAAGTCGGTTGCTGTCCATGAGTCCACTTCTCCAGCAAGACGATAAGTGAGTTGTCCTGTACCGCAGGCTAATTCCAATACAGAATCAGCATATGTCAGATGTTTTTGAATGTAACCGCACAATTCAATGTAGGCCGTATCGTTCTTTTTCATAAACCCTGTATATAAAAATGCAATTCTTTCCCAAAATTTCTTATTTGACTTATCCATATTCGTTTCCTTTACTTCTGGTTTGTTTATCCCTAACAACTTTAGTTCATACAAGATATATTTATTGACTCTTTATTTTAGCCTGATAATACTCCATAATCCACTTTACGCCTTCGGTATTACCCGGACAGTTCTGCATTTCTTTCTGCATTTCCTTTACCTTACTATGAATATTCTCGTTATTCATTATGGAGAGCACAGCGGTACGCAAATTGTCCGAAGTTAGTTTTTTATACGACATCTGTACACCTAATCCCAATTCCTCAATTCGTCGCGCATTTGTAGGCTGGTCTGACATAAATGGAATTACTATCATAGGAACTCCTGCTGAAAATGCTTCCGAAATGCTGTTCATCCCTCCATGCGTAATAAACACATTTGATGATTTTAACACCTTAAGTTGCGGAACCGATTGATATACCATAAAATTATCGGGTATCTTACCCAGACTGTCCAGCTGCACTGATTTGCCCACAGACATTATTACATTTACGTCGCTGTCCTTAAGAGCCTCAAAACATTTCTTAAAAAATTTATTTCCGCCCTTAACTACCGTTCCGAGAGAAATATAAATCAACGGTTTGTTATCCGTCACAATAAAATCTATATTTTCCTGACGTTCGTATGAAGATACTCCAAGAAACTTGAAATGTTCCTCGGGAAAATCATCTATATACGGCTGATATTTCTTTAATGTATATACTAAATTTAGGTCAGGGGGATTTTCTATAATCTCTGATAGCCAACAATCGGTTTTCATTGGAATATCCCTAGCAATACTTTTTGTCCACATTCTACCTACCCATTTAAACCGAAAAAGCCCCAAGGCTCCGCCTGCATGGATATATTCCTGCATCAACTTGTGATTTGTTGCAGGAGCAGTAAATATTCGTACAACAGGCTTTGAAAATCTCTCAGCCAAATGTTTTCCAAGGAAAAGAACTGTTCATATATAATAAGGTCAAATTCCTCTGTAATCTTTACCGCAGCAGCATATGCATTTTTTATTTGTTCATCAAGTTTCTTGTGATTTTTATATCCTGCAAACTCAGCTCCGCACTCATCTATTTTGTCCTTCCAATCAAATGGCACCAGATATGTTACCTGATTGCCCATTCTAATTAGTTCTTTAACCAATCCCAAAGTTGGAATTACATGTCCATAATACGGAAGATTAATAAATAAAATCTTCATAAATTTATCCTCCTGCAGTTAATCAACTTCTTATTTGTCATATCTTTGATGTAATTCATAAGCAGTTCAGGGATGACTGGCAACTAATTATTTTAAAGATTAGTTTATCAGTGTTGGACATAAAAGATAGTAATCACGCTAAGTATAAATTGTAAAATGGATAATGGAGTCATTACATACTTTTCTTTTTTGCTTTTTGTTAGAACTCCATTACCTATAACTGCATATGCAAGGAAAAGAGTATTTATTATTATAACAACATTTAATAATCCAGAATTCAAACCTAAAGATAGAACATTCCCCCTTTGTAAATAAGAAAGGCCAATAAAAGTAAATATCAATGCAAAAGCACTACTAACTAAACGCATTCTCTTGGGTAATATCTTATTTTGACCACCAAGTACATATTCCCCTAGAGGTGACCCAAATGTAAGTGATAGCTGTAATAAAGCCATTCCAAAAGTAATAATTGCACATAGAATTGAAGTAATATTACTTATCATATTTTCATCATCCTTTTATCTTTTTATTGTTTTGTGCCAATATCGAACTATTATTAAAATTATAGCATCATAGCATATGGATTTCTACCTTTTTATTCCATCCTTTCTTAGTAAAACAACTGGTCTTCACTCATACTTTCTCTATACTTTCGTATATTTGAAATCTTTATTTCTAAAATATTATTTCGATAACTTGAAATATGTCTTATAGATATAAAAAACCTACCAACCGCACTTTGAGTTGATAGGTTAACATCTCTTCTACTTTTCTAATTGACCGTAAGACAGTCTTTTGGGGAATATATGATAAATCTAAATCTCGGCTAGTCGGAATTCATAGGCTTCGTGCTTTTCTCATAATTTTTCCAGCATCTCATAACTCATTGTACGAAATACTTGACAAAAATTACAAAATCCATTCTGTCCGATAATATAAATATTGGGCATATAATCCATTCTTGCTTTTGAATACATAATTCGTTCCAAGCCGTTATCAACAGCTATATGATTACGTGAACAGTCGCCATCTGTTGCCAAGTGTCTGCAACTGTCGCGCTTGATAGTATTAATACTTACATTGAAAGTGTAATATTTAGAGAGTAGACATTCCAAATCTACTCTCTCATTTTTTACCTCAACATAATAATTGTCTTATTCTTTGTAATCCAGTCAATCAGCTTTTAGCAGCATAGTCATATTTTCCATTCCTATTGCTGTCAGGACTAATCTCCACAGTGCAGCTATGTATATGCATGACTGGTTCCAAAGCGCTTAGCGCCTCTGGATATGCAGCATATTCATCTTCCAGTCCCTGCTTCACGCTATCAAAGATTTTCATCAATTCTGGCATTTTCGTAAGCGATACCGACCGGACATTGTGGTCAGTAATACAAGCAATGATTTTAATTTCACCGTCATATAGGGTTGTCATTTGTTTTCCTGCAGAATTGATACTGCAATTAATTTTGTGACCGGTTCCCGCTACTTCTGTAAATTTCTCCTGTATCGAGGTTAGGAAGCGGGGTATTACTTCGTTCTCCTGTAATGTTTGTATTGTCGTATAATGCATTTCTAGAATTTTCTTTGTCATATGGCGCTTTCCTTTCTTGAGTATGTTATTATTTAATCTTCTCCAGAAACAGCATGGCTGCGTCCAAAATAGATTTATATTCCGGTTCCGGTACTCCAAGCTCCAACGAATATCTGTAAATCTTTTCATCCGGTGCGTTTTCATTTATGGTTTTCGTAAGCTCCGTCAATCTCATAGCAAAGATTATTACACTGTCCTCCAGAACCATCATTGCCTTGTTCCGCATATTCACCAGATATTCAAGATTCCTATTCTCTCCAAATCTAGTCTCAATACCTTTGTATAAATATGTCTCAATATCAAGAAACACATCAATGTCATCAAAAGCCTCGCCATCCACAATATACTCGCCTTCAAATCTTTCTTTTATCATCATTTCTTCCATCCTTTCTGCTGCTGGTTATTTTTTAAAGGTTCTGTTTTGTTTTCTTCTCCAATCACCTCATTTTACAATAACAATATGAAAGAAAATGGTGCATGATATCGAAAAAAGTACAGAGATAATTCATCTTAGAATAGAAATAAATCATCCATAGTCTTTGAAAAGCAGAATGGTTTATTTCTAAATTCAGAAATTTATTTCCATATCATACTCTTGCCCAATTATCCAAATGGTTCTGCCGACAAGATAAGCATGGCTCCTGGTCTAAATCTGGATATGTAAATTCATATTTGCATCCCTCACAACCGTCATGCTCTAAATAATCCAGAACATTTACCTCATATTCTAAATCTATCTCAATAGAATTCTGTTTTATCATCACTGCAGCTACATCTGTTTGTTTTCCATTTACTATAAATTTGATATTATCCGGTAATGAATTAATGATTTTTTTAATTTCCTTAAATACCATCAGCAATAGCTCCTTTCTTGGCTGCCGGAACTTTGCACGTTACTATATACTTCCCTTCAAACGTTCTTATTTACGCCATTATTTTCATCCATCCTTTCTCATCTGTTTGTTATTTTTTACGAAGCACCCTGGATGTTTCAGTTTGTTTTCAACTCCAGTCGACTCGTTTTACAATAACAATATGAAATAATCAAAGCCTTCTCATCGAAAAAATGTAATGATTCTTATTGGGAAATTGATGTCGGAAGCAAATTTGGAATGAGATATGAGAATTGGAAGAACGGTATACTATAATGAATGATAAATTAAAAATAGCGGGTTCCCGTTAAGGTATCCGCCATTTTAATGATAAAGCTATCAGTCGCCACTATGTGCAATAATCCAATCTATAATAAAATCCGTGTTGTATTTTCCACTGGCTACTCCTAAACCTAGTCCAATGATATCTTGATTCGAACAATTAATCTCTACTTGATTAACATCCAGAAAAACCAGCATAGCCAAGATTCCGATTCTTTTATTCCCATCAATAAAAGGATGATTACTGATTATACTGAAGCATAATCTAGCTGCTTTACTCTGTATCGATGGATATAACTCTGTACTTTCAAACGTTTGAAATGGTGCATGTAATGCCATATCAAGCAAGCCATCATCTCTGACACCATCTAGACCACCAGATTGCTTTATTGCCATAGAATGTAGCATTAAGATTTGTTCTTTACTTAACTTTGTCATTTTGCTAATTCCTCAAAAGCATCTGCATACTTCGTAAGATATTTCATTGCTGCTTCCTCAACCATTACATTCTCAGCAATTTTATCTTCCTGTAATTTACTATAATCTATAATCACGTATCTAGGCGCATTATTTTTCAAAATAACCGCTGCCCCATTTTCATCTACCATGCGAGCTACCTTTGAAAAATTTTGATTAGCTTCTGTTATTGATATCAGGTTGTTTAAATCAACTTTCATAATCACACCATCCTTTCTATGATATTATTATACGCTCATTCTAGGATATATTCAACCTAGAATTTGAATGTTATTTTATTATAAGAAAAATAATGAGGGAAGTAATTTGGAATGAGTTATGAAAATATCGAAGGATTTTATACAGAAATACCTGAAGGAGTATACCCGGATGAAACGTTAAGGATAAATATAGATAGTCTAAATGGTCTAGAAAAAAGTCAAGTCTCGATAAAAACTCATTGTCATTCTTCACGAAAAAACCGTAACCCTAAAAGATAAGGCTACGGTTTATTTATACATATTCTAATATTTTCGTGTATTCAAACGCTTCATTTCCAACCTAAATTTTTAAGTATCATGCAAACTTTTCGTTAAGAGGTTGGGTAAACTTCTTTACCCAATTCCATACCCAACTTTTACCCAAATCCGAATGATATTTTGCGATATTTTAAGTTTAATTACGATACCCAATTTTCTGTCAAAAATCGTTCGCAATCCTTGAAAACACTGCATTTTCCAGGTGTTCAGCATTCGTTCAGAAAAGCCTAGTTGCTTCCCATCTGTTTTGCAACTTCTTCGGCAAAATTTTCACTCTTCTTCTCAAGGCCTTCACCTGTCTCAAAACGAACGAAACGCTTAACTGTCATAGAAGCACCAACCTGCTTGGATACATTTGCAAGATACTGTCCTACGGATACTTCGCTGTCCTTTACATAGATCTGATCTACCAGACAGAATTCCTTTAACTCTTTATTTAAACGTCCTTCCAGCATCTTTTCGATGATGTTCTCTGGTTTCTTAGCATTAGCCGGATCGTTCATAACCTGAGCTTTTAAGATTTCTTTCTCATGCGCAATAAAGTCAGCAGAAATCTCATCCTTTGTAACATATTTCGGAGATAAAGCAGCAATCTGCATAGCAATATTTTTAGCTGCTTCCTGCACTTCAGCATTGTTAACAGCACAGTCAACATCTACAAGAATACCAATTCTACCATTACCATGGATATAGGAGCAAACAAAACCATTTGCAGCTTCTACTTTTTCAAATCTCCTGATATTCATGTTCTCGCCAATAATAGCGATCATAGAAGATAATTCCTCTTTTACGGTAAGTGAAGGATCTAAATCCCACTTCTCAGCAAGGAAGGAATCCATATCTGCTGCGCTTGTTTTTGTAGCTTGTGCAGCTACTGCAGCTACAAAATCTCTGAATTTCTCATTTTTTGCAACAAAGTCTGTCTCGCTGTTAACTTCTACGATAGAAGCAACCTTACCATCTTCGCTTACATTAATACCAACAATACCTTCAGCAGCAATTCTGCCTGCTTTTTTCTCAGCTGCAGCAAGTCCTTTTTCTCTTAAAAACTCAACTGCTTTATCCATATCTCCGGAGGTAGCTGCAAGAGCTTTCTTACAGTCCATCATACCGGCACCAGTCATTTCTCTTAATTCTTTTACCATTCCAGCAGTAACTTCCATATTAATAACCATACCTTTCTTCGTAGTCGGCAGACTCTCGACTGCAGACATTTATTTTATACGAAATCCGTACTAATTCACTGATTGCACACCTTTACCAGCTTCTATACTTGTAATAAAAATCTCTCAGGTATAAATGTCTTCTGTGAACATTAATTATCTTTCTATATTGTTCTACTTTACAAGTACCCTGCTATAAAGCGGGGTACTTGGATAACATCCTATATGATTATTCAGTAACAGCATCCTTCATGTCTGCGTCAACATCTGCATCAATCTGATCACTAGTAGTATCTGTTAACTGAACGCCCTGGTTTGCTTCAATAACAGCATCTGCCATCTTGGAAACAATTAATTTAACGGCTCTGATTGCATCGTCATTACCAGGTATTACATAATCCAGTTCATCCGGATCACAGTTAGTATCTGCGATACCGATCAGAGGAATACCTAATGTATGTGCTTCCTGAATACAAATTCTTTCCTTCTTAGGATCTACAACAAAGATTGCATCCGGGATTTTCTTCATATTCTTAATACCGCCAAGGTTCTTCTCAAGTTTTTCCCACTCTTTTTTCAGCTGGATAACTTCTTTTTTCGGAAGAACTTCAAAAGTGCCATCTTCAGACATTTTCTCGATTTCTCTTAATCTTTCAATTCTGCTTCTGATGGTCTTGAAATTTGTAAGCATACCGCCAAGCCATCTTTCATTTACAAAGTACATTCCGCAACGCTCTGCTTCAGTTTTCACTGCATCCTGCGCCTGCTTTTTCGTACCAACAAAAAGAACTGATCCACCTTCTGCTACTGCATTCTTAATTGCAGTATAAGCTTCATCTACTTTACCTACAGACTTCTGTAAGTCGATAATATAAATACCATTTCTCTCTGTGTAGATGTACTCTGCCATCTTAGGGTTCCATCTTCTTGTCTGGTGTCCGAAATGTACACCGGCTTCCAATAACTGTTTCATTGAAATAACGCTCATAATTGACCTCCATTTGGTTGTTTTCTTCCGCATGTATCATATTCCAGGCAAACCATTTGCTCATTGGCACCATTGCTGAAATCAACATACGTGTAATTTGACTACGAAATTATAACATAACATAATCTCTATAGCAAGTACTTTTATTGTTTTCTTGTAATTTTACTCACAATATCAGAATAAGAGGTACCCTTATAAAAGGTATACGTACCAACTTTAATTTTTCTAGCTTTCCCAACATTGATAATATATTGATCAAAATCAGCTGCATTATTGATCAGTTTTTTTTCCTCCAAAAGTGCAGCCACTCTTTCTGAAGTCATACCTTTATTTATTGTAAAGGTAATTTTTTCTTCCTCTGTCTGACCCTTACTTTGGGTTTTATCAGATGTACCTGATTTTGCTGCCGGTTTTGAAATAGGTGTCTTTGTAGGCTCCGGTGTCGGTTGTTTCGTTGGTTCCAATGGCGTTACGGTCGCAGGAACCACTGTTGGTGTGTTAGCAGGCGGCACCGTCGGTGCAATTGTGGCTACCGGAGCAGGTGTTACTGATTGATTAATTTCCGCCAGTACATGGTCCAGATTTTTATCCTTTTCATCCTCTACCACCATACCAAGCGTCTTAGCACGATCCATAATTTCCTGATCAGTCAGTCTTTCCTTCGTGCCTCCAATGGATAAAATCAAGGTTGTAAGTATCATACCGATTCCTAAACCTCTCATATAATATTTTAACTTCATTTCCTTTGCACCAAGCCTTTCAATTACTTTTGCCTTTAAATAAATCAATAACAAGCTTAACTTCTCCTTGTCCCAAATCCAACAATTTTGAAATCTCTATAATTGATTTGCCCTCAGAGTATAATGAAAGAATTTGTGTATTGCTATTTCTTGCCATACTTAATACTGATGACTCCTGTTCCTTACTCACCATATCATTTGCGGTTTTACTCATTTTATCAATACTATCTGCCTGCGTTACCGGCTTTGTATTCATTTTCACATCTTTTTCAGACGAGATTTTTTCACTTGTCTCTTTTGTATCCAGACTATCCCGAATCTTTTTTTTCGAAGAATCGATTTCCCGTACCGTTTCTTTTAATTCCTTTTCTTTATCACTCAGCATATTATAAAGAAATATTACTTCTTCATGGTTACGCGTAATTTTTTCAAGTATTTGTTCGGAAAATTCATTCACCGCCATTATTTTTTCATTTGAAATCCTGCTAAGCTCATCATCTGCTTGTATCATAATTTCTTCACTGGAAGCTTCTAACAATTCCTCAATTCTATGTTTCAATTGTAATCTATCTTCATTGCTTAATGCATTCTCCGATGTAATCATTTTTCCGGTTGGGGAGACAGGTTTTTGAGATTTATCCACGATTAAGCAGCTGACGATAATTACAATAATGCCTATCACAATTAAGATTATCTGTAATGAGTTCATTTGGCCTCCAATATCAAATCAAAAGATCTATACCCCCGCTTTTTTGCGGTTTCTTTGATTCATCCTTTTTCTCTTTATTCTTACTGTTCTTATTTCCGTTGGAACCCTGATATTGATTATTACCTTTTTCTTTGGCATCATAACGGTATTCATTATTATCAGATTTTGCAGCCTCCGTCGCTTTTTGCCGCTCTCGTAGAATTGTATTTTGAAAATTTTTTTCACCCTGATCCTGCGCATGCTGCATTTTCTGATTTTCCATCTGTTTAATCTGAGAAACTTCCTGTGTTTTTAATATATCAATCGGTCTTATTTCCATATTACCCTCACATTCCGCTGTAAAACAGCATAAATTCAGATGAAATAATCCTCAGTCAGAGGCGAATAATTTGTCACTGCAAAAATCTTATGAAAATAAAAATATTATAATGGAATTGTTTTGATATCTGCCCTGTCTCTGACAAATTTACTATGATGCGTGATTTCATGGATAAAACAGATTACATTAGAAATAACTATTTTTGTACCGGGATATATTACATCAGACACCTTAATAACTCCGGATGTATGGTTCTCCATCTCAGCCCTTAGTTCATCATTACGTTTTCTGGCTTCTTTAATCTGCGTTTCCAAAATTATATTGCTTTGTGTGATTTGTTTCAGATATTCTTTCTTATCTTCTGTTATTTTAACTCCCATTGTAAGCTTTTTACGAAAAAGTACTAAGGCCTGTGCTAACTTTTCTTTATCTGCAAGCATTGCCGCAATTTTTTTCTCTGTTTCTCGAAATTCCTCCGTTATAGAAGGATCAATACCCACTTCCAATAATGTGAGCGTTCCCATCTGAGAACCTGCTGTCTTCACAGAGATCATAGTACCTGACTTAATTTCTCCTCCGGTCACGAACCCTCTTTTTCCACCTACAATAACATCTCCCTTTGCTGAAACTTTACTGTGAAGAATCGATTCCGTCGATATATACCCCCCTGCATAAACCTCGGCATTCTCTAGAAACTTCGTTATTATGTTACTATTTGCCTTGAGTACGCCCTTATTCATACCCTGCATTCCACGTTTGAGAATAATCTGTCCACCCGCTTCAATATAGGATCCTTCCACAACGCCGTTAACTTCGATATCTCCTTTTGCTCTTACGGAATAGCCTGTAATGACATTTCCCTTAATTACAACATTTCCTTCATATGAGATATCTCCGGTAGAAGCATCTACATCTGCACCGATTTCATAGGTATCCGATACAAACACTCTGCCATCTACTAATGAAACATGTCCGTCAATCTCTGAATACATTCGAAGTCCATCCTCTGATAGATGAATTTTATTTCCATGACGAAGCACATGATTATTTACCTTAGGAGGTCTTATTAAATTTCCGCATACATCAATTCCCGGTTTACCCAGATCGATCGGTGTCAGTGTCGCCAGCAAATCTTCTTTATTACAATGAGATATGATATCAAGTTGGTGAAAATCCACCGTACCATCATCGTTTCGCTTAGGTTTCATCGTCAGATCCGTATTAAAATGATAGGTAATAACAGCATCATGACCCTGTATGGCAGGTGTAGCATTTGCCAGAATATAATCCTTACAGTACTCTCTCTCTTTAAGGAAACGATTAATTGCCTCTTCGTCCAGACCATACTTCACTCCGGCACTTACAAGTGAAGTTACAATAGCATCTCTCGTGAGGTTGCTTCCACCAGGACTTGGTGGAAAAAATCTTCCCACAGCGCACATTCTGTTTTCACCGATTTTAATCATAGCATATTCATTCACTGTGGGAATAACTTGTATTGCTATCTTTACTTCCGTTATATCCTCCGCTGCATTTAATGCTCTTCCGACTGCAATTTTATCAAAATCATATATCTTTTGTGTATTTAGATATTTACTGATTTCATCAAAATACAAAGCTTCGCCGCCTGGTTCTGCTTTATATACACGCAAATAAGTACCATCCTCTTTTATGAGCAGCTGAAAATAACTATTTCTTCCTTCCATGAAAGTTCCCTCCTATTATCGTCCCCTTTATAACCAAGTCTCATAAATTCTAACTATTCTGTCGTTCCAGCAATGCCAAATAAAAACCCTGCTCCGGTATCCCCTGCACAGGGAATAGTCCTACGCCTGTGTACCAGTATCATCTCTTAATCTATATCGGCATATACGGAATTTTTAATAACTAGTTAAAAGTTCAATATTGTTACCTAGTTTTACTTTCATTTTTTGTAGTGCTTTCGTATGCAATTGGGAGATCCTTGATTCTGATACTTCCAGAATACGGCTAATCTCCTTAAGTGTCAGCTCCTCATAATAATATAGAATAATCACCTTCTTTTCTTTCTCTGTTAGTGTCTCCAGTGTACGGATCAATATCTCCTTTAATTCGTGTTTTTCAAATATTTTATCCGGACGGTCATAATCTGCCGTCAGACTTTTCTCCATCTTAGTTTCTGTACCTTGCTCCATAAACTCATCCAAGGAAATAATGTTAGTTACCTTGGTCTGACTCTGCCAGGTTTCCAGTTCATCTATAGTAATATCCAGTTCCTTCGCAATTTCTTCATCATTTGCGATTCGTCCATACTTTAACTCAAGATTATGGCTGGCCGCATCCATTTTTCTTTGTTTTTGCCGAATACTTCTCGGAATCCAATCCATTTTCCGGATTTGATCCAATATAGCTCCTCGTATCCGTAACGACGCATAGGTTTCAAACTTAACACCTTTTGTATAATCATATTTATCAACTGCATCTATTAATCCAAAGGTACCGTAACCTACCAAATCATCATATTCAACATTATATCCCAAATACATACTAAGGCGTCCTGCCACCAGTTTTACTAATCCTGCATATTCTATTAATATTTGTTCCTGCAGCTGTGGTGTCCTTTTTTTGGAATAGTCCTCCCAAAGCTTTTGCTTATTTTCAGTGTTCATACTTCCTCCTGAAATCCAACCGATATTTATGCAGAGTCTAGATGATTTCATTCTCAAAATCTTAATGTATAACCTTGCTATTTTGAGTTCACTTATAGCATTTATGATATATTAGAAGAAAACAATTATTGATTACTCTTCCCTTCCTGATTATCCTGGTCTGTTCCGGTAATTTCCTGGCTCGCTTCGGTTTCTTCCCGATCAGGCTTCTGTGATAATGCCTTTTTAACCACAGTTCTGGCGATTAATCCAACGATGTAAAATATAATTATAACAAGAAGTAATCTTTTCAGTGCAGTTAGCTTATCCACATTATTAATAATATTTATGATGCCTGTAATTGCGGCGGCTATCAGCATAACGAATGGCGGTATAAATCTTTCTTGCATAGCTCCTCATTCCTGCGCATTTTCAATGCCCCACATATTAAATACCATATATTAAATCATTTTCAATTCCTTTCCTACTGATTTAATATGCAACATACCTGTTTCCGTATAAAACTCTATGGTTCTACCATAATTTAATCCTGTATCTTCTGATTTCAGCATAATATTTAATTGGTGCAGTTTTATCTTGGTAGCTTCCACATTACGGTCCCCAATCCGCATCATGTCATTATTATTGCTAAAAGCAAACATCTGTGCCCCGCCAGCAATTTTCGCAACTAATGATCTTCTATCTGCACCAATTTTCAACATTTCATAAATTAATGCATCTATCCCTGTATCTGCAAATTTTGCTTTATTCTCGTTATTCAATATTTTCGTACTGTCTGGTAGCATAACATGTACCATACCAGCAATTTTTCTGACCGGATCAAATAACACTATCCCTACACAGGAACCGAGACCTAATGTCGTCAGCGCTTGAGACGAGGTGCATACATTCAGATCCGCCATTCCCACTTTTATCATTTCGTTCATGCATTCACCCTATAATCCTAACGATGTCAAAATTGAGCTATACGATTCTAATGTTGGAATTAATATAAAGTAACCATTTACTGCTCGTAAATCGTCGCCGAATTCTGTCTCAATCAGTAATGCTTTATCACCAATTTTTCCGAATTCAATCGCCGGTACACTTAAAATTGCTCCTGCCATGTCAATTGCCATATATGGAACACTGGATGTAATCAGAATATTAGTCAATGCAGATAGCGAAGACAAATAGGCACCTGCAATAATATTTCCAATCTCATTTAATGCCGATATTTCCATCTCGGTAAATTCGCCGGATGAATTTGCATACTCTCCCATCAAAAGTCTCACCAGATGCCTGGCTGCTTCCATATCCATCATAAACATCATCATACCTTCAAGCTGGCCTTCCAATGTAAACAGGATCCCTACAACTAAATTCTCTGCACCGCCTACAATTTCAGAAAGTTCCTTAAATTCCAGCAGGTCAACTTTGGGTACTTTCATATCTATTTTGGAATTTATCATCTGCGAGAGTGCGGTAGTTGCATTTCCCGCGCCTATATTACCGATCTCCCGCAGCACATCATACTGCATATTATCGATTTGATTCAAGTTAATTTGTGACACTTTTCTCACACCTCGCATTCTTTGATTTCGTCCAAAGCTCAGATTAAGACATCGAATTGAGTAGGGTTACACATCTTGTTTCTTCGTTATTCTTCAACCTATTTTACATAGATACATCGAAGCAGCCGTTATATGATAACATAAGAATTGTGTACCCCTATTCAATAAATAATTATTTTCTGATTTATTCTCTAAGATAAATTACTCCTTATCAAGTACAACTGCAGGAATACTGAGCAGATTAATCAGTTCTGATCCGTATTTTCCTATTCCGACACTATAATTAGCTCTATTATCTTTTTCATCATAGTTCATTTTCTCGATTGCATCATTTTCCAGAGTTATTACTTCCTTTACCTCTTCTACAATAAAACCTACCGGTGATGACTGCTGCTCCGGCCTTACAATAATAATTCTAGCTTTTGAAGTCAAATCCTTTTCCGGTACTCCCAATTTACTGCTTAAGCTCATCACCGGGACGATTTCTCCCCGGAGATTAATTACACCACGAAAATACGGCTGTGCTTTAGGCACTCTGGTAACACTCTGCATTACTATGATATTATCAATATATTTTATCTCAATACCATATTGCTCACCATTTAATATTGCGATTATAAATTGTCTTGCATCTATAGCTTCCATTTAAAAGCACCCCCTATACTAAAGAATTGACATCAAGAATTAATGCTACCTCACCGTTACCGAGAATAGTCGCACCACTAATAATCTTATGATTTTTTATGTATTTTCCGATTGATTTAATTACAATTTCCTGCTGTCCGAGTAATTCATCTACCACCATACCCGCGAGTCTGTCACCTTTTTTCACAATTACAATCGTAAGCTCGTCCTTCTCGGTATCTGACTGTTTGCATTTCAAGATATTTCCAAGACGAACTACCGGTACTACCGTACCTCTTAAATTAATTACTTCTTTTCCCTGAATAGTTTTAATTTCCTTATTAGGGATATTCTCAACTGTCTGAATGCTTCCCAGCGGAAGTGCATACTTCTCATCACCAATTATTACCATCAGGGCTTGTACAATAGCAAGTGTCAAAGGCAAACGTATAATAAAGTTAGAACCCTCACCTAATTTAGTTTTTGCTTCAATTTCACCGCCCAGCGCTTCAATTTTCGTTTTTACAACATCGAGTCCTACTCCTCTGCCTGAAACATCGGTTACTTTATCTGCCGTTGAAAAGCTTGGCTGAAACAGAATATCGATAAAATCTTTATCCGTCATTCTCTGTGCCTGCTCTTCTGTAATATTCCCCTTTTCCAGGGCTTTCTGTTTTATTTTCTCAGTATTAATTCCATTACCGTCATCTCTTACTTCAATAACAACATTGTTGCCATCCTGATATGCATCAAGATAAATTGATCCAACCGGATTTTTTCCTATTTTCTTTCTTTCCTCATTGGATTCCAGTCCATGATCAGCTGCATTACGAAGTAAATGCATTAAAGGATCTCCAATTTCATCAATAACCGTACGGTCAAGCTCTGTTTCTTCACCGGTCATAAACAATTCCATTTCCTTGTTTAGACTCTTTGATAAATCACGTATCATTCTAGGGAAACGATTAACAACACTTTCAATAGGAACCATTCTTGTCTTCATAACAGATTCATGCAAGTTAGTGGTAACCCTCTCCAGGTATTCGATCTGCTCATGGAAGCTGTTATCTATTTCAACCTCTGTCGCACTGCTCATGGAAATTAAGCCATTTTTTGCAATAATTAACTCGCTGACCAGGTTCATAAGAACATCCAGTTTATCGATATCCACACGTACAGAACGATTCGCAACCGGTTTTGATCCCTGCTTGCCTGCCTGTGTATTACCAGATTTTAGTGAATTTGTATCTTTGGCAACTGCTTTGGGCTGCGCTGCTTCTGCTTCATCCTGTTTTAAAGTTGCAGTGTAACTTTTAATATCATCCTCAGTTAAGCGAATATAATCAGCTACTACTTCTTTCACCTCCGACACATTAGAAGCAACCTTGACCAGTTTTTCCGGAGTTTCCTTTGTAATGATGAAAGCAGAATAATCAAAATCATATTTCTCATCTTCAAGATCCTGTGCACTTGGATTAAGCTTAATAATTTCTCCAAACTCCTCCAGGGTGCGATTTACCATAAATGCTCTGGCACCTTTTAAAACACAGTATTCCTGAATATAAATTGTAAGGCCGATTACATTAAATCCAATCATTCCTGCTTTTACAATGGCCTTCTTCTCATGCTCCTCAATTTTAATGTGCTGAAAATGTTTCTTATCTTTGGATGCATCCGAAGATACTGCCTCCGAAGCGATCGATACTTCCGCTTTCTTCACTACTTGCGCATTACCAAGTCCGGCATTTAATATATTGTTTAGAGCATTAATAATATCTTCGTTATCGTCTTCTCCTTCTGTTGCATCTGTCTGGATATTTCCAAGATATGCCTCCAAAGCATCAAGCCCTTTGAATAATACATCCACCAGCTCGGAGGATACTTTCATCTTGCCGTTCCTGATTTCCGAGAATACATTTTCACAATCATGGGTTAAACGCTGCATGCGCTTATAGCCCATGGTACCTGCCATTCCTTTTAAAGAATGAGCCGCACGAAAAATTTCATTAATGGTCCCTTCATTTTCTGGTTCACGTTCCAAAATTAACAGGTGTTCATTTAAACTTTGTAAATGTTCTTTTGTTTCTTCAATAAAAATCTCAAGGTATTGGCTTACGTCCATTTATTGTACCCCCACATTCTTAGTGATGGCATCAGAAATATCATTTAATGCTACTATTTCATTCACCAGTCCTGCATCTCGAATAACCTTTGGCATACCATATACAATACAGGTTTCTTCATTCTGAGCTATCACATATATATTTTGTTTTTTACTTAACTTTGATATTCCTGCAGTTCCATCCCCGCCCATCCCTGTCAGGACAACACAGGTAATCTGGTCCATTTCAATATTCTCTAACGATTCATACATAATATCTGCACATGGCAGCAAGCCATGTCTTGCAGGTTCCTCCGTTACGGACAGGCAGTATCTGCCATCCTGCAGCTTTTTTAATCTCATCTGGTACCCACCCTTTGCGATATATACGGTACCTTTTTTTATGATATCACCATCCTCAGCTTCCTTAACCGTAAGCTGACTTAGTTCATTCAGCCGATCTGCTAAGGATTTTGTAAAACCACCTGGCATATGCTGCACAACCAAAACAGGAGCATCCAGATTTTTAGGCAATTTAGGAATAACTGTATGCAATGCCTTTGGCCCTCCGGTGG
This sequence comes from Bacillota bacterium, assembly GCA_023418475.1. Taxonomy (GTDB): domain Bacteria; phylum Bacillota; class Clostridia; order Lachnospirales; family Lachnospiraceae; genus Mobilitalea. The sequence goes on from JAEZZO010000032.1 coordinate 19,405, forward strand.
AACACGCAAGAGCAACTAATTTATTGGCATTCGGTTTTAACTGTATCGGTGCTTTTTTCGGCGAGACCGGCTCAACCTTAATAATTTGTAATACACTGGCTGTCAAGCCCGATTTTTCCTGCTTAACCTCTGCCTTTGTCGCAGTAGCCAGACAATTCAGAATACTATCTGAGAAAAAATTACTTTTCACCTCCAAATAACTGTCAGGTTTCTTAACAAAATCAAACGCACCCAGCTCCAACGCTCTGATTGTCTCTGTGGCATCTTTTTTCGCTATCGTACTGACTACAATGATAGTGGCTTTAATACTTTGCTCCCTCACCTTTTCCAACACTTCAATACCGTTCATCTTTGGCATGTTAATATCAAGCAGTACGGCGTCGAAATCTTTGGCTCTGCTTTGCAGTAAATTAAGGCCATCTAAACCATTTACAGCAGTTTCAACAACCTGGAACCGATCGTCTGCATTTATTATATCAGAGATAACCCTTCTCATAAGTGCAGAGTCATCTATTATTAAAACTTTTTTCTTCATTTTTCGATTTTAACCTTTCTTCTATGTAAAGACAAAATGAAATTCGTATGTGTCTTATTTTCTTCGCTTTCGCTCCTGTTCAAAAATAAATTTGATCAGATCCTCACGATCTCTTTTACTGATATCCTTAAACTCTGCCCTATGTTCATACATATCGGACCGGTTTATTATTCTTCCAGAACTCACAATAATTGCATCAAGTTCTATTTTTTTCAATGCATTTGCCAGCAGTAACTCAACTTTTATTTTTAATTTATCTCCTTGATTTAAAAGAGATGATGAATTAAATCGTATACCGCCGCCACTGATATCAATCACCGTGGCGCTTAACCAGATATTTTCTGATTTTTCAAGAAGTTTTAAGCATTCTTCGCGTTTCCTGTCATTTTGAAATTCATCTGCGTGTATCATTTTTATCAGCATTTCTTCTTCGTTTGTAATCACATGATATTTTATATCTAAAACACATTCCAAACGGTAATATTGCCTTCTCTGTAATTTCTCAAGATTCGAAGTAATTCTGACAGCAGCTATTACCGTATTATTATCTTTATGATTGCTAAGAACAAGACAACTACATTGATATAAACCTTTTACCGTATAAAAACACAGATTATAGCTTTCGCCAATATTTAAGACAATCAGAGCACTGTTCATAATTGGAGTTGCAATATGAACAACATCTTTATCAATTAAGTCAATTAATTGACTAACGTATGTTCTGGCATTATGGGCAGGCTGCCCGTTTCTATCTAAACGTCTGATATCTATTTTGTCTCCCAATGTTAATACTTCTTGAAGCATTAGGTCCCTCCCCTAGGATAATTAATTTGAATTTACAAGTTGCTTTCCCGGTAAGTTCGATGAAACATCTATAATATAGCATATGCTATTTTTTTATTCTTGAACGAAGTAAATTCGTAAAAAGCTGTGCTATTCCCTTTTTGCTTTGTACTTGATCTTCTTTGTCCTCGCATAGTACTTTGGCAAAATTCATAAGAGATTTCGAAAAATGAGAATTCGGAAACAAATCAATTGCAGGTTTTTGCTTCATTACTGCTCTGGAAACAGATGGATCTTGCGGTACTGCCCCTAAATACTCCAGTTTCAGGCTTAAAAACTTATTTACAACCAGGCTTAGTTTATCATAAAGCTCTTTTCCATCATCATAACTATCAATACGGTTTGCAATCATCTTAATTGTTGTATCCTTCAATGTAATATCCGTCCTGCGATTCAATGTCTTCAGCAAGGCATATGCGTCCGTTATAGAGGTTGGCTCTGGCGTTGCTACCAGCAGTACCTCAGAACTTGCCGCGACAAATTCAAGAACTGTATCAGCAATCCCTGCACCGGTATCTACAATAATTACATCTGCTTTTTCATCAAGCTCAACTAATTTTTGAATTAAATAGACTATCTGATCTCTCGTTAGATTTGTAAGTTCCTGAATTCCGGAACCGCCGGAAATAAATCCAATGTTTTCAGGACCGGCAGTAATAATATCCGACAGGCTTTTTCCTCGAAACATCAGATCAGCAAGGTTATATTGCGGCCGAATGCCTAACATAACTTCCACATTTGCAAGTCCAAAATCAGCATCCAGAATAATTACCCTGTTTCCTAATCTACTAAGGGCAATTGCCAGATTAACTGATATACTTGATTTTCCAACTCCGCCTTTTCCACTGGTTACAGTAATAACTCTGGCCACTCGTCTTGGGGAAGCCTGCTCTTTCACCATTTTTCTTAACTTTTCAGCCTGATCCATCGTTTACTGCCCCCTTAGAAGTTGTTTCGCAATACTTTGAGCGTCTATACGCGAAATATCATCCGGTACATTCTGACCAAATGTGGCATAGGATAAAGGCGCTTGCGTCAACATACGAATATTAAATAGGTTACCTATCGAACTTGTCTCATCCAATTTAGTAAATATCAAGTTATAATGAAGAATTTCAGAATATGCTTCCGTAATTTTTATCAGATCCTGGTATTTTATCGTCGCACTTAATACCAGATAAACTTCTCTTTCCTCCTCTGGAATCGTATTGATCAGTTTCTCGATATCATCTCTTTGCTCTTTATTACGATGAGATCGTCCTGCAGTATCTACAAATATAAAATCAAAATCGGAGAACTCTTCCTTTGACTGCTTCATCTCTTCTTCCGAGTAAATTACTTTTAGCGGAATTCCAAGAATGTTTGCATAGGTTCTAAGCTGTTCCACAGCAGCAATACGGTAGGTATCTGCCGTCAGAAAAGCGACCTTGGCTTTCTCAGTCACTTTAAATTTAGAAGCAATTTTTGCAATTGTAGTCGTTTTTCCTACACCGGTTGGTCCAATGAAAAATATGTATTTCGGTGAGGTTTGCCCCAATTCAATCATTTTGGGCTGTCCAAGTTTTAAAATAATTTTCTGATAGACACTGGCAAGTATATTATCCATAGAGGCGTCTCTCTTCAAATTCCCCTCAATTTCGGCAATGATCTGGTTCGCATACTTCTCATCAACCTCATTCGAAACCAGTTGATTGTAAACCAGCTGTATACACGCAATATTTTTATTACGATCCGTCGCTCTGACTTCCTGCTTCTCCGGAGCATCCTTTTCTTTATCGATCATCTGCTTTTCCAATAAGCTTTGCAGATTATTGAGCTTCAATTCGATTACAGAAGGTTCAGAACCAAGATGTGAGCCTATTTTCCCGGAAAGTCTATCTTCCTGCTCGTCATCATAAATAATATCCGGAAGAGGAGACTTTTTAGACAGTGTTGCCATCGCTGCAGCTGCGGCTGCTGTTCTGGCTTTCTCATTCTTATACGTAACGTTCTCATCCACAGCAGCCGTAATTTCTACCAGCGGTTTACGAAATAACTTGTATATTCCTTTTGGTGAAATTGTCTTTATATTCATGACAATAGCATCCTTACCGAGTTCTTCCCTTGCTAATATAATAGCTTCCGTTTCCGTATTTGCTTGAAATTTTTTAATAATCACTATACTGTCACCATCCCTACCGACTGTAATTCTACATTTGAATCTATTTCATTATATGATACTACTATTAAGTCATTATAATAATCCTGTGTCAACCGTTTAAAATACATTCTGACAATTGGTGAAGTAATAATAATCGGATTCTTACCCAGATCCTCCAGCTTATGGACTTCACTTTGTACAGAATCCATGATTTCTTTTGTCACACCGGGATCAAGGGCCAGATAAGAGCCTTGTTCTGATTGCTTCACTGCTCCCATGATATTCTGCTCCACCTTTGGATCTAGCGTTACCACACTCGTCATCTCTCCTGCCGGGAAAAACTTATTGGAAATCGCACGTTTTAAGCTCTGTCTCACATATTCTGTTAACACATCAGTATCTCTGGTGGTCGATGCATAATCCGCAAGCGTCTCTAATATACTAACCAGATCACGAATGGAAATTCCCTCTCTCAAAAGGTTTTGAAGAACTTTTTGTATTTCACCGATACTAAGAAGCTTCGGTACAAGCTCCGCAATCAACGTCTGATGAGCTTCTTGTATATTATTAATCAAGTTCTGAACATCCTGTCTCGTAAGCAGTTCGAAAATATGTCCTCTGATAATCTCCGTCAGATGAGTTGCTATAATGGAAGGCGGATCTACTACCGTATATCCCAACGATTCCGCTCTCTCCCTCTGTCCTTCTGTAATCCAGATAGCCGGTAAATGGAAGGACGGTTCAAAGGTAGGAATACCAGTAATCTCTTCCTCCACATATCCCGGATTCATAGCCATATAATGATCAAATAGAATTTCTCCTTCACTTACCTGAATTCCCTTAATTTTAACAATGTATTGATTCGGATTAAGCTGAATATTATCCCTTAGACGGATCATCGGTACTACGCATCCGAGCTCCAATGCAACCTGTCTTCTAATCAGTACAACACGGTCAAGTAAGTCTCCACCCTGATTGGCATCCGCAAGCGGAATAATTCCATATCCGAATTCCAGTTCAATCGGATCAACCTGAAGAAGTGAAACCACGTTCTCCGGTTTTCTAATTTCATTTGCACTAGCTTCTTCCATCGAAACTTCACTCTCAATTTCAGCAACTTCAAACTTGCTGGAAATTGCTCGTCCTGAAATGATAAAAGCCAACCCATACACTAAAAAAAGTATATTACTAAGTGGTGTTAAAAATCCAAGAGCAATCATTCCTCCGCCAACCATATAAAGAACCTTAGGAATTGAAAAAAGCTGCTTAATCAGTGTATCTCCAAAATCAGCTTCCTTGGATGCTTTGGTAACTAAAATACCGGTAGCAAGTGATATCATTAAGGATGGTATCTGACTTACCAGGCCATCGCCGATTGTCATGATTGCAAATTTATTCAAAGCATCTGTTGCAGATAATCCCATAAACATGATACCCATAACAGTACCACCTGCAATATTGATAACCGCTACAATAAGACCAAGAACCGCATCACCCTTTACGTACTTTGTAGCACCATCCATAGATCCAAAAAAGGCTGATTCTTCCTGGAGCTTTTCACGCCGAAGCTTAGCCTCCACATCGGTAATCGCTCCTGTATTCAAATCCGCATCAATCGCCATCTGTTTACCGGGCATAGCATCAAGAGTAAATCTGGCAGTAACCTCAGCCACACGCTCAGAACCCTTATTGATAACCAGGAACTGAACCATTACCAATATAATAAAAACAATAACTCCAATGATCAGATTATTACCGCCAACAAAGCGGCCAAAAGTTTCAATTACATTACCGGCATTACCTGTCGACAATATTACTCTCGTACTGGATACATTAAGAGAGATACGAAATAACGTAGTAAAAAGCAAAATAGTCGGAAACGCCGACATCTCGAGTATCTCTTTCGTAAATAATGCATTCAGCAGCACAATCATAGCGATTGAAATATTAAGCGCCAGCAGGACATCCAATAATAAAGTATTCATAGGAATAATTAAAAATACGATCGATGCTAATAGAAATATTCCAACAATCAAATCATTTTTTTTCATCCCTATTCCTCCATTTTATATTATAATTACTCTATCTGTCAAAATTCATTTTCAGCCAACTTTATTTTTTAAACCATAAACATAAGCAAGTACTTCAGCAGTCATCTGATAAAGCTCAGGAGGAATTTCATCTCCAATCTCAACATTGTAATAAAGCATTCTTGCCAACGGTTTATTTTCTACGATTTCAATATGATTATCCTTAGCCACTTCCTTGATCTTCTGCGCAAGATAATCCGCACCTTTCGCAAGTAATATAGGTGCAGTCGAAGATTCTCTGTCATATTTAATTGCTGCAGCAAGATGAGTCGGGTTTGTTATAACAACATCCGCATTCGGAAGCGATTGCATCATTCTCTTCATGGACGCTTCCTTCATTTTTGAACGTATTTTGTTCTTGACCTGAGGATCCCCTTCACTGTTTTTATACTCATCCTTAACTTCCTGTTTAGACATTCTCATATCTTTTTTAAATTTAATCTTCTGATAAATCAAATCGGCAAATCCAATTACCAGAAATATCATACTGATCTTTAGTCCAAGATTAATGATAATATTTCCAATCAGCATGATCGCCTGTTCCAGCTTCATATCATAAAACTTAAATAAGATTACCCACTGATCCCTAAGAGTTTTATATGCAACATAACATATAATAGCAATTTTAGTACATTCTATCAGTAATTCAATCATTTTATCCTTGGAAAATAATCTCTTAAAACCATTCAAAGGATTGATATTACTTAACTTTGGCTTAATTAATTTTCCTGATATTTTCCACTTAACCTGAACCAGAATAACACCGAATGATACAACTACCACCGTTATAAAAATTGGTAAACAAATAAGTATTATATTTGTAATTGCATCATTTAGAATGGCTTGTGCATTTTGCAGTGAAAAATCGTTTGCATATTTTGGTACAACAACAAAAGCTTTTTTAAAATTACGCAGAAACTGCACACCCATCGATCCAATATATATTTTCAGTATTACAAAAATCATCGCCAGTCCGGATGCTGAGATCAGTTCCTTACTTTTGGCAGCCTGACCTTCCAGTCTTGCATCGCTAAGTTTTTTTGCAGTAGGCTCTTCTGTCTTATCCGCACCCTCTCCTGCAAAGAATTGAAGATTATAAGGAAGCAGATATCCGGAAATTCTTATTTTATCTTCCCTTATCATTAATCTCAACTCCTTCGATATCCAATGAATTATGACACAACTAAGCTTTCTTCTATATCATAATCTTCTATTTTAAATACTGAATAGATGTCTTCAGCAGCATGACCATCTCGTTAAAGATAAAATCTGCAACGGATGGCAATAATCCCATCATCAATATCAGCACAATTAAACCAACTACAATTTTTAACTGTATTCCAATTACAAACATATTCATCTGAGGAGCTATTTTTGTCAAAATAGCTAAAATAGTGTTTACCACCAGCATAGATGCATATACCGGCAATACAATCCGAAATCCTATTATAAAATAATCCGTGATAAACTGTATCATTATGTGATACATATCCGGATCAATTTTTACTTCACCTATACCAATCACTTGAAAGGAATCAACAATAGCACGAATAAAATAATGATGCATATTAGTGATCATCATTATAAGCAGTACCAAATTTCCATACAAATTAGCAGTAATCGTAGAGGGAACATTATTAATCGGATCAAATTGCGTTACCATAGAAAAACCAATTTCCATATCGAGAAGCTGACCGGCAAAATTAATAATATAGTAAGCAATGTTGGCAAACAGCCCCATAATAGCTCCGGCAAGAGCCTCGGATACTACTATAACAAAATACCCTATAATCCCCTCATATTCCGCTTGTTGATAAGGTGCACTGTAAAAAAGGATTGCCGTTAAAAAAATTGCAAAACCTGTTTTAACTCTAACCGGCACATTCCCAAGTGAAAAAAAAGGAGCCGTAAAAATAAAACCGGTTGTCCTCACAAGTATAATAAGAAAAACTTCAAAATTTTCAAGCGAAAATGTCATAGATTATTAATGTAATAACCAAAATTGGAATACAGTTCTACCATGTAATCCCTTAATGAGTTTAAGATCCATCCGCCAAACAGCATAATTACGATAAATATCGCAATCAATTTAGGAACAAATGTGAGGGTTTGCTCCTGTATGGAGGTAACAGTCTGAAGGATACTGATAATTAAACCGACTACCAATGAAATAAGCAGCATCGGAGCAGAGGTTTTAATTACCAGATAGAGTGCCTGCCTTACTATATCTATAATAATATTCTCATTCATTTTTTACCACATTTCTGCGCTGCTTTTTATGCATCTGAGTTTGTGTACGAAGCGCAGACACAAACTCCCAAAGTGAAAAGCTTTTACACTTTTTGAAAATAACATGTATCAAATGAAATGATCTATGGCCACCTGACTAGTAGAAGGTCTTAACAACCTGTCCAATAATTAAGTCCCATCCATCTGCTATGATAAAAAGTAATATTTTAAACGGCATGGAAATCATCGTAGGTGGCAGCATCATCATACCCATTGACATCAAAGTAGATGCAACTACCATATCGATCACAATAAAAGGTATGTAAATAAGAAAACCAATTAAAAATGCTTTTCTTAATTCACTGATAATAAAAGCCGGTATCATAACAGTAATCGGAATATCATCCGTACTTTTAACAGTGTCGATCTTCGCAATATCCATAAATAATCTTAAATCCTTTTTATCACTTTCTGAATGCATCTGCTTTAACATAAAAGTACGTATAGGAGTAATACCGGCATCAAATGCCTCCTCCTGTGTTATTTCACCTTTCGATAACGGCTTAATTGCATCATTATTTATCTGCGTAAAGGTCGGTGCCATTATGAAAAATGTTAAAAACAAGGATAACCCAACCAATATCTGGTTAGGCGGTGTTGTCTGTGTACCGATTGCTGTTCTGACAAAATGCAGTACTATGACAATTCTAGTAAAAGACGTCACCATAATTAATATGGATGGAGCAAGGCTGATGACCGTCAGCACCAAGAGCATCTGCAGTGTTGTCGCTAAGCCTTTGCCATCCTCACCTGTATTTATGGAAAACTGGAGCGGTCCCAACGTACCGCTCAGATTATCGTTAGAACCGGAAGACTTATCAGTATTATCTGATCTCGTATCGGTTCCATTTGCTTTCGTATCGGCAGTGCTTGTTTTTGCGACATTATTTTGTGTAGTAGATGCAAAAACCCTGTTGCCGTTAAAAAAAGCTGAAATGCAGATCACTAGCATAATAATAATGATCACAGGCTTTCTTATTAAGCTTTTTCTAAAACTTCTATTCATGGAAACCAACCTTTGCCTCATTCTAGTCAATCCGTTTCGTTTTTATCTTTTCGAGAATTTGTTTAAAATTCACATTCTCCTTTGCTGGGGTTTCTTTCATAAAAAGCTCGGTTTCCTCTAATTCAGTAATAAAATTAATTGTATCCTTACCAACCGCAATTACTATATACTTATTCGCTATTTTCACAACTTGAAGAAATTTATTTGGACTGATCCGGTAAGTATCAATTACTTTGAAATTACTGTTTTTGAATTGACCAAGTGATAATTTGCCCACATACCTTGTTGTAAAGTAAGCAGCGGCAAGGATTAAAATCAGAATAAACAACAACTCAAATAGTTGAATTATACTACCATATGGTACTTCACTAGAAGCGGATGATGGTATTGGAGTCGCACCATTATTGATACCTGCCAGTAAGACCATAGCTTTTGCTGACATATCAGCCCACAGCTTTCTTAACTGCTTCCAAAACTCTGTCTGCCTGGAACGGCTTAACAATAAAATCCTTTGCTCCCGATTGGATTGATTCAATTACCATAGCCTGCTGTCCCATAGCGGAACACATAATTACATTAGCACTCGGATCAGTAGCTTTAATCTTCTTAAGTGCCTGTATACCATCCAATTCTGGCATTGTAATATCCATCATAACCAAATCCGGTTTTGTTTCTGCATATTTGTCAATTGCTTTTAAACCATTCTCTGCCTCTCCAGCAATGGTGTACCCATTCTTACTTAAAATATCCTTGATCATCATTCTCATAAACGCTGCATCATCACAAATTAAAATACTTTTCGCCATATCATATTCTCCTATCTCATAATTATGTAATTTTCTATTTGTTTTTAATTATCTCTGTTACACGGATACCAAAGGCTTCTTCCATAACTACTACTTCGCCCTTTGCGACAAATTTACCATTTACCAGTACATCAATCGGCTCTCCTGCAAGACGATTTAATTCTATAATAGTTCCTGGTGAAAAATCAAGGATTTCTTTGATCGATTTACTTGTTCGGCCAAGTTCTACCGTTACCTCCAAAGGCACATCCATCAGTAAATCAATATTTTCCGGAGGTGCTCCGATACCCTGCATTGGATTAAACGATGCAAACTGAACCGGCGAGACATTTACATTTTGCACAGGCGGCGCCGGATAAGGCATCGTTTGTGGCATTGCCTGCGCCATTACTCCCTGTGGAGGATATGCATAAGGATTATATCCTTGCGGCATCTGTGGCATTTGACCCATTTGCGGCATCTGCGGCATTTGGCTCATTTGTTGCATCTGCGGCATCTGGCTCATTTGCTGCATAGGAGCTGATTCCTGCTGATTCTGTAAAGGAATATTATTCATCTGAGGAGCTGCTGCTTCTGTCTGTCTTTCCATAGGCGGCCTTGTTGGAATGTCCGGCTCCATTGTGGTAGCCTGGATAAATTGCTTATATAAATCTCTTGCAAAATCAAAAGGATATAGCTGCATTAATACGCTGTCTACAAGATCCCCTATTTCCATATGAAAAGAGACTCTTACGAAATTTCCCTTCAGAAATTCTGCAAGGTTTTCGCCATTTATATGCTCATACAGATCTACAACAGCTGAGGTCGGCGGGCTGATATTTACTCTCTTTTCTAACATGGAAGAGATTGAAGTAGCTGCCGAACCCATCATTTGATTCATTGCTTCACTGATAGCACTCAGATGGAGTTCTGACAGTTCACCTGAAATATTGGTTCCGTCACCACCCATCATTAAATCGGTGATTATTTTAACATCTTTTTCTTTCAGAATTAATATATTATTGCCATCGAGACCGTCTTCGTAATATATCTGTATGAAAACACAGGGTTTATCATAACTATTCACAATATCTTTCCATGTTGCATATTCTACAACCGGTGTCGTAATATTAACTCTCTGATTAACTAAGGAAAACAGTGTTGTTGCCGCTGTACCCATGCTGATATTAGATATTTCGCCTATGGCATCCTTTTCTGCATCGGTTAGCTCATCCTTTGAGGCATTACTTACTGGGTCTTCTGTATTCATGCCATTTAATAAAGCATTTATTTCTTCTTGGGATAGCATACCATCCATTGCCTGTTACTCCTCTCCTCTGATTATTGATGAAATTTTTACCGCATAAGAGCCTGAGGATGCACCCGGAAGGGCGGTAAATTTATGTATATTACCGACATAGACGGCTAATTCATCATCCACCTTGGAATTAAGTTTAATGATATCTCCTTTTTGCATATTTGCAAAATCATTTACCGATATCGTACTTTTTCCCAGTACTGCTCTTAGTGGAATCCTTGCCTTCGAAATGGCAGTTTCAATCACCTCTTGATAAGATTTATCATCATTCATCTGCATCGTTGAATACCAATATTTCGTATTCAGCTTATCAATTACCTTTTCCAGACATACATAAGGAAGACAAATATTCATCATACCCTCAATATTGCCAATTCTTATATTCAATGTAACTAAAGAAATCATTTCACTTGGCGATATGATTTGTGCAAACTGAGAATTTGTTTCGATCCGAAGCAGTCTCGGCTGTACCTGTATTACATTCGCCCAAGGTTCCCGAAGTAAATTAGTACAAACATTATAGATACGCTCAATAATGGATAATTCAATCTCAGAAAAATCTCTGACCTTGTCCAGAGGATATCCTCCGCCCCCCAGCATACGGTCGACAATCGCATAACCCAAATTGTCCGCCAGCTCAATAATAATATTTCCCTCAAGCGGGGAAAAATCAACAATCCCTAATAAAACAGGATTAGAAAGGGCATTCGTAAATTCAGAGTATTGAACAGCTTCCGAATTTCTAACCTCCACCTGAACATTTTTACGAAGATATGCAGGAAGGTTTGTAGAAAGCAATCTGGCATAATGCTCAAATATAATATTTAAGGTTCGTAAATGTTCTTTTGAAAATTTGGATGGTCTGGCAAAGTCATAATTTTTAATCTGCTTTTCCGAAGTCTGTTTGTAATCATCCGCATCAAGTTCACCGCTGGAAAGCGCAGCAAGCAGATTATCTATCTCATTTTGGGATAAGACATCTCCCATTGACATTACCTCCTAATTTACTAGTTCCATAATAACATATAAAACGAATAAAATCATCATTTATTTCGTTATTCCTATACTGGTATTTTGTACATTGATACTTCACCGGCTTATTGCAGTATGATATTTCCAAAGGTAACATTAATAATCACATCAGAATTAAAATAATTCTTAATATTCTCCAAAATCTTTTTCTTAATTGCATCTTTATTGTTCTTGACTTCGTCCATGGTATATTTTGAGAACTCGTCATTTACAATTTCCTTAATGGCATTTGCATTACCGGTTATTTTTGTCCCAAATTCTTCCGAATAATCCTTACTCTTGGTGTTCGCGTATACGGTTACGTATAACAGTGCATAATGCGGATTCCCATCTGTGCTCACTAAATTGATTGTTAGCTGATCCGGGATGTCAAAACTTGCAAAATCGTTAATCCCTACTTTTTCATCATTTTTTGATTCCAGTTCTAAATCTACAATGGATGATATTTTATCCACCAGATTCGTTGTTCTGTTCGCAGCAGGTACTATGGCAAAAATTAAAACTGCTGTCAATGCAGTGTTAATTAATACGATAGCCATAATAATAATGGTTAATATGTTTTTCTTCATTTGGTAAAACGCCTCCCTTGCTCTTACTTATAGTGCATTTTTTCCTCATTCCTGCGCACAGTAAGTTTGCGCCGAGGATTGCGCAGGCACAAACCTTGCGAGTGAAAGTGATTTTTCTTTCACCCTTCCAATCATGATGCCGCAAGCGGCATCACAAATAATTGGGGAAGAAGCCTGAAACGAGCACCGCTGTGCTCATTTCGCGGTTCTTCTTAGTGTGAAGATGCTTTTTCATCACACTTTTTCCCTTCAGGACAAGCCGTCGGAACCTAGCGTTATATATATTAATTATCATATCATATTTGTTTAAATTACAAAATAATCATATTTTCTCATTAATTCAAACAAAATAATTAATCACTGCTGATTTCATTGTATATTTTAATCTCAATTCTTCTATTCTTTGCTCTTCCTTCTTCTGTCGCATTACTTCTGATCGGCTCATATTCGCCGCGTCCGGAATATTTTAACCTGGCCGGATCAATACCACATTTATCTATCAGAAATTCTGCTGCATTTAATGCTCTTGCGGATGACAGCCAATTATTATCAGCAAATCTAGAATTTGAAACAGGAACATTATCAGTGTGCCCAATTATTTCAACATTGCAATTTTTATAATGCTTAATGATATTACTGATTTTCGTAAGAAGGGGAAATGCTTCCTTCTTTACCACAGCATCACCTGACTTAAATAAAACAGAACCATTCAAGGTAAGCTGTACATATTTATTTTTTTGATCGATACTAAGCTCAACATATTGTCCCAGATTGTACTGTCCGTTTAAATCCGATATCTGATCATACATTTGCTCATTCGAAGCCGCCATTTCCTGATTTACTTTTGTCACCGCTTCCTTTAATTCCATTTTTTCATTGTTCTCTGTAGCTTTAGAAGAATTTGTACCATTATTATTTTCAGGATTCACAGTTTCCTCTGACCCTTCATTACCGCTCTTCGAATTAATAGGATCTGAGGTATCGGCTTGTCCTTCCTGCTTAATTCCTGTCTTTGCACTGTTTTTACCCATTCTGGATAAGTATTCATCCAGGTTGCTCATCTGTGAAACTCCTGCAGAAATCAGCTCACCGGTACCAATGGAAGAACCTCCGCCCTGAAATACACCAAACGAGTTTGATAAGGATATCGTAACCTTTTCGAATTTTTCCTGATTAACATCAGAGAAAGCAAATAACATAACAAAAAAGCAAAGGAGCAAATTCATTAAATCTGCAAAGGTACTGATCCAGGCAGCAGGACCGCCGGAAGATGATTCACTTTTCTTTCTAGCCAACTTCCTCACCGCCTTCTTCCCTCATCGCCGCTCTGCGGGTCGGTGACAGGAAGGATTTCAGTTTTTCTTCAATTACTCTTGGGTTCTCTCCGGCTTGTATGGAAAGAAGTCCTTCCACCATTACTTCCTTTATCATTATTTCTTGCGAGTTATTCGCCTTCAGCTTAGTAGAAATAGGAATACAAATCCAGTTGGCAAGCATAGAGCCATAAAAGGTAGTTACCAGTGATACTGCCATATTAGGGCCTACTGTACTTACATCACTCATGTTTTTTAACATATTAATAAGACCAATCAACGTTCCGATCATACCCCAGGCAGGACCCATTGCTCCCATCGAATCCCAAAATCCAACGGTACCCGAATGTCTGCCCTCAATACAGTTTAATTCTGTTTCCAGAATATTTCGTACAAGCTCCGGATCCGTTCCGTCTACAATTAACAAAACTCCCTTTTTCAGGAAATCATCATCAATCCCGTTCGCAGCTTCCTCTAATGCCAGCAGCCCTTCCTTTCTGGCAACATTTGATAAATCAATGATGGCTTTTATGGTTTCTTCTTCATTTGAAGGCACTTGCTTTAAAATCAACGAAAAACTCTTTAAGTTATTAATAAAGCTTTTAAAATCGTGCGACATCATTAACATACAAAATAAGGATCCCCCGAAAGTAATCATAATTGAAGAAAGATCAAAGAAATTCAAAAGAACACTGACACTAGGCTGCCCCCATAAAATACCTGCCACAACAATTACTAAACATGCAACCATTCCCACTATTGATGCAATATCCAAAATTATTCACCTTCTATCCTTGGTTTTTTATATAAAAAGAGAAAATTTTTCTCATAATTCTCGTCCAAATATTTCTTTTTTGTATAATATTACAAGATTTTTTATCTCCTGTCTACTTTCCTTTACGATGAATTTGTTGCCAGAAGTCAATGTAATTACAGTGTCCGGAGACTCTTCTACCTTTTCTATTAAGTCTGCATTAATGGTTAATTTTGAATCATTTAGTCTTGTTACATCAATCATAATGGCCTCCATCTGCCGCGTTTGCGGTATGCAATTTTTAGTGAAAAACACACTCCGTACCTTTAGCGAGTTGAAAAAAGCTTCTCTTTTCAACTTATCTCCTTTCTGTATTGATAGTACACTGTAACGTCTTTGTTGATACGGATTATACTTCTGTGTGATGAAATAATAAATAAAATGCTATAACAATTCACGTGAATAGAAAAGGTGGCAGTTTTCGCCGCCACCTATCATCACTGATATATGGCCCGTTCCTACATACATCAGCCCTGTGTTATCTCTTAAGATTGATCAATTCTTCTAACAAGGTGTCAGATGTTGTTATGATTCTTGAATTTGCCTGGAAGCCTCTTTGTGTTGTAATCATCTGCGTAAACTGCTCGGATAAGTCTACATTCGACATTTCCAATACACCTGTTGTTAAACCGCCGCCTCCCTGCGTTGGATCCTGTCCTACTCCGTTAAATTCACCGGAGTTTTGTGTCTCAGCATACATACTGTTGCCCACCGCTTCTAAGCCGGCAGGATTTGAAAAACTGGCAACCGATATTTGTCCCAATAACTTGCTATCACCATTGTCATACTTTCCAAAGATCTTTCCGGATTCATCGACACTGATACCCGTCATGTTTCCTACTTTTCTGCCTGCTCCGGTACCCTCCAGGCTTCCCTTATATCCACCGACATAGGAAGTGCCGTTGCTTGCGTACATCGTCAGAGGAGAAAAGTCTACATCAATCGTCTCAAATTGGCTTGTACCATCATCCGAAGCACCCCCAATTGTAAGAGCTATACTTTTATCCGTTGAATCAGTTTCACCGATACCGATGAATTTACCGGTTGCCGCATTAAAGGTTAAGTTTATCGGATCATCGGTAATCGTAAATTTTCCAGTCTTTTCATCAACGTCTTCTACACTGAATGACTTTCCGGCAAAGGAAAAGGTATTAATAGAAGATGATTTGTATTCCGGCACTCCGTCTTTATTTTCATCATCTTCCTTAACAAAAATTGACTTGCCGTCCTTTCCCTTAATATCAGTGATCGATACATTATAGACATTTGTATCCTCTTTTGTCTGTTTAAATTTCAAGTCAGCCGTATAGCTGTTACCCATCTTATCGTAAAAAGTTATATTGCATACAAGGCCAGTATCGGAAGTAAGCGCCGTATCCTTGCTGTCAATATTGCCTGATATGTATGCTGACTTGGTAGCCTGCGGTTCTGAAAGTAAATTATCCTGCGACATGATGTTTAGAGGAGATACTCTGCCTTTCTTAATGATTGTTTCATTATCCTCACTAACCTGCCATCCCATAACATTTGCACCAGTGGAAGTACATAAAGCTCCCATTGAATTCAACTGGAAGGATCCTGCTTTTGTAAAATAATTGGTTCCGCCACTGTTCACAATAAAAAACGTATTTCCCTCAATCATGAGATCCAGCGGATTATCGGTTCTTTCAGATGCGCCACTTTTTGTAATCGTCTGAGAGATAGCAGAAACACTGGTACCCAAACCAACCTGCATGGCATTACTGCCCGCAGTTCCCGTCGCTGCGTTAGGTCCGGAGGCATTCTGTATTGTCTCATATAAAACATCCGAAAAATTAACTGTACTTCCTTTAAATCCTATTGTATTAACATTAGAAATATTATTACCTATTACATCCATTTTCAACTGATTTGCCTTTAAACCGGCAACACTGGAATATAATGATCTTAACATAATTTTAGACCTCCATTATTTGCTTCATCTTAGTATCCAATCTGTCATTCATGGATACGAAAGCCTCCCTAAGGTCCGGCTTTTATATGATTACAGCACCGTCAATATTCGTAAATACCTTGTCTTCTCCATCGTTTACTGCTGTAATAACCGTATTATTTTTAACGCTAACGATAAACGCAAGATTATCCACCATTACCAGTGATTCATTAATTCCCTTTTCAGACGCCATCTTCGCTCCATTTTCCAATCGTTCTAGCTGCTCGTCCGTCAAATCGATATTACGGCTTGCCAATCGTTCATTCGCATGTCTGGAAAATTTCAGTTCACTGGTATCACCTGCAGCCTGTTTGCTCTGTAAGATATCTCCAAAAGGAGAAGCCGCCTGATTATTTTTTTCTGAAGCGCTTACCTTCGTAGATTTTAGCTGCTGTGTCATCTGTTCAATGGAAGGATACTGGTTTACAGATATATTCATACTAACCTCCATTCCACTCTTACTGTGATTTCATTTAAAAAATCTTAACTGTTTGTATCTGCACTTTCTTCCATCTTCGAATTCTGTACCTGAACAGTTACTTTATCATTCTCCGTAGTTTTTAAGGAATCATTAAATGCTACCGTTACTTTATAGGTACCATTTTTCAAATTTGCAAAGGCTAATTTATTAATGGTGACTTTGCCATCTGCAATTTGAACCAGATTTTTATCAACCTCAGTACCATTTATTGAAATATCTACTTTATCTGCAACGGTACTTCCTGCACCTAGGCTTATTGCAAAGCTTTGATCCTGCGGAATGATTGCATCATATGTTAATGCAGTCTTATCCATTACTTTCGGGAAATTCTGCCGGCTTATATAATCAGCATCTATTACGCTGGTCAAATCATCCATTGAATAAAGGCTTCCATTGATCGACAGCTTCGTCTTTCCTCCTGTAATTGTCACATAATCAACCTTACCACGGATTGCTGTATCACTTCCGGCTGTACTTTTTGTCGTTAAGATCACATCTTTTCCGACCAGTCCAAATGCCTGAGAATTTGTTTCTGCTAAATTAATATTCTGGAGCTGCTCCAGCTGTGTAAACTGTGCCAGCTGCGCGACATATTCCGTATTGGAACTCGGGTTTAACGGGTCCTGATATTTCATCTGTGTGACTAATAATTGCAGAAACGAGTCTTTGCCCAGGGTCGTGCCGGAGCCTTTCTTTTTTTCCCCAGAAGAAGATGTTTCCGCCTTCTTTATATCCACTAACTTACCATCTTTTACAACCACAGGCTGTATTAATTCACCCATTTGTTCTCTCCTTTCTGAAAAATCTTTCTTTATGCCGTATAATCAACAACGCTGCCTAGTGCCCCTGTTAAATCCGCAACGTCCTCCTGCGTCTCTGGCTCTTCCATCATACTCCTGGCTTCGTCTAAAGAAATTTTCCTGCCGGAAGGATGTTTTTGTGTCTCTGATTGATTATCTGAGCTTTGATTGTTATTTTGTGCAAATGCATTAGCAGAAACTGTTACTTCAATTCCTTCTATCCTAATTCCCTGCTCGTTTAATGTCTCACGCAAAATATGCATCTGGCTTTCGATCGCTTCCTTACTGATCTCATTTTGTACAATAAAATGGGCTGTCATAACACCATCCTTTGATTGCACAGAAAAATTCACCTTACCCAAATGATCCGGGTTTAAGCTTAACTCCATTGAGGTATTATCCTGACTAACCGAAACCTTAATACGGTCAATAATCTGATTTGCTATATCACGCAATTCAGTAACCCGAGCTACATCCTTGTTAAAATCAGATTGAACCTTTTGAGAAGAATTCACCAGATTATCAACAAATGTCTGGAACTGATCCGGATTATTTAGATCCTGTTTTGAATCATTTCCGGCATGTGCCCCTGCGTCTGCAGCTTTTTCGTTCGTTACAGCAAGCTTCGAAGGATCGGTTTGGATGTTGTTCTCCTTCCGTAATTTCGAAGTACCATCCTCCTTCTTTGGCTCTGCGTTATTCTCAGTTGATGATTTTATTTGCCCTATTTCTGAATTAAGGGGTTCCTCCATCACTCCGGTTTGATTGATGTCCGTTATTGTTTCCGTTTTTGCAGCATCCGCTGTCTTTCGCCAGGCGAGAAAAGTTTTCACCTGATCCTTCGTTAGTCCAAGATTACTTTCTTCTTTTATTGCATCAACGTTCTCAATAAGCTGGTTGATTGTTGATGCCAGGTTTTCATCCGTCAAAGCAGCCATTATGTCAGCTTGGCCATTAGCGGCTAATACCAGCTGTTGCAGATTCTCAGGCTGCAGAAGATCAACTGCACTCATACCCTGGTCATTAAGCAGTTGATTAAATTCTTCGGGCGATAACTTAAGAAGTTTCATCGCAGTCTCTTGTATTGATTGCAGCATAGCAGCAATCTGGCCAGCGATCTGATCATCGACAGAACTATCTTCTTTCTCGTTATCATCCTCTTTTGCAGTGTCTGATATCTTTACAGAAGCTGCTTTTACGGTAGTCTTTCGTGAATCTGTTTTTAAAGCAGCACTTTG
Organism: Bacillota bacterium; assembly: GCA_023418475.1. GTDB lineage: Bacteria > Bacillota > Clostridia > Lachnospirales > Lachnospiraceae > Mobilitalea. The sequence continues at coordinate 38,630 of JAEZZO010000032.1, forward strand.
CTTTGACTGTACTTGATCTGTAACTGCACTATTACTGTTTCCATCCTTACTTTGCTTGTTGTTCTGTGTATCGGATGCCTGTTCTCTGGTTTTTTTCAAACCTGTAAGCATTGTTCTGTTATTGTCACCATACTTACCGCTTCCCTGCAGATTCTTCTGAGCTGATCTGACAATCGATGTTTTTAATCCTCCGCTGTTCATAAGCTGTTGAAAATCGTCTCCCGTCTGCTTACTTTTTCCAGACGTACTGACTGCGGTATTCGTAAGAAGACCGGCCGTCTGATTTGCAACACTTTGTGTAATCATATCGTTTTCCTCCTTTCATCAAATTCTTGGTTACAGACAATTGCGAAACAATATGCTTGTCAAAAATTATTTTTTGCCAGCAAGGCTCGCAATCACTTTGGTTGTTGCTGTAGAACTTTACTTCTCTATTATAAAAAGCGAAATTGCTTTTTACAATTAAATTATAATACGAACTGCACTAATTGGCTAGCTTCTCCGCATCCATATCGAGCATTTTTTTCGTAATCTTTGCTGCAACGACAGGATCCATCTCTGCTATAATTGCTGCACTCTCCTTTGGCTTCATACATAACAGTATCTTGGATACGTTTTCAATATCTGCCGACATAGTCTCAAATACTTTTGCTGCAGCGGCAGGATCCATATTTTTATAGATATCTGCTTTTTTTTGGATTGCATCTGAATATTGGAGCTGTTCCACAACCTGCTGGTAGAGAGCCGCAGCATTGGTGGGATCTATCTGTTCATAATACTTCTTGTATTCCTCAATATTAGGTGCGGCATCGGCAAATACAACATTTTTATTAAATTCTGCAACTTTCGCTTCAAAAGCCTTCTGGTTTTCTTCAAAGACTTTTAACCTCTTGATTTCTGCCTGTAAGTCTGCTACCGACTGCGCACTGTCAGTCTTATCGGTATTCATACTGTCTATGGTCTTCTCAAGCTCCTTGATCTTCGCTACAGCTTCCTCCAGGGACTTATAACCTCCAGTATTGGTACCCTTATCCGCCACCCGGGTAATTGTGTCATTCGGAAGTATCTGATTAACGATCGGAACATCCTTTAGAATCGGACTTAAAACACCCGAGCCAAAACCGCCGATATCCAGCTTTATTAAAAATCCAAAAAATGCAAACCAAATAAGAACAATCAGGAGTACAATGAGAATGGTTAGAATTTTATTTGCTTCCTTTTTTTCTTTCGGATCCTTTTGCTCCTTGTTACCTGATTTATCTTTTTTTGCCATTAAATATCCTCCTTATGTAACGCCGGATTACTATAATGAAAGCTGTTTCGCTCATCTACTTCCTTTCGCTCCTCAATATCAAATTCCAGTAAGTATTCCTCAAAAGCCTTTTCCCTGAGTTTTTCCTGCGTTTTTCTTTCAACCATCGCATCACTAAGACGAATTCTTGCGATTTCCAATCGGTGTGCAGCATTTTTAACTGCACTGGTCTGCTGCTTTATCGTCTTGTTAACTATATCAATTGCTTTCTCACCCAGAAGAATTTTTTGTAAATCCAGCTTTCCTGATCTGAGAAGTCTTAATTCATTTTCATAAGCATCCTTTGCTTTATTCATCTGCTCCAGCTTCTCTTCTTCCTGTGTCAGACGCAGCCTGGCATTGGAGTAAGCAATTTTCATCTGATCTTCCAGTTTTATTTTAATCTGGAGCGCACTTTCCATTTTATATCGAAATTTCTTCATTATTCCTTAAAGATCTCCATTAGCATTGCTATTTCCTCATCAAAATCCAGTTTTTCATACACATCCTGCTGCAGAAAGCTGTTTACTTCTTTAATTTTTGATATGGCATAATCAATTTCTGCATTAGATCCATTTTTATAGGCACCTATATTGATGAGATCCTCTGCATCCTGATACGTAGCAAGCACGTTTTTCAACTTACCGGCTGCCTTTTTGTGCTCTTTTGTTACAATACTGCTCATACATCTGGATATACTTTGCAAAATATCAATTGCCGGATAATGGTTTTTATGACCGAGCTTTCTGGATAACATAACATGTCCGTCTAAAATACCTCTTGCCGTATCGGTAATTGGTTCATTAAAATCATCTCCGTCTACCAATACCGTATAGAGGCCGGTGATGGAACCATGTTCCGCACAACCTGCACGTTCCAATAGTTTTGGCATCTCGGAATATACACTTGGCGGATATCCTCTCGAGACTGGGGGTTCGCCGGATGCCAGTCCTATTTCACGCTGTGCCATAGAAAAACGGGTCAGGGAGTCCATCATCAATAACACATCCTTCCCCTGATCTCTGAAATATTCAGCAATCGTGGTAGCTGTAATTGCTGCTTTTTTACGTATCAACGCAGGCTTATCAGATGTAGCTACAACTAATACAGAGCGCTTGATACCTTCTTCACCAAGATCACGCTCGATAAATTCTCTTACTTCTCTGCCGCGTTCACCTATCAATGCAATTACATTGATATCAGCCTTTGTATTTCTGGCAAACATACCAAGTAGTGTGCTCTTTCCAACTCCACTGCCTGCAAAAATACCTATTCTCTGCCCTTTCCCAATCGTCAGCATTGAGTCAACAGCCTTTACGCCAAGAGGCAGGACCTGATCGATTATCTTCCTTTTTAACGGGTCAGGAGGTGGTGCATCCGCCGGATAGAAAGACGCACTTTCGATTTCGGAACCGTTCATTGGATTTCCCAGACCGTCAAGCGTTTTACCAAGCAGCTGTGAACTGACAGGAACCTTAAAAGCAGAACCGGTATTTTCCACATAGCTTCCGATACCCACTCCTGTCATATCCTCGTATGGCATTAATAGTATCCGGTTCTCCCGAAAACCTATCACCTCAGCAACCTTTCTTTTCGATTTATCTTCTCCTGTTATGTAGCAAACATCATTCAAATTAGCACTGGGCCCTGACGCTTCCACTGTAAGGCCTACCATTTTTATAACCTTTCCTATTTCCGTATCATAGGAATTATTAAGCAACTGCTTATATTTATCAAAATCAATTGAAATCATGGTTATGTTCCTTTTCTAATCAGTTAGATCAGGCATTTGCTATTTACTGCTGATCAATTTCAAGTCAGTAATCAGGTTTTTCAGCTGAATATCCAGGCTGCAGTTAATCACCTGTAAATTCGTTTCAATCAAACATTGATTTTTGACAAGCGCAGTATCTTCTATAACATATAATAAAATTTCACGGCCTAATGCCTCTGCAATAAGGTCTTTTCTCATCGTTACATATTCATAATCCTGCGAACTGATACGAATTGTGTATTCACTGCTCTTATCCATATTTTTGATTGAGCGTTTAATCAGGTACAGAATAACTTCTTCTTTCTCACTGACAAGAATTCCTGTTATTTTTTCAATTAATTGTACTATTATCTCTGCCATCTGCGGTTCCAGAGAAAGCATCATATCTTCATATTCCTTCTGCAGCTTTCTCATCTTCTCATCAAAGTCAGCCTTTAACCTCTGGGTTTCATATCTGGACTTCTCTATCCCCTCGTCATAACCTCTTTTTTGAGCTACGCTGATTGCATCTTTCTTTAAGTTCTCTGCCTCTTTCTTGGCTTCCTCAATGATCTCCTCCGCTTGCCTTGCTGCATCCTCAATGATCTTATCTGTCTGTTCCTTAATATCCTCCTGCGACGGGAGCGTCTCTACCACAATCGCTCTAAGCCCCTCTACAAATTCCTCTGTTTCTGATGACTGTGTCTCATTCTGATCCCTGGATGAAATTGATTTTCCGACAAGAGTTACTTTCTCCTCTGCTTTCCTTTCTACTCCAGGATCTGTACCAATCGTTTTTTTCACCTCTATATCATAAGATACAGAATATGCTTTGATTACATTAGACAACGATTTCGTCACCTCCGCCTCTGGAAATAATAATTTCAGAGGAATCCTCTAACTTTCTGATAATGTTTACAATCTTCTGCTGGGACTCTTCCACATCTTTTAAACGCACAGGTCCCATATATTCCATATCTTCTTTAATCATAGCTGCCAAACGTTTTGACAGATTATTAAAGATAACCGTCTGTACCTGTTCATTTGATCCCTTAAGTGCAATGGCCAGTTCGTTATTATCCACTTCACGAAGAACTCTTTGAATCGACTTATCATCCAGGCTCAAGATATCTTCAAACACAAACATCTTCCTTCTGATCTCATCCGCAAGTTCCGGTTCTTCCACTTCCAAGGTTTCCATGATATGCTTCTCTGTACCTCGATCCACTGTATTTAAGATTTCTACAATGGAATCCACGCCGCCGACAATTGTGTAATCCTGGTTTACTAGAGAGGACAGTTTTCTCTCCAGAACCTTTTCAACCTCTTTGATTACATCCGGTGAGGTACGATCCATCTGTGCAATACGTTTTGCAACATCAGCCTGTTTATCAGGTGCCAGTGAGGATATAATTGTGGACGCCTGTGAGGGTGACAAGTAAGACAAAATCAATGCAATTGTCTGCGGATGTTCATCCTGAATAAAGTTTAAGAGCTGGGACGCGTCGGTTTTACGTACAAATTCAAATGGACGAACCTGCAGGGATGCGGTTAATTTTCCGATAACATCTCTGGCTTTTTCCGGACCCAAAGCCTTTTCCAAAAGTTCCTTCGCATAGGCAATACCACCTTCTGCTATGTACTGCTGTGCCAGGCAAATCTCATAGAATTCATCCATAACCTGATCCTTCGTTGCCGGCGATATGCTTCTTGTATTGGCAATTTCCAGAGTCATAGTTTCAATTTCTTCTTCCTTCAGATGCTTAAAAATACTTGCGGAACGCTCTGGCCCCAAGGTAATCAAAAGAATAGCAGCCTTCTGAACTCCCGATATATCACCTGCTTTTGCCATCGTAACCTCCAGTTTCTACCGCAAAGCGGATGTAATATTAGCCCCAGTCTTCATTCAACCAATTACGTAGAAGCTGTGCCACTGCTTCCGGTTTTTCATCAACAAATTTCTCAATCATTCGACGTACTTCCGATACCTCATTAAATTCAATGTCCTCAATTGACTGATTTTCTTTCGTCGTAGCAAGCAGCTGCTCTACGGATAACTCTGGCTCAAGTTCCGTAACCTCAACCGGTCTCACTCCCTTAAATACCACAAAGATCAACAATCCGACAATAAGTACTACCAATGCGATCTGAATATAGTCTGTCCAGTTCGTGGTTGTTGTTTTCGGAATAAATACCGGCTGTTCCCAGGCCGTTATTGTAACACCACCAACCGGCACACCGGTTGCACTTGAAACAAGTGTCTTTAAATTATCATCAACGGTTAACGGCTTTACTTCACTGTTTGCAGCAACATAAGCTGAATAAGTAGTCCCTTTTAATGCTCCGCTTTTCTCCAGATCCTCCTGTTTTAAAGTAACTACTTTCGTTAGCACGATGCCAATCGTTGACTTATCAGGAAGTACTGCACCCACCTCATACTCCGTATTGGTCACTCTCTGATTTTGTATGTACTTATATTCAGAGCTTTCCGACTTGCTGTTAGAGGAAGAAGGGTTGCTGACATCATAGCTTGTTCCATCATTTGACGATGTTCCGGGAACCCCTCCTGATGATCCTGTATTTTGGGTGGATGTATTTTTGCTGTAACTGTAATAACCCTGATCCATACCATCCGGAACAGAGTATTCTGTATACATTTCATTCACTTTATTCATGTTAAAATTCAGGTTGGGAGCTATTTCCACATCGTCATAACCCCCATTCTTAATCAGCAGCATATACAAATTATTAATAAAAGTATTTCTAAGTCTTTCTTTATAATCTTCATTACTGCTGGCTTTTCCCGAATAAAGATCATCATTACCGCCGTATAACAGATTACCCTTTTGATCAGAAACCTTAATCTTATCGGTATTTTCATTACCGATCACTGCAGCTACCACCTGCGCGATTGTCTCCGCACTCTCGGGCTTGAATTTCTCATTTACAGTGAGAAGCACACTTGCACTGGTATCTTCTTTTTTATCGGTAAAAATATTAGAACTGCTTTCCTTGGGTATATAATAAACCTCGGCATTATCAACGCCGTCCATTTCTTTAATTTTACTTTTCAGCTTGTTCTGAAAATACAAATTCACCTTTAGTACACGATCTGCATTTGTTGTACTAAGACTATTGCCAAGCAGCTCATCCAGAGAAATATCATTCGTTGTGATATCATTACTGGCTAAAAGCAGCAATGCATCGGAAGAACTTTTGCTTTCCACCGATATCGTTAAGGTATTCTCATCAAATTTGTATTTGTAATTATTCTTCTTTAGAAGGTCAACAACACTACTGGCTTCCGTCGCATTCTCACAAACCTTTAACTGTGTATATTCCACTTTATTCATAAGAATAATCAAGATTGCAAACGCTAAAATAATTACACAGGCTACACTTACAATCATTGTTTTCTGCTTTTTTGTATATTTGTTCCATATATCCAATAGCTGTTTCGGTATCTTCTTAAGCCTTTCTGCCATTACCATTGCTCCTATGTGTTATTTTCTATTCAAAAGAAAACAAATCACTTACCCTCTTAACTAAAACTGAAGGTTCATGATCTCTTTGTATGCATCCAGCACCCCATTACGAAGGGCAACAGTATATTGAAGCGAAATGTTTGCTTTTTGCTGTGCAACCAAAAGATCAGCAGTATTATTTGTTATTCCCATGGAATAAGCGGTTTCTGCTTCCTTAGCAGCATTGGTATAGCTGTTAGTATCCTTTACCTGACTGATTGCTGCTTGAAATAGACTATCAAAGGTAGCATTTCTGTCCGGCTCAACAGCAGCCATATTTTTTGCGTAATTTCCGTAATTGGCTATATTGCCAACAGAAGATATATTCATATTCAGTCTCCGTTTCTGCTGCGAACCTCCCGGGTCAGACAGCAGTCTTTATTCATTTTACAAGAAACGAACCGGCTTCCCGGCTCATCTTATTCTTCTTATTTTCCAATTTCCAAACCTTTTAATGCCATGCTTTTACCTGCATTGAAAGCTGTGACATTGGCCTCGAAGGAACGTGATGCATCGATCATATCCGTCATTTCCTGTACTATATTCACATTTGGATAAGTGACATATCCATCCTCATCCGCATCCGGATGGGAAGGGTCATATACTTTTCTCATTGTTGATTTTGTATCATCTGCGACAGCTGTTACCTTAACACCATTACCTGCGGCATCCGTAGCTCTTGTTAGCACATCTCCGAAAGAGCCTCCGTCCTTTTCCGCGAATACGGTTACTTTTCTTTTATAAACATTGCCATCTGCATCACGGGTTGTATTTACATTCGCTATATTCTGAGAAATAATATCCATTCTCAGTCTCTGCGCTGTCATTCCGCTTGCACTGACGTTCAGTGAGTTTATCGTTGACATACAATTTCCTCCAACCGATTTTTCATATCATTTTATCATAAGATCTGACAGGCTTCATCAGCCTGTCTCAGATCATTTAACATCCCTGTTATTTCCACAATCCATTTATGTAAAGCCTAACGTGCTGAGAGTACCGTTTTAATACGGCCAAACTCCTGACTCATTGAATCTAGTAATGCATAGTAGCGAATTTGACTATCTGCCAAATAGGTCTGTTCTGTCTCCATATCTACATTATTTCCATCAAGCCGATAGCTTAAATCAGCATTATCCGTATAGATCGTCGGATCAAGAGAATTTAAATCCGCGTTATCTACAGCCTTGTCCAAAGAGCCTCCATCTGAAAGTGCTGATTTTAGATATGATTCGAATTGCACATCCTGTCTCTTATAATTTGGAGTATCATTGTTTGCAATATTATTAGCAATAACATCATATCTTGTCAGAGTTGCATTCGCTGCCTTGTTGAGTACATTAATGTAATTAAATGCGTTTGAGCCTATCATTGCTACACTCCTTTCCTATAATAATTATTATAATAAATATTAAGAAAAACACAAGATTTATTTGAAAAAATAGTAGATTAATACTAATCCTTGTATAATTTTAGTACTATTTCCAACTTATTGAAGATAAAAACTATTAATTTTGAAGAATTCCTATATTTTATCAATTTTACTAAATTATGTATTTTTGTAAAAAAAAGGACCTATGAGAAATTTCCCTCACAAATCCATTTGATAGTAAAAATCCATTTGTATTTTATTATTATACATTTATTTTAATTATTATTCACTTTTTTCAGTTCATCAAATACAACATCATTAAGCACTCTGATATACGTCCCTTTCATTCCGGAAGATCGCGATTCAATTACTCCGGCACTCTCAAACTTACGAAGGGCATTAACAATTACAGACCTTGTAATACCAACACGATCCGCGATCTTACTTGCAACCAGAATACCTTCATTTCCTTTTAATTCTTCAAATATATGAGTAATTGCTTCCAGTTCCGAAAAGGATAATGTACCTATTGCTGATTTTACAATCTGTACCTTTCGATTCTCCTCAGCACTTTCTTCGTTGACAGACCTCATCATTTCAAGACCTACAACGGTTGTTCCATATTCACTTAATATTATATCGTCCAAATTGTATTGCGGACCATTCTTATATAAGAATAATGTTCCAAGTCTTTCTCCTGCTATATCAATCGGAGTGATAATAGCCTGATAGGTATCTACATCATCAAACTCAAATCCCAGCGTTCTTAAGTTGACATTTTCCTTTGTTGACAGTATATTCAAGAGTCTCTCATTTAATAAGCCGTCAATATGCCTACCCACTGCATCCTTAATCAATTCCTTAATTTCGTTGATATCATTACGATTCTTAACGCCCAATACCTTCCCTTTGCGACTGATCACCAATACATTGGATGACAGTATCTCACTAAGGACTATACAGATGTCATTAAATACTACCTTATGTGAATTATTATTGTGCAGAAGGTTATTAATCTTTCTCGTCTTATCCAGCAACTGTACGCTCATTAAATGTTTCCTCCCAGCTTTCTTTGCTCCCCATAAATCTCAAAAGTCCATAGAATATATTCAACTATTCAATGGAATAAGGTAATACAACCAGAGGAAATATCCAATTGTACTACCTTTTAAATTTTATCATATATTATTGGTAAAAACAATAGTATTTTCTATGTTTTCAATATATTATTAGATAATTTTTGTAAATTCCAAGTTATTTTTTATATTTTCTTAATTAGCAAAAATATTATATTTATTTCACATCACTTACAACATAACCACACTTATCATTCTCACAAACCAGTTTATTTCCCTTTTCCACCATAACACCACCACATTTTTCACAACGGATAGCCGACGGTTTCTGCCATGTCATAAAAACACACTCGGGATTATTCACACATCCGTAATATTTTCTTCCTTTTTTCGTTTTGCGGATCACAATATCTCCGCCACAGTTCGGGCAGGTTAAACCAATTTTCTCAAGATATGGTTTTGTATTCTTACAGTCCGGGAAACCCGGGCAAGCAAGAAATTTACCATGCGGTCCATATTTTACTACCATATTTTTACCGCACAGATCACAGATCTCATCTGAAACCTCATCCTCTATATGGATTTTATCAAGCTTGGACTCAGCACTGATTACCGCTTCCTCCAGATCGGGATAGAAGTTACTTACTACTGTCTTCCAATTAATTGTTCCATCTTCCACACAGTCAAGAAGCGATTCCATATTAGCCGTAAAATTCACGTCAACAATACTTGAGAAAGCACATTTCATAATATTATTCACTGCTTCTCCCAGTTCCGTGACATACAGATTTTTATTTTCTTTCGCGACATAACGCCGCATTATGATGGTGGTTATAGTAGGTGAATACGTACTTGGTCTGCCAATACCAAGCTCTTCCAATGTTTTAACCAGAGACGCTTCTGTGTAATGAGCAGGGGGTTGGGTAAAATGCTGACTTTCACAAAGCTGCAGAAGTTCCAGCTTATCGCCTTCTTTCAGATTTTCAAAACCTGGTTGATTGTCCTCTTCTTCCTCTTCCGGCGTATATACTTTCATAAAGCCTTCAAATATAAGCTTTGATGCAGAGGCTGTAAAGCGAAAAGCATCCGCATCGATTTTCAAAGTAGATGTTTCGTATCTTGCAGGCTGCATCCTGCTTGCTACAAATCTCTTCCAAATCAATTGATAAAGTCTGAACAGGTCTCGGCTTAAGGATTCCTTTATATCATTCGGTGATAAGTCTACATAGGTTGGACGGATTGCTTCATGTGCATCCTGTATCTTCTTTCCGGTCCTTCCCTGATTTTCTCCCTGTGCAACAAACAATTCACCATAATTATCTTTAATATGCTGCTTCACAGCCTGATCCGCTTCGTCGCTGATACGAACAGAATCGGTACGAAGATAAGTTATTAAACCTATTGTACCATGTCCTTTCACATCAACACCTTCATAAAGCTGCTGCGCCAGCTGCATTGTTTTTTGTGTAGAATAATTTAATATCTTAGCTGCTTCCTGCTGCAAGGTACTCGTTGTGAAAGGAAGTGCTGCTTTGCGCAGACGTTCGGTTTTCTTAATTTCATGTACCAAAAATTCAGCGTTTTGAAGCTGCTCCAATATTTCCTTCATCTCCGCTTCAGAACGTACTTCCTTCTTAGCTGTATATAATTTTGCCGACAAAGGTTTTTTCTTTCCCTTTATATTAAACTCTGCATCCAAATTCCAGTACTCTTCCGGTACAAATGCATTGATCTCTTCTTCTCTGTCACATATAATACGAAGTGCAACCGATTGAACTCTTCCTGCACTTAAGCCACGCTTCACCTTCGACCATAAAAGCGGACTGATTTTGTATCCCACCATTCGGTCAAGTACTCTTCTTGCCTGCTGTGCATTCACCAGATCCATATCAATCTCTCTGGCCTGCTTAATTGAGGATTTTACTGCATTCTTCGTTATTTCATTAAAGGTAATTCTGCTGGTGAGTTTATCTTCCAGCTTAAGTGTCTGTGCCAGATGCCAGGAAATTGCTTCACCTTCACGATCAGGGTCAGTTGCAAGATATATTTTATCCGCTTTTCTTACTTCTTTTCGCAGCTTTGCAAGCAAATCTCCTTTTCCTCTGATCGTTATATATCTGGGTTCATAATTATTTTCTGTATCTATCCCTAATTGGCTCTTAGGCAAATCTCTGACATGACCATTTGACGCAAGAACTTCATAATTGGTTCCCAAAAATTTCTTTATCGTTTTTGCCTTTGCCGGAGATTCTACAATTACAAGATATCTTGGCATATCGATGTTTCCCTCATTTCTACATATATAATTGTATGTTTGTATATATTTATAAACTAGACCTGTATGATATAGTAGTTCGTCCTTGTCTGTTTTATAAAGCCCGCCAGTTCAAGAAACAAGAGCTGTTCCATCAATAAATCCACCGGCAGCTTTGTCTGCATGGCTATTTGTTCCACATGCATGGGCTGTAAACTTAAACAAGCATACACTATTTTCCCATCTGATTCAAGAAATTTATTATTTTTTTTAAAATCATTTGCTTTTGCATTATAATTTGGTATGAAATCTTCCAGAATATCTTTAGGAGATGTTACTAATTTTGCCCCCATTTTAATTAAATTATTACAACCACAGCTAAGTGCGTCCGTTACTCTTCCAGGCAGCGTATAGATCTCCTTTCCCTGCTCCAATCCCATATCCACCGTAATGAGAGAACCACTTTTCTCTCTGGCTTCAATTACTAAAATTGCATCACATAATCCACTGATAATACGGTTACGCATGGGAAAATTACCGGCTAAGGGTGCCACTCCCGGTGCATATTCAGAAATAATTCCACCCTCCATCATAATTTCCCGGTATAAATTAATATTCTCTTTCGGATAACAGATATCTATTCCGCAGCCGAGGACGCCGTAGGTTTTGCCACCATGCCGGAAAGCACCCTCATGTGCATAGGAATCAACTCCCCTGGCCAAACCGCTGATAATTCCGATGCCTTGTTTTGCTGCCTCCGCAGCAAAATATCTTGCCATTTCTCTTCCATAATCCGAACAATCCCTGGCACCAACAATAGCCAGCAATTTCTCATCCGTCGCGGGAAGGCTGCCTTTTATATAAAGTGCAAAGGGTGAACCGTAAATATGACGCAGCTTATCCGGATAACAAACATCTTCCTTTGAAACAAAATATATGCCATTCTTTTCCAGTTTAGCATAATTTTTTCGTATAATATCTGTATTCCTGTTTTGACAGATATGTTCCACATCAGCTTCCGTAAATCTAACTTTATTTATACCTGCTTCCCTGACTCTCATTAAATCCTCTCGTGACGCTTGAAATAACTCCCTCGAATTTGTAAAGTATTGCAACAAAAAATCTATCTTCTTTATTCCTATATTTTTCAAATTAGCCAGCCAATAATTATATTCCTGATCTGATATATTACTATTTTCATTTCCTTTTTCTGTCATTTTATCCTTCACTCCCTTATCAAACAATCCGTTACTGTACTTTTATCTATCGTATACCCCGCTTCATTCTATCCTTTGCATCAGATTATTCTCCCCAATACTTCTGGTCAATACTTCTGTAACAGATTGCCTCACTGATGTGTTTTTTTGATATTATTATACTTTGATCCAAATCCGCTATGGTACGGGCTACTTTCAGAATACGGTGATATGCTCTTGCACTCAAATTCATCTTAACAAAAGCCTCCTCAAGCAGTTCCTGTTCTTTCGCCTCCAAAATACAGTATTTTTTTATGGTCCGGGGAGTTAACTGAGAATTGAAATAAATATTCTGGTCTTTATAACGTTCTGTCTGAATTCTTCTTGCGATTCCAACACGTTTCCGAATATCTTCCGATGTTTCTTCTAATTCCTGCAGTTGCAGTTCCTTGTAATTCATCTGCAGCGCTTCAATACAAATGTCAAAACGATCCAACAATGGCTGAGATATCCTGCCCAGATACCGTTTTACCATATTTACGGAACAGTTGCATTTATTGCGGTCCGGATAATAACCGCAGCTGCACGGATTCATCCATATATACATTTTACACTAATATTTATAACATAGAAAAAGCGTCCTAAGTATTATGATTTAAGGGACGCTTTTTCTATCTACCTATTATAATATATAATCATTAAGTCAATACAATCTCTAGCAAATGTTAGGTCTTTTAGTGTATATTTCGACATCTTGTTAATTAATACATCCATATTGATATCGTTTGATTGTAAATCTTCTGTGATTAAATCCAGACAACAAACAGTCGAGTTAATATTGTTATTCAAATTAAATCCCCCTTAATTTTTATCAGTCGTATGGTAGTGAAATTATTGTTATTATAGCAGAACATTTGTTCTATTTCAACAATAATCTTGTCTAATTTAATATTGTGCATTAATGCGATATGGCATTTAGGTATGCCGTGTGGCATATCGTTTTAAAGTAATATTGTTTGTATATCTCCCTCGTGTTACTATTTTCCGGAGGTATAAATCATGAAAATAGATAAGCGAGATATCGGAAACAGAGCATATGCAGCCAGAGATAGCCTAAGCCTAAAGCAATTAGATGTAAGTCTTGCAATAGGAATACACCAAGCTACATATTCAAAATTTGAAAATGGAAAATATGATATGCCTATGACCGAATTAATTAAATTATGCGAATATTTACACATATCAGTATCTTGGCTGCTCGGTGAAAAAACAGATAACAAATTAACCGATTCCGAATATGCTGAATTACAAGCATATAGGCAATATCTTATAAGTAAACGTAGCAAATAAATCCATATAATCCCCATAAACTAAAAGCCCCAAGCATTTTATTATGCCAGGGGCTTATTTTATACTCATATTTCATCCCCCTTTACAATCGCAGACTTAATAAACTCTTTGTTAGAGCCTTTCGTCTGCAATTTTATATAATTATTATTGGGGAATAATAACGGATTTATTTAATACTATTATAATACCATTTAATTACCAATGGTTAATGTAAATTATGGTAATTTATCTGAGTATATACTTATTTATAATATATCTCCATACAGTTTTATTTATTACCATTTTATCATATACAAATTAATCTAATCGTGCTATGTTTTACCTATCGGAGGTATATTATGAAACAAGTAAATATTACAGATATAATAGGCAACTCAAGTTTTGATGATAAACAAATCATTCAGGCGCATAATTCCGGATTAATTTTAATAATGGATGATATGGGAAGAGTATACGATGAGACATGGAGATACATAGCAGACGGAGTTATTAAGACCGGGTGCGGTATTGGTAGTGATGGATATGATCGGCCGGTACACAAGAAAAAACATGAGACAGGCCGATCATGACATCGTATTTTGACATTTAAGGCTATTACAGTCGTAAACGATAAATACTACATGTTTTATATTTTGGTTTAAATCTGCTTATTCTAACAAGTATAAAAGTTATTTATAACGATTTGATATACTTATCAATGCCTGATGCAATTTCAATTGCACATTCATCCCAATAATCCGGATCTGTTAGCAATTCTTCTGTCTCGTGCTGATTTGTCATAAATGCACACTCCACAAGGATAGCAGCTTTGGTCCCTAGAGCTCTACAATTACACATAGCAAGTTCCTGCGTTTTTGTCCCACGATTATTTTGCTTGGTACCTTTAATTAATTCTTTTAAAACGTAATTTGCCATATTCGCACTATTTCCAACCTTAGCCGAGTTATTATGTATTAGCACCTCTAATCCCTGTCCTGAATTCCATTTTGCTCCGTCACCGGAAGCGTTTTGATGAATACTTACTGATACTATACATTCTGCTTTTTTTATATTTGCCTGTCTTGTTCCAAGAGGAACATCGAAATCATCCGTAACTACATCATCGTTCCAGGCAGACTTAACTATATCATATCCAAATTTTTTAAGCTCAGATGCAAGTCTGATACAAATCAATGCATTGATCCAGTGCTCCCTGATCTGTGTGCCTTTTTTAAACTGTCCGATATTTTTAGTTATTTTGCACGTCCTCTTACCAGCTGTATCTGATCCATGTCCTGCATCAATAGCAATCTTAATTTTACTCATTAGGCTTATCCTCCGTTTCTTTATCTCCTGAGCTGGCATACTCATCGATAATTCTCTGTACAATTTTACCGAGATTAATCGAAAATCCTTTTTTAACTTGTATTAGTGCATTTTGCATCCAGTCAGGCCATGGGAATCCAAGAGTAGCCGTATTTTCTACGATGGACGCTCCATTACATATACATAGCCAAATAGTAAAGGAATTTCGAAGTATACCAGCTTTGCCAATTGCCTGATCAACTAATACCATCAGAGCTATTATTGCAAATCCAACAGCTTTATTAACTAATCCCCAAAATAACAACGAAGATGAAAAATTTTTTAGTCTAAATCCCTTTGCTCCTCCGAAGAGTACATCAAAAAATGCAAGCCATATACACAGTATCATAAGGTTATCAAATCCTCCTAATACTGTTGCCAACCATCCTCCTATTACTGCGATTATAATCTTGATAATACTAATAGACTTTTCCATATTTTTTCCTTCTTTCTTTGATTTTTTTATTATAAAAGGCATCCCGAAGGATGCCTTGAAATTTAGAATACCATTTTCTTATATTCTTGTTTTATATTTTCTTCGCTGAGATCGTAATATACCTGGGTTGTATCTGCGCTTGTATGCCCCATGAGCTGTTGAAGTACATGGACCGGTACATCATGATTAACTCCACTTGTAGCAAATGTGTGGCGCATGAGGTGAGGAAAAACGTTATATGTTATTTCGGCTCTTTGTGCGATCTTCGCAACCTCTATTTCAATACTTCGGCTTCCGAGTGTCAGATAAGGCTTTTTACTACACAAGAATAGGCTGTTACTATGTATGTCTTTTGTTTCCCGGTCTTGGATGTAGTTGATCAGAAAGAGCCGTGCCCTGGTGCTAAATATTACGGTACGCTCTTTATCTCCCTTGCCGATCACCGTAATGCTGTTATCATCCCATCCTATCTTATCAAGGGTGGCACCAGATACTTCACCAACTCGGCAACCGGTAGAGAGTAAAAATTCAAACAGTGCTTTTTCACGGATGGTTTTACATTGTTCACGCATTTTTTCTATGTCCATCTGCGGTATATGTCTGCGCCTTCGATATGGTTCCTTTATCTCCTGCAGGTTCCTAGCAGGATTTTGAACTATATAACCTTCGTCCTGTAACCACTGAAAAAATGCTTTGATTTTCCATAACTTACTATTCATGCTATTAGGTTTATTTCCAGCATATTGTTTAGCTAAAAACAGCCTTAAATCAATTGTAGTGATGGTTGATATAGGTTTGATAAAATACTCTCCCATACGCTTAAATAATAACCTGTAATTGTAGCTTGTGGTTTCTTTCATTCCTTCTAATCGTTTGCATGACAGAAAAATAAACGCTTTTTCTAAAATATCTCCCTTTACTAAATCTGTGCATCGGCTGGTGATTTCGAAGTCATTAAGCATTTCCTCAACTTTATTTCTGAGATGGATTTGCTTTTGAACGTCCACTTGAAAGTAAGGTACAATTTTGATAATTTCATCAATGATACTGATTGCTATCTCCTGCGATAAATTTGGCATAAAAAATACACTCCTTATTGCACTGGATGCAGTAAGAGTGTTATAATGCTCTCAGAGACACCCAGTGTCTCGTGGTTAGAGGTAGGCGATTCTGTGGTGGAGGAGCCTGCCTCTTATTTTAATAGGTTGTATTTATTATACCAAACATCCGTTTGTTTTTCAAGGTTTTTCAACCTTTTTCTTCCATGATTTAGTTCGCAATTGTAACCGATTGAAAATCATTTTATGTACTTTTCTATACATGCTTTCCACAATAAATACCCATTGCCATTTAAATGTAGACCATCATTCGTATATTGACTATCCATTAAGTTTCCATTTGCAAATTTTGAATACAAATCTATGTAATAACAATTCTTGTATTTCTCTGAAAACTCTTTTAGCTTGCCGTTAATGTCAGTTATGTCATTTGATCCAACAATTTTTCCGTATTTGTCTAAAGGCAATATGCTCTGAAGATATATTTCTGTGTCTTTTGACTCTTCATTAATTTTTTTTAGAATTTGATTATAATTATTTATCATGGTTTTAGAATCAATATTAAGACATAAATCATTAATTCCTATCATGATGAATATTTTTTTTGCATGATCTGAAATTATTTGATCTATCCTGTCTAGCACTCCCTGAGTGGTGTCTTTGCTAATACCCCTATTTACAATATTGGGATTATTAAACAATTCACTCCACTCACAGCCGTCTGTTATGCTATCGCCTAAAAATACAATTTCATTATTTTTGTCATCCAGCATATCGAATAATGATGTTCTATCATAGTAATATGGATAGTGATCATCAACATTTTCATTCATTGTTGATATGGATAACTTTTCTAAAACCCATGGAATGCCTCCCTTATAAACAATAGCCGCAATAGAAAAAATGATAAAAAGCAAATTAAATAAAATAGAAACCGTCATAACTCTCTTAATTCTTTTTGAAATCACATTATCACCCCTTTGTATTTTTCAACAATATAAGTGATGGAATTTTGATTAATATATGCCAGGTCGTGTATCTATATAATAAATGTATTTATCAGTTTGTTTATATTCCCACACAAATATCATTTACTAAATTATACATTAATGGAAACAAAAAGCAATATATATTTATTTCTGTAAAATAATATATATATTTACCATCTAAGCAGTATAACTATATGCTGTATCGATAAATTCCACCTGATCAAATTTATCAGGATTATTATACATTAATTTACACATAGCATTTGCAAGTATTTTTGCCATGTAATTATATGCAATAGCATTATAATGATTGGCTCTTATATTTTGTGCAATAAAACTGCCACTCTCGTACAATGCTCGATAATCAGTATATAAATCAATTAGATGGACATTGTTAAAAATTGTAGATATAGTCCTGACAGCAGTATTATACGAATCATTGCTTAGCGGATTTGTTAAAACAAAGAAATGCACTTTTGAATTGTGTTCTTTTAACATCTGTATTATTTTTGCATAATTTCCATAGTATGTGTCTGCATTATTGTTATAGTTATTTACGTCAATATCTGATATAGAGCCAAGATCTACATGATAAGTACTCCCGGCATCGTTTACTCCTAATCCAATAATATAGGCAGTACAATCGTGATTACCGTCTAGTGCAACAGACATCCATTGCTCAGATAAAAACGTTCTTGTTGTTAGTCCTCCATTACTAAAATTATAATAAGTGTTACCACTCATCCTTGCCATATACTGTCCCCAGCTATGCTGATATATGTCATGTGCTCTTAATGTGCCAGTTTCGTTAGAATACGATTCGCCAGATGCAAGACTATCTCCGATGCATCCAACTTTAAGAAATGATGTATATAATCCATTCTCCAAGTACTCGAATGTAATATCATTATTATAAATCATTTTCCACGATGTCCAACTTCCCCACATTGTTCGGTAATATGTGTTATTTCCAACTGCACTTTTTACAACCTGATATCTAATGTTATCGACTCCAATTATACCAAAAGTATAAATAATACCTTGAAATGGATAAAAAGGTGCATTTGCTAATATATCAACTGTCACTCCGCTAACAGCTATAGTATAAACGCTGTTTATTTCGGAATTGTTTAAGTCCGAAACTGGCAAATTACTTGTACTTGATATTACGGGATTGTTTTTTACAACACGGTTATATAAATCATATTGATAATTTTTTAATCCATCTGCATATAAACACGCACTTGTAATTGTCATATATGCATTCCCAGAAAACGCATATTGATTTTTTGTAATACGATATGCCAAATCAGATAAATAAGGTATATTAGATGTTGCAACAAAATCAAATATTGTCAGGTATTTGTTTTCAGAAATTTTATCAAAAGTTGCATTTGATAACGTAAATCCATATACCGTATATATGCCAAAAACGTGCTGAAAATAATTATAACAATTTGTATCCCACAACATGACTAATCTAAATGTATCTCCGCTATTAAATTTTTTAGGAGCTTTAAATTTTAAAATCAAGCCAGCACCAGACCCATCAGTGCCACTTGGAATTGTAATTGTACGCGTAGAAGTATTGATTGTAACTCCACTTTTTGTGATAGCTACTACTTCGTTTGCATATACAGCATCCCCAAATAAAATACTTTTGGTTAAATCGCCCATGTTTTTATTTGTTATATTATACCCCTCATCTCCTGTGCCACCATAATACCATGATGTGCCATTTGAGTAATATTTTCCTGCACCATGCGTACCGTCACCGTCGGTACAATACAACCATCCACCTTTATTGGTTGTGCTTGCAGTTGGTAAATTTGCAAATAGATATGTCCAGTCTGCAATATCTAAAGGATAAGAAGATGTTCCGATTTCGTCCCTGTTTAATTTCTTATCAACTTCAATATTCGTCGCATTAAGATCGGATATTGTTGCTCTTAAAGCAACATTGGCATTGGTAGTATCAAGATCAACTTGTTTCGCTTTTGCTGCCAACTCCGAAGTATTTTCAGAAATAGCATCCTCATGTTTCTTTAATATCCCATCAATAATTATATTATCCTGTACAAAATCAGTTCTTTTTGGGTATTCATTACCGCTCCATTGATTAAGAGCATAATTAGTTGTTTTATTTGTGCTAGGCATGTATTAACCCTCCTTATAGACTTCAAATTCATCAAATGTAAGATTAAGTGCATCCCATAGATCCCATGTCTTATTGTAATTATCAAATTCATCAAATGTAAGATATGTATACTCGAAAGAGTAACTTAAATGGGCTGGCTTAATTTCTTCGATGGTCTGTATTAAGTCTGTCATATTCTCTGGAATTCCTTTGGTGCCAATAAATTTAATACTAAAACTATAATTGGATTGATCTTCTATAACTAAAACCTCACCATTACTATAAGCGGCTGCAACTTGATTAATCATCGTTTTAGTAGTTGTGCCTGATCCCCTCAATTTAGCCTGTATTCGTTCTCTACGAAATACATATGATTTCGATAAGTCGGTATCTATACCTAATGCCTTCTCCCATGCCGTAAGTCCCCATGTAGCACTTCTTACGAATAATTGTTCAAATAAATCATCCCTGGCATTTACAAGTTTATCAACTACCTCACCGAATGCTTTTTGAAGATCAACAACATATTCACTATTTTTATAACTATCTGGTAATAAATCTATTAATGCCATTAGGATATCACCACCGATCCGATCACAGGTACTTCATTATCTTCCATCGTTATATTTACTGTACTTCCGTTAATCTTAAGTGATGTATAATCTATTACGCCATCAATATCCAATAGAATATAAGCGATTCGGTTATATACTACTGTATAAGTTATAAATGCTATGCTTTTTAAGTATGATCCTAATGCTGTCTCAAATGATGCTTGCACAGCTTCCAGTGTAGTGCTGCTTTTGATTGTTATCACTGCTGTAACATTTATGTTAAATCCAGCTGCGCTTTCTACTGTAACGCTTGCACCAATAGGTCTATATGTTTCTATATGCTCCGTGCAATTAGTAACTATTGCGGTATCAACAGGCTCTTTATTACTACCTATTATCATTACTTTTACTGTTCCAGGACCGTTCCATAATGGTTTTACTTTTGCACTTCCTACTCCATCAACTTCTAAAGCCCACTGTTCATAGTGGTTTGCATTTCCAGAGGTAGACGGATTTTTTAAATAGGTATATAATCTATCAACCAGTGATGCATTTGTCTCTGCATCTGATCCTCCTGTTGCTGCTGCATTTGTTATATTGGTAATCCCACTAAGATTTACAAATTGTCTTGTAATAACTCCGGCACCCACATTATATAATTCTCCTACTTCGATTGCGGTTATTGATACTGTTGCTGATCCGCCAGTAATTGTTACCATTTCGTCTGATGTAAATTCAAGCTCATTTTCATCATTTGTAATAAATACTTTTCCTTTTGGTATGATAGTTCCATTTGTTCCTGCAATAGTAAGTACTGCCTTAGCTTGTTTTCCGGATTTACGCGGTGTTATTCCATATTCTGAGCAACGCTTATCAATATATTCACCAGATGTTTCATCCACATAAGCAATCGGTATAATAGCATCAAGAGATTGATAGTTTTTCCAGATCACATATGCAACCGCACTTATCATATCATTAAAAAAGCTACCCTCCCTTATATCTATATCTGAGGTTAGCTTTTCTAATATTTCAGTTTTAACTTCTTCGACTGTTAGATTTTCATACATTTAGTTCAGCCTCCCCATATATCGTTTCTATTGTGCATGATATGTTTAACTCACTTTCTGTAAATGTTACTGTGATATCATTAACTCCTGTAATGTATGGATTGATAAGTAGACTATCTCTTACATATCTGGCAGCCTCAGATTGCTTTAAATCATCCGAAAAAGGCTGTCCAATTAATGATTCAGCTTCACATCCATAATCCCAAGTATATATTTCATGTAGGTACCTAGATGTATGCAGTGTTTTCCAAGCCCAAACTAAAACGGCTTCCTTTCCGATTACAATGACAGGAGAGCCGTTAAATAATATAGGTATATCGTTTATATAATCCCACTTAATTTCTTTATATAATTTCAATTCGGTTTCAATTTCTACGGTTGGCTGAATTATTGGAAACAGACTCATGCATTCACCACCCTGCATATTATTATATATTTTTGTTCGTCCTCGATAGGCATTAGTAAAAGTTCATCGCCAATTTCAAAACTACGTAATTCATCGTTTTTTAATAAATCTTCTCCATCCTGCATCGTTCCGGCGACATCAATTGTTAATGGACTATTAGTAATTACTGTGCCAATCCTATAGTTTGCTGGTATAAGTGACTTATTATCATGTCTTATTGAGTTAACTACAGCTGTAAAAGGATTATCACTCAATTCTTTCACCTCCAGGATTGTATAACTGTTTATAAAGCTTACCTTTTGTTTTACTTCCATCCTTATTTGGTAATGATCCGGCTTCCTGCTCATCCATTATATTTTTGAAATTTAAAGTTAATTTATTATAATATTGACCAAGTTTCCATGTATGTACATCAGCGTCAATATAAAACGACCCATATATTCCGGTATACGGTTCCCTTATTACAACCATACCACCCGTTATATTGGCAATATTACCAAGATTGTTTATAGTTATTTTTTGATTAACACCATTGTCATTTAGTATTTTTTTTGCCTCACTAGTAACATCCTTACCATCTGATTGTTTTAAATAACTTTGCATAAGGCCGTACAATTTTATTTCATCCTGGTTTTTCATTGTCTTTATTAAGACATCCTTGGAATTATATATTGCAACCTGATTAATCATACTACTGATGCTCTCAGATACAGCTGCAGACATTAGATTTATTCCGCCTGATATGATTAGTGTTTTATCATCAGTGGTTTTTTCGATAACTGTCAAGTCTGCACCGTCAAACCTTATCATGTAATTTTTACCGTTTTCTTTAGCTGCTAATGTATACGCTGTTTGAATAATTTGGTATAAATTTGCACCAATAAAGTTCCTTTTAATCTTTATCCCTGTAGATATGATTTTACCTGCACTTATTCCAAATTCCTTACACAATTCTCTGGTGATAGCCTCAGGTGTAACTCCATTATATTTTTTTGATGTTTCATTTCTCTTTAGATATATTCCATTATCATAGCATGTGATATTTATCGTACTGCTATCTGTATCTTTCTGACGATCAAAAACATATCCCATGAATAAAACATAATTATCCTGCATGAATGTAACGGCATTTCCCAATTCGCAAGTTATTACAGGAACATTTTTATCCGTATTTGATGCAACAATACTAAAAGTCAAAGTCCGTGCACATTGTTGATAATCTCCTGACATTGATATCGTCTGAGCCAATTTTGTTGCATCTTTCGTACCTTTGCTGTTCCTTATAAGTAATTTGATCATAGGAACCTCCTAAAGCAAGCTTTTTGCTGGTAATTTTATTTTAAGACCGGCATTGATAAGGTTTACATTTTTTATGTCATTGTACTTAGCAAGCTTTAAATATAAAGATGAGTCACCATAATATTTACGGCATATTGCACCCAATGTATCCCCTTTTTTCACTACATAAGTATCTGTATCGGTTGATGTCTTTTCACTGGATCTTTTTATATTACCGGTTTTATTTGTCTGTATTGCAATGAGTTTTCGATATTCTCTCAGGCTTATAGTTGCATTTACGTCCTTTGTACCATCCTTTTCCCCATATGTTATATCCGTTATTATTACCTGTACATTAATTCCTGTACCAGAAATAACAAATCTCATTACAGTATGATTATCACACCATGCTTTAAATTTTTTTATATATTCATATGGTTCTATTTTTGTTTTTGGCTGGTTGAATGGATACTTTTTAGCCGGTAGCATACACTCTATTTTTATTGTAGCCAGTGTACTGTATCCTGGTAATACGACATCACCAAGCATATAAATATTGATTGTTTCAATATTTATTCCATGGGAAAGTTCAAAACTTGATGGTGTGACAGGAAGCACTGTCTCAGTATTTTTTTCTGTATCTTTAAATATAAACTTTCGCAATCATTGCAACCTTCTTTCCTATGATAACACTAATGCATTATTCATTAAATTTGCAATTTCACGTGCAATTCCTAATATATCTGCCTCTTGTCGAACATTAAAATTATTTCCTGTGATAGTTATAGGAGGTATAGTATTGCCATAATTACGGTTTTCACTTGCTGTTAAAACTCTTTCCCCCTCATGCAGTAATGCAGGATAATCATTGTATGGTACATAATTTAAGCCATATGCATAATGGCTACCTAGATTTGTAATCCAATCCAATGCTTGGGTTGGTAATTTTCCTACGGTTTTACCCTCTTTCCATAGTTTTTCCAACCAATCTTTAGGGTTTTTTGGCATACTCACGTCAAATCCAGTTTCATTTTTCGTAGGTGATTTGATACTATCCAGTGTATTATCCAGTGTCATAGCTG
Source organism: Bacillota bacterium (assembly GCA_023418475.1). Taxonomy (GTDB): domain Bacteria; phylum Bacillota; class Clostridia; order Lachnospirales; family Lachnospiraceae; genus Mobilitalea. The sequence goes on from JAEZZO010000032.1 coordinate 62,800, forward strand.
AAGTTAATCCAAGAGTAAATTGTTGTCCCATAGTATATCCCGCGTCCCAATAACTATCTTGTAATGCAGAGTCATTTTTTATATTTTCAGCTAAGGTTTTATTGGACTGAAGAGCAAGCTGAGCACCATCACTGGCATTATATTCATTCGTGGCAATTGCCTGTGCCTCAGCTAACAATTCTCCCATTTTTGCTCCTGCTTCTTTCGAATCATCCGATGCATACTTTGTGTATTCCTGGTACATTTCTGCAAGCCTGGATTTTGTCTCATCACTAAACTCTACATTAATATTTCCGCTCATTACTGCGCTCATAGCATCTCTTTGATACTGTTCAGATTGATTTTCTAATGATGCTTTCCACTGACCTATTTTATTATAGGCTTCTTGCATTTTTTGACCGCTATCACCACTCATCCAGTTGATTTGATCTTGTAATCCACTCTTTCGAGATGAGTTATATCCTTCTCCCATCGCATTTTCTAAAGCAGTTTTACTATCCTCCAAGTTACTTACTAGTCCACTATATGTTTTAGATTGTTTTTCCATATTACCAGAAAAATCATATCCCATATAATCTGCTATTACTTTTGCCGCTGTTTCACCTGGTACAAGACCTTTACTAACCATTTCCTGAACTTCTTTTTTTGTTTTTCCTGAAGCTTCAGCAAGATATGACCATACATCAATACCTCTCTCTAATAGTGGATTAAGATATTCCAATGTTGTTTTTCCGGTAGTTTGCATACGTCCTAAGGACGATGCAACCCATGTCATATCATCTTTACTGAGTCCCAGCGCTGAGCCAGTATCTCCAACTTTCTCAAGTAATGGAAGTATTTCATTTTGCTTATATCCATATGCAAGCAACGTTTTACTTATAGAGGTAAGATCATCGTATTCAAATGGGGTTTTTTGAGCAAAATCGGTTACATCTGCTAAAAATTCACTTGCTTTATCATCACCTCCAAGCAACGTTGAAAAAGATATTTTGTTGGCTTCTCTTACAGAAGCTATTCCTGATCCATTTGTCATAGCAGTACTTTGAGTGTTTAATGCATTATTATAAGCATCTTCATAATAACTTTTAAAAGCATTATCCTTATTCTCAAATATAGTGTTTTGTCCTTGGATATATCCGAGTGCTGCTCCACCAAGAGCACCAAGAGCCGTACCTATTCCCGGGGCAATCATTGTACCAATAGATGCTCCTATAGCTGCGCTGGAAATCGAACTTCCTGCAAGTGTCCCAGCTTCTCCACCAAAAGCACTATTTATTCTCGAATTAACAATATCACTCAGTACATTTCCTGCCATACCAACTGCTCCTGATGTTGCAATTCTGCTCAATATACTCGCTTCAGATGATATAGACTTTACACTATTGCTAGCTCTATTCTCAGATTTACTAACGGCATTCGTGAGACTTCTCATATCCTTTTCTGCCTGTTTTGCATTATCAGAAACTAAAGAGAGGTTTCTTCTTGCATTTTCGTAATTTGCATTTGCCAGCTCCAAATTTAACTTATCAGCAGCATCACCTGTTTTTTCAAACTGCTTTTCTGCTTCCTTTAATTCAGTTTTGGCTTTATTTGTATCAACTTTCAGCGTAGATTTTGTTTTATTTAGCTGATCAAGCTTTGACTGCAATCCTGTAAGATCTTTATTAAAAGCTTGATTTGCATTCCTCATTGTAGTAATTGCCTGAGAAAAATTATCTTTAGCACTAATAGCAATACTTATATCACGCGCCATATAATCACCTTCTCCTCTTTTTAGCCCTGATTTCCATATTTTTTTCAAATATGGCTCTTATTATCAATTTTTCACCATCTGAAAGATTATAATAAGAGCCGGGTAATATATGGTGTTCAATCATAAGGTAATATAGTAATTGGTATTCTGGGTCAGTGTCTAATTTTTTTTTAACTCTTCTAGAGTAGCGGTCCGGTATCCACTAAGTTTTTCAATCTCTCTCGAAATGTCCTCAATCTCACCTGGTAACAATAATTTTTTAACCATTTCTGCAGGAGTTACAGCACTATATTTAGTCAGTAATTCCTTGTCTTTAAGATTTGGTTCCACTGTTCCAGCTAAGACAATATGTACATTCATATCTTCTGGCTGGCTTTTAATGATTTCCGTTGCCCGGTTATAAGGCAGCGCCTTTAATCTGAAAATTACAGGTTCTTTACATATTGCAGATAATCTTTTAATCTTGAATTCCTTTTCCGGAAGGTCAGGCAGCTCTGTATTTAATAAAATATCTAATGTATTCATGCTTAAGCCACCACCTTATCCAGGAATTCAAAATCTGTAAATGTAAAAGGAGCTTCTATACTGCCTTTTTTAGCAGCTTCCCAATCTGCTAAAGTAACATCATCAAAGGATACATTTTTAATAGCTATTCTTTCGGCACCTGCAGCATCAGGATCAGCAAGCTTAGAGATTATTGTAAATCTAGGATCACTACCTGATCTGATTTTTTCACCTACTGCAATAGCCATTCTGCTGTTGACCTTATGCAGTTTCAATGATCCAGTATAAGATATTCCTGTAACCTTCTTATCTACAGCCATTTTACCACATATGTTTACATCTTCCTTCGTAAAAGATCCTTTCGCTTGCAAACCATAGCATTCTGCAATTAACTCACCATCAAGCCATACTTGACCAAATGTTCCATTCATAGTTTCATTTCCAAACATAGTTACCCTCCTTAAATCGTTATATTAAGATTAATATCCTCAATAGCATCAAGGATCGAGATACTTGATTTTAAAAACACCTTATCAGCTGTCATAGCCATCTTAATTTCCTGCTCTGACATGGATGATGTATCCTTTCCTATGCTTTGCAGATATGCTGTCTGTGTTTCGATATCAATTCCAATACTGGACGTATCCATTTCAAGAATACCGTCATTCTCAAGGCCTGTATAATAGCCCTGAATTGCAGATATAAGCAAGCACTTGTTGTCATAACTATTTGCATATTTTCCGATATAATTATCCTCTGCAGTAGACTTAATATCCTTATTAATCATATCAACTGCCTCGACAATTTTTATCTTTTTAAAGGCTTCACCTTTATCCGATGTGGTAGTCTGTAAGGAGTTTATTCCTCGCCCTACCTTAACCTTTTCACCGTCATAAAAAATAATAAATTTACCGGAATCAATCGCATCATCCATCTCATCTTTTGTTAAGCGGTCTACGTCAATTACTTCCGGTAATGCAGCATTCGTACAGGCTATTGTCATAGGTGTGCCGGCAATAAGTCCAGCAATTCTTGAGCAATACTCTGCAGCCGTGTATTTATTTGTGCCATCATTAATTCCGCTTGTCGTGAAATTTATAATGGATTCATTATCTGCTGCAGTATTTGGTAATACTGCTTTCGGTGTTAGACCTAATAATCTCTGTGACTTTATCCAGTTAACTACAGCTGTACATTCTGCTGTAATAATATCCGGAGGTCCTGCAATATAATCAAATGTCTGTGTTGCAAAATAAGCTAATGCATCTGTCAGATTTGCTGCATCAGCTGGCAACACAAATACGATTACTTTTTTAGGTGGATTTACATATCCGGTAAATGCTCTCTCAATATATGCTTTGTTATTTACCCCTAAAGTTGATGGTATCTGGGTTGTACTTGTAAGTATATGCCCTCCGTTTACAGCAGTATCGCGAACAATCAATCCAACGATACCTTTTTCAGACCGCGCAATGGCACTCGCAGCCTTTGTAGAAAACGTTATATTAATATTAGGCAGTTTCATTTTATACCTCCTGTATTCTTGTAATGACAGATTCCGCAAGAGGAATATCATCCTCTTTATCCGTCCTATTATCAATAAATTCTAGTTGCAAATCTATGTAAGCCCTGTCTATATCTATTCCTCCGCTACTTCCACTTACCTTGATTGCTCTTTTTCCTACAGTAATAAATCCTATCTGAAGTTCCTGTAAAATAGTTTCTTGCACATCTATTAATTCCTCTGGATTTGTCAGATAATAATCATCTTTGGATGCAAAACAGGTGATCGTATAATAAACGGTTTTTTGCACGGTTTTATATGAATTATCTATTTTGCTCATTCGTACAAATTCAAGTTTAAAAGATTTAGGCTCAAAGTCTTTTTTACATTTCTGTATATAGACTGCATACTCAGGATAAAGGTTAACTAATATTTGATTAATCGCAGTTAATATATCTTTTTGTTTAACCATATTATCCCTCCAATATATCCGTTATCTCTTTTGCATACTCTTCTGCGGCAGCTATTGCTTTTGACTCCGATCTGCTTTTTGTATTCTTGTAAAAATGATATCCATCCACATAAACCTTTTTGATACGTGGTTTGTATTTTTTGCTTTTTCCAGACGGTTCACGGATTTTATGACCATTTTCCAGATAATTTGTTATAGCGCCCGGACTATTGTTACCTGTGCTCTTATCTGTTGCTCTAACAGCTGCATATCCACCACCTGATCCTACGTATTGTTGCTGCCATTCACTTATACGTCCAGAATTATCTTTTAACCCAGATTGTGCTATCTGTATGCTAACCTCTTCTTTTAAAACATCTGCTATTTTTTCATGCAGCTCTCTTCTCCTTCCCGGTATTTTATCAAGGATCTCCTGAAAGGCTTCATCCAACTGGTTAAACTGTGTTAAATCAATGCTCTGCATTATACATCTCCCTCAGATATAACCTCATACTCATTTTTAAATTCATCCAAAGTATGACAAATTAATACATTGTAAGTGAGCTCATCAATTGTGATTAATTCTCCGATATCTAATACAATTACCTTAGGAGTTACTACAACATATCTTATTTCACTGGTTGCCATTGGATTATTCTGTGTATAACCAATATATTTTTCAATAATACATCCAGGAAAAGAAATACTCACAGCATCACCATAAACAGGTCTATTCAGATCATTTTTTGTTGGCTCTCCTACTCGATTAATAATGCAAATTTTTGGCTCTATAAGCGCAGCTGTTACTTCATAATACTTATTTTCAATATCCGTAATATCCGTTAGAAAATAATGCTTTTCATGCCATCTAAATGCATTGTGTAATGTCAAACCGTCTCTTTTACGCACAGTAAATTTGATTGATTTTACACCTATTCCAATTTTAGAAAATAGGTTCATACCACTTATTGGTTCAACCTTGGCCCATGTATCCTTTATTTCATCCCATGTATAGTTATTCAAAATCTTATTAATTTTCAGTATGCTTATTTTCTTGTTAAATTCTCCTGGGTTTATTATCATATACAACCTCATTAAAATAGTAACCAAGGAGGAATTATTTCCTCCTTGGTTATCATTTTACCATTCAATTTTCTTAAGAGAACGAACAGAACCTTTAACAGCTCCAACTCGCTCCAAGATACGTATCTTAACTGTATCACTGGTAAATCCGGCTTCAGTGCTTCTTGCAATAGTAATACCTTTTCTAACGCAGAACTTAATTACTTCTTTCATATTACCAATGTAAAACACTTGGGTTTTATCGGTACCGGCCGGAAGTAATGCGTCTTCAACATAACGAATAGGTTTTCCGTGAAAATACTCCACTCCGTTAATCTCGGTAATCAGATTGAGTGGACGATCATTTTTATCCTTAAGGTTTTTCAAGTATGCATATCCGGTAACATTAGTAAGTGTACTAAGACCAGCCTTTACGCTTGGTAATGATTTGTCAATTGCCAATTCTACATCTGCATATGTGGTAGCTCCGGTAATCGCTGTTGCATTAGCCTTGACAATTGCCAATATTTTATTATTTTCTTTTGCGGTTGAAATATTGGCAAAGTTTTTGTTTACCAGACTTTCTATTTCTACCTCTGCATCATCAATTAACTCGGAAGTCAGAGTCTGTATAAGACCAACTTTAGAAACTGTAAATGGAACATCAGTTGTAACAAGTGTTCCATCAACAATATCATCACCTTCCAATACATCTAATAATTCGTTTTGATCAAGATCAACTACCGGGATAGTACCTGAATTTTTAAATACAGGTACTATATCGCACATGTCTTTTAAACTGCCATATCCTTTTTGTAACTCAATTACATTGTTTACAAATTGCTTCGGTAATACGGCTGCATTATCAGATGTTGTAACCGCTGCTCTTTCCTCGGCTGTAACTTCGGCACCCATAACGGTCTTTACAATCGACCGGAATTCATTTACTTTTGGTTCCTCTTTCCCATCTGCTTTCTTTTTTTTCTGATCTTCCAATGCTCTTTTTTCAGCAGCTTCCAATTCCTCTGCTGCAGCAATTAATTTTTCAAGTTCTCTTTTCTCTGTAACCGCTTTTTCAGCTTTTTCAGCATCACTTGCATCTAAATAGCTTCTGATTTCACCTTTTTTTGCTTCCAGTGCTGCCATTAATTCTTTTAACGTTTTCATGTGATCACCATTCCTTTTTCATTTTTTTGTATAAAAAAAGAGCTATATCTCTAGCTCTAATCTTAATAATTTGATTTTTTTTTCTAAGTCCTTACGCATTTCGTCATCGGTCTTTCCATCAACTAATACCGTTTCTACCGTATCTCGTATAAATCGTTGTTCTATATTTACTTCCTCATTGTCTCTTGCTTCAACGGATGTTCCGTAATATGCCGGGGTTTTCGTATTGTCAAGAACAGATACTTCTAGCAAGTCAATTTCATCGAGATATCTTCTTTCTGTGCCATCGTCAGCTTTTCCCCACGATTCCTTGTTTTTTATAAAACGGAAAGACCAACCTACTAATTTCTTCGATTTGGCTTTTTCGATTATATCAGGATCTGTGGCTCTTAACTCCGCATAGAGTCCGATATTATCTTCTCTTAATTCAAGATTATCTTTCGTAGAGCCAATTTTTTTATTCCAGTCATGATTTAACAGTGCTGCTATATCTTCTCTTTTTTCAATCGCTTTTTTCCATGCACCACTTCTGACTTGCTCGACAAATTCACCTCTTGGAGAATGTATTTTTCTGCTGTCTCGTTCGACAGCATTTACATACCCTTTAATGAGTACACTGTCATTTCTTACTTCTATCTGCATTTTTACACATCCTTTCTATACTGACTCTTCATAATTTGATAGCTTATCCAAAATACTTTGAGTAATTTTATCTTGCTTCGTATTACTTGGTATTTCTGTTCCTCTTTGTTCATACATATCAGCAATTATTTTCTTTTGCAATAATTGAGCCAGCTTAACTCCCTTCTCATCCACCTGATATCCTATTCCAACACAGGACTCAATATAGATCTGAGAGGTTTGAATTAATTCCGTAATATAACCATCATCTTCTCCCTGATCTACTCTTAAATAATTCTGTACATCAGCTAATTCAAGTGACAACATTACCACCTACTTTCTCTGGTATTGCATCAAGCTTTTTGGGATTTCCTAATATCTGTTTTGCAACCTCTTCACCAAACGGAAAAGCAGATGTTATTAAAACAATAGCTGAATTATACTGTAGTTGATTTGATGTTACAGCAGAAACTATTTGTAACAAGCTTTGGATCTGAGCACCGTTTAAACTGATCTGTGCAACAGTACCATTCGTTTCTACATTGACTCTGGTTCCGCTTAAGCCCTCATTTGTGTCAGAATTCAAGTCAATTTCTTTTCCTTTTGCATAAGAGACTTGATTATTCATCATTTGTTCAAGTGTTACTTGACCACTAGGGAAGGTTGTAACATCTTTATTGAGTTTCTCTACACCAACAATTTCTTTTGCTTTATTAAGGCTGTATACTCCGTTTTTAGCATATGTTGTTACTACATCTGCCTGTGTCTTTGCATCTAACCTTAACATAACATTGGTATTAGCTCGGACTTTGAAACCTTTTTTTCTATCCTCTTCCGTAAGAAGCTTCCAATCTGACTCCTGTTCTATTTGAGTAAATATAACTTGAAGCGTATCAGTTAAAAACGAAATATTATCTTGCTCGTCAGATTTTGCATTTTCAATAATCTCCCCAAGTTTCGAAAGAGGAACTCCCATAGAGCCGGCTATGTCTTTCTTTGACATCTGCCTAAGCTCAGCAAATTGAGCATCAGATAAAGAAAGATTTAGACTTGATATGTTATAACCTGCAGGTACGGTGAAAATTCTGTTATTATTACTGTATACCCTTCCAAACTTTGCTTGAACCTTCTTTAGTTCACCTTCCTCTTTTATATCTGATGTAAGCTGCACCACAATTTTATTAGTTAGTCCATTCTGAAACAGCTTATTAAGATATCCTTGGCTTTTAATGCTTGTATCAAGTGATTCATTCAGTATATTTCTTGTAGCTTTTGAATGTATTCCATCAAGTGTAAAGTCCCGAAGTACGATGATATCATTTTCAAAGCAACTGCCATATTCTCCATTTACTCCTTGAAAATCATAAAGTATCTTATTATTCATGGACGATTTTATTAGTCCTGCATCATCTACTGTGATATTTGTTATTTTTACCGGATATAATGCATTTACTTTACTGCCTACCCTGCTAATATATAATCCTGCTATGCCATAATGTTTCGATAGCGTAACCAGAGTTTTAAATGTATCAATTGCACTCATATTAGGATTAGGCCTTAATCTTAGTAAATCATATAAATAATGATCTGTAGCCACAATTTCTCCATTTTCAGTTTCCTGTTTCACCTGAAATGGACATTTTGCAATACTTTCACTAATTATTTTTAAACAACTGAAATATGTACTCTCGCTTAACCCGCTGCTTTTACCGACTTCATTATCGTATCCATTTTCGAAACTATATAGTGTAGTCCAATCATTTATTGTTGTTTCATTCTCTCGTTTTTCTACTATCTGATCCCAAAACATATATATACCCCACTTTCACAATGCTTTATCCTTCTTTTTTAGCTATAAAATAACTAATAATTAATAAGAATATGGCTAACAGATACATTGCTATATACTTATTGAGTGTATATGTTGTAGAGAAGATAATAAAAAAAGAAACTATCGTAAGCAAATCTGCTTTGAATAATTTCCATGAAAATAATTTATTTACTTTTTTATTTTGTTTCATTCTATCACTCCTACCAATCCATTACTTCAAGGATATCAATAGCATTATAATCATCACCTGTGTCAATTAATTCTGTATATCCAAATACCAATACCACCACCATATCAATTCTTTGCTTATTTTTATTTTCCTTATTCAGCATTTCATCATCTGCCTTACCTTTGCTTGTCGTAGCATTTCGCATATTCCAATCTAAAAGTTCATTTTTCTCATACCGAACTAAATCATCATAAACTTTTTTTCTGAACTCTTTCGTAGCAGGTGATAAATTGGTATATGTCTGCTTTAGAAGAATAACTTCATAATCATTTCCCAATCTTCCCATCATTTCTTTTGCATTCATTGGATCAGTAACTATGGTTTTTATTATACAATTATATGTTTCTTCAATGCTCCTTACATATGCTTCCACCTTTTCATAATCAACCGTCATACCAGGATGAATATCACAATATCCTAATCTCTCGTATTCCCGGTAATTGATATCCTCTCTTCTTTTTGGAAGAGACTCTTCAGGTAAAAATCCATGCGAAATACAATAAATTTTTCCATCAGATTTTTTGCACATTATTCCAACTGCTGTTAAGTCGGTTGTTACTGATAAATCAATTCCAACGATTACTTCTTCACCATCAAAATCCACTTTATTAATTCGACATTGTTTCCAATATTCGATATCAACATACTGGTTTAGCTCATTCGTTTCAATAAAGATGTTCAAATTTTTCGTAAAGAATTCTTCTTGCTCAGATGTTTTTATTCTTGCAGTTTCCCTGTCCTCTCTAATCTCCTTGTAATTTTCTTCTACCCTCAATGGATTAGCTTTATACAGTCCTTTATCTGTCCAAGCTTCTTCTCGGCTGCAGTAATATATTAACGAGAATACTCTATAATTAGTTACTGTGCCATCCAAACAAGCACGCTCATATATCAATTCATCAAGCATGATTGAATCAGACTCAGCATAAGCAGTGGTAGTTCTTATCATGATAGGATTTTTAACAGATAATTGCCCTTTTCTCATAGCCTGGATATTATCGTTTGTAGTAAATGCTCCCACTTCATCGCAACATACACAAGCAGGACGAATAGAATTATTTTTATTCGCTTTACTCGTTCTTGGTACATAGATACTGTTCGTGATCGTGCACTTTATTTTTCCTATATCACTTTGGGATACAAAGAAATGTTTACTTAGTATTGGACTTGCTTCAATAATCTGAGCTATTGCTTTTCGCAGCTCTTTTGCTAAGTCCCTGTCAATGCATATCGAATAAAACTCGCTGTGCTTTTGTTCTGTAAGCATCAAAATCAAGAATATAATCGCTACTAAAAATGTTTTAGCATTTTTCCTTGGGATAAATAAGTTTATATCCCTATATCTGAATTTATTTAAATCAGATTTATATCTCCATCCAAACAATGCACACAAAAATAAAGCTTGAAATCCTGCTAATCCGTATAATACACATTGTCCAGCTACAAATCCGGTTGCATAATTCATAAGTTTTAATATCTTGTTGATTATCTCAAGCTTCTTAACACTAAAGCAAAATTCAAAGTTATCAACATACTGATTAAAATTATAGTCATCCATGAACAAATTGCATTGCTGCTTAACTTCATCTGTGGTTATCTCTTTTCCGCTTGCTACATCCTCACAATACCTAAGAGCCTTATCCAGTAAAATCATTAATCATCACCACTTAACGCTTTTAGTAATTCATCATCTCTGTTTTCTTTTTCTGAAATTATTATGGATGCCAGCGCTGCTCGATCCTTAGGACTCAAGCCAATTTTCGCTGAGAATTTATCATATATCTTTGAATATCTCTCATAGGCTTTTGAAGCTTCACTTTCTTTTCCTTCACAAGTAAAAAGTCCATGCTTATGAATTACTCCTGAACTTATTCTCATACAGTCAAGAGATTCAGCAACTATTCTCACAGTGTATGTATCGGCACTATTCAGAAACCCTTTTGGAAGAAGCTTGATAATTTCTTTATAGATTTCTTTTCCATTCAGACTTAAATCTACCGGTGGCTTTGTGCTTATTTTTTTTTTACCCTTAAGTTTACTTTCCGTTTCTTTCCGCATTTTGATTTCATTATTGCTGGTATGTCCTGTTCTAAATTCTGCAGGTTTTATGTTGGACATGTCATATCACCACCTTTCACTAATATTTCGATCTTTTGAAAATGGGAAAATTTACGACTGAGAGATCGCTGTCGGTGTTGCACAATAAACGAGGAATTTTCGACTCTCCCCCGGGTATGGTGCGATCACTCGCAGTACAAATGTTCGAAATCTTTTAATATTTCCTTTAATTGATTTTGCATCTTTTCCTTTTCTTTTTTACTTTGATTCATGCAGTAATGTACCTTATTATGGTTTGCTTTAGTTAATCCAATAATATTACTCATGTCTAGCATAGTATCTTTGCTTTCTCTTACTTCTATCACATGATGATATATTTCTGCTTGAATAATATTTCCTTTGCTCCACTCAAGTAAATCCAAATTGTATTGATGCCTTGCTACATTATCTCGGCATTGTTCCCACTCTTTTGATTGATAGAATGATACTCGTTCCTTCTCAGCTTCATCCTGTAATCTGCGTTTTTGATAATCCTTATAGTTTTCTAAGCGTTTCTTTAATTCGCAAGTACATTGAGTATATTGAGGTACCTTTTTCCCGCATACAGAACATTTACGCATTATCATACTTCATATTGTTTCCTTCCTTGCTTATTCTTTTGTCAAATTGAATAGGCTATTATCATTGGTAAAATGAAGTAAATCGCATTGATTTATAACTGTATCTGATAATCCATAAAACCCTTTTGAACTTGTCATATCTTGTAATTGTGTCAAATTGCTTATTTTTTATTTCTTCTATATAACGCTGAAAAATTAATAAGTATAATTTGACAATGACTTAATATGTCAAATTGAAAGGGCTAAAAAAAGTAAATACTATTTAAAGCTTAATTTTTTGATGGTCGAATCTTTTATATCTTGATTTATACCGATATATCTGAGAGTGACTGATATATCACTATGATTTAATATTTCCTTTATTGTGACTGCATCATGTGTCTGCTGGTACATATGATACCCAAATGTCTTACGTAATGTGTGAGTACCTATTGCATATAAATTAAAAGCTTTTGCAGCATCAGCTAAGACATTGTAAGCTTGTTGTCTCGTGATTGGTATATTTTTACCATTTCTCGACTTGAATAAATATTCATTATCTTTTTTGCCTGCAATAAATTCTTTTAATATTGGTTTCAATTCACTATTTATCGGAAATTTCTTTTCCTTTTTTGTTTTCTGTTCCCTCATAATGATATAGCTTTTATCTTTTACATCTTTTACCTTAAATTTCAATATGTCCGAAATTCGTAGACCTGAATAGATACCAAACATAAACATCACATAATCACGGTTGCTTTTTTCTTTTAGGTAATATGCTATATCAGATATCATATTCTTATCCCTTATCGGTTCAACTGTGTTCATATTATCCATCACCACCTTTATACAAAAACAGAGCAGTTACTCATTCGTTTAAATGAATTACTGCTCTGCATATAATTTTTACTAATACTGATTATAACATAACTTACACGACAAAAACACGACATAAAACACGACATAAAACACGACATAAAACCCGACATAGAAAAGTTGCTGAAGTTCCTTGATTTATCGTATTTTTTCATTTTTTGATTATTAAAAAACTGATAAAAAAAATCGATAAAAAAGTGAAGTGAAAATTTCAACCAAATGATATTCTAAATATCAATGAAATTATCTTTCATTTGCTGTTCTATACGTTGCAAATGTCTTGTTGATACCCCAATAATTTCAGCAGCTTCTTCTTGCTTTTCAACCATTATAACTCTATGAAAAAATATTTGCTGCTCAAGCCCATCAAGCAAATTTAGTATTTTAAGTAAATTTCTTTTTCTATATCGCAGCTGATTAATCTCATTTTTAAGAACCTTGATCCTGTTATAGTCTCGATCAGCTAATCTTATGGCATCCTCAAGTCCAATATGTGCTGTCGGAGTTGATGTGGTTACACGGTCATAATCTATTCCCATATTATCCGTTCCAGTAGGTCCGTCAATTCCAGCTAATTTATATGATTTTCTTATTGACAGCTTATGTCGTTTAATTTTATCTTTCCGTAACATTATTTGAAAATCAATTTCATGAAATATTTTACCATCCTGATATGTAATTGATGATTGTGCCATCATAAATACCCCCTTGATGTAGCATTATCAATGTGTTACAATTACTATTGCTGAGATAGTAATAAAGGGGAGGGCGCAATGCCCTTTCTTTTTTTCTCCAATAATCTATATATCATATTCCCATAACCGCTGCATTCCTTTTGCTGGTATCTGCACAGGAAGCTTAACCGGATCAGATAAAGCCCAAGCCCATCTACCAGGTGTATAATCACCAAATGCATATTCATTAGGCATGTACTTTTTCACATATGCCGAATATGCTTCTGTAATCCTGATACAGTCTACAAGATTAATATGTCCAAGGATAACACCTAATTCTAAATCATCCTTCCAGTTAGTCATATATTCACCATTGAATGTCCTATTCTCTGGAAGTTTATCAATCATTCCTGCTTTAATGAAACATTCAATTGCTGAACGATCTAAAGTTAATTTTGATGGTTGTTTCTGTGAGGCATGTATCCCAAGCGGTCCCCGATAAGATGTAGCCCATGATCTGGTTTCAAAATGCTTTTTGTCTTCAATTATAAGACTTGCCCATGGCTGCCATAATGTTAAAATTTTCATACTTTCCTTTCTGCTTTCTAAATGCTAATAGCAATCTTTAATATTCTTTACATCAATCTTGCAATGTCCATTTTTTGCATCAAGATAAACAAAATTATCATCTAAATCTTCTATCGTACCTTTGACTTTTTCACCGTTTCTTAAAGTTATGACTACATCGTCAAATATGTCATATCTTGATTTTAAAATACCGACATATAATGATCGTTCAATTGTTGCTGACATATTACCTCACTTTCCTACCAATGATATAGGACCATCTATATTAGAATTAAATCATTGGTTATTCCTTAACACCTCGTGTTTAACGCTTTCATAAACCTTGATATGAAGTTCTCCATCATATGGAGATGTTTGAATTCTTTCGGTTTCAACGTCAAATCCCAAGTTATTGGTTAAATGTCTTATAATTTCAAAATCATAATCATGTGAAATTGTTATTTCGCCTCGTAATCTTCTCTCGACGGCTATAACTTTTTCTGGTTTTGTATTTGTTCCAAATTCGCTCATATATGCACCTTTCCATGCCATTTGTACGTTACCAACGTTTTTCTCTGTCTACCTTTATTTCCGAAATATCATTGACTGGAATAGCTGTTTCACAATCATACTCATCTTTTATAATTGCAAAAGCTCCATCATATCGAATAGACTTAGTGTAACTTCCTCCTGCTCTTCCTTCATGAAGAAATTCCTTTGTTGTACCATCTTTCATTTTCACATATATACTAGCCATATCAAATACCTCCTCTGATTTTTCTATTAATCTCCAATCTATTACATTTTCACAATATGGACAGCATTTATATTCTCTTGCTATTCCCATGCCACAAACTCCACATCTGTAATCATTTATCCATTCATTGTTGACTTTAAATCTTGCTACAAATTCAGGTTGTTTAGCATTATTTGAGGCTACATACTTATATATGTCTAATTCTTTATTTAAAAGGTTGATTATTGTATCTCTACGCATCATTTCTTTTCCTTGTTGTTCTATCAGTCTGTCTTTACAATCTAGTAATTCCAATGCTCCTCTTGCCGTCTTTGCAACCCTTTCTGATATATTGCATGTGTTTTTATCAAGTATCCATTGAAGATGCTTTTTTACATCAAATACCTCTTCTCTCATATATTTTTCCTCATTTGGTTATGAAGCAATTATATTTCGATGCCATCCGATTGCTTCACACTTCAAAAATATTTCTTCTATTCCTACTGTGGCACTTAAAAATTCATGATAACGAAAACAAATCTTATATTCTTTGGTTTCAGCAAGAATGAAATCGGGATAAAATGCAAGAATTTTAACTGTTATTTCATCTCCTCCGTATCTTTCAGGATCATTCATTTGTAATGTAACCTTCTGACCAATGGCAAATTTATTTTTGACACTTCTTCTTAAATCACTAATTTTCATGTTGCTATCACGCTCCTATTTATCATATCCGGTGGCAATTTACCACCGGATACAATTATGTGATATGTTATAAATAAACCAAAAAGTTTCAGTGCCTATACCAGATTATGCAAGCACAATAATCTGTTCGTTTTCCTTTAATTCTTCTTTCAGATATTCAGCTATCTGATCCATAGTTTCATTCTTCCATGCCCCTCCATCAGCTTCGAAGATTGCACATGCAACTCCTGTATGTGTGTTTTTCATTCGGAACACGAAGCTGCATTCAGGCTGATCTATTTCATGGAATGTCCGATATGGCTTAAGGTTTACCGGATTAGGAACAACAACATCATCTTTATTAGCAAGTCCTGTCTTGATAGTAGCCTTTTGTGTAATACCATCATCCTTATAATTTGCTATGGTACCGTCCTCCACATTGCCAGCCACCTGTAATACAATTGCTTTATCATCATTACTTACAAACATTGACTGCATCATAATGATGAACGATTCCTGATCAATGAAATCATTGAACCGAATTTTAGGAAGATTTGCATTCACTTCAATGAGATTTTCTCTTTTGCTGTCTTCATCCAGAAATGATAATAATTTAACCTGTGTAGGTGATATTACATGCACAATCATTTTCCCATTATATTCTGAAATACTATCTAGGTCTGATTTTATGTAATCGATCAGACTGGTAAGTGTAGACATCTGCAGTGGTTCTGCTCTAAGCTGCTTATCAACACGATGAAGACCATCATTTACACTTACAAAAATATCACCGTTAATTTCTTCCTGTCTTGGCTGTTTCATCCCCACAATATACTCTAATGCTTCTTTAATCATTATGATTATCTCCCTTCCTATTAGGCTCTAAGGTCTCTTAAATTTCTTACCTTAGATGCTGGTTCACTTGTAATTTCTTCTTTAGCTTCATCTGGTTTGATGTCATTAAAAGACATCTGCCCTGATATCTGCTTACCGTATTCCCTGATTTCAATTTCTCCGGTATCCAGATCTTTACCCATAGATAAAGAAGTCTGAATTGGTAGGACAGGTGAGGTCTTAGTAGTAACCGCAATCGTGATTTTAGCATCGTCTCTTTCTTCATTTTGTGTAAACCCGATTGAAATTGTAATGCCTCTCTTGTTCTTGAAACTCGTATTAGGGTCCTGCAAATTTTTGATTACTTCATTTAATGCTCTGTTAAATTTCTCTTGTAGGACACCGCCTGCAAATTTATTCAGGTCTAATTTAGTTCCCATGAAAATTCTCCTTTCTTTGATTTATCTATTGAATCGCCTTATGCGTTTTCAAACATGAATTTATGCAAATCTTAACTGCTTCTGACTGTAATCAATGCTTATATTCGGCATTCGTTCACCGACTTTGAGATACGGTACATTAACTTCCGTCAGTACCTTTGATAATCCAGGACAGACACTGTTTCCAATCCTTTTTACACGTTCCGATATTGTCACTGTTGTTCCATCCGAATAAGTATCAATGATGTAATCCTTCGGAAATCCTTGCGCAAGCTTTAATTCTTCTGGAGTAAGCATCCTCAAGTAGATATCAACGATACAATACTCATTTCCAAGGACTGTGATTAATGCAAATCTATCTTTGGTTACAATGGTATGTAATGGGTCGTTTAAATTCTGTCCGGTACCGCAACCATAATACTCCATGATAAACTGTGATACCCATGTACATTTCTGCGCTATCTCTTCAGATATACCGGCTTCTTTTAATCTATCCCACTCAATAGCTTTTATAGTGACTTGTCCGAAATGTCCCGGGCTTGTTGTTATGGTATGAAGTGGAGAAAATAAACTCTGCCCAATTCCAGTTTTATAAAATTTTGTAAGGAACGCTGTCAATAGAGCATATCTATTACTTGTATCTATTGTCTGAATAGGGTCTTTTGCTGATTGTCCTCTTGGTTGGTTACTTGTTTCAGAATGATACTGAATGACGTATGGACTAATTAAACAATGTTCATTTTTAGTTACTATGGTTGATAGTGGTTCATATACTTTTCTATTTCTGTAATCGGAAAATCCCGTTTGCCCAATTTGCATTATGTATGGAGTTACCATGCCAACACCATTCTTCTGTGTTATCGTTGGCATTGGACTGTCAATGCTTCCACCACGGAAATTATCTCCCCCGTGATTAACTGTTACCATAAACGGCTTCGGATCATTAAAAACAAACTTATCCATGCCTCCGGCAATGCGTTTCATGGTCTTGTCGGCAAGTGGCTTCTTCCTGCCAAAAATTGATTTACCCAGATCATTAAAATTCAGAACTGAACTAACAGGAACCCATTTTTTAAGTCCATTACTACCATCTTTGTTATGAGTAGGCTCAGGCCATACAATAGGTTTTCCATCACACCTGAATATTGCAAACCATCTTTTCCGAGTAGTTGGAACACCATAATCAGCAGCGACCAATTCCCGACAATCAAACTCATATCCAAGGGCTTTCATGGAATTAATAAACTTTTTGTAATCCTCGCCCTTCCGTTTCTTTATTGGCTTATTATTTTCATCAAGCGGACCCCATTCCTGTATCTCTGCCACATTCTCCATGATTATAACTTCTGGTAGGTTTCCAGTAATATCGAGTACCTGAACGCATAGCCTACGCACCCCATAAGGAAGTATTCTTAATCCCTTCTCAACCGGCTTTCCTCCCTTCGCCCTGCTATGTTGCGTGCAATCCGGAGAAGCCCACATAAACCTTACAGTATCGCCGCGTTTCAATCTGTGTTTAAGACTTACCTTCATGATATCCTCAGTATAGTGATATGTATCAGGATGATTACGAAGGTGCATTTTAATAGCAAAAGGATCATGATTAATTGCATAATCAACTTCCCTTCCAAGTGCCATTTCAATACCAACACTTGCACCTCCTCCACCGGCAAAACAGTCAATGATTAAATCTTTCATTGGTTCACCAACCTTCCCTAGTTCGTAATTCCATGTCTTACCGCTTTTTCAATTTTCTCAAACATCGATTTTCCAATTCCGGAAATAGCCTTAATTCCTGTCAAAAAATCATTCTTTGCCTTTTCACTGACAAATATCTGTCCATCTGAAATTTTATTTTTATCAATTCCATTCTGGTATCCCTGATCATATATCTGCTGAAAAGCATCAACCAGCTGCTCATCTGTCTTTTTTCTAAGCTTCACTGCCATTTCATGAACTGCAAGTTCATTTTCATTAAGTCTGCATTTCCTTGTTTTCCCCATACAGTACCCCTTTCTAGCTTTTATTGATTAACTTCCGTTCCATCTCTGCATAATCTTCCTGCGAATACGATCTTTGTGGAAACTGATTAAATCTATTACTAACCGGCTTAAGCTGCTGTGGTTTTCTTTTGGATTTCATCTGTGAAAAGAGTGTTTCGTACTTCTCACGGAATTTACTTGTACTACGGATATTAGCTTTCCAAAAATCATCAGTCCTAGCAAAAACCAGAGTATTATAAATATCATCCTGTGAACGCTTGTCAATCCGTACCATTTTATCAATGTGGTCACACCACTTATCAATATCCTTATCCGCTTCTGGAAGCTTGGCATCCGGCATATCAGATTTAATTGATGTGATTAAATAGCTAACACATTTTATTTCGAATGCATCGTCAGAATATTTTTTTTCATATTCGGCACGATTATTATTTATATTATTTCTTACATTCTTTATGTTCTTGTATGTGTTCACTGGTTGTTCACTCGTTGTTCGCTCGTTGTTCACTGGTTGTTCTTCTTGCTGTTCATTTCCTTGATACTCATGCCAGTTTACTATAGTAATTAGGCGGTTTTCATTGCTTGTCTGTTGTTCAATCTGTTGTTCGGAAATGTACTTGTTTATTATCCTAGTTACCTTGCTTTCTGATATGGAAAATTTTTCCGAAATTCTCTTGCGCCCGGTAATTAACTGCCCAGGTTTAAGCATGATTTTTTCACCTTTAAATCGTTCCGGATACTCTGTATGGGTAGCACTTAAAAGCAGATATATCCAGACTGAAAGGTAATCACTGTCCTTGCATACAATTGGATTTTGTAGCATTTTTCTGTATAACTTTATGTATCCGATATCATCCACTAAATCACCGCCTACCCCATCAGAAATATATAGCCTATTACATCAACCATTACTGCAGATATTTGCTGGTAATATCGCGCTTTGTCTTATGCTTCTGATCAGGCTGTGCAGCTGGCTTATTACTCAACACGGAAAGAAAATTGACATTGCTCTTCATAGCGGATTCCCTTGTTGAATTAAGGTTTTTGACAATTGTGTCCTTATTGGCTTCAATTTTATGCAAAACTGCGTCAAGTCTTGCCTTTGGATAGCTCAGTCCAGACAGCATAATAATTGTCATATTGTCGTTAAAGGTCATGAAGGTATCAACTGGAATACCTACAACCTTTTCAATCTCCACTTGGTTGATATCATCCATTGACGACACGGAGATATACTGTATAGTACGGTCTGATTCTATTGGCGCGAAAATATTATCATTAAATGTACCGATCAATGGAGGAAGACCTTTTTCCATACAGGTTGTGACAATTGACATGCCATGTGCTTTCAGTGCTTCTTTAATCTCTGCTTTATCAATATTTCCCTTCTCACTCTTATGCTTATCCGGAATGTCAAGAAATGCTGTAAACGCGTCAGCAAATACCGGATTTAATGACATCTTATCAGCACGGTCATTATCAAGAATAAATATACCTGCTGCACTCTCTATGCCAGTTAACTCCGTAAAGCATTCGTATGAATTAATCTGAGCCTTAACACTTTCCGTAATCGATGGAATGATCGTAATGGCTCCTACCGTCTTGCCATCATCGATTAACAAATCCATAAGCATAGGGCCTGCACCGCTTCCAGTCCCTCCTCCAGAGGAGAAAATACAGTAAATAATATCCGTTTTGATTTTGTTATCAATTTCTTGTGCAATATTGTCGAAATCATCAATTACCAACTGTTTTGCTTTATGACGATCACGGTTACAACCCTCTCCTCCGGTAATGTGATACTTAAATTTTGCGTTATCCAAAGTATCAAGATCCTCTTGCGATGTATTGACGAATAATACAGCATATCCCTTGTCCTGGAGCAGTCTACCGATATTACCTCCTGCCTGTCCAATTGCTAAAAAACCTATCTTTTCTTTCATGATTCAGACTTTTCCTTTCTTAAAAATTCTTTACCGGTTTCGGTAATGAAGTATGTATTAGCACGTCCATCTTTTACACCAACTGCTACATATCCAGCATCATAGAATTGTTTCAGCTGCTTATAGATTGTATTGTCCATACAATCAAGATGCTCTGTATCTGCAATATCTTTTATTGTCATGCCTTTTAACTTACCTGTAGCATCCTGGTCATTTATGATCGACAGTATTAAAAAACCTAATAAGTTACTCAATTATTGCCTCCTAACTCTGATTAATATGGATTTACTCTGATTTATTCGGATTTACTCTGATTAATTTGGATATACTCTGATTTACTCTGATTTATCTAAACCAAATTAATCAACCTTTTCCTATGCCTATCAAAATACTGATCCCAAGTTTCCTTTCTGTATGACCGTCCATACATATATCTTTGAGCAAATTCTAACTGCATTTTATTTGGAACTATACCTTTGCCGGCATTACGTTCTGCTTGTGCAAAGAAACTTAAATTACTAAACATCTTGTTTAACTCATGCACACGGTAATCTGCATCGTTAATATCCTTACGTACCAGAATGTAAATAAACACTCGACTTCTTGAGACACCATATTTCTCAAACCATTGAAGAACCTTTTTAAAATATGGTAGCTGCCATCTTGTATCACAGCTAAAGCGTATGTATTTAATCCAATTTATTTTACTGTAAAGCTTAACAATATCCTCAGTCACAAGTCTTATATCCATACCTTGATTTAAGTCAATCTTGATATCAGACTCTGCCAGACTGTAGAGCTGCTTAATGCCATGATCACAAGCTAGTATGTTATTATCCATAAGTACAAGCTTGTCCGTGTCATGTCTGATAAGATCCTGCCATGTACGATAAGGCTTAATATCACCTTCTTTTCGTGGAACATAACACCAGTCACAATTATTCGGACACCCTCTCGTTATGAAGCCGATAGCATAGTCACAGTCAGGATAAATAGTATAGTCTGGATATGTCTCTTCAATCTCTGGAGGAAGCTTCAAGTCAATATTATAACCAGTACCACCCTTAATTGTGTTATCTGGTAAATATGGATTAATACTTGTAAAATCAAATATCTTGCTGGAGTAAACTCGATCATAATGACTTAACGGCATCCACCATTCAACATTATCACCATGCGCTTTATACCACGCTGATATCTTCATAAGGGCATAGTTAGGAAATGTCTTCCCCTTTATGTGTTCTGCATCAGCATCATGCAATCCTATTAGCATAGTTCACACCATCCCTAATTCACAATTTCAGACTCATTTGCATTGCTTCATAATTCATCCAAAGTGTTTCTACTCTGAATATACCTGCCTCAGCCTGTGTCTTTTTTTGTACCTTATTCCATCCTGTAAGATAAGAATTATAAAGCTTATTATCATAACCTGATAAAAGAACCTTTCCTGGGTGTGAAGCTAGTACACTAAGAAGCTCCTCGTGCTGTTCATCTGTCATTTCGTACTTATACAAAAAACTTGTCCTAGTGTCGCAAAGATAAGGCGGATCGCAGTATATGAAAACATCAGGTGTATTGTATCGCTTAATTAATTCTACAGCTGGAATATTTTCTATCTGAGCCAGCAACAATCTATTACCAGCTTGTATTAATTTTTCAGGTAGATTGCCCCATACTATAGCTGTTCTTGGTCCACTAGTTTGTTGCGTTGACCTAAAGCCATTATAATAAGTATTTGAATTCCCAATTCCTTGCCAGCACCGTACTGCAAATTTTCTTGCCTTCTCAATATCGCTGTCAATTTCATTTGTTTCAAAAGATGTGAGATATTCATCGCGCGCATAAGGAGTTAATCCTATTGCTTTTGCTAATTCATATGGATGAGTCCTTAATACCTTAAAATAATTTACGACATTGCTGTCAATATCATTTATTGTTTCAATCCTAGATGGCTCTTTATTAAAAAACACTCCACCACTACCAAAATATGGTTCAAAATATACATTATGAGCCGGTATAAATGAGCAAATCCAATCTGCTAATCTATTCTTAGCACCCGGATATTTTAAGACAGTTTTCATAACTCACTCACCATCCTCATAATCTTCATTTTCCTCCGATATTGCGTCAGGTCCCTCTCCATAATCTTCAGCACAACGCTTACTACTTGGAAATAGATACATACATTCGCTCCCGGATATATCGCATTGGTATCGACCGAGATCTTCATCAAATGTTGCTGCTTTGCATCCCATATCAATCACCTTCTTTCAATATGACTACCAATGTAAATCCAATCCATTGGTGTCAAATTCAACTTGTTTTGGTCTTTTATACCAATCATCTTCCCATTGGATGTTTATCCAATTAAGTACTAATCCCCAGCCGTACTTTACACCGGTAACTTTATCTTTACAGCACTCATACATCCAGAAATGCCATTCTTTAGGACTATCCTTTCTTAATCTGTCAAATCTGTGTGGCCGCGGCTCCATATGTATTCCAAATCCGCACATGCTGCAACCAGTTCTTTGTGCCTCTGTTGTGTAAAGCATTCCATCCGGCTTACGTTCTATTGTTCCGTATATCTCTGGAATAATCGTCTCAAGTGGTTTATATGGTATTATTTTTCCTACATCATCTTTGCTATAAGGTTGTTTGTAATACTCGGATCTGAAATAATCTATATGCGTGATATAGTAATTGTTCATCTCAATTGCTAGTTGTAATATGTCTTGTCTCATAAATGGTGCGAATGGAGCTGATCTCATTACTGTTTTACCGTAATAATTACATCCATGTTCCATAAGTGCATCTTCCCTTTGTCCTCCCTCTGATGCCATCATTCCAAGAAAAGGGAAGCTGTTATGTTCTTTAGCCCAATCATCACATGGTTTCTCTTTGAGATAATAGCAACACTTGTTTGATACTTTGAACGGAGCTTCCAGATAGTTGGTACCGTATTCTTCATTTGCCATTCCAGCAAATAAGTTAAGCCACTTCTGTGGAAGCTTCATGCTACTATCTTTTGCAAAGTGTCCTAATTCCCCGCACTGGCCTGTAATTATCGCATGTCTTACTGTTTTATTTTTTTCAGTAGGATTCTGTAACAAATCTATTCTTCCTGCCATTTTCTTTGATATCACTGGAAACCCTACTTCATTTAGTACATCAACCTTTGACTTGTATGAATTTACTACCTCAATACCTAAAGCTTTATGTACTCTTTGGATACTCTTATCTTCTACCTTCGATACTGAGATCCCAGGAATATCAATTCCAATACTTTTTAGAAAGAGAAATAATGTTATACTATCAAGTCCTCCTACACTTACATGACAGTTAAATTCTCTCTTATCCATTTCCTGTTGAAATTCAATTGCTCTCTGTTCTGCCCTTTTAATCTTTACTTTGTATGGAAGGTTCTGCTGAGCTACAAATGCCGCTCTTTTTTCACTTTTATTTTTCTTCCATTCTTCAAGATCAAAATCTTCAAGAGGCTCTTCGCTTTCTATAAAATCAAGTAATTCCTGCATCATTTTTACCTCAATATCATGTTTTTCTCTTGAAACTCTATGAACTCATTTAGTAACCGATCATACTCTGCCTTTGCTTTATCCTTATCATAGGAGTAGCTAATCATAAAATAATCCAAATTAAGCTGACCTTCGATTTTGTAAAATACATTTCCCTGTTGATCAATCTCAGGGAAAAATGTTATCTTTTTCACCGGCTTAAGTTCACCGGACCAGGTATTAACCATATACAAATTATTTGATTGCATGAAAAGTCACCCCTTGAATAATTTATTGACATTTGATAAAATGAAAACAGATGTAATAATCAATAAATTTTTTATAAAAGGTTGTATCTAAGTTTGGACGCTCGATACAATCTTTTATTTTGCACTTTTAAAATCTTCCACCTCCGATTTCCATTTAGTAATTTTCTGCATTTCTTCTTCCAGTGTTCCAATGTCTTTTTCATTGGTCCATGACTGAAACTCAATAAAAATATCATTTAGCTCAGATTGAGACGATGCCAAGTCCTCCTTCCATTCTGCAATTTCATCATCCGACATTTCATTTTTATGAGTATTTGCATATTCAAGTTCTTCTTGAGCGGTTGTAATATCATCCCATAAATCTAAAACATCATCTAATTTCCAGTTGTTTATCAGATATCGTAAAAAAGTTTTATCTGGAAACATACCAAACCAACATCTATCGAACCATTCATTAGCATACATACGCTCATCTGATCCATTGCTATAGGTACCATTCACAAGGTCACCAATAAAATTCTGTAAAAGCTCCGGAACAGTTAAGCCAGCACTACCGACTTTATTGCATAATCTGTCAACGTCTGCATCAGATAAATTGATGCTAATATTTCTCGGACTAATCGTTGCTATTTCCTTTTCCTGATTATTCATTATTACCTTCCTTTCAACCTTCCGATAATCATTACCACAATCACATTTAACAACATTGCCATCATACATATGACAGCTCTTATAATTACTGCTCTTAAGGTAATGTTTACAGTGATGCTTGACATTAATACCATCAATGATATTAATGTCACTATGAAGATCACTATGGATGCTAATATTAACAAAATTCCGGTTTGTCTATTACTACCTTGATGCAATGCTTACTCTCCTTTCTGGCTTGTCTGCAATACGCTTGATTCCGCTAGTGGTGAATATTTATAGTCGCAGTTAAATTATTAAGCTTGTCTGAAATTGAGTCGATTAATCTATCTGCTTCTTTTAGTAGTTCGTTCAGTCGGATCAATTCATTTGTAGCTTCCTGTGAGTTTACTTTCAATGTTAATTCTGGTTTATTCATCAGATATTTCTCCTTTCTCGTGCTTTTTGGTAATTTGTGGTATAATCTCCTTACAGCTTATAATCAGCCAGTACATAGGAAAGGAGAAAGCATTAATGAATAAGCCTAGTTTAAAGAAATATATAACTATTAATTTTTCAAAAGTCGAACTCAATGATAATGAGCAATTTATTGTCGTTACGTCAGCCGGTGTAGCATCAGGTAAACCGTTATTAAATGGTGAAAACGCTTTACTGCCTAATTATGCTCAATTTCTAGTTGATACCGTTCATGAGTATCGATCAAATAATGGCATTTCAGAAGATGAGCCGCTATGTGGAGATGATGGTTTCATTGTGCTAACAGATGTTACTTTAAATGCTTCAAATTTAATAACCCATATGCCTTATTTGATTGTTTTCACGGATCAAATTGTAGGTATCTCCATTGGATCTTTTATCAAGTAATCTTTGATTTTGCTGACTTTGAACTTGCACTTCAAGGTCAGCAATTCTCTTTTCCAGAGCTTTATACTTCTTTTTTGATATCCACATCTTTGCCCCCTCCTTTCTGGATTGTCTGCCATATTGCAGACCAATCGACATATATTGCAAATTTCTTCCACTTCTCCTATAATGTAATTACCGGCCGACACCGGAATACATAAGAGAGGAGCGTTTTATGAATACATGTAAAATATGTGACCGTGATGTGAAAAGTGATTTTTTTAATACGGATTATGGTATATGCCTAAGCTGCGCTACTATTCTTGAGTCTAAAGTAAAAAGTCTGCAGGAAGTGTTACCATCATATCAGGAAAAAGCAAACTCCGCAGACAATGCTAATGACAAGATTTTGTATCTGAAACTTATGCTTGATGAACTTTACGAATACAAAATCCGTTATTATGATAACGATGTTGACGTTCTCGAACAGGATATAGAAGATCTGATCGATACCGTCATTGACTGCATTGCCGATGCAAGGACGTAATTTAATCACTTTTCGTATTGAGCGAGAGAGCTATTTTTTGTGGTTTCTCGCTCAATGCTTTTTCCTGCTTTTGCCTGGCTGTTTCTAAAAATTCCAAAAAGTTTTTCTTTATCGTAATTTTGATATTCAGTTTTTTGCTCAATATTGCACCTACTTTCATGATCTCATGCATATTTTGCAATTAATTTATAAATTTGCTGATTTTTAGTAGAAAAAGGAATAACCATACCTTTAACGCTATCAATCTCTGTTCCATCTGCCATTACATGAATTATTTTAAAATCAGACGGCAGATTGCTCACTGATTTAATATGTTTTGACATATATCCACACTCCAATTCGGTTAATTTACCATAACGCAAGTTCTTTAACATAGAACTTTTGGTGTAAAAAAATATGTAGCAATATCGTGTACCGAAATGTCAAGCAGTTTACAAGCCTTACTAATCTCGGATTGCTTCCATTCGATTTTCCCATTCAGTTTCAATGAACAGGTTCTTTCTGACCATCCAATAGCATTGGCAAACATATAACGTTTTTCATATCTTTCAGTAATTTTACCTAATATTTTTCTGTAATCATACGGCATATCGCGTACCTCCTTTTTGTATATTTAGTTCTATAACTTAGAACTTGATTATAATATAGCATGTTAAATTTAATAATGCAATATAAAAATTCTATTTTATAGAACTTTTATCATATTTCTGTTGAACTTTTATTTAAGTTACGTTATAATGTGAATATTAAAAACAAAAAGGAGATATAAGGAAAATGAAAGAGAATACTTCAATAAGGCTTAAAAGAATTATGGAGGAGCGCAATTTAAAGCAAGTTGATATTATTAATAAATGTGAGCCTTATTGCAAGAAGTATAATGTAAAACTTACAAAGAATTATTTAAGCCAATATGTTTCAGGAAAGGTAGAACCTAAACAAAATACACTATTCATTCTTGGAAAAGCACTTAATGTAAGTGAACCATGGCTAATGGGTTTTGACGTTCCAATGGAGCGTGAATCCGTTCCTCAGCCTGAAGAAAGTCCAGTTATGAATGCAGTACTTAATTCACAATATAAAGATACACAATTGACCGAAGATTTTATTATGAAGAAAATGTCAGATAAAATCAACTTTGAATTAGTAGATTTTGAACTTTTAAAAGAATTTAAAAAACTTAACGAAAAAGGCAAACACGAAGCAATTAGTAGAATTAAAGAACTAACATTCGTGCCTGAGTATAATGGCACCAATTAGATTATACGATTACTATTATAAAGGAGGAGGTTAAAGCATGAGTAATGTAAGAGTTGCTATTTATGTTAGGGTATCAACGCAAGAACAAGCTGAAGAAGGACATTCCATTCCAATGCAAACCGATCGGTTAAAAAAGTATTGCGAAGCAAAAGGATGGATTGTTGCAAATATCTATACTGACCCAGGATATTCAGGGAGCAACATAAACCGCCCTGCATTATCAAAAATGATATCAGATATAAGTTCTGGTAATATAGACATGGTACTAGTTTATAAACTTGATCGTTTATCACGTTCACAAAAAGATACTCTGTATTTAATTGAAGACATTTTTTTGAATAATAATGTTGATTTTGTATCAATGAATGAAAATTTTGATACGTCCACTCCATTTGGTAGAGCAATGATTGGTATTCTTTCAGTTTTTGCTCAGTTGGAGCGTGAACAAATTAAAGAACGTATGGCGATGGGACATATTGGTCGTGCAAAAGAAGGATACTGGCATGGTGGAAGTGGATCTCCTATTGGGTATGATTTTATTGACGGAAAGTTATTCATTAACGAATATGAGGCTATTCAAGTACGTGAAATATTTGACTTATTCATAAAAGGCAATACAATTCATGGTATTACTGATATAATGAAACAAAAATATAATAACCGCTATTCTGGATGGAATAACCACGGAACTGTAGGTAAGATATTAAAAAATACAATTTATATTGGAAAAATCAAATACAAAGGTCGAGAATATGATGGACAACATGAGCCCATTATAAGTAAGGAGATTTTTGATGCGGTACAGTTACGTTATAGTGAATTTGAACGTGGACTGACTGATTCTCAAAAATCTCCATATAAAGGAAAGCATCTTTTATCCGGTATACTTTTTTGTGGTAATTGTGGGGCAAGATACTTTACAAAATGCGTTATGAGTAAAAAAACAGGGACATATTATTATTATATTTGCTATTCTAGAGATGGTAATAAGGAAATGAAAAAGATAGACCATTGTAAAAACCCAAACTACAGAGAAGATATACTAAATAATATTGTTATAAAAGAAATACTGGGTTTGGCATTTAATCCGGAAGCAATTGATAAAATGAAGCAAAATCATGGAACGGTTCCAGATACTAAAATTGACGTAATTAATAAGAGAGTTTATGATATCAATAAGCAAATTGGTAAATTAATGGACTTGTACCAAGTCGATTCCATCTCTCTAGTTGATATAACCGCTAGAACGGAACCTTTGCATAACGAACGAGTTGCACTAGAAAATGTATTGCTTGAGTTAAGAAATAAAGATACATGCTTATTAACAACGAATGATGCAAAAAAGATTGTAAAAACAGCCGATAAAATCTTTACGGACGGAACTTATGATGAGCAAAGAAACTTAATTGACATGCTTATAAGCAAGATAGTAATATTAAGTAATGGAATTAAGATTTATTGGAAATTCATAAATTATTTTTATGAATAATTTATGCAAATTATATGCATGGTTTCATAGCAGCAACCAGCATAAAACCAGCCGGATATTTATAGGTTGCATTCAGCCTGGCAATCGTAACTGATTTCTCCTCCAGCGGCTGGCGTAGTACTTCAATGGTGTTGCGTTGGAATTCGGGAAGTTCATCCAGAAAAAGAACTCCTTGATGAGCCAGACTGATCTCTCCGGGTTTTGGTGTAATCCCGCCGCCGACCAGTGCAGTTGTTGTGATTGTATGATGAGGACTTCGAAAAGGTCTTTTTAATAATAAACCCTGTTGCTCGAGAAGTCCGGCAATGCTATATATTTTTGATATCTCCATACTTTCTTCAAAGGACAGCTCTGGCATGATTGTCGGAATTCTCTTAGCCAGCATTGTCTTACCTGAACCGGGAGGTCCAATCATCAGAATGTTATGCATCCCGCTGACTGCAATTTCTATAGCCCGCTTCGCCGCTTTCTGTCCGGCCACCTCAGCAAAGTCGATTAAATTCTCCGGTTTCTCCTTACAAAAAAGTTGTTCCACATCAACATATTCTGCTTTCAGATCAGACTTTCCCCCCAAAAGTGCAGCGGCTTCTGTCAGCGTTGAGACTCCATAGGTCTTAATACCATTTACAACGGCACCTTCACTGGCATTTTCCTTTGGAACAATGCACTTTGTAAAGCCCTGTCTCATTGCGGAATATACAATAGGCAGAACTCCGTTAACCTTATTCACATTTCCATTTAAGCTGAGTTCCCCGATGATAAGAAAATCCTTCAGATTTTCCTCGGGAAGATGGCCAAAAGCCGTTAGAATTGCTATTGCAACTGCCAGATCGAAGGCGGTTCCTTCTTTACGGACATCCGCAGGGGATAGATTTATGGTTATCCGCTTTGCCGGAAGTAAATAGCCGGAATTTTTAAGAGCGATTTTTACCCTCTCTCTTGCCTCCTTTACCTCGGATCCAAGATAACCAACCATATCAAAAATCGGAAGTCCGTCACTGACATCAGCTTCCACGGATACAATTAAACCTTCAATTCCATGGATGGCGGCACAAAAAGCTTTACTAAACATACTGCTCCTTTCATTGTCTCTCCTACAATGAAGGAATCATCTGCTTATGGGTAGTATAACAAAGCAAGATATGGAAAGCAAGTATTATATCGTTGCTTTTATATGCAATTTAGCGACTTTTTACATCTGAACGCATATAATAAAACAGGATAGGTAAAAAAGCACCTGGTACTGACCAGCTTGAGTTTATCCTTCGGAAAGGGTGATTTATATGCGCATTTGTGAACTGAGAGAGAAAGAGGTAATTAATTGCAGAGATTGTGTAAGGCTGGGCTATGTCTGCGATGTTGAATTTGATATTTGTACTGGTCAGATTACACATATCATAATACCTGGCCCCTGTAAGGTGTGGGGTATTCTTGGCCGTGACCATGAATATGTAATAGGACGTTCCAGCATAAAGCAAATTGGAATTGATATCATTCTGGTAGATGTGGATATCGAGAAATGTCTTTTAAAATGTATTTAAACAATTGTTTCTGATTGCATAAATGGAGTAGACTGATGTGAATTGTAACTGATTAAGATCTATTTTCTGTGATTTATAATAATTTCCTTGACCGTTTGTAAAAACTTCAATATAATTTATTCATATCATGCTAATAATTAGAATATTCTACTATTCTAATAAACAATGATTTGTGTAAATAATTTGACCGGAGGTTGCATAGTAGTACGCAGATCATTGATATTGTTGAATAAATCAGGAGGATTTTACTTATGAAATGCCCTTTTTGCAATAAAGATAATACCCGGGTAATCGATTCCAGACCGTCCGATGAAAACAATTCCATCCGCAGAAGACGACAGTGTGATGAATGTAATAGACGCTTCACTACATATGAGAAGGTGGAGACAATACCTCTTGTTGTAATAAAAAAGGATAATAATCGTGAGTCTTATGACAGATCTAAAATAGAAGCCGGTGTTTTCCGCTCCTGTCATAAAAGACCGATTTCGGTAGACCAGATAACCACACTTGTTGATGAGGTAGAAACATTGATCTTTAACCGTGAGGATAAGGAGATTCCCAGCCATATTATTGGGGAAATTGTTATGGATAAGTTAAAGGATCTTGACCCTGTCGCATATGTACGTTTTGCATCGGTATATCGTGAATTTAAGGATGTTAATACCTTCATGGAAGAATTAAAGAAGTTACTGAAAGCTGATTAAATCGAGTAGGAGGCGGTGACTAACCGCCGTCCTCTCACAGCACCGTGCGTACCGTTCGGTACACGGCGCTTTCAATAGTTGACGTGCACAGACTGATATGCAGTGGCCAAGTCATAAAAGCCATTGTGTATCAGTCATCTTTTGTTAAAGCTATGTTGACCGCCAACGTATGTGTAACAAACCAATAACCTCTACGGCCATTAGCTGCTTGCCATGCCAAATCTTCGGAAACTCCATGTTTAATAGGTTCCTCATCTTTGTTTTAGGCTTCTTCCATTGCTTCCAAATACACATACGTATCCGATGGTAGAGCCATCCATTGATGTCCTCGATGGGTTTCTTCATGTCTGCCAAACCGTAATAGTTAAGCCATCCTCTAGCATATACCTTTACCTTTTCGAGTGCCGGTCGTATGC
>JAEZZO010000049.1 GCA_023418475.1 Bacillota bacterium
TCCATGTAGAATTATACTTTATTTCTACAAGAAGGGATTTATTTCGGTGAAAAATGTGCATTATTATTTGCCAAAAGCTATGTACTACTATCTGCCAGAAACTTTGTACTTTATTTTACCATGTACATAAAACTGACTAGATCCTTAGACTAGTACCTTTCTGCCCCAACTTTTGCCCCAACTTCGATTTAACACCACGGCACAAGAAGAAATCCAAATCTCTCAAACCCCTTATTTGATAAACAAAATGGAGGTTGATGAAACATGACGAAATCATAATTTATCAACCTCCCCTTTTTGTAAATAGCCTGTTGCGAATGCAACAGGCTATTTGCTCACTTACAATGGCGTGGTATAAATATGAATGGAGGCTGATAAATATCTCAACTCAATAATTCAAATGCTGATAAAAACAGTTCGTTCACCTTACCTATTTCTCTTATTTTGTCTGCAATTTGCTTTCGTTTTTGCTTATCCTGCAAAACATCAAGCTTAATATTAAAAGCACCACCTATATCGTTAAGCTGCTGATATAGCGAATTCATCTTAGCAATGATTGCGTTCATTTCATTGATAAAGGGTTCATACTCCTCACAATTGTGCTGTTTATAAAATAAATTTGGCAAATCAATCGGACGGTCAAAACCAAACTTATCACCACTTACATTCGTTGCAATATTAACTATATAAACGGTGTAATGTTCCCATTCATCAAAGCTTTCATTTGTAAATCTATCATACTTACCGTTTTCAATATCGTCAGCCCATTTATAGAGACCCTTGTGTCCAAAATATATACCTTCCTTTTGCATTGAATAAATTTTCGGCATTTGCATAATGGATTTTTTACATAGATCATCTTCTGTGATTTCTCTTTTCTTGTCCCCAACAAAAATTAATCCGTCTATATCCTGTTGCGCATCAAATTTAACAGGTTCTAAGCTGTCCCATTCCAATACTAATAATGTTTTACCGTTATCTTCATATCCGCAGATTGCACGAACGAACCCTGCCGTAATGACCGGAATACCCTTGTCAATATAATTCATCACCATATCAATGAAAAGCTGCTTGTTTTCCTTGATTTGTTTATTTTTAATATAGGTACATTCATAACCGTACGAATCAAAGATATTTTTAATATAAGCTTCATCCTCATCACTGAACAAACGCTTTGTTATGCAAGTATCCCCACCACCACCTTTTTCAGGTGAGTACACAAATGTATAAGCATCCCCGTTCATATGTGCTGACAACCAGTAATTCGATAAATCTTCCCGTCCGATGCACTCCATTAAATATCTCATGCATCCGTTAAATGGATAGTTTTCGCCTAGGTACCCAATGTTTTGCGGTCGAAGCTTTGGTAAAATGTTGTTACTTTGCCTTTGCATAATTGTTAATTCTCCCTTTCTAATCTGTATTTTTGTCTTAGGTTTCAATTTAGATATTTGAATTGATTTGACCAATAAAACATATGAGGTATATAGATCCTTGGAGTTGCTACCAATCCGAATGGAATTCGATAAATCCATGCCCCTTTGTGTCTGCATAAACGGATAATTTTTGCCTAGATGGCGTATATCATCATTGACAATGACCGCCAAATATTCGTTTCCAACGATCCATGTTAATCTGATATACTCACCAATTGGTATATTACCTTTGTTCTGATAACCATATTGTCTACCAGTGAAGGGATCCTGGATTCTCAGCTCGTTCTCATTGTTTTCCCAGTTTAAAACAACCGCTCCTTTTCCCCAGTATAGTCGAATACTATTATTAGTTAAAGCTTTTACTACTATATCCACTCGGAATGGTATTTTATATTTCTGTGGTGTGATTGATCCCTGAAAGTCCATATTAGCCAATATATATAGTTCGCCGTTTTCATCGATTTCATGTTTCCAAGCCTCGGAAACCATGGTATTTAATTCAATATCTTCAGAATTCATAATAGCTTCATTCTTTTCCAATTCAGATATTGTCATATCCTTAATAACTTGAATATCATCAAATGTTTCATTTACATTAACCCGCCTTTTTACTGGCATGTAAAGTTCGTACCGTGCTTTGTCATCATAAGGTGATAACACTTCTTCTCCTAAACAATCGATATGTGTTTGATGTATGTACGGATAATCAATCATATAGCTTTCTAACTTGCTTTCTATATAGCTCTTAAGATTATCGTAAGCTTGTCCCATATCATCTCCCTGATAAGTACCGGCTGCAGCAAACAATTCATTCCCAAAGGTGAAGTTTACAAAAGGACTGTTATTTACATAATCATCTGATATCTTTAAAATGCACACATATTCATTTGTTTCCGTATCTATATAGTCAAAACACTCATGACACCCCTGCTTGCTAACCAAAATATTGTTTTCAGAAAGCCACTTCTGGAATAAGTCAACATCAGATTTTTGTGTATTATCTTTGAGATAAGAAGATATAACTCTCATTTCTGGGAGTCTAATAATTCTTATATCAAGTGATTTAAGCAATTTTTCACTGACTGCCGAAAGTTCTTCATATGTGACCGACTTATTTTTTTCCATGATTTCAAATTGCTTTCCCATCTCTTCATAAATCAAAGGCAAGGATGATATTTTCTTAATTCCATTTTTTATCATAATCTGTAAAAACTCATTAACTACACGCTTAAGCTCAGACATTGCATCTATTTCATCGTCAATAGCATTGACGCGGTTTACAAACACCTCGACAACGATGCTCATATCCTTACTTTCATAAATACGTATAATATCTTTAATCGGTATCTGCATTTTTCGTAAAATCAGAATTTGCTTGATACGTTCAATAATTTCAGCATCATAATAACGATACTTTTCAAAGTCCAGTCGAATGCTTTGTATTAATCCCATTTGCTCGTAGTAACGTAAACTTCTTGAGGAAATATCAAGTTGAGCTGTCAATTCTGTAATCTTTATTAGATCCATGCTATCACCTCCTGCTTACTCATATTCTACCACTTGACCGTGCGTCAATGTCAATAATATCCTTGTAAAAAAGCAACTTTATACGCAACTTAGAAATCACAAGACGACACAAGATGAGTTACAAATCCCTATATATCAACTCAAGGAACGCCCTATCGTACAGGATGAGCCCCTACGGAATCTCAAATGCATAGCCTCCCCTTTTTAATGAAAACCCTGCCAAAGACGGCAGGGTTTTCATTTTCCTATGAGCTGAAACGCCTTGTTTGTAAGGCTTCCAGAGGTTTTATACCATAAGTATTTTCTGATCAAATATGACTAAAAAATTGGCTATAAGCAAATTATAAGCAAGTATAAGCAAGACATGTATACCACTTATTTAATACCAATTATACGTTTAGATGTGGCATTCGTTATAGTATATTTGGTTAAATTGTATTTAATTACTATATCCTTCCAATTTTCAACCATTTTACGTACAGGTCTTGTCAGTAAATCTAATGGTAGATAATGTTCTAAATTAGTTTGCCAATCATCATCTGTTAATCTATGTATTATTTATTTTTTTGTAATATTGATACACCTTTCTATGACAGTTTTTAGCTTTGCTGGTATCTGTTTGATAGTTTTAACACAACTTTTTATCATGTTGTATCATGCTATTTTCGAGAATAGTTCAGTTCAAATTGATGAAGTTTGGAAAGTATGTCTTCTTTTGTAGAGCATACAGCAACGCTATAATCTGGAAGCTCATAGAAGCATTTAAACTGATAGTCTTCCATATGATTTGTTGTCGCTTGTGCTATATCATCTATCAAATCAAGATTAAACGAAATAGAATTAAGTGGCATACTCAGTCCTTTTCCATTGCATTTTAAAAAGCTTTCTTTTAAACTCCATAAATAATAAAAATGCCTTTGTTTCTCATTTTCTGTCAAAGATTCTAAGTAAAAAATCTCTTGTGTAGTAAAATATCGTTCGACAATATCTTTATGGTATTTTCCTATATATTCAATATCAAGTCCGAGTTCATTTTCGCCAACACCACATAAAACCCAATCTCCAGAATGGCTTATATTAAAATGAATATTATTTAGATTGGATATATAAGGTTTTCCATAGGACGTTCTTTCAATGATCTGTTCTTCTTTCCTGAGATGGAACTTCTTTTCAAGTAGCTCCCGTATCATTATTTTCCCGTATAGTGCTCGCATACGATCTGCCTCATACTTATATTTTAGTATTTGTTTTTTCTGCTGTTCTCCCACACTCTCTAAACATTCAACATAACGTTCTTTTGCAATGGATGAATTTATATTAAACAAATACTGTTCAACCATAATTAGCTCCTTTCCGTACCTCAACAATTCCAATTTATATATAACCATAAATTTCATCTATACTTCAATATTTCACCATCTGCTCTTTATAATAAAATTCTGATACACTTACACTACATGACACTCCTGATTTTTTCTAAATAAAAAACGTTCTGGTTGGCTCTTTAGTTTTCTTCTATAAAAATGTTCCTCTGTCAAGATTTAGTACAAATTATAATTAAAGGATTATCCTCGTCTTAACCTGCAAATAAAACACCATCACTTAGTGATTTCCGATATATCATTTCATAGTAATCTGGAGACATATATGCACAGTGACTATGTAATCACCTCAAAATATAATAATCTTCTGAATATTTAAAACAAGCATATAAGCATGCTGGTAGCTCTGAAACTTAAATCGACCAACTCATTCTCTTATTATTATTTCATGAAATGACACTATAAATGCATTATCCCATGGAAATGCCTTTGCTGAATAACTCCGTATCATCTATAAGCTGACTATTATCTTCGATTTCTTTGGTCTGTTTCACAGCATATGAATTCACCTTAACAACACAGATTCCATTTGAAATCATCCAAGTAGCGAGGCAGAACCAGTAATGTCCTGTGGGCTCTAAGCCTAACACTATCTGATTTTTATTATATGTAGCAACAAGTTGTACTGCCCATTCCTTTGCAAACTGGAATTCCTCTAAACTATTACTGAGTGATCGTTTAACATTCATTGTATATACCTGAGGTATTTTTTTTGCGTCCATCTCTTGTTCTAATTAAAGTATACAGGAAGCTTTCTATATTTATCTTTATTTATTTTGCGATTCATAATTGAAATGCATATCACATATGGTATCATTTGTAATCATTTAGTTTTTTTACATTTCCCTTTTGAAATATATTATGAACCGACAACCATATTATGTAAATTAATATCTGTCAAAGAAGAATTGATTATACTTCCTATATCATTTCCATAATCATTAATATAAAAATGTCCTCCATCAAAAACATATTCCTTGCAATCATGCGATGTATGTTTTCTCCACTCTCCAATATCACACAACTCATCTGTATCATACTTACCATTCAGTATAGAAATACTACACTTTATCTTTTCCACTCTTTCACGATATGAATAAGTGTCAACAACCTCATAATCAGCTCTTAACATAGGAAGATAAAAGTCTACAAGTTCAGGATAATCAAACAGCTCTTTCGGAGTCCCCCCTATCATTAATATTTCCTTTTTAAAATCATGATCATTTAATTGTGATAATTTTTTGTGATTATTCAGTTGATCTGGAGGTCTATGACCGGAGAAAAATATATGCATAGGAAGACTTTGTTTTTCTTCCTTGATTCTGTAATATGTTTCATATGCGATTAAGCTTCCCATACTATGTCCAAAAAACGCATATGGCATACTATCAAGTTCATCATGGATTTCATTATAAACATCATCAACCATATCTGACATATTTATATATAAAGAGTCCTTGCACCTCAATCCTCTCCCGGCTAATTCCACTGGTCTGAGCTCGATTACATCATTCAGATAATTCTTCCATTTCATATATACTGCTGCAGATCCCCCTGCATAGGGGAAACAATATAACTTTATCTTCATCTTACAATCCCACCTTAACTTTAATTTCTTCTCATACTACTAGCGTTCGTCATCTTCTAATATACTTCTCATGATTTCAGCGTTTCTTTCAATAAATCCTTGTTTTAACATATCTCTATGTATGCCATATCCTTTAAAGAAGAAGCACTTCATTGTAGAATCCTTCCATTTCATATGTTTAGCATCCAATGCTTCTTCCTCTGCTTTTAAATAATAAATGTCTAAATCAACCTCACCAGAAGTAACTAAATAATCAAGTTACTCGATATATTTGATTATTTTCTTTCTGAAATTATCTTTTAATGTCTTTAGATTAGGCATTAGCTCTGTATTCTCTTTAGCAAATATCGTTTTCCAACAACAGTGTCTATATTCTTCTTACCCTCAGTCTTTAGTATATGTTCTTATAATCACTCAACAATTAAAATACTAGGTTCAGTCTTCCTAATTTTTGTTGCTGTAAGATAAGCAAACAAAAAGAAAATCAATATCACAATTGTAGTGGATAACAGCATATTTTCTGTACTAAGTTTAGAAGAAAAATTACTGATACCAAAGTATGAAAATATTTTTTCTACGATTGGGTCAGTTAAAATAATACTGAAGAGAACTCCTAGAATTGAACCAATAATAGAAACGATCACAAATCTCAATGCAAAAGAGATTCTTAAATATTTCGATTGGAAACCTAATGATTTATAAATCCCAAGATTATGCTGTTCCTGATATAGGATCTTACTTCCAGTCATAAATACAACAATTAATATTAATACAATACTCACTACATACATTAAATATCCAAGTGCTTCCGATGCTCCAACTATACCATCCATTCCAGGCCACTCATTTTCATCTATATAAATCAAATCATCAAACTTACTCTTTAACTTTTCACATATAGTATCTTTTTCATTGGAGTTTTGGAAAAGATAATTATTGATATATTCCCCCATTCCATCATCAATACGTTCATATCCTTTCACACTAATGCCAAAATTTTCGCCCATATCAATTGCGCATTGGTTGATTCCTGTTATGATGTAATCTGCTTTCTTATTGCCTAAACTTATAGTAACCGTATCACCTATTTTTAATCTCATTTCCTTAGCCACCATATTTGTAATAACGATCTCATCGTCATCATTACAGTATCTTCCTTTTACCATGTGAAAGTATTCTGGATTGGAAATTACATTCATTAA
Source organism: Bacillota bacterium (assembly GCA_023418475.1). Taxonomy (GTDB): domain Bacteria; phylum Bacillota; class Clostridia; order Lachnospirales; family Lachnospiraceae; genus Mobilitalea. The sequence goes on from JAEZZO010000049.1 coordinate 7,136, forward strand.
ATAATTTGTATGATCAATTTGAGCAGTTTTTGAAAGTGTACGATATACTGTCTTGATTGGTGTTATTTCTCTGATTAATTCTTCCACCTCATTTTGAATATCGTTATCTTTGTAAGCTATTCCGATATCATAGACACATCCATCAACCGATGCCATTCCCATTGCATTCATGATACCAAGCCCATCATGCCCCATCCATGATTGAATTCTTCCACATAAAGTAAGAAAAAATACAAGCAATGCAGTAATGATACATACACCAATATATTGTTTTACTCCTGTAGTCAATTGCCTTAGTGCCAGCCAAAAATTTAAACCTTTTCTATGAATATTAAAATGGAAAATATTATGTCGAATAAAATTCTCTCTAACGCCATGGATTGCAGTGATTGGTGTAATCCTACCAATTTTTTTTGTCTTTAATAGAATAAAGATTAAAATTATAATAATAATACCACTAAAACAAAGAGAACAAAGACCTACTGGTATTGTACTTGGTATCATAATTCCTGTCACGGGAAGTAGCACTCGATTAATCGCTCTTACCAGTAAATGAGAAAAACAGATTCCGACCACTAATCCCATACATAGGATTATCATATACTGCACGATCTTTACGAATCTCAACGCATTCTTTGTATATCCCATTGCTTTTAAGATTCCCAAGTCCACATACTGTTGATCAATGCTACTTCGGATGCTATGCCCAATTACAATGATTGAAACAGCTAATAAAATTACAACAAAAGAAATCAGAAATCCAATGAAAACATTCTGTAACATCAGCATGAATCCGACAACAGAAGTTTTAATATATGAGCAGATCGTATATTGCCCAATATTCGTTTCTTTACTAATCTGCTCTTGTAGATTTTTTAGTGTCAATGAACTATCCTCTGATTGAAAAGTATGAATACAATATGCTGGTTCTATATTATTTTCTTCATCTATGGTTACTTTTTTCAAGATATCCATATCCTCTTTCGAGATCAACGCGTTTTTCATTGACAACATTGTACTTCCAGCAGTAGGATCCTCGTAAAAACCTTTAATGGTATAATTCTTCTCTTTTCCCGCATCCATACTCTTAATAATAAATGTATCTCCGATACTCACATCATAAATTGATTTAAAACTAATGGGTACATAGATTTCCCCTTGCTTCAATGTATCTGGCTTTGATTCATATTCTGACAAACTTTTTTTTAAGATATGATAATCATAATTGTTAGCATCATATGCAGATAATATCACGTTGGAAGTTGCTTCTTTTCCATTTACGATACATTTAACATATGCAATTTGTTCTACCTCTACACTATTAATATCTTTCATGGATTCTATTTCCTTCTGCAATCCAGGAATATCTGAAGTACCTTTCACCCAATATACAACATCTCCAAAATGAACACGTTTCATCTCTGATTTCACATAGTTATCTGAATTATGCCAGATTGCAAGTATACTGCTTAATGTGATCGTAATGATCAACATAAGAAAGAATACTCCGATCATACTTCCTTTTTGCTTCTTTATATCAGAACGTAACAATACTATGTATTTCATATCCTCACCCCTCTACCATTCCATAGAGGCAAGCCATTCATTTACCTGTGCCTCACGATTTTTTGCTTCTTGTTCCTTGTACGATGAGAGCTTCATTTCGCCAATAATGTTCCCATCCTCTAAATACAATATTCTTGTTGCTCGTATCGCTGCACGGATATCATGAGTAACCATTAGGATACTCTGACCATCACTATTTAATTTCGTAAGAAGATTTAGGACTTCTATTGTATTTCTTTTATTTAAAGCCCCTGTTGGTTCATCAGCAAATATGATTCCTGGATTATTAATCATAGCTCTTGCTATTGCCGCTCTTTGTCCTTCTCCACCTGATGTCTGAGAAGGATAACGATTCTTTGCTTTTTCTACATTCATCAGAGTTAGCAGTTCATCTGCTCTTTTTTTAACTTCCATTGTCGATTTTTTATGATGTAGATAACCTGGTACTGCTACATTTTCAAATATAGTAAGGTTACTTACAAGATGAATCTGTTGAAATACAAATCCAAATTCCTCTGAGCGTAAAGGTGCCATCTTTTTCTCGCTAAGTGAACTAATCTCCTTGTCTTTATAATATACTTTGCCAGATGTTAACGCATCCATTCCACTTAATACATATAACAATGTGGACTTACCAGCACCCGAAGCTCCCATAATAACAGTAAAATCGCCTTCATAAATCAAGACATTCACTTTATCCAATACATGATTTTGAGCTCCATTTTGTGCAAAACTCTTACAGGCATTCTCTGCTCTAATAATTGTCTTATCCATTCCTACTCTCCTTATCCATTTTCACAACAATAGAACCATGCAAAATTACGATATAGAACACGAAGCTTATACATTATATGTTTGCATGTCAATATACGATATGGTAATATCTAACTAATAGTAATATTCATTTGAAAGGGGAAACAATCATGATCACAAAAAAAACTGTGATTCAATATACGCTACTAACCTTTATTTTCTCTTTTTTTACATCAAGTATCGTGATTGCTCTTGGGCAATTCGGTTACTCAATCAATACTACATTGGAAGAGGCTATACAAAACCCATGGGTTAACATTCCATTTGGACTATACGTTTTATCGCCTGCAATTGCGTCCTATATTGTATTGAAAAAAAATCATCATATTACAAGCTTTAGAGATTGGCTAAAAACCGTTTTCTATGTTAAAAATAGTTTTTTTTCCTATATGTTTATCATTGGCAGCCTTACGTTATATTTTTTGATACATCTTGTAGTATCAAATTCTACCTCCAACAAACTCCCATTTTATATGTTCTTTCTTAATCTTCCTAATAATTTGTTTATTGGTGGGTTAGAGGAAGCTGGATGGATGTATATACTGCAGCCTGCTCTTATAAAAAGATATGGATTTTTTCTTTCTTCCATATTCGTCGGATCTTTATGGTTCGTTTGGCATATCCCACTTTTTTTTATACCTGGGACAAGTCATTATAGCGGGCTCATAAATATTGGTATGTTTGCCATACAACTCATTTCATTTCGCTTTATTTATGGTGCAATCTACAAAATCACACACAAAGGTCATGTATTTATGAGTGTTTTATTTCATACTATGTTCAATGCTGCTTCTCCTGTCATTGGTATCCTACCTATGACTTGGAAAGGGACCATTCTGGCAAACTTCACAATTGTTTCTATATCGATTGTTTCAGTAATACTATGTAACAAATTTAGTAGATCCTCATCGAATGAATCTGCTTAAATTCTATTTTGTTAACTCCTTATTTTCTCATCATAAAAATCATAATCATTAGAAAAATTATAATGATTGACAAAATCAAGCGGTAATACTTCATTCGCCCAATAGATACCATTTGACCTTTTTGTATGAATTACATTTCTTGCAACTTGTGCTGCTACTGTACCTGTCATTTCATAACTTGACTCCACCTGTAAATTTAATTGCCATCTGACATTTTTTCCATTCTTCATGCCCAATGCATCAATTACAAGAGCGATCCATTCATCTTTCGACTGTTCTCCTAGATGTAGTTGCAACTGTTTCAATGCGTCTTCTAGTGAGGCTTCTTGTTGCAACTGATAAAATTGTACCGCTAATCGTAACATGAAATCATTTGATGCAATATTATACCAATGAAGCTCTTCAATTTTACGAAGTTTAAGGATATCTAATATCTCTCTGCTTATAAATAATTTTTTATACACTGGAGCATCAATACCAGAGACAAATTCCTTCTTCAACATATTGATTTTATCTTCTACAATACCGTTCTCTTTCCAATAGCAATCCGTCTTTCCAATGGAACTATACGCACTCATTAAAATATCGGATAACGATGTCTTCGTATATCTCTCTGCACCACCAACATAACACTTAACACAATCTGTCTGATCCAATAATTCATCCGTTACTCGTTTTAATAATAAGCCAGATATCCCTGGGTAAAAACCGGCACCAACGTAGCACACACCATTTTCAATCAATTCTCTACTATCTTCTTGATCAATAAGTATAGCATTTGATACATCGTAAGCGATGAATACCCCCGTACTAATAGGCACTCTAAGCAGGAAGCAGGAAGCATTCTGCCGATTAAATCGGTATGCTCCCGCGATTTGCTGGTGTTTCGCTTTCTGTATCCATCACTCCTGAGCATCTTTCCTTTATAAATTCACTCCACGGCATAAGCTGTTTTATGCCTGCGGGCTCATTTTTGTAGTCCGGCATATACAGCAGCAGTGTGTAAAGATATTGGAAGACGTTCAACTGATTGGCTTTTGCAGTTTCTATAAGACTGAGAACTATTGCACTTGCTTTGGCTCCATCCTCCGTGTCATGGAATAAAAAGTTCTTTCTTTTATGCGCTATAACACATAAGAGAAATTATGTGCTCAATAAAGTTATGTGCTGTTAACAACTAATGCTATTATGGATTTGTCACTAAGTAACATTACAATAGGAGGCAAACCATGAATAAACGATCAATTGAGACCTTTTCAACATTCCTTAGAACAAGAGGATATGCTGAAGATTTCAACTAGGCATAACATAAGAGCCGCGGCCAGACAGTTCTTTCTTCTAAAAACAGGAACCATCTACAAGGATTATGTTAATAGAACAAATAGGCAATCAGGTTATGCGGATATCTTAAATGATTTTTTTCATTTATTCTACTGAGTTCAAAGGTATTACATCTGATTCTACCAAATCTGAATGCCAGCACATAAAAGCATTTTTGTCCTATCTTGGAGATGCAACATACGAATCTCTTTCAAAACTGGTAGCACATGATATAAGAGATTACGTATGCAGTGCATTTCAAGATTTAAAGGTGTCAAGTATCGGTAGATATGTAACTTCTCTGCAAAATTTCTTCCGATTTCTTGAATATAAAGGATATCTCATAAACGATACTCTGATAGAACTTCCTTTAGCACCAGCAGCTTGGGCAAAAGGGATAGTCCCAGTCATTCTTACAACAGATGAAGAAAAGCGGCTTCGGTATCATCATCCCAGAAATCAAAAGAACGAGAATCGGAACAGGATCATCATCTTTTTAATGTTGGATCTCCGTATGCGTTGTTCTGAAGTTGCAAACCTGAAACTTACGGATATCTCATGGAGTAAAGGAACTATAAAACTTCATAATACTAAAAATGCTCATAACAGAGAGCTTCCACTCCCAAGTAGTTTAGGTCATATGTTAGAAACATATATCATATCTGAAAGGCCTAAAGTAAAAACAGATATGCTGTTTATTCGCAAATATCTTCACAACTACCTGCCAATGAATCTAGGCTGTGTCCGCCGTGTCGTCCGTGAAGCTTATCATAAAGAAAATATCTCCGGATGCTGGAAAGGCTCACACGCGTTACGACGGACAGCCGCTTCTCATATATATAATAGTGGAATTGGACTGAAGCTTACCGCCGATCTTCTTGGTCACGAATCAATTGATTCAACTACTGCTTATGTGAAAGTTGATTTTAATTCTCTTCGAAGTGTTGCCTTTTACTGGCCAGGAGGTGATTCTAATGAATGAAAACAGAATCTCAAGGCAGCTAATCGAATATCTTGAATATAAACATAGTCTTGGATTTAAACTTGAACATGAAGAAGGCGTTCTGAAAAACTTTGTCCGCTATACGTTAGAAGCTGTTTATGATGGACCAATAAAAAGAGATATTGTGTTCCAGTGGATTTCAAATGGCATGCCTTCAGACAAAACCAGAGGTAGAAAGATTGAAGTAATAAGACCTTTCTCCAAGTATGCTGCAACATTTGATGACCAGGCAGAAGCCATATATGACCTGATCTATAAGAATGTCCACGACAGACCAGTCCCTTATTTCTATACAGAAGACGAAGTGTTTCAGCTGATGAAACGTTGTAAAATACTTTATTCTCCCGACGGAATCCGAGCCAAAACAATTGAAACAATCATTGGCTTATTGTGGTCGACAGGACTTCGCCCATCGGAACCGATTCATTTGATAACAAGCGATGTGGATCTCCACAATGGTATTCTTCATATTCGAAATACAAAGTTTTCAAAAGAACGGTTTGTCCCAATAACGGAATCTGTTGTGCAGAAACTATCTGATTATAAGCTCTGGATTGAAAGCAAGATAGGAGTTCGATTTTTGGATGACACTGTACGTCGTGACTGTCTGTGGTCTTTTTGAACCATTTTAGTCCAACTCCTTTAAGTGTATTAGAGTGAATCAGGACAGTGACGAAAAGAGAATTGAACCAAACGAGTCCGAAGTCCCAAATCCCAGAACAGGAGAAATATCACTCTTGTAAAAAGATTATCTCATAGAGTTAGTGAGTTGAAAAACCAGTGGGTTATTCATCGGATACGCTACATTTCCATATCGCATTTGAAAATGTGGATAAAAAAGGACCCTTCTCTAGAATTTCTTCTAAAGAAAAGTCCTCATTTTTATAATAATTTATCCTGTAAAGTTCAAAGCAATCCGTCACATGAGACCATATTTCTTCATCATAAAATATGATCTCGTTTTAGATTCAATGTAATAATTAATGTCTCTTTTGCTTTCTATCGAATAAAGACTGTGACACATATCATCTTCAATATCTTTAATAATCTGCACTAAAGCTATTTCTCTAAGGTTTACCCATTCCTTTCTTAAAAATGCTGGTGTTGTAGTTCGCTTTAATATTTTTTCTTCACTGTATTTGCTTATTGCATTCCTGCTCCATATATTAATAACCAAATTTTTTAAACTTAGTGCTAAATATAAAATTATCACACAGAAATAAAAGACGATAAATGCTATGTTAAGCCAACTTGTAGAGGATGCGGATGAAAGAGCCTCTTCTCCGACTCCTTTGCTGTGGCGGATTGATGCTTTAATCCCTTCACTACCATTAGAGGTAATCACCATTTTTACAAAACTTTGTGGTGGCAATTCTGAATAAATTATTTGTACACCATTAGCTTTTGAAAACTCTTGTACAATATCACTTTGGGTGTTTTTTTCTATGGAATAGTTTTTGATGTCTCCATCCAAATCAATTACTATTTTTCTCTACTCCGCAAATTTTCGACGATTTTATATTATTCCATGTTTAACCCCTTTAAAAACCTCAGGTTCATTATAATTAAATGAGCTTTCCACCAATTTTCGGCAATATGCCACTGCGCTAAATTTTCATCCCAGCGCCAGTTAATTGGCCAAGTTCCATCGTCACTCTGCGCATTCTTTATGAAATCACATTCAAAGTCTGCCAATTCTTTGAAACTATGATATAGAAAGTTCTGCTTATCCATGAAGAAATTAGAAGGTTTACACACATACCACTCTCTCCATTTATCCCTATCCCATGTCAGAACCTTATTTACTCTCTCCTGTAAAATCTTCTCAAATTCATTCATGGACAACTCATCGGCTAGACCCGCCTTACGACAATACTGTGTCATCCTCACATAACAGCTAAGAATATGCATCTCATCGCACTTATCTGTTTCCTTCAGATAAATAATCGCATCTTTAACAATACCATAGCATTTTTTATAAAGATCACTATCCTTACTGGCAAACTTCAAAGAAAATCCTGCTAATGCAGCGGTTGGATTATAGGTAATCGTGTCATAAGATTGAATGTCATAAGTCCACCAGGATGCACGGGGATAGTCGTTATTTGATGGTACCGTATTAAGCCAGCACTTTCCATTGAAATGCTTGCCGCTATCCAAGTACCTGAGTATTCCCTGAACGATTAGGTGATCCTCTTCATAACTTATCTCATGCAGTATTTCCGTCGCTGCCCAGGTTTGTATTGGTGAGGACAACGGGTTAAAAGAATCTGCTTCCACCGCATGTCCAAATCCACCATCCTCATTTTGATATTCTATAAGAGCTGACAATACAGCTTCTCGGCTACCATTTTCAAATAAATACCGAAATCTCGCTTGATCTAGTTGTCTGGCATTATAACAAATCCATTTTCTTGCTTTCTCAAAAATACTATTATCCATACTTATATCTCCTTCTATGTTAATACGATTTAGGCAATTGCGAAACTATATAGCTGTTCAAATTGTATACACAGAAAACACATATTTCTCCGCTCCAGAACATGTGCATTCTGTGTATACATTTAATATAATTCTTGCGTTTCGTAATTACCTATAATAATTCGAGTGACAAAAGTCAGATTTAATCATTGAACAATAGCTATCCGTCCGTCCCCATAGGCTTGTGCATACAAGGATGTATTCTGTAAATAACTGCCGGTCAGAAAATTAAGCAGTGCATCGAAGTCCAGCCCCACGTCAGCTTCAAGCACTGGGCAGCCGGTAAACATAGAATATCCATCGCCTCTATCGCGCAAGGTGTAGTCGGTTCCTGCCAGAGAATAGGTTTTATTAGGCTCCAACGGCTTGCCGCCTACCAGAACGTTCTGTACCCGCCGCTCGCCCTTCACTCCGGTGAACATACCCGCTTCATTTTTCGTTACAGGAGATACAATGTCATTGCGGAAGGTAAAGGTAATCCCGGACACCTGTAGAAAGCCGCCGTTCTCTTCCGGAACCGCGCTGACGGAAAGTTCCAGGGCATCTAAAAGCTGCTGTCCCGTCACCTGAATGGTACACAGGTGATTGCCGAAAGGGAATACACTCTGCACATCACCATAAGTGATTTCACCTGCTTTGATGCTTGTCCGGATGCCTCCCCCGTTCATCACGGCCACGTCACTGCCTGCTGCCGCCTTTATCGCGTCAGCGCAAAGATTACCCAGATTGGTCTCCGCGTTTCGTATGATGCGCACGCCGGTCATCGGATCATTTGTAACAAGATTATCCATGACCTTTGCAACCGGGTGCTTTAGCTTCTGCTCATACTTTGCCTTCAAACCGTCGATGTATGCGACGGTGTCTACGTCTTTCTTTGTATAATCGGAAACAAGACCCGTAGAGAGATTGCCATTTCGGTCAATCAGCAGATAGCCGATGTGGGTGAGGCCTGTCCCTGTAGAGGAGAGCAGAACGCGTCTGCCATCCTTATTCTGAACACGCTCGCACTCCACAACACTGTGGGAATGCCCGTCCAGCACCACGTTTATGCCATTTGTATTTGCAATCAGCTCAGTGGAAAGGTAAGGAGCCGTAGATGCGTCGATTCCCAGATGGGTCAGTGCAATCACGTAATCTGCACCTGCTTTTCTGGCAGCATCAACTGTTTTCTGGGTCGCATCCCATAACTTTTTTCCGTTCTTATCCTGCATAAAAGAGTATTTATAATTGCCGTTTTTATCCATGAAATAGGCAGGTCTACAGGAGGTGAGTGTCTTTGGCGTGGAAACACCCACAAAAGCGATTTTGACGCCGTCACGCTCTACTATGGAATAGGACTGGTAGACCGGCTTGCCGCTTGCCTTATCTATAAAATTGAGGGACAGAAACGGGAATTTAACCTTCTTAGACAGGTTACACAGAGTGTCTTGTCCATAGTCGAATTCGTGGTTACCCAGCGCCATGGCGCAGTAGCCCAGTCGGTTCATAATTTGAATAGGCAGTAAGCCCTCCGATAATGAACCGATAGACGCGCCCTGTATAGCATCACCGGTGTCCACTAACAGTACGGAAGCGCCTTGCGCCTTCAGCTCGCTTTTGAACGCAGCAAGTCCCGCGTAGCCGATATTTTCATCCACCGCGCAGTGAACATCACCGGTATAAAGCACGGCGATGTCCATACTCCGCTCTGCTTTCTTCGGTGTGCTGCCCATCAGGAACAGGGAAAGAATCATAATCAAGAAGACTGTTACTATGTAAGTTAATTTGCTTTTATATTTCATATTTATTTCTCCATTCTGAGATTTATATCGTACCGTTTTTTCTCTGTTACCTTTTATTCATTTACAACAACCCAATAATAGATTACTTTTATTTTTTCTCTTTGGATCGATTAATAATAATTGCGTACTTTTTATGAGTCTTATCAACGGCAGTTACGGTAACATAGAATTTATTAATTCCTACTTTTAGGTTATATGTTCCATTTCCAACTATTTTAGCAGATTTATCTTTCGGTGTTGCAAATATTTTGACCTTAGATGTTTGATAAGAATTGAGATAAAAACAGAGCTTACATCGTTGCCAACATTTACGGTATAGCTATCTCTACTTTCAGTAAACATTTTATCATCTATTATAGTATCATCCGCGGTATTTTTGATACTAATCCCTGTTACATCATTGTTATCATCTGCGTTACTATCTCTGGTCACCGTAAAAGTATAGACTTTGTCATTACCAGCGGCATGATACTCTAGAACATTAACTCCTACCTTTAACTCATAGTATTTTTGGACTTTAAAAGTATCCCCCCTCTCTTCTTTGATAAACAATTCATAAAGATTGATTTTAGACGTTTCATATTCTACATTTGCTATATACTTCATGGTATCTCGTCTAAAATAATGTAGCGAATATTCATCATCTTCTGGATATAATATAAGCTGGCTTTTATTTTGATCAAGCAAACCAATGTCTAACGTTTCTGATGCAAATGCAACTGAATAGGTTCCTAAAACCATTGATATAACGAATAATAAAAATACAATTTTTTTATTTTCCCCTCATTCCTGTATTGTGGTCAAGCATAACAATTTGTTTTGATATGTTTATTTTACCATATAATTTCCATAATCAACAACGAAAATAATATTTATTTAAATAATTTTACATTCGCAAAGCTAGTTTATAATAAATATCTTAGCCATTGGCTATGTCTTTCCTAATACCAGACGGACTCGGCAGTTACACCCGTTGAAACGTGCGCTGGATAGAGTAGGCGGGTGAGATTATCACCCGCCCCTCATCAAACCGTACGTGAGGTTCTCCCTCATACGGCTTTCCGACATTCTTCTTTTGTTGGACTTACACCGACAGGCATGGTCCAGCTTCGCGGGACACACGCGCACCATCTAAATAAAACTCCCTAAAAATAGGAAGTTTTATTTAACAATAATCAGTTATGAATTATTTGTTCGCCTTTAATGATCTATGAAATAAGTACTTTTTGACCTCATATATATGCTATCGCTTATTTGCTTTGTTTACCAATCCATCCCCAAAGTGTTACTGGTACTCCATCAAACATCACCTGGGTACCATCAAAATCGTATACACAATCATCATTGTAAACATGTACCCATACCCCGTGATTAAAGAATCTCTTTGGGCGGCCTTTTTCGTCTTTATACATTCCTGATAAGTCTTCCATATGATCAAAATATGAAAAATGTACATTTTCAGCGCCAGCTTCTTTCAAGCTTTTGTACAAAGGTATTGTTGTTTCCAGTGGTGCAACCAACTCATCAGGTTCTGCATGGGAAAACCAGATAGGAATAGTTTTCAGCTTTTTGATAATGTCTTCTGTAATATTTTCCCGAAAAAATACTTGGCAGGCAGGGTATGCTGCTGCAAAAAAGTCCGGATAATCAATGAGCATACGCACTGTCATGAACCCTCCATTGCTACAGCCACCAATATAAATTCGATTTCTGTCAATTCTCTCCTCATGCTCTTCTATGAACTCATCAATACATGCTTTCAAAGGCTCAACATAAATACTCTGATTGGAATGTCCCAGCTTTTCTACACCGTCATCCATCCAGACTGTAGGACACTGAGGTACTAATATCCACGCAGCTCCGCCCAGTTTCTTTTGAATAACCGAGTCTGAAATATTGACAACTTTATTGCCGGTATAGGCAATTCTTGTATCCAGACCACCCTCACCAGCCCCATGAAGCCAGATAACCAAAGGAAGTTTTTGCGCAATGGGAGCTGCAACATGTCCAAAAAAGTCCGGTTTTGGATTATCGAATGCTTCAAAATCCGGTTTGAAGTAACCATATTTTAATCCACTGGTGCCTGTCTTGCATTTTCCGCTATCCCAACCCTTTGTCTGAGGACAGATCTCACCCACACATTCATCAAATACCAGTCCACTGGTAGGTACTATTCCCGGAAGTTCATGCAGTAAAGTTACACGGTAATCATTATTTATATACTCACTTGTAAGAACACTTCCTTCGATTCTCTTTCCCAAAGGTTCTTCATTCAGCTCCAGTGTTATATAGTTACCTCTTGCCAGTTCAATACTGTTAGCATCAGATGGATATGCCTTTATTACACTCTGATAGCCTTTGGAAGGCTTTACAGGCGCCCCGGAATTCAAAAAATTTCCTGACATTATAATTTCTCCTGACTGTATACGTTTTCTCTCAACATATACATTGAAGGAATGAACTCCAATATCATTTTTACCTATCTCACAAGGTAATTCTAATATTAATTTAGTAACATAAGCTCCGAAGTCGGTTATTGTTGTAAATACTTTGTATTTTGCCATATCTCTTTACTCCTTTGCATTATTATTATATTTTGTATAGATAGCATAACTTTATTTTACTCTAACATAATTATAATATAATTATTCACAGCTTTATTTCAACCATAAATAAAGTATTACTCACTTTATTATTGCTATACTTCACTATATATAACATTTGTAATAAATATCAGATGGAAAGAGGACTAATCTATGCCCATAACAGCAAAAGTATTAGCTAAGAAACTTAATCTATCTGAAACTGCAGTCTTAATGGCATATATCGTTAATCAACTTTAAATGTTTCGATTAATTTTTGTAACTCTTGTAATTGCTTTGTTAGATCAACACAGGACAATGTAATAATTTCAAAAGAAGCTGTCTGTTCCTGTATAGATGCTGAAATCTCTTGTGTACCGGCAGCATTATCTACTGCAACAGCAGAAAGTGTTGTTATAACTTCAAGAACTTGTTTCTTCATAACCTCCATCTGATCAATAGTCTCATTGGTTTTTCTAACATTCTCATTCGATTGATTTATTGATTCAGATATTTCCATATATTGTTTCTTTGTCAAGTCAACATTTACTTCCAACGCACCAAAACTTACTTCTACATCTCTAATCTCCATTTCAGCTTTATTAGCATCCTCTTGTAATGTTTTAACCATCTCACTGATAATTTTTGTTGCAGAGGCAGATTGCTCAGCCAGCTTTCTAACCTCCTGTGCTACGACTTGAAAGCTTGTCCCATGAATCCCTGCACTTGAAGCTTCTATCGAAGCATTCAGTGCAATCAAATTTGTTTGCTTTGATATATTTGAAATTAAGCGGCAAGCATCATCAATCGTTTCTGAACTGTGTTTTGTTCTTATTATGTTTTCTTTCACCCTTTTGGCAGCATCATTGCTTTCCTCGGTTTTTCGAGTCAATTCCTCCATCGTAAGCAGCCCTTGTCTGACTAGTTCATTAACATATGTGGAATATTTAGCGGTTAAGTTAATCTGTTCTTTACTATTTTCAATCAGACATCCCAGATGCTGCAACTTTTCAGAGCCCTCTCTCGTTATTTCAGCCTGGCTTACAATTCTCTGCGTAATTTCATTGACAGTCTTCGCTATTTCTTCGGCTGTTGCAGCAGATACATCGGATGATTTTACCAAATCTTTGGAAGCTTCAGAAATATGTAATTCTGTTGTCTTTACAGAGGATACTATATTGTGAACTGTTTCAATGAATTTGTTGAAATATACTGACATGTACCCGATTTCGTCTTTTGAAGTTGCCTTTAAGCGCTGAGTAAGATCCCCTTCCCCTTCTGAGATTTGCTTTAATAAATCCGTAGTTAAGGTCAGCCGCTTAATTACCGTTTTCATAATAATAATAAAAGCAGAGATAACAATCAGAAAAATCATTGCAAATAACAGGCTCAATCCATACTTCAATAATTTTATTCTTTGTAATATCGTATCATTTCCATTACTAAATTCTTGATTTGCTTTCTTTAGAAGCACCTCTATACTTGCTGCAATTTCCTCTGCATATGGATCAAACTTTTTCATAACGATATTGCCGGAATCTGTTCCATCATTAATATAAGCATTTGCCATATTAATTCCCATCTGGTAGTAATTATCCAAATTTTTTTCGATAGCATCGACTGTTGTAGGCTCTATGCCTAACTCTTTCAATGTAACTAGTGTTGTTTTCGCATTTTGATAATATTTTTCGGCCTCTGAAAATCCATCGTCTAATCCTGTAGCTGCCCTAGTCGCCGAAATATCCGTCAACCACTGTTGTATTTGGATAATATCTGTTTTTATCAACAAAGAATCTACCATGATCGGTGTGTTGGTATTTGTCTGTTCATTTGTTTTAGAAATAATATTATTCAGGCCAATCATCGCATAAATCATTAATACCCCTGTACATAATATTATACCAGCCATCATTATTCCAAATTTAGTGGTAATCTTCATTGGATTTTCCTCCTTAGAAATTAATATTTTCTCGGAATAGTAAAACTAGGGTTTTCAATTTCAAAATCCCACCACCAAAGCGGATTCAATTAGTAAATCACGACGAAACTGCTTGCAGGGTCAATCATAATTCCAAGAAGTCATTTATAGTATCTAATCATACCATAAAATATTATTTTTCGTAACTGATAAATCAAAAAATGTTATAGTAAGGATCCTATAATGCATTACTTCTCAGCAGTACGGCAGAATACAGCAAGAGGATTGCACTCGCCTGACGGCATCTGTAATCCTTTGTACAGCTGCTGTATTGACATTGCTCTCGCATTTACTGCATAGATCACTTCCAATTCCGGCGCTATGGGTGAGCCTTTCTCATCATAATCATCACTGGAATAGCGTATCTTCGTTACGGAGCCATTGTTATACGATATTGCAAACAATTTGATGCCTCCTCTTATATCCTCTCTCTAATGAGCTAACCGCTTCTGACAAAAACTTCAAATCCGGAAATATCATTGTATAGAATGAATTTACCTATATAAGCAGTAAATAGCCTGCCGGCATGCGACAAGCTATTTACTGCTTATTTCTATTTCTTTTTACAGGGCTTTCGTAAAATTATCTTACGGTTAAACTCTATCTTTTGATTTTATTCAACTCATACCTTAGCTTCTTACTCAAAATTCAGATCTGCTTTTCCCATCCCGGTACTTACATTGATTGAGTTTGCAGCATTATTATTGCTGCTAAGTTTTGTAGTACTATCTTTCCCATTGACCGAAACAGTTCCCATATCTGTTTTCAGTACATAGTTATAATTTTTTGCTGCTTCCGTACAATTAAGCTCTATTGATCCCAAAGTGGCTCTGAATTCCGTATTCCCGAACAGCTTACCTTTTAGCTTTGCATCTCCCATATCCAGAGTAATTTTACATACCTTGCTTGTACAATTATCCATTCGAACATTCCCGGCCGAAACATTCAATGTATTGTTACTGCTTACAACATCCGATAATTGTGCATCTCCGGTACCTATATACAGATTATTGTCATTGGATGTAACTTCATTCATGGTCAGTGTCCCGAGTTCCAAATCGACATCAACATTATCCGCAAAGATCCTATCCATAGTAAAATTTCCATAATCCTGACTTACATTTATCTTTTCAAGAGTCACATCCTCCGGAATGGTTAAAGTAAGTGTATTAGATACATTATCCAGCTCATCTGAATAACCTTCTGTCTCTATTTTCATGACTCCATTCACTATTTCATAAACAACCTGATAATTCTCTCCGTAATACTTTGCATTGATTGAATAGGATTTACCCCCTTGTATCTCTACATTCATATTGCTGTCTGCCTTGATTGTCAGGCTTTTGTAAGCTTGAATTTTCTGCTGGTCAATTTTCTTCTCAACAATACCTCCGTTAGACTTCAATATCCATACATAATCCGATCTATCTTCCAACTCATATTGATCACTTTTCAGGATTTTTCCACTATTTGCATTTACTCTGAATTCGAAGCGGTACTTTCCGTCTTCCGCCACACAATTCCAGATTGTACTTTCATTGGCATTATATCTGGTGACATTAACAACTGCAGCAGAGCAGTCAATCCCTGTCTCTTTTTCGATTGCCTTTAACCCAAGACTTACTGCTTGTTCATAGGATATATTACAATCAGCTTCTTCTACACCATCCTTCACTATGATATTATACTTGCCTGATTCATCTTTTGAATGGTTGTCGGATTTATCATCCTGATTATCTGTATGAGCTTTTGTATTACTTTTATCCAGGGTAGGCTGTGAACTTGTACGAAAAGTTTCCTTGTCTTCCAGTACAATCTGTTCCACCTTATCTGACTTGCTATTTTCATCGATCAGGATAGCAAAAATGGTTAATCCGGAGCTAAGTATGATAAAAGAGACTGCCAGAATTATTACTATTATTGTATTCTTTTTCAAGATAGCACACCTCTTTTCTACTCTGCTATTCCTATTCGACGGTTATCTCGCCCTGGTCAACATATACATTCATTTTACATAGTTTATTTATTTTTATCGATTTTTGATCACTGCCTTTAAAGTATTTGCTTGAGTAACCATGATGTTTCTCCTTCGTATAAGGCAATGAGTTTGTATCAATAGATATCGTTCCGAGCGAATTATCCAGGGAAACCTCTGAACTCTCCTTGATATCTTTCGATAAAGAACATGTTATTTCACCCATGCCGGTCTTAATCTTTGACTCTCCTACAAATGTAATTTTATTTAAATTTATTTCCCCCAGCGTATTACTGACATCAAACATCCCCTTTACTGCATTAAGGGTGATGATTCCCATCGAATTATCTATATCAAATTTATTTACACGTTCCGGTAATGTGACCATCAATTCCGCGCACAAGTTATAATTAGGATATTTACCTTGAAGCCAATTCCATATATTCTCTTTTGTATTCTTTTTGACAATTGAAATCTGTAAGACATCCTCTTTCATAGAATAGGCTACGTCCGCTTTTTGTAAAATATCAGCCAGCACACCCTTATCTTTTCCGGACGCAGTATATTTAACGTCAACCGTTGCGTTATCGCTCTTACCATATCTTACGTTTATACTCCCCATATTGATTTCTATTCGAAAGCATTGCGCGGTTACATCCTTTATCGCTAATTGGTCTGTAGCTGTTTTCTTATGTTTTCTCCATCTGGTATGGGCCTTATACGGATACATTGTATTCCTTATTGTTCCCTCTGTAATGTCTTCTATTAAATGATTAAAATAGCCTCCAGCAACACCAGAAACGGTATTTGATACGATATTCGATACTGTATCCTTCACCTCTTTATCATAATTTGAGCTATCATATGTGCTATCAGAATAATCCGCTTCTTCCATATCAAAATCAGCATCAGAATAATCCGCTTCTTCTTTGTCAAAATCAGCATCAGAATAATCCGTGGAAGCTCTACCGGAACATCCGGTCAGTACAACGCATAGTAATATTACAGCTCCGATTAATAAACATTTCAAATTTGTCTTCATAAAATCCTCTCCTTATTGAAACAGTTTGATTGGTTGATGTTTTCCAAACCAAATTCTATAACAATAAATCTAATGATATAAATTAAGGAAATGATAACCAACTTGTTATGAAGTTGTAAAATCTTTATACCTATCCTTCGTGTATCCATACTAACGTTGTCTTCTGTTTCTACTCCTTCCATATAATCTCAACTGTTGTTCCCTTATCAATCTCAGAATAATACTTAATACTGGCTCCATGACATATAACAATCTGCCAGCACAAGGTCACTCCCAATCCTACTCCTCCTGCCTTCCGGCTTCTGGCTTTATCTACTCTGTAAAATGGTTCAGCAATCTTTTGCAGTTCTTCCTGCGCCATACCTACACCGTCATCCATAACTCTGGTGATAAGCTGCGTGTACATCTCAAAGCTAACCATGATATGTCCGCCTGCGTGACAAGCCCTAATGGCATTTTCTATCAAATTGGAAAACAATAGCTTCACCATCTCTTTATTACCATTCATATATTTTACATTTCCGGTAATTCTCAGATCAATTGATTTTTTTTCAAGCTGATGACAGAATATTCTTCGTAAATAATCTTCCAATTCCAAAATACTAATCTGGTTTAATTCGATTTCATTTTCCCGAAGTTCAGCAATATTGAGAAGTGTATTGCTAAGCCTGGATAAACGTTTGCTATCTACTACAATATAATCTAGAATTTCCTGCTTCTCTTCCTCCGAAACCTCAGCCATTTTTAAATATTCCGCATAGCCTGAGATGGAGGTCAGCGGAGTTCTTAGTTCATGTGCCATATTATCCACCAGTTTCTGTCTGCTTTCTCCTTCCTGGCGGATCTTCTCTATTTTTTCCTCTATTTTTGCACTCATAAGGTTAAATTTGTCTGCTAATTCTGAGAATTCATTTCTGCCGCGAATTATTATTTTTTCAGAGTAATCGCCTTTAGAAATCGTGTCGGTAGCTTTTGAAAGCAAACGGAGCGGATGAAATAATTTCTTAAGTATAATAGCAAGATTAACAGCAAAAAGCAGCAGAAATAAAAGATCCAGCTTAATAAGCAGCGAACGTATATTTTCTCTGGTATTTGTCAGACTTTGAAGTGAGCTGGTGTGAACCAGTGAAAATCTGCTAAAACGTTCTTGTAGTTTTCCGGATACAAATAGATAAGGCTCGTTGCCCACCCTTCTGGATAAAATATTTTGTATATTTTTATCCAGTCTCAGTTCTTTACGTTCTCCGGTGAACTCCCACGCGGTACCATACAGCCTGGTATTACCTTCGTAGAGTTCTAAATAAATTCCCTGCTTTCCATAATACTCCTGATATCCATTAAAAATCGTTTCTATCTTATCGTAAGTTAATTCGCTAAGCTCATCCAGCTCATAAAAATCATTGTAAAACGACGACATCAGAAAATAAGTTTCTCTTGCCGCATGTTGTTTTGCGCTCTCATACTCTTCCTGATAAGAGTAGTGCATGACAGAAAATATTCCGATATTAAATATCATCGCAAACAATACCAGCATTATTAAATAAATCTTCTGGCTGAATTTCATTCTTATTTACCTTTCGTCCTTCATTTTTACAACCGCAGCCTGTATCCCGTCTTATAAACTGTTTTAATACGCTCCTCAAATCCTAATTTCTTTCGAAGCTTTTGAATATGTACATCCACTGTTCTTGTATCACCTTCAAAATCGTATCCCCAGGCAAGCTCAAGCAGCTTCTCCCTGCTTAGTGCAAGATTTCTATTAATGATTAAAACCTCCAGCAGTTGATATTCCTGCGGTTTCAATTCAACTTCTTCCAATTGGCAGGTTACCAATTTACTGTCCAGATCTATTACAACATCGTCTATTACAACCTTATTACCGTTTTTTTGCGTCCTACGAATTACTATGTTAATCCTTGCTATCAGCTCTAAAACATCAAATGGCTTTACGATATAATCCTCTGCACCGGAGGTCAGTCCATATAGCTTATCATTAATATTATCCTTAGCTGTTATAAATATAACTGGAGTATTCTTAATCCTCTTTATGATTTCAAATCCGGACAGATGCGGAAGCATCACATCAAGTAAGACAAGTTCATAATTTCCGTTCTCCAGCTTCTCCATTGCTTCCCGGCCGTCATAAGCCTGCTCACAGGTATGCCCTACCATTTTCAGGTTTCTTTTTATCATATCATTAATCGCTTCTTCATCATCTACAATCAATATGTTTGCCATGTATACCTCTTTATATATTCCATATTTTTCATATTATAGAGATTATAACAAATAATACGCGTCATGACAAATTAATTTGTCCCCCAGGTTTTTAGTTGCCCTCCAAACCCAAAAACCGAATGGCTTCCTCAGCCACAACATGGATCAATTTCTGCTTGGCTATTTCTATAATTAATTCAACAAGCTTTTGATCATACTTATCGTGTTCAAAATTTTCAATAAAGGATTTATCTATCTTAAGATAATCAATTTGAAATTGTTTTAAATAAAAAAGAGAAGAATAACCCGTCCCAAAATCATCCAAAGAGATATGAAAACCTCTAGATCTCAGTTGATTAAGAATACGAAAGCCCGCATCATCCCTTTTCATGAAAACGGTCTCGGTCATCTCCAAACAAATAAGTTTCGGATCAAATTCCAGTTTATCAACAGTCGCAATAACGAAGTTATAAAAACCGAGAACAATATTATCTCCTATTCATTTTCATAAAATAAATTATCGTACCCTAGCGATAACACCCATTCAATTTTAAATCTCTCTAGACATCATTTGATAAATAATGCTATATTATATTATAACAAATATTCGACATTTTGTACTATATTTATACATATCTATTTGCATGTTACAGTTCAAGGCTAGTCATATTCCGTTGCTATTTACCGTATATCTTTCTTGGAAACGATAGAAAGCATACTTCGCCAATTTTCAATTGCCATGAATGAAATAACCGCCTGTTCCTATCGCAAAAGAATCCACTTTTATTAGATTTTATCTAAATAAGCGGAGCTCTTCGCTATGAACGAGGCGGTAATTTTTGACTATCACTCCTGTGATTGAAATTGATATTCCATACTATAAATTGTTTCAATCATCAATTTCCTTTATAAATTCTTATCTATGTAAGTTAATTTTCAAAAGCTATATTAATATCAATCGGTATATCATCTGCAAGCAGTTGAACACAAAGAACCTGCTGTGCACTCATTTTAACTGATATATCCTGTCCATACATAAGTGTAGGAGTTGATATATCAATCGGAATTCCTAATTTGGAAAAACCGGTAGCAGCGTTCGCAGTTAACATATTAGACAATTCTGATAATGCACTCTTTGACATTTCATTTAATTCCTCAATCGGCATACCCATCATCATAATAGAAGCTATCTTTTTTGCATCATCCGAATTGATGCAGTATACGATATTACCTTTTATCGATCCAATAATTCCGACAATAATGATTACCCCTGAACATACCAAATCCTGTCCTCTTACACCTAAATTGCCCTTGCGTACAGTCTGAAAGCCAATCTGAGGCATTATCTCTAAAAAGGATGCTATAAAAGGATTTACATGTTTTACATCCACTTATCATCCCCCCTTTTAAATCCGATATTTAACACGATCTCACCATAGTTTGTCTCTGCTAAAGCGGTTTTTGTGTTAAAATCAGGGGCTGTTATAAGCATTTTATCTCCTCGAAGTATCGTTGGAGGCGCCACTCTAAGTCCCATTGCGTTATTTTTTCGGTTTAATATAGAACATGCATTACCTGATACTATGTTGGTGAACTCTGCCAGCATTGCAACTATTTCATCCATGTTTTTCGGTGTTCTTTTTAGTATGGCCAAAGATAAATTCTCTGCTGTCTCTTTTGATAGATCAAGGAACATTCTACCTGAGAATTTACCGATTATCCCGATTAAAATTGTTATCCCCTTTGATTCACATTCTTCGTGCGTTTCGTAATCCATCTTATACGAAAGTAATGTTTTAGTCATTCGATTAATTCCATCCATTAGTGCTTCTTTAAAAACTGCAAAATACTCTTGTTCCAAATACTGATATAATTCGTCCGCCGCTGTTACCCTGTTAATCACAGTAATAAGTTCATCACCATCAACGGGTTTTTGAATATAAGCACATACTTTATTATTCTTAGCTTCTTTTACAATTTCATCATCCATCATGGAGCTTATTACGATAACTTTAATGCTCTCATCAATTTCATGAATTGCACGAGTACACTCAAGACCATCCGTACCCGGCAGTGTCATGTCCATCGTTACTAAAGTGGGTTTCTTCTCTTTCACCGCTTCTTTCACTTCTTCCAGCGTACCCGCTTCTCCAACTACTTCAAACCCCTTATCTTCCAAAATACCTCTAATTACTGCAATTGAAAACGATGAATCATCCACTATCAAAATTCTATTTTCCCCCATAAAACATCCTTCCTTTCTAACAATTCGCG
The DNA here is from genome assembly GCA_023418475.1 of Bacillota bacterium. Taxonomy (GTDB): domain Bacteria; phylum Bacillota; class Clostridia; order Lachnospirales; family Lachnospiraceae; genus Mobilitalea. The sequence continues at coordinate 29,094 of JAEZZO010000049.1, forward strand.
AATAAAAATTAACCGTATATTATTTTCAGTTACTAATAGTTGAATTATATCATAAAACAATATATTTTGTCACAAAAAATATTTTATATTAAAATAAATTGTTACTTGTCAAAACATTTATTGAATTGAGTAATATTTACAGTTAAATTCAAATTATGTAAGTCAATAAATTTTGTAAGGACAACTTTTGTTAACTTACGAAGTAACACAAAGAAGCCTGCAGCTTGGCAGGCTTCTTACTTTTATGGCAGGGTATTCATTCGTTTATTCTATTGATTTGTTTATCCATAATAGCGCCCTTCATTTGTTAGAAATCCCTATAATTAATACTATAATTTTGCATCTTTTCAATCACCTATTTAAATTATCTATTATTCTTTTTAGTTTGCTCTCAAATTCTACGATCTCAGCCTCACTAAACTCTTGATAAAACAAGGAATTCATCTTTTCCGAAACCTGGTCATACTTGCTGCGATATTCCTTGGCCTTATCTGTAATTGATATAAAAATCTGTCTTCTGTTTTTCGTATCCGGTGTTCTTATAATTAATCCGCTTTTCTCCATTCTATCTAACATGCTTGTCAATGTTGTTTTCGCCAGGGAGGTTAGACGGCCGATTTCTGTTATTGACAGCTTTTCATGCTCCCACAAAACATAAAGGATCCTCCCCTGCGCTCCATTGAAAGCATCAACTTCGCTCTGTTTAAGCATTTTCTCAAAAGTACGGCCTTGTAACTGGTGTATTTGTGAAATTAAAAATCCTCCGTATGTTTTCATATTAGTAACCATGCCCTTTCCATTGTCTAGCGATTTGTGCAGCACACAAATTGCCGTGTGAAAAATTATTTTCACTCTAACCTCTATCTAGTGCGCATGCGGCATACAAAATTCTAGCGAAATGTACGTAAGTGCTTATTTCCGGTTAAAAGAATTCTCTTTTCAAGCAAATCTTCATCCTGCCCTCAGACAATATAAGTTTATTTATATACTATAGTACTATAGTACTATATAGTACCATCGTCAAGTAAAGAATTTTTCCTTGTTCTTTTGTGAAATGTATGTTGTAAAATTCCTGTTATGGGCTATTACAAAGTTGTTGGTTGTCTGTTACTGAATTTTTGCATTTGACGTACCCAGGTGTTTTATGATATCTTCCTTTGCATAATCTTTATCCTTCCATTCATATGTAAATACAAGTTTAATCGCATCATAACCATCAATTGATGTCTTTATTATATCTGTTATATGAAGATTTGAATAACTTTCGGATAAGATTGCTTTATAATCCTTCTTTGAACGGTAGTTTGCTTCCTATGAAAAAGAAAGAGCATGCGATAAGTAGCACTTAATTATCGCATGCTTTTTAAACAGGATAATGTTTTCCTTGAATTTAAAACATTAAAACCTTCTTTACAAATACCTTCGCCAGTTCAGGGTCAAACTGCGTACCGGCATTTTTTAGTATCTCAGACGCTGCCTTCTCTACGGTAACAGGTTCACGATAACTTCGCAAACTCGTCATAGCATCAAAGGTATCTGCAATTGCTATCATTCGCGACTGTAAAGAGATCTCATCTCCTTTTAATCCTCTTGGATACCCTTTTCCATCCCATCTTTCATGATGGGATAAAATATATTCTGCAATTTCCAGCATCTCATTTGTGGAGCATAGAATACGGTATCCTATCTCAGGGTGACGTTTAATTTCTGTATATTCGTCCTCTGTCAATCGTCCTGGCTTATTAAGCAATTCCTCCGGTATGGCTATTTTACCGATATCGTGTAACAATCCGGCACTTTTAATTTCGTTAATACTATGTTCCGGCATCATAATAGCTTGTGCCAGTTTTTCACATAATTCTGCAACACGACAGGAATGCTGCTCTTCCCTGTGATTTTTTTCATTCAAAGTATTAATGATAATATCTATGGTGCGTCCCCTCATACTGGGTCCTTCAAATATTTTTTTCTTATACATACTGTCTTCCGCACTTTTTAGAATATCATTGATATCTTCTTCCTTATGATACTTAACATTCCATCCCAACGAAACAGACAGATTAATCCCATTTACTGATTCTTTTTCACAAAGATTTCGTATCTGTTTATAAAGCTCCTCTGCATAGCCTTGCTGCATGTTTGGAATCATTAGTACAAATTCATCTCCGCCGATGCGTGAAATTATGCTCCCTTTTGCCAGATTATTCTGAAGCAGTCGTGCAAATTTAACAAGGAGTTCATCTCCTGCCTGGTGTCCGAAGGAATCATTCACCAGCTTCAGTCCATTTACATCCCCCATCATTATACAAAGCGGCAGGAATCTTTCATCATCCAGTTTTTTTAACTCCTCTTCAAAATAACGACGATTTGGCAAATCTGTGAGCTGATCATGGTAGCTCAGGTATTCTATCTGCTTCTGATATAAACGCTGATTTGTCATATCTCTGGCAATTGCGAGAACCTTATCTTCAAAACACGGTACGATACGCATCTCGAAAATCTTATTATTAGTAGTATTCATCTCATATTCATGGACTTGTAATAGTCCTGTCTTAATCACCGTATTGATCTTTTGCATCAGAATTTTTGCGTTTTCAAAGTCTATAAAATCAAAAATCATTTGTTTCCTTCCCTCTTGTATCGGGAAGTGATCAATTGTTTCCTGATATCCGCTTATAATCCCTTCCTTGTCGATTATATAGATAACATCCGGCAGAACCGTAATAATCGCCTGGTGATAATCATTACTGCTTCTGAGTTTATTTTCACTCTCCGTGAGCAACTGATTCTGTTTACGCAGCTCGTCTTCTCCGGCTATAATCTCCTCTAAGGATGCTTCCGCTTCTTCATTCGCCAGCTCATACTTAAGAATGAGCTGGTTTGTCTGACACTTCATATTCTCGAGTGCTAAACCAAGAATACCAAATTCATCTCTTCTTTTTTTCAGATAATCCGGTATTTCTTTTTCATAGTTTCCTTCACTCATATATTTCAATTCCGTTACCAGGGTTTGAATTGGCATAGATATGTTTTTTGCAATGATGTAGGAAACGATCGCCGCAATTGCTAAGGTACCAATTATGATCAGCAATGATAATGCTATGGATAGTAATATGGGATCCTGGTATACATCGGTAGGAATTGATTGTATGATTGTGACCCCTAAATCAGATCTTTTCACAGCTGCCATATAGTTAATATTATTTTTATTATAATAGGTGATTCCACTATCGTGTTTACGTATATATTGATACAATGCGGGCAATTCTTTCTTTATATTATATGTATAGATTAAATCTGTGTCATTCGATGCCACTATAGACCCGTTTTCATCAATAATAATAGTATTCTCTCCTGTATTTGCAGGATTTTCAATAACAGAATTCGAAAATCCATTCAAATTAATAGAAAGGCAGAAAATTGATAATATTTCATTGTTTTTATCTAATATAGGAAAGGCAGAGATCATAACCGGCAACCCTGTAATAGGTGATTTTTTCACCTTTTCCAGAGTACGACTCTTCGTTTTTTGTACATTAATGTACCATTCCGATTTAGAGGATTTATAACCAACCGAACTGCCGCCAATTCCATCAACATAACAAAGGCCCTCATATGTAAAAAATACATTTTCAAGAAGACCGGAGTATATATTCATCTCTTCTTCCAAATCTTTCTTTAGATTTCTATAAAACTGTTCCTCTTTCTTATCGTTCTTGATTTGCTGAAAGAAATTGTGTATTTCGACACCATTACTGATGCTCTCTGACAAAGCACTGAGACTTTGAATATTTTTGTCATAGAGTTTTACCTTCTGCTGCGCACCGGATGCTAAATTTCGTTTGGTTGTTTCTTGCATACTGCTCACATTTCTGGTAATAAGAATACTAGAAATAATTATACTGGAAGTACATGCGATACTAATTATTATAAGAAATAATTTTCTAAAATAATTCATCTTTATTCACATCTTCTCCTTTATTAGACAATTTTCGCTTTTTTTATTATAGCATGAATATGAAATTATATCCAACACATTTAAGTAATGAAATACTAGCATCTTTCCTATGGAATCAAAAAATCTGTCACATAAAATGACAGATTTTTTGATCGTTTTATTATTCTGTAAAATTATAAGCTAAATATATTAGTAGCTTTTTGCAAAGAAGTGGCAAGTTGATTAAGCTTTTCAATTTCCTCCACAATAAAATTAATGGAAGTGCTCTGCTCTATTGTAGCAGCTGTTACTTCTTGCGTACTTGCTGCTGTTTCTTCCGAGACAGCCGATATATTCTCAACATTACGCAGAATGATCTGGCTTTCGTTTTTAACATGTTTGGTTGTATCAGAAATACCATATATCTGCTTTTCGATCAGATTAACCATAGTAAGAATATCATCAAATATTTTTGAAGTATTCTCAACAGCTATATTTTGCTGTAAAATAGTATCTTTTGCTATGCCGGCATCTTGAACAGCTGTTTCTGCGGTAGTTTGAATATCTTCAATAATTGTCTGAATTCTTCCGGTTGAACTTTGGGATGCCTCTGCTAATTTACGCACTTCGTCTGCCACTACGGCAAAGCCTTTTCCTTGTTCTCCCGCTCTGGCAGCCTCAATACTGGCATTTAAGGCCAAAAGATTTGTCTGTTTCGATATTTCTTGTATTACTTCAATTATTTTACCTATTTCAAACGCCTTATCATTTAATACATTAATGATATCAGACACTTGATTAACAGCTCTGGTCGTTTCGGTCATTTTACTATTTTGTTCCTTCATAATTGCTGTACCATTATTTGCCAATAGAGTAGCATTAGAAGATGATTGAAAAGACTGATCACTGCTATTGGCAATTTCATCTATGGATATTGCGATGGAATTTATGGACTGAGCGGTAACCTGAATATTTTCCGACTGCTCCTCACTGCCTTTGGCGAGCTCGCCGGTTGTACTGGCTATCTGTTTAGCTACTCCACCGGTATGTTGGACTGACTGCAGGACATTTTGTGCTGACATCATAACCTCCGTTGAGGAATGAGTTATCTCTCGAACCAAATCTTTTAGATTTCTTCTCATTTCTTCAAAAGAAAGGGCCAATTCTCCAATTTCATCCATTGAGATAATCCTTATTTCATTTGATAAATCACCACTTGCAAGTTTTCTTGCATTATCCGTTAATATTTTTAGAGGCTTTACAAGTTTTCTGGAGAAAATGAGAGAAAGTGTGGTAGCCACTACTAATACAATTATAGTAATTAGGATCGTTCTGATAACTGCTGCGATAACCGGACTATATGCTTCCTTCTGAGACTGACGTACTACGACTGTCCAACCGATATTGTCCAGTGAAGTATATCCTCCATAGATTTTCTCTGACTCGTATTCATAAATCATAGTTCCAGTTTGTCCTGATAATGCTTTTTTAACAATAGGCATTTCTGTAAAATCCTTGCGATCCGCTGCTATTTGAATATCTGGATGCGCTAGCACTAATCCTTTTGAATCAGTGATAAACGCATAACCTGTTTTACCCAGCTTTATCTGATTACGATAGGTTTCTATTTTTGTCAAATCCAAAGTGCCGGCAAGGATACCGGTTACCTTGCCAGCAGCATCCTGAATGGGCACGGCAATGATAATAGCCGGTTTACCGGTAGTTTTGGAAAGAAGCACGTCACTGATACACATTTTATTATCTTTTATGACAGTCTGAAAATAATCACGATCCGTAATATCATCTACTGGATTCTCATCCGATCTAACCTGTTGCATACCTTTTGAATTTGCAGTAAATAGAAGTGCATAGTCTGTGTATTCCTTATGAATAGCTGCCAATATTTCTTTCTGCTTAAGAAGATCGGATCCTTTCATATCCCCCAGGGCGGCGGTTGCTTTTAGGATAGATACATTACTAGTTACAAAACCATCAATCTTTTGTGATAATATCGCAGTCAACTCACTTGTTGTATAACTTAATTGACTTTCAATCAGTTTTTTTTGAGTTACTCCAGATTGGACACCCGATATACTAAGTGCTACTATAATAATACTACTGATTAAAATAATGATACGAGATGCTAAATTAATTTTTCTCAATAATGTTCATCCTCTCTTTTTTGAAGAAACTGCTTTATAGAAACAGGTCTACCTCCGGGAGCAGGAAGTCTTTTAAGCTTTTTTGATGAAAATATGGGTTATACAATTTGCTATACGATAGCCGAGGCGTAATTGGTTATATCTGGAATTTGCCTATACTACTCTTCAAATTATTGGATATTGTAGAAAGGTTTTCACTATTTTCAATAATTTGACCTAATATTGCAATTTGCTCTTCTGTAGATGCCGCCACTTCTTCCGTACTGGCCGCTGTTTCTTCCGACAAACTGGCAATTTCTCCGATTGTACCGCCTGCTTCCTTTGCCATAGTATTTAAAGAAGTAGAAATATCTGCTGTCTTTCTGACACTTGTACGAATATCCGTTACAGCCTTCGCTATTCCTTTAAAAGCCTCCACTGTGACATCGAGCGCTTTCTCCTGATCCGCAACAACCAATTTTACATTATCCATCTTCATTACCGCATCCTTGACACTGGTTTGAACTTCTTTCACAATTATATCAATTCTGGCTGCTGATGCACTGGACTGTCCTGCCAATCTTCTGATTTCACTTGCAACAACCGTGAATCCTTTTCCTTGTTCTCCGGCACGGGAAGCCTCGATTGCGGCATTTAAGGATAATAAATTAGTTTGCTCTGAGATATCGTTAATCACTCCTAACATCTCTCCTATTTCCTTGGATTTTTCAGCCAATGTATGAATAGACGCAGCAACCTCATTTGAAACCAGCTTATTTTCGTTCATTTTAACAGCCTGATATTGCACTGATTCCTCCCCTTTATCTACGGTTCCTGCTGCCTGTTCCGATAATTCATCCGCTGTAATCATATCACCTGCAATGGTTTTTAATCCGCCAACCAGCTCAATTATTATATTATTTCCCTTTTCCGTAGCGGTCGCCTGCTCATTCGCTCCCTGCGCCAGCTCATTCATTGCCGTCGCTATTTGATTTGATGCCTTATTCACCATCTGTGAGGAAGATAGCATTTCATCTGCGGAAGAAGAACAATTGTCGCTCATCTGTGCCACTTCTGCTATCAATTTTCTAAGATTTTGCTGCATTCCGGCAAAATTTCTGGACAGTTTTCCTACCTCATCTCCTGAATTGTGGATAACCACATCGCGTGTTAAGTCTCCTTCTGATATTGCTTCCGCTTCTTTTGATAACCGTTTAATCGGCTTCGAAATCGAACTGCTAAAGAAGTAAACTATGATGGAGGAAATAATGATACATATTATTATGCAAATTAATATTATTTTTATATAATTATTTACTGGTTTCATATAATCGCTAACCGTGTAAGCAGTACAAATATACCAATTCTTTTCTTCATACGGTGTGAATGCCATTACCTTTTTTACTCCTTTCAGAACATAAAAATCATAAGAAGTAATTCCCGTACTCATTTTTTCAAAAAGTTTTAACTGAGATGCTGATTCCTTTTTTAAATTGGATTTGAATATCAATTCTTTCTTTTCATGCGCTATTACATCCCCCTGGCTATTGACAATCATATAATTGTAATTAACTCCATCCGTTCTCTTTATCAATAATTCTGTCAGGTGCGTGAAATCCATTGGTATGCCAAGTACTCCAACAAATTTATCTTTATAATATACCGGGACTGCCACAACCATGTTAGGGATTCCAGTGGATTTTGAAATCACTACATCGGAGACTGCAATCTCTCCAGAAGAGCTTGCTTTGGTAAAATATTCACGCGATCCCAATTCAAGTCCCTTTGTAGAGCCATCCGTAGCATCTGCAACTACGGTTCCTTTCGTGTCCGTGAAAAATAAACTCTCATACAACCCGTTGCTTTTCGTCAAAATCTCTTTCAGGTAGTCCCCGACCAGCTTACGTTTCGTCTCAATGTCAACCCCGTCATTAACACTTCCCGGAGTGTTGATTTCTGCGAGCAGCTCCATCGCATTTGTCTCCTGCGAATAAGCATAGGCTTCTCTTTTTGCTCCATCCACAATTGATTTCAGTAAATCTCTCTTGTTGATCGCACTGTTTTTCATGTCTGAAACAATTACATTCTGTATTGATTTTGAGAAGGTACTTATTCCCGTTAAAGATACTAAGGAAACTGGAATTAATATAAATAATATGGATATCAGAGTAATCTTTGTAAATAAACTAAACCTAATTATATTATTTTTTATTTTGTTTGTTTTTACTTTATCTGTATTTATCTTGCTAGTTCTTTTCATCCTGTTCATCCTCCTGTATGATTTATTGTTTCGATGTTAATTATCTGCTTCATCGACCCCCTTGGTGTGGTTAAACCGGTGTTCTATTACATACTAGTCTCTGATTATCCCAAATCATTACCACTTAGTATTTTTCAATACATTTCATCCACAATCCAAAGTTTCGTAAAAAAAAAGCCAAGACATACCTATCCCAGCTCAATCTCATTCCTAATGAGGATTACTTTGGCAACCTGACTATCCTAGTTTATACAAACCTTAGACTCATGGCTTTGCGTCCTTATCTTTCGATAAGTTTGCTATTGTCAAATATTCAATTCAAAAAAATGATAACACCAAATACTTAGCGCAACTATTTTAGCTTAATTGCTGCTATTTTGCAATAGTACTTAATAATCAGTACTATTTATCCTAATGCTACATCCAGTATCATCATAATAGAAAATCCTGTTGCAAACATTAATGTTCCAAGATTGGAATGTTCTCCTTCGGACATTTCAGGCAATAGTTCTTCCACTACCACATACATCATGGCACCTGCTGCAAAGCTAAGCAAATATGGCATTGCTGGAACAATAAGTCCTGCGGCAAGTATTGTAAGAAGAGCTCCTACAGGCTCTACTATTCCGGATAAAGTCCCGTAAAGAAAAGCTCTTGTCTTTTTTACACCTTCTGCACGCAGCGGCATGGAGATAATAGCTCCTTCCGGAAAATTCTGAATTGCTATTCCGATTGCAAGTGCTAACGCACCCGCTCCTGTTATCTGGCTGTTACCGGACATCCAGCCTGCATATACAACACCTACTGCCATTCCTTCCGGAATATTATGCAAGGTAACTGCCAGCACCAGCATAGTTGTTTTCTTTAGTTTACTCGCCGGCCCTTCTGCTTTCTCACTATTCCTATGCAGATGTGGTATTAGATGATCCAGTAATAATAGAAATAATATTCCAATCCAAAATCCTGTAACAGCAGGAAGGAAAGACCATTTTCCTAATAGCGTTGACTGCTCAATCGCAGGTATTAACAGGCTCCAGACAGATGCCGCTACCATGACTCCTGCTGCAAACCCTGTCAGAGCTCTTTGTAATAGTAAATTCATGGATTTCTTCATAAAGAATACACACGCAGCTCCTAAAGTTGTTCCTGCAAATGGAATTAAAATTCCCTGTATTGATTCTGTTATCATATAAACAACACCTCCCTATGCTTGTAAACTGACCTCTATTAAGATGTTTAGCCCGACAAAAACCTGTGGCAGGTTTTATAGATAGCTATGGGCGCATATATTCATATCCATCCTGCAAATGAATTTTAGGTTTTTGTCAGGCTAAGCTTCATGTTCTATTGAAATAATTTGTTAAATGTTAGAATTAACTAACTATATAGTATACTTCATTTACTTCTTTGTCAAACACGATTTATAGAATTCGAATGTCAAAAGCCTAACAATGATTTACTGGATGAATATATCTGCACTTATATTCTTCTTCCTAGCTTATATCAGGCTTTTGACATTCGAATCTTTATAGGTAATTAATTATGAGGCATGGTATCCTTACCGCTCAGTCCTATATGTACTTTAGCTTATGCCCAAAACCTTAAAGGTTGTATACCATAAGAGCGAACTGCCGCCGGCACTTCGCTCTTATGGTATTAATTATTGTTTAACGCTATTTTATACATTCGCATGGCTTTGCAATAACAGACCGTACATTTTGATCTTTTATATATCCGCTGACTGTCAGCCCCGTCTGTATAATATGATTCCACTTGTTCGCAGACAATTGGAGGCTTGTATTGTCATCAAATACAATCGTACATACATTATCCAATTCACATTCCTCACCGCATGCGATTTTATACATATTTCTTCTGCTGATTGCTCCGATTTCTTCCAATGTGGTGATCATCCGATATACCGTTGCCGAACCTATTTTCTCGTCCCGTTTACTTGCTTTATAATATATTTCCTTACAGGAGGAACATTTTTCTTCTATAATAATATCCAGCAGCATTTTTCTCTGCTTTGTAATTCTGCAACCCTGTTCTTTTAATTTCTGGATAATGATATCCTTCTGCATCTGTGTTCTTTGGTAACTTTCGGCATTGTGTATATTTTTTCTAATTTTCTCGAGATCCTGCAGCACTAATACGCCTCCTTCTCTAACTGCAATGTCCTCCGCAATGCTTACAGTCACCGCCGCATTGAATTGACTTTCCATTTTTCTTATCCCGTATCATACTGCGAATGATTAGACCCACAATTCCCAGGATAACTGCTCCCACTATAAATGTTCCCATAAACATGCCTCCTTACTCAAAACAAGATAGCTACTGTCTCACCTATATTTATCAATAAGCTTTTGGGGCTGTTTTCAATCATCACAGCCCCCTTATGGGGTGTATATTTATTTCGCCCCAACCATTCTTTTTGATGCTATATTCCTATATCCGCTCTCCTTATAGGGCCGAAAGAGGAGATATACAAATACTGCGATTAACAGGAATGCTGCAATTGTAGCCACACCAAAGGCTCCTGTAGAGATTAATGTTCCAATCTGATAGATACAAAGTGCTGCAACATAAGCAAGCAACGTTTGATATCCAACTGCTATAAAGAACCATTTCGTATTATTCATTTCCCTTTTAATTGCTCCCATTGCTGCAAAGCAAGGTGCACACAAAAGGTTGAATACAAGGAATGAATACGCTGCGACTGCAGTCATACTCCCTGCTAGTGCACCCCATACCTCATTTCCATTATCAGCAACTTCTGAAAATCCAAATAATACTCCAAAGGTACCTACAACATTCTCTTTCGCTATCAGACCGGTAACTGCAGCAACCGACATTTTCCAATCTCCCCATCCAAGCGGCGAGAATATCGGGGCAAGGATGCCGCCGAAGGCTGCCAGTATACTATCGTTAAGCTGTTCCGGTTCCAGCATTCCAAATCCGCCATCCACCCAGCCGAAGCTCATCAGAAACCATAGAATAATCGTGGACAATAGAATAATAGTTCCAGCCTTTTTAATAAAGGACCATGCCCTCTCCCACATGCTTCGCAGTATATTCATAACCGTTGGCATATGATAAGCCGGAAGCTCCATGACAAAGGGTGCCGGATCTCCTGCAAATAATTTCGTCTTCTTAAGAATAATACCTGAACATATAATTGCAGCAATACCAACAAAGTAAGCGCTAGGTGCAACCCACCACGCTCCATGGAACAGTGCTCCCGTAACCAATGCAATAATCGGAAGCTTCGCTCCGCAAGGAATAAATGTCGTGGTCATAATCGTCATCTTACGATCTCTGTCATTTTCAATCGTTCTGGATGCCATAATACCTGGAACTCCGCATCCGCTTCCAATCAGCATTGGAATAAATGATTTGCCGGAAAGTCCGAATTTCCGAAAAATCCTGTCCATGATAAATGCCACTCTGGCCATATAGCCGCAAGCTTCCAAAAATGCAAGAAAGATAAATAATACCAGCATCTGAGGTACGAAGCCCAGAACTGCGCCTACGCCGGCAACAATACCGTCTAAAATCAACCCTTGTAACCAGGCTGCACAATGAATTGCCTCCAGACCATTTCCAATGAATACAGGAATGCCCGGAATCCATATACCGAGAAAATACCAGCCTTCACCAAACAGACCGTCATTTGCCCAATCCGTCGCCCATGTTCCTACAGTTGAAACTGAAATAAAGTACACAAGAAACATTATTGCTGCAAAAATTGGCAATGCAAGCCATCTATTCGTAACAATTTGGTCTATTTTATCAGAATTTGTTAATTTCGTTTTTTTATTCTTGGTACAGCACTCTCCTATTATGGATGAAATATATACATAACGTTCATTTGTAATAATACTTTCTGTATCATCATCAAATTCATCTTCTAATGCTTTAATTTCTGCTGATACCTCCGGAAGCTGTTTCGACAGCGCTTTTATCTTACTGTCTTTTTCCAACAGCTTTATTGCATAAAAACGCTTCTGTTCCTCCGCAATATTAGCTCCCAGTTTATCAGTAACTTTACGTATTGCAGCTTCTAATGCGTTTGAAAACTCATGTACCGGTATATTTGCATTTTTCCTTTGTGCCAAGCCCACTGCTTTTTCAGCAGCCTTTTGAAGTCCGGTTCCTTTTAAAGCGGATATTTCAACCACTTCACATCCAAGCTTTTTACTGAGTTTATCAATATGTATTTTATCCCCGGTTTTTTCAAGCACGTCAATCATGTTAACTGCCATGATCACCGGTATACCGAGCTCCATCAATTGTGTTGACAAATACAGGTTTCGTTCAATATTGGTACCGTCTACAATATTAATAATCGCATCCGGTCTCTCATTAATCAGATAATTACGTGCTACAACTTCTTCCAGCGTATAGGGCGACAATGAATAAATACCAGGTAAGTCCATTATGACAACATCCTTATGACCCTTTAATTTACCTTCTTTTTTTTCAACCGTTACACCTGGCCAGTTTCCTACAAACTGGTTGGATCCTGTCAGTGCATTGAATAGAGTTGTTTTACCGCAGTTGGGATTACCTGCTAATGCAATTTTAATAGACATCTCTAAGCTCCTTTTCTTGTTATATTTATTTCGATTAGTCGTCATATCTTCCTGCCATATGTTAGTTTCATCTAACTGTATGGTAAAAATTTATTCCACTTCGATCATTTCAGCATCTGCCTTGCGAAGAGATAATTCATATCCTCTGACGGTTAATTCAATCGGATCACCAAGCGGAGCAACCTTTCTAACGAACACATCAACACCCTTCGTTATTCCCATATCCATAATACGTCTTTTCACAGGCCCTTCCCCTGTAAGTTTTTTTACCCTCACACTCTGCCCACAGGCAACTTCTTTCAACGTTTTCATTTCATAACACACCTTTCTATTACGACCTGCATACCTGGGCGGCAGATCGGCTATCATACAATTTGTTTTTTGATGTTATTATTAGACAATAATCTTATTCGCCATGTCCTTCCCGATTGCTATTCGTGAATCCTTGACGTTGACTATTATATTGCCGCTTATTTCTGAAATAACGGTAACGCTGCCACCTGCCACAAAGCCGAGATTTTCCAAAAACCTGCGTGTTTCTTCTTTTCCGCCAACCTTCTTAATAATATTCGGTTCGCCCTCCTTAACCATTGATAATGGCATTCTATCATCCTCTTTCTATATGATATTGATAATGATTTTCATTTACTTTAATGTTAGTATATTCTAACTTCTATTAGATGTCAAGAACTTTTTATATTATTATTTTCACTCGGGGATGATTTTTATTGCTCAAAGCCTAGTCAAATTCAAAGCTGTGTATCCGGTAAGTGCTTCCGAAAAAGGAATATTAAAGTGCCCATATTATTCCATAATCACTGCTTTCTTAGCGGAATCATTTGATATATTATAAATACTATGTTATACTAACATAAATTTGATAAAACGAACAAAGCGTTGAAAACGAGGTGACAGATATAGAATGATTATAAATGAATCTGCTGAAAACTATTTAGAAACTATTTTAATTTTGAGTAAAACACTTCCTGTTGTCCGCTCTGTGGATATTGCCTGTGAGCTTGGATTTAAAAAATCAAGTGTTAGTATTGCAATGAAAAATCTTCGGGAGAAGCAGCATATCACTGTTACTGACGCCGGTTTTATCTATCTGACTGACTCTGGAAAGCAGATTGCGGAGATGATCTATGAAAGACATGAGCTTCTCTCCTCCTGGCTTGAAAGACTGGGAGTTCCTAAGGATGTTGCTGTTGAAGACGCTTGTAAGATTGAGCATGTTATCAGTAAGGAAAGCTTTGAAGCGATTAAAAGCTTTATAAAATAAAGCAAATGGAAACGCATTTTCAAATTGTAGGGGAGGTATCTATATACCTCCCCTACAGTTTTACTGCGTCATGTTATTCTCTGTTTTTTAATACCTCTGCCGGAGTTAATTTTTTCAATTGGCCAACCAGAAGGCGGTCAATGATAAAATACAATGTCATAATAAACATATAAATTCCAAGATATAGCTGCCAGCTAAAAGTAAGGTTTATTCCACAAGCTACATTCGAAATCAAAAAAGGATAGATTGTATCTATCAGCTTCTTGTCAAGCGGAATACAAATCGCTGCTCCTATGGCGATCAGATATAAATTCCCGTTTAGATACAATTTTCTAATCTCCCCGGTACGATAACCAAATATTTTAATTAGGGATATGTTGAAGGCAGAACGATCGATCATAACCTTAACCATTAGATACATGACTACACAGAAAATGAATGCAGGTACTGTAAGCAGCATACAAATTAATGGCATCATTTTTGCGATAAAGACATCAGAGCTTTTACCGATATCTTCTTTCGTAGTTGTTGCATATAATCTCCCGACATCTACGTCAAGCTTGTGATCTGCTAATACTACATTATAAAAATCATCCTTCTCTCCGAATAACCTTCTCATACTGTCAATATCCATAAAGGCATAAAGACCTGTTGCATACTGTATGATATCCTCCACCGTAAACGCATGATCCACGTCCTCTTCATCCTCTGTCAGAATTACTTTATCTCCAATGGATAGTTGATATTTCTGTGCCATAGCGGAGGAAATAATGATTTTATTCTTACTCTTTTTCACATCGGCATCAAAATACGGATTACCGCGGTGAATCCCCAGCAAGGTTACATCCAGCTGGTATCCGTACATTTCTCTTTTCAGCACCTTGGCAAAGCATTCCTCTCCACCCTTTGGTACATTCTTTTCCGGATATTTATAGGTGTACATAACTGCATATTTTGTATCTGCTTTATAGTCCGTACTGACATGCTTACACAAAACATAGCAATCAAATCCCATCATCATAACCAACAAGGAGATAAACATACCAAATAATACTGTAAAACCTGTTCTAGCTTC
Source organism: Bacillota bacterium (assembly GCA_023418475.1). Classification (GTDB taxonomy): domain Bacteria; phylum Bacillota; class Clostridia; order Lachnospirales; family Lachnospiraceae; genus Mobilitalea. The sequence continues at coordinate 44,384 of JAEZZO010000049.1, forward strand.
TCTTAGCATCTGCCGAATACGAAATATGCTGATAAATCCAAGGTTTCCAAGATTAACATTGCTGATTTTACTGCTTTTTTGCTCATTTCTTATCAATTTTAAAACCGGCTGTGAAAGCCGCTTTTGTATTACTGCGCAATTTACGATTGCGGCGACTACCGGAGGCATAATTACTCCATATATTATGAGATAGGGAGGATAAGTTGTATGCAGCAGTGGTATAGAAAAATAGTTATAACAATCCTGCATTTGATAATTTACCCCCCATTTACTAAATCCAAGTATTGTCCCCACTGCTCCCGCAAGGAATGTTACTATCACCGGAAGCATCAGGTAATGAAGAATCAGCTCCTTCTTTTTTGCTCCCAGTGCATATAAAGCTCCAATAATACTGCTTTCCTTTTCTATTGCATGTATCACAAATACAGAAATTACATAGGTAAATAATATCATTGCAATGATGCCTGCTATGAGACCTGCCACTTTATTAATGACCTGGTCATCTGCGGAGGCCTTAATTCTCGGATTATCAGAAGCCTTCAGAAATTGTGTCAGATTACTTAAAAATACATCAAAACCAGACTTCATAATTTCGTCTGAATTATCTTTTAATTTGTCCATTTCGTCAGAAAGCCTCACACTTCCATCTGCTGCGCCTGCTACCATATCTGTATATTGTACAACACCCTCCTTATACTCCTTTAACTTTTTGAGTTGTCTCTGAACAGAGTCCAATTTAATACGAAATAAGGCATTCTCAGAATTGGCATATAAGTCTCCCAGTAACTGTTCAAAATTATCTTCTGTCAACTGCTTTTTCAGTCCGTATTCTCTTAATCCATCGCTGGCTTCTTCTAAATATGAATTCAAAATCAAATCTGCCCCCGACTTCAAACTGCTGTTATGACTCTTAAGCTCTGTCAACGCTTTTTCCATATCCTGCGATCCGGCTTGCAGCTCCCCAATTCCTTTCTCCAAGTCCTCCTTCTTACCAACCTTCTCCTCCCAGTATTCCTGGAAATATGGATCAGATATTTTATTTGCTGTAATTTTGTTATTCCTTAAATTAGATTTTAATTCGTCCGCAGTCATTTTCTCTCCCAGACGATATGCATAGGTAAGATCTTCTGCTCTAGTGTTTTGAGCAGATTCTTTTAATATGTGATAGGCTTTTTCAACTACAAATGCCAATCCAAATTGATTACTGTCCACACTGGTGTCTGATAGATTTTCATACATGGCATCGTAATCCGGAACTGTTCCAATACCAACAATTCGGAATCTTTCCAGGCCAATCATAATATTATCGCCCAGACGTAACCCCTTCGCCTGACAGTACCGCTTTTCCAGTACTGCCTCATCCTTTCTCATCGGTAATCTGCCTCCATCCAGTGAAATCAGATTAATTTTTTTCCTGTTTTGAAATATTCTCAAGGAACTGCCATCTTTCTGCTTAAAATCAAGGCAATACATTTTCTCAAGAGTAACCCCTTTGTCTGTCAGCTTTCTCTCTTCCGCTTTTGTTAATGGCACAAACACATTGAATTCCCCATCTTCCAGATGGCTTTCTTCCGCTTCTTGATTTACACCGGTGATTACCGTATCGGCAGCGCCCACCAGACTTACTACCAGGTACATCCCCATTATGACTAGCAATCCCAATGCAAGATAGCGAAAAAAATTTGCTTTTAGAGTTCTCCATACCCGTTTCCGTAATATTTTTTGCATTTATAGATCCCCCAATTCTGCTGCCGGAATTCTGTTCTCAACCACATATTCCCCGCTAATCATCCCATCCTTAATCATAATAACCTTATCTACCATATTTTTAATGGCATTATTATGCGTTACAATCAACATCGTAGTTCCGAACTTTTTATTTATTTTTTCTAATAATATTAAAATATCCCTGGCGGTCTTAGAATCAAGTGCACCTGTCGGCTCATCACAAAGCAAAAGCTTTGGATTTTTGATTAAAGCTCTAGCTATGGCACAACGCTGCTGTTGCCCGCCGGACAGCTGGGATGGAAACTTATGCTGATGCTCCGTAAGCCCCAAAGTTTCTAAAAGTTCTTCCAGCTTAAAGGGATGCATAGTTAAATATTCACATACCTGTATATTTTCTTTTACCGTAAGATTTGGTATCAGATTATAGAATTGGAAGATGAAACCTAAATTCTGTCGCCTGTAATCCGAAAGCGCCTCTTGCTTTAATCCGGCAATTTCTTTTCCATCCACCTGGATTGAACCAGAATCAATGCTATCTAATCCGCCGATACAATTTAGAAGGGTGGATTTGCCGGAACCGCTGGCTCCCTGGATCACACACATCTGCCCACGCTCTACTCCTGTTGTAATCCCATTTAACACCTGAATATAACTGTCGTTTTCTCCATAACTCTTTTTAATGTTTTTTACTTCTAGATACATACTTTTACCTCCGATTACACTTTCTTATTGATGTAAAAACAACATAACAGTGTTATGTTGTTTCTATATTTTTAGCTATACATAAGTAGACTTCGTTGAAATCAACTCCTGTATAGCTTTATATTATCCGAATATTCCATAAGATCCCGATGTAAAATATTTTATTATTTTTCCCATGTGCTGCTGCGCGGCTTCCTCTGATTCTTCATGCGCCAACATATGGACAAATATATCGATATGAATATGCGCCATCCAATGAATGATAAAGTCATCTGCTTTTTCCCGCCCCATCTGTTCTGCAATCTGATCAAACAGTATCCTATAATGCTTTTCCGTAATATCTACAAATTTATCAATCGCATGTTCAAATCTTGAACCTTGGCTCTTTATTAAGATCAGCCGGCATTCCTCCTTATACTGGAATATATAATGTATAATCTGCCTTGCTGTCTCAAGGTCATCCGAAAAATCCTGCTTTATTACGAAACCTTTTTCAGCTTCAATAATCTCCTGTTGATAATGATGATTCATTATCTCATAAAGCTTATTCAAGGGTATCTCTACCAGTGAGGCAAACAGATCTTCCTTATCCTGAAAGAAAAAATATAATGCTCCTGTTGTTACGCCTGCCTCCTTGCAAATAGTTCGAAGAGAAGCCTGCATATATCCTTTCTCCATAAATTCCTTTTTCGCACTGGCTAAAAGCTTTAATTTAGTCTCTTTATCGTCTTTCAACTCCGCCTCCTGGAAATGATTGTATCATCAAATTGGATAACACTGTTATGTTACTCCAATTTCATTCTTTTGTCAACCCCATTATACCGGCAGACTTGCCTCCAGGCACAACGCTCCATACCCAAGTGTCCGATTCGGATAAACGCTCTCTATTTTGAGCTGTCTGGCTCCGTTAATCAGGTATGCCTTCAGTTTCTCCCCATATAAATACAGGTCGTTCTTCTCCACAATTCCCCATTCCAGCAGCAGGGCGGCACTTCCTGTGACAAAAGGCGTTGCCATGGAGGTTCCGGAACGGATCGCGTAACCTCCGCCCGGAGCACAGGAATTAATATCGACACCGGGAGCTACAAGATCCGGCTTAATCTCCATATTTCTGGTAAAGCCTCTTCCGGAAAATGGAGCATAGCTGTCCGTGTAGGCATTATAAGCTCCTACACTGATCGCATTTGCTGCAGTCGAGGGAACTGTCAATGTCGTGAATTCGGAAGGCAGTAAAAATCTTGTATTCGGATTTTTTACACCGCCGGAGGGAAGCCACATATCATAGTTACCAACCACAATTCTCTTTGGCACCAGCTCAAACCTCCATACGCCGGAGTTAACATATTGATTAACCGGAACAAATTCGATATAGATTTCCTGCTGAGAATTATAAGGAGTAGGTTCTCCATAGTATAAATATATTTCAGTCTGCCCAATTCGAAATTGCTGTTTGCCCAGGATAGTGGGGATAGGCCCGACACGGGTTCCATTCGGTGCCGTTATTACTATGTCGAAATGATCAAAATAATTCTTCCAGATCTGAAGGTTAAATGAAAATTCATAATCACTAACCGCAACCTCCACTGCCGTATTACTGCCCATTTTCAATATACCCTGTGCATGGTTTCCGGTTGCCCCTTCGTTACCGGTACCAATAACAATGCTGACCTTCCATGAATTTGCCGCATCATCGATATATCTTTCCAATAAGGAGGTGCCGGTGTGTGACCCATAATTGTTACCGAAACTGATATTAATTGCTAAGGGCTTATTTACTTCAATAGCGTATTGTATTGCAAAATTAATCGCCTGCATCAGCTGCGTTGTTCTTGGAAAGGAATCGCCAGCAGATTCACCAAGCTTAATAACAACTATTTCGCTTTGTGATGCAATTCCACGGTATAAACCCTTACTTGCCCTCCCGTTTCCAGCGGCAATCCCTGCCACATGAGTACCGTGTCCGGATAAGTCAGTACTCGGTACAATTTCCATCCGTTCCGGCATGGGAGTTTTTAATGCTTCATTAATTTTTTCTTTGGTGTATAAGGTTCCAATATCGTAACCCGGAGGTGGTGTACCCCGTATTGTCTGATCCCATAAAATTGTAATCCGGGTGGTACCGTCTTCATTGCGAAAATCCGGATGGGAATAGTCAACTCCTGAATCAATAATTGCCACCAGTGTGCCGTTGCCAAAGAGATTATATGGTTGTGTCTGTACCGGATTTATACAGGAAGCAGTCCTTCCCTGGTTAACTTCATAAAAAAGGCGCTTGGGTTTTTCGATAAATTCAATTTCTTCATAATCGGACAATCTATCAATTAAGTATTCTGGTACTGTTAAGATTGCATAGTCGTTTAACAGCTCTACAGCTGATACATTAAGTTCATTTCTTATTCTATCAAGATTACCATGATATTTCACAATTAATTCCCATGTTTTGGTATCCGGTGTGTAGCCAACATCCAGACTCGCTGTTTTTTCCCTGACAGAACCCGGAACTTCCAGTGCTAGATTTAATTGATTTTCAAGCTTTTCATTCGGCATAATTGAGCCTTTCTGATGTCTCCTATTCAATTCAGTATATGCACTCGGACTATAATATATCAATCTCTCCACAAAATCGTAACCTATGTTCCTGTTTTACAGCCCCAAAATCATCCTGTTTCTTTCTTATCCGAAAAGTCATTATTGTTATACTTGAAGTTATAAGGCCCTCCTTGACCTCTTGGTATATTTGTATGATCTCCTTGATTTCTTCCACTGAAGCAATCATCACAAACATAATCACAACTCTTCCGTAATGGGATACCCGGTTGATTACAGTTATATTGTCAAGTTGCTCCTGCTTGATTTAGATGGGAAGAAGTGCTCCCAATCTATTCAAATACTCCAGCCAAAGCTCTCCTGCTGTATCGTATAAAGCTTATGATATAATCCGTGCTTATGAAGCAGCTGTGAATGGGTACCTTCCTCTTCTATCCTTCCTTCCTTCATTACAATAATTTTATCTGCATCGGCAATTGTACGCAGACGGTGGGCAATCACAATGACTGTTTTATTTTCGATTAATCTGCCGATTGCCTGTTGAATAAATGATTCACTCTCCGGATCCAGTGATGCAGTAGCTTCATCAAGCAGTACAATGGGAGCATTCTTTAGGAGTGCTCTCGCTATGGATAGGCGCTGGCGCTCTCCCCCTGACAAAGTACTACCGTTTTCCCCCAGCAGTGTGTCATAGCCCTTGGGCAACTTATCAGCAAATTCATCACAGCGTGCAGCTTTTGCCGCTGTCATGATTTGTTCTCTTGTTGCTTCCCTATTACCAATCCGGATATTGTTATAGATGGTATCATTAAATAAAACAACATCTTGAAATACAAAGGACATATAGGACATCAGATGTTCCGGATCAAGAGTTTTCACATCAACTCCTCCAATTGTGATTTTTCCCCCTTCTACGTCCCAAAATCTAGCAATCAGGCGGGACAATGTACTCTTACCGCTTCCTGACGGTCCTACCAGTGCCGTAATAGATCCGGCCGGTATCGTTGTATTGATGTTTTTAATGGTTTCTTCTCCATCCGTATGATATCGGAAAGATACATTATCAAAACAAATATCATATTGCCTGATCGGTGTTTGCATTCCCTCCATCGGAGTGATATCCAGCAATGCACGCATTCGCTTTATGGCAATCTGGTGGTATAATAGCTCCGGAAGCAAGGTAAGCTCGGTGATTATCGGTCCGTATATTCGTGTTACAATTAACAGACACATCAAAAGAGGAATTAATTCAATCTGCCCTCCGATCAGTAAATTGATCCCTGCAAATACCGTAATTCCAATACCTGCCTGAAGCACTACCTGTGCACCGGTTACAAAGACACCTGTACCAAATTCCATAGTAATTGCGAGATTTTTCATGGTGCGCAGCGCCTGCTCCAGCTTTTCGAAACGCTCTCCATCCATATTGCAGGCTTTAATCACCTTAATTCCTTCAATATATTCCTGTACCTGTTCCGAAGCATCCAGCTTTGCCTGGGCATGTTTTCTTGCCAGCCTTCTTTGCAATCCACGGCTTCCTGTTATAATAAGGAAGGCAAGCGGAACCGATAGAAAGATGGCAATCGCCATACGCCAGTCATAAAAAGCTATCATAATACATATTGCTGTAATTGTAATTGCATTCGAGAAAAGTTGGGGATATACATGGCTAAGTACAGTCTCGGTAGTTGCCACATCTCCCATAAGATTTGTAGAAAGCTCCGTAATATCTTTAGTATTAAATAAGCTCATCGGAAGCTTTCGGATATGCTCTGCTAAAGAAGTTCTTGCATTCTCACTTTCTAGATAAGATACGACATAGGTTTTTCTATAATCATTTTTATTGCACAAAAATACAACGATTGCTGCCACAATTCCCGCCACAAAAAGCGACCACATTTTATTCCAAGATATTTCATTTCCAATAAAGGGATTAACAAGTTCCATAATAACTCCCAGCATAATCATGGTGGGAAGCATCAGGGAAAAGTTCGTCAATGTGCAGGCAGCTATAGCCTTTTTTAAATCACGGTATCCCTTATCACTTAGCATTAACGCTCTTTGCAGTTTTCGCTCTTTCTTATTATCAGGCATTTATAATATCTCCTTTCCTCTTCATAGTCCAACTAGCCGTCTCATTATAGGTTTTCCACATGTGAGTGTATTTACCATTATAACTCAGCAGCTGCTCATGCGTTCCCTCCTCCAACACGCTTCCTTCATTCATCACCACGATCTTATTGGCGTTTCTTATAGTTGACAGGCGGTGTGCGATTATAATAACCGTCTTATTCTTCATTAATTTCTCAAAAGCTTTCTGAATCAAATGCTCATTCTCCGGATCCGCAAAAGCAGTAGCTTCATCCAGCACAATAATTGGTGCATCTTTTACTATGGCACGTGCGATTGCCACTCTCTGTTTTTCGCCTCCGCTTAGATGAACCCCCTTCGTTCCAATTATTGTATCATATCCCTTGGGAAGCTTCATGATGAAATCATGACACTGTGCCGCCCTGGCAGCTTCAATGATTTGCTCATTGCCAGCATCTGGATTACCTATGCGGATATTGTCGCGAATACTTTGTTTAAATAGAAACACATCCTGAAATACAAAGCTTACCAACTTCATCAGATAAGAGCTGCTCATCCTTCGGACATCTACTCCTCCCAATGTAATTTCACCTTCAGCCACATCAAAAAAACGGGGAATCAGATGCGCAATCGTACTCTTTCCGCTTCCCGAAGAGCCTACTATAGCCGTAACCTCCCCCTGTTTTGCCGTGAAGGTTACCTTGTTGAGTGCCAGAACTTCTTCTAATTTATTATAATAAAAGGAAACCTTACGAAACTCGACCTGATAACCGTTCGTCCGTTCCGGATAAGATGGCTGTGGCAGTTCCGGCTCAGCAAGCATACAATCCATTGCTTCTACTCCATTCAGTATTCGCATACTGTTAGAATTAACATACATTACCTTCATCAAAATGCCCGCTGCCGCGGGTACAAAGATCAGATAAAATATCATCGTGGCAGCAAAGTTACGGTAATCCGAAGTATACTTTCCAATGAGAATACCTACCGGAATAAGGAAAAGATATACATTGTTAATCAGAGTAACAAAGGCCGAAAAAGAATTTTCCCAACTTAAGGTAAATGGTATGACCATATTGGTATAATCTTTAATGGTATCATGCAGACGGCGAAAGGAATATACTGTTTGTTTGAAAGCCTTCACTACAGCAATGCCCCTGATATACTCCACCGTCGCATTATTCATCTCCTCCAGGGATTTCTGATATTGGTTCATCATCCTCTTTGAACCCTCATTACCATACAAAGACAGCTGAATAGCATACGCTAGCATTATTCCAAGCATTACTGCAAGTCCTAAACGCCAGTCCACAGCAAAAAGTATTACGATCATAACCACCGGTGCCACAACCGCTGCCACAATATCCGGTAATTGGTGTGCAATAAATTCTTCAATCTTCTCAATATTTTCATCCATAATTTTTCTCAGCTTACCACTACCCACAAGAATATGAAAACCTAATGGAACCCTGGCCAAATGAGTTGCAAAATTAATTTTTAGTTCATAAAGAGTACCAAAAGCTGCTAGATGAGAACACATTAAAGCCATAAAATACAGTATAATATTCAATATGATTCCACCAAAGGCCATTCCCCCATAGCGCAGAGCCACTGTCGCGTCAAGTTCTTGCGTATCCGGCCATACATGAATGATTTTCCTAAGCATCAGGTATATTGCTATGTAAGGAATAAAGCTCGCAACAGAGGCTAACGATGACAGTGTCACTGCTCCAAGCATTAACGGCTTTTTTGTGGCTGCAAGCTCTAAAAGCCGTGCCATCCCTGTCTTAGGTTTCCTTTTTTCTTTCATAACCGTCACTCCAATCCGATTCCAAAGAATCTATCCTATTTATTTTCTTTTTCTGCTCTATTACAATAAAACTATTCATAATTAACAATCCCTCTTCCCACAATTGCAGGCAAACGATTTTGGTTTTTGGTGCTATACCGTTATTTGGATTAATAACTAATATAAATTCGTTTGTCACAATCAACCCTATGGTTAGTTGTGTCTAACCATAGGGTATCGTTAACTCCTTCAATAATTCCGTTCGTGAAATGATAATCATATGATTAGTTTTACCACACTGTGGTTAGACTCATCTAACCTCAGAATAGTATAACAGTTTTCGCCTATTAAGTCAATTATTTCCTTACGACAAATTTCAGCTCTTCGATCATATTACCTTTGCGACTTAAATCATTCGCGCTGCAAAAGTCTGAATTTTTTTACCGGATGGATATGAGAAGAATTTTTGTCAGGCTAATCAAAAATAATCTATGACAAATTTCTGAAAACGGGTGGCCGACGCAGGCAGATAGCGTTCTTTCATCTTCATTATCCCAATTTCTCTTTTACACCCGGCTGCTTTGACGTGTAACGTATTAATTTCTTTCTGATCTATCCCCTTTATTTCCGGAACAATCGCAATTCCAAGTCCCGCTGCAACTAACCCACTGATTGTATGTACTTCTTCTACTTCAAAGGTTATCTTCGGTATAATACCTGCCTTTTCAAACAGTTCATCCGTAATTTTACGAATACCGTACCCTGGTCTGCAAGAAATCATAGGTTCCTTTCCTATCTGCTCCAGGGTAATATCTTTTTTCCGTGAGAATGGGTGTTTTGATGGTACAATGAGTACAAGTTCCTCACTCCACAGGTAATTCCACTCTACCTGAGCATCATTTTCTGCCCGGTAGGATAAGCATAACTCATTTTCTCCAGAAATAAGTTGATATAAAAGTACCTGGCTGCTATTTTGATGCAGTTGAAAACGTACGTCTGGATATTTTTTACCAAAGGCGCAAATTAGCTCCGGTACATAAGAAGTACCAAGTGTATGAAGAAATCCAAGTGAAATTTCACCGCTATCCGGATTAATCAGATTTTGAATTTCAGCCTTTGCCGCTTCATACTCTCCTAAGATATTGTTTACATGCTTAAGAAACTGATCACCACACTGGCTACGAATAATGGAACGTCCACGTCGTTCAAATAAAGGAACTCCCAATTCTTTTTCAAGACGTGCAATTGACCTGCTTAATGCCGGCTGCGATACTCTCAGTTTCTCTGCTGCCAGAGTCATATGCTGCAGATTTGCAACTGTTTGGAAATATTCAAGCTGCTGCCATTCCATATTGTTCCTCCGTTCCTGCGTATAATTAATCCACTTACTGTTCACTGCTTAAAACTCCGAGCTATGTATCTGATAAGTACTTCCGAAAAAGGGTATTTGCATACGAACTGCGTAATGCCATTCCGTAAGAGCAGCTACGCTTAGGAAGTATTTATCGGATGCACGGCAATAGAATATGCCTTGCCTCTGAGTAGTAATCATTACATTAAAGTTATAAATATATTATGAATAATGCATTAGACATTTTCATTATAGAATCCTATACTATACATTGTCAAACTTTTATATAGGAGAAATACTTATGCAATACATCCAACTGGGAAGCAAAGAACATAAACGCGCTTCCGGTGCAGTCCTGATCGGAAGCACCATTACCTTCGCCATCATGTATAGTCCGCAGCCATTGATTAGCTTATATTCAAAGCTATATCATATCTCTCCCGCAACTGCCAGTTTATCCATTTCATTAACTGCTATCGCTCTTGCTGTAAGTATGTTTTTTGTATCTGCTCTTGCCGGTGCATGGCGGCGTAAAAGCATCATGAGCCTTTCACTGATTGCAACCTCTTGTCTTGCCATACTAACTTCATTTGTGCAGAATTTTCAAGTTTTTCTGATCTTCCGTCTTTTGGAAGGAATTACAATTGCTTGTTTTCCATCCATTGCAATGGCATATCTCAATGAAGAATTTGCACCAAAGGATCTTGGAAAAGTAATGGGCTATTATGTTGCCGGAACCGCTACCGGCGGTCTGATTGGCCGAATTATCGTAGGAACACTGACTGATCTGACCAACTGGCATGTCTCCTTCCTCCTACAAGGTATCGTCAGTCTTGCCGGAAGTCTCTGGTTTCTCTTCTATCTTCCGGAGTCCAAAAACTTTACGAAAATGGTTATTACAGCAAAGGAATGGTCTCGCAGAATGAAGGCGACATTATGGAATAAGCAGTTATTATCCATGTATGTGACCGGTTTCCTGTTAATGGGTTCTTATATCACAATTCTGGACTACATTGGATACCCTCTTACGAAAGCACCTTATTTTTTAAGCCAGACTGTATTTGGTTTTCTTTTTACAGTTAATTTGTTTGGCGTATATAGCTCCATTCTCTTTGGCAAACTAGCGGACCGTTATTCCCGAAGAATAATCCTTGCCCTTGCCATCAGCATTTTAATGGCAGGTGTGCTGATTTCTCTTAGCGGTAATCTGATACTTAAAATAGTCGGAGTGGCGGCTGTTGCTTTCGGTTTTATGGCTGGCCATTCTGTTGCAAGCAGTTGGATAGGTATTCTTGCGCCAAAGGATTGCAAAGGCCAGGCTTCTTCCTTCTATCTGTTGTTCTACTATTCAGGTTCAAGTATATTTGGATGGACCGGAGGTATATTTCTTAAGCATTTCGGATGGAGCGGGCTTACCGCTTATGTAATCCTACTGCTTCTATTAGCAGTCTGTGTTTCCTGTAAACCGTGGAGCAGGATTTATCCACCGTCGGAATCGGTTTTAGGTAAAGATATCCACAAAGCAGACCTCCCTGACCAATTGTAGTGGACACTTGGGAGAAACAAAAACTAGTACATCATTTTACGCCTAACTAGACAAGTAATCGATTCAGTTAGGTAAAGATGATATACTAGAAATCTGTAATCCTTATTATAATCTTACAGGGTTTTTTCTTCCTTAGAAAATCACCTGTCATCTACTCTTCAAAATACATGTAATCTACATACAGCTCATTAAAATCCTTATCATTGGATAAATTAATTTCTGTGGATATCTCGGTAATATTCTTCATTCGATTGTGAGCAGCTTCTCCTACAAGATACTCTATTGCTCCGCTTAGAGAGCTGTTACCAATTGCTCGGATTTTTCCTTGGAGCTTATTAGGCAGTAATCCGATAGCGATTGCTTTCTGTATATTAATTTTATACCCGAACCCTCCCGCCAGATATACCGTATCAAGTTCCTCATAGCTGATACCAAATCGTCTTATGAGTATTTCTATTCCCGCACGTACTGCCGCTTTTGCAAGCTGAATTTCCCTTATATCCTTCTGGGTAAAGGTGATTGCCTTTCCTGCCTTGTCTGTTGCTATTGTGTAGCCATCCTCAAAATATTCCTCTGTAAGTAAACCTGTTTCATCTGCAATTCCTGTACGAATGAGCTCCGCCACTATTTCTACCACTCCTGTGCCGCAGATTCCAACTGCTGCACCATCCGCAATTGTCTTATACTTTGCTTTTTCGTTATTGATATCCACATTGCAAATTGCACCCGCAATACTTCCCACACCGCACGAAATATTCCCCCCTTCAAACGCCGGTCCGGCTGCTGTTGATGTTACAATAATCCTATCCATATTCCCAATTGCCATCTCACCATTTGTTCCCAGATCAATCAGCAGACACACCGCCTTTGTCTTGTCAAATCCACAAGACAGCAGTCCCGCAGAGATATCTCCTCCGACATAGGTTGAGATGCCCGCCAGCAAGATAACTTCGGCCCGCAAATAGTCAGATGCAAATACTTCTTCAAAAGCAAGTACTGTTTCTTTTATATTAACCGGTGTAAACGGATAAATTCCAAGTGTCTCGCATGAATATCCCAGCAGTAGATGTCCCATGGTTGTATTCCCTGCGATTGCTACTTTTGTGATGCTTTCTCTGTTTATTCCTGTTTTCAGAATGATCGCTTCTATTCCCTGTATAAGATCCTGCTGTATACTTCTTCTCAGTTCTTCTTTCTTACCCGCATTCGAGGCCTGCATTCTTGCAATAACATCTGCTCCGTAAGCCCTCTGCCGGTTAACTGCCGAGTAGGTCCACACGATACTTCTTGTTGCTGTTTCAATCAGACTTACTGCGATAGTCGTCGTACCAATATCGATTGCAATCGCATAACATCCCTCTCCGCCTCTTTGAATTTCACCGAAATTTAGATGCTCGGTGACTACATCAAAGTCTGTTTCATCCCCACCAAAAAGCTTAATACTGCAATCCGACTTGGCATAAGCCTTGCAGGAAAGACGGTAACCCTCCTTTAATTCTTCCTCCGAAAAAATATTTTTGTCTGCTTCCGTCACCGGAAGGCTTCCGTTTAACAATATTATTTTACACTTACCACAGGTTCCTCTTCCCCCGCAGGCGGCACTGACATAGATCTCCTGCCTCACCATAGCTTCCAGTAAAGTTTCATTGTCCTTGCATTCCATTGTATTTGTAATTTCTCCTCTTATTACGGAAATACTATATGTTTGATTATAATCCATCCTCTTATCTGATGTGTGCTCACGGTTTTCCATCGGTCTGTTCTCCTTTTTTCCTCCATTGTAGTTAGGATTCAATTGTCAAAAGCCTGATCCAGCTTATGTAGATGAATATGAGTGCATATATATTGATGCAGCAAATCATTCTTCAGCTTTTGACATTGGAATCTGGTTAGGTATTTTCGAAACGCAAGAATTATATTAATTGTATACACTGTGTAGTTCATTCATAACATTTTCAATTGTAAGTGTCAATGCAATTTGATTTTTTTCTTACTTCCAATCACTGTGCTGCAAAACGCCATCTTATATAATTTGTATATAGATTTTTTTCAAACTTTCAATCGGAATGCATCATATTATATACTGTCCTCTTAAGACGCTAATATACTACATTGTCAGCGGATAAAATTACATGCTATACTCATTTTGTTTCAACTGTTTGTTTTATTTAGAATGCCGCCTTGCGGTGTTTTTGATAGAAAAGCTTGAGGGAAGGTTTCTATCATCTGAAATGAATGCCGCCACAGGCGGCAGAATGAGAGGGTTGTATCATGTTGAATGAAGTAAAGGCATACTCCGTACATATGGGGCCAGCCAAATGCAGTGTCGATCTGGGAGTAGGAAGTGAGCGGGGAAGTTATGTAAATCAGGACTATATTCTACATAAACTGGGAAGGCCGCACAGAGCAGTCAGCCTTATGTATTGCTATTATCCGCTGGATAATACCTGGCCTCTTCGCGCCAGCAAAGCCTATCAAGGCAAAGTCAGCTTTCAATGGGATTACCCTTATGACGATTATTTTCCGTATAAGGGTGGACTAAACGGATCTCTCTTGGAAGAGCCTTTTCCCTTTATGCGTGATATCCGAAAGCATGGACAGGATGTATCACTTACAATGACCATTGATCCCCGTGTTCCAGAGGAACATTTAATCGCGATTGCTAAGGATTTAAGAGTTTTTGGGCGCATGTTCCTTCGTATTAACCACGAAGCTACCGGAGATTGGTTCTCTTTTACGAAGCGCTGCAGCTACCAGGAGATAGCTGATTTCTATGTACGTTTTCATCGAATTATTAAGGAGTATTCTCCTAATGTAAAAACTATCCTTTGTATTGGCGGAATTGAAGATCTGGAGAAAGAAGAAATTGTCATGGAAAAAGAATTTGCCGAAGCTGTCCGCCAAACTGATATCTGGTCAGTGGATAAATATCTGGCACTGCATTGGGGATGGCCCTATGATGTTGCAGAAAAAGGTGGCTCAAGCCACAAACGCTATTCTGTAAAAGCAGTTTATGAGATGACAAAACGCAGCTTTGAACGTTTTACCTTTCTAAATGGGGGTACAAAAAAGCCTATGGTGATGTCTGAGCTTAATGCGGATGGAGATGTTACCGGCCCCTATGATCAGGTTAAAATGCTAAAAGAATTCTGGACACTTATTAAATCCGAACCTGCTGCCTGGTTCTCCGGTTTTACCTTTTATCAATTCCGGGATAATGGCCGCCTTGGCCTTGAGATAACCGATCCGAATAATAGTGAGGTTGGAATTGAACAACCCGTTATGAAAGCATATAAAGATCTCATCCATGATGATTATTTTAGTCCCTGTTTTACACAGGAAGAGGAAATATCCTTTCCTGTGAAACTCAGATGGGGTGCTTTTGAGGATGCCACCGGACTCGCAATCACACTCCCTTTTCAGAATAATCCACATTTTGCCGAAGTGATATTTGACAATACATTAATTGATTTGAATCTGATGATGGAGTTCCACGATCATTGGTTTTATAAAGCCTGCGGAATAAAGGTAGTCGATCTGATGCCTGCATTTTTTGAGAAACCGATTGACGCCGCCTGTGATATTATCTTAAAGCTGTTTGCTCCTCCTGCTTCCGGTGAAAATGATCCTTCCCAGGGTAATGACTGGATGGAAAACTATTATACGGTCATCCCGAAATTACCAGAATTCCGCATAAGATTTGAACCGATTGAAATGGACGCAGACAAATAAACCAGGATGTTTTATCCCATATCCCATAAAGCTTGTAATTTCACAAAGGGGCAGCAATATCTTCTATTGCTGCCCCTCACCAAATATAATCTCTTTCGTCTTTGCGTGTCAAATTCTCATGCTATGCACACTCATTTTGCTCGGCGTGTTTATATTATAAAACCTTAAGTTATGTAGATGGAAATGAATACTTATATATTCCTCTGACAAAATGAATTCTATGCCTTAGAAGTATGCAGGCAAATTATTTCTTTTGCTCTCTCCAAGGCTTTATCAATGTTTTCGCAGATATTGTAAGCCCCTATTTGTGAGTCAAAGCCTGCCTTTTGCATCATATGCATCGGCTGTTCCTGAACATGGGATAATATCAGGGTAATATGCTTCTTTTTACATGCTTTTAATACGTTTGTTAATGCGTATAATGCATTCACATCCATCGCCGGAACACTTCTCATACGAAGAATTACAGCCTTCACATGCGTATCCAGTGATATTTTCATGAACTTATCCGCTGCACCAAAGAACATAGGGCCATTTATTTCGTATACTAAAGTATGTTTAGGTACCTTTTTCAGTCTTATATTCTCATTACTATCCTCTTCTGCCATGTCATCATCCGCAATATCGTTCTCAAGATATTTCCAGCACTGGACATCCGCAACATCAGCCATTCTTTTCATGAATAAAACAGCAGCCATAAGAATTCCGACTTCAATAGCCACTACCAGATCAAAGACCACAGTAAGTGCAAAGGTCAATACAAGAACTGTAATATCACTTTTCGGTGATTTCTTAATAAGGTTAATGAACTCTCTCCAACCACTCATATTGTAGGCTACCATAAAAAGAATAGCGGCTATAGCCGGCATTGGAATTAGTGCCGCATATGGCATTAATATCACAAGAATAAGCAATAGGGCTACCGAATGTACCATTCCGGCTATCGGAGTCCGTCCTCCATTTTTTACATTCGCTGCCGTTCTGGCTATTGCACCTGTTGCTGGAATACCCCCAAACAAACTCGATAAGATATTACCGACTCCCTGCGCAACCAACTCCATATTAGAACGATGCTTACTGCCAATCATTCCATCTGCTACCACACAGGAGAGTAAAGATTCAATTCCTGCCAGGATTGCAATTGTAACTGCATCGGGCATCAGTGTCCGTATGAGTTTGAGATTTATATTGGGAATCTGTAAAACCGGTGGTTTCGAAGAAATCTCATAGAGACTTCCAATTGTATTTACATTTACCGGAAACACCTTGACGATCACTGCAGCCACAACAACTGCGACTAACGATCCCGGAATTTTGTCATTCACTCTTGGCCATACGATTAAAATAAAAAGCGATAGTATCCCAATCAGAAGAGCCTGCAGATTAACCGTCGTTATATTCTCAAAACAGGCTTTCAATTTATCAATGGTTTCAACCGGTTTTGTTTCAATTGTTAAACCAAGTAAATCCTTGACCTGCCCTATAAAAATTGTAACCGCAATCCCTAGGGTAAAGCCGGTTGTAATGGTATAAGGAATAAATCGAAGCAGCTTTCCAAATTTAAGCAGTCCCATTATAATTAAGAGAATACCTGCCATTATGGTTGCGATTGCAAGACCCTCCATTCCGTTTTTTGCAACAATACCTGCAACGATTGTTGCAAAAGCCGCTGTCGGTCCTGCAATCTGAACCCTGCTGCCACCTAGAAAGGAAATAACAAAACCTGCTATAATTGCTGTATATAAACCTCTTTCCGGAGTAACACCGGAAGCCAGAGCTAATGCGATTGAAAGCGGTAATGCGATAATTGCAACAATAATCCCTGCTACAATATCCTTTACACATTGTTCCTTCGTATATGTTTTTAGTACTGAAAATAACTTTGGCTTTAGCTTTTCCATTTTTATAAACCCCCATCTGCCGCTTGCTGTCTTCTCTTACCTAATAATTTTCTCTCCGCCTATTTCAGCAGGAGGTTCTCTCATAATTTTCCATGTCATAAAAAACCACATTTCAACATAATAGTACTTTTCTTCTATTTTATCAAGATACAATATTAAAATTATCTATAATATAAAAATTTGATCTTTATCATTTTTCATCAAGCTGAAATCGTATTGTTTTTCCGAGAAAGGCTTCTGAAGTTTTCCATTCCCCAAAATAAGACAGAGAAATGCCTACCCCCTGCTTCGATTACCATTTATCAGTTTCCAGTATTTCATCCTAGAAATAGCTTTCAAAAGTTGTTACAATGAAATAGCATCTTATGTAAACTTTTTACTTATATTGGAGGTTGTTTGATGAAGAAATTGCTTATTATCCTACTTTCCTGCATTACTCTGATCGGTATTGGCCTGATTAGCAATTATTATTTGATTAATAGAACCGGCGACCTGTCCTACCCCTCATTTCTTCAGGCCGTAAACCAGGAACAAGTGGAGGATGTCATCTTTCAGCCGACGAACAACAGTTTTCAGGCAAAGCTTAAAAATGATAAAACTCTATATACCGTCCCTAATCCTAAAACTGAGAATTTTACCGAATTTCTTCTGCTTCATAATATTTCGATATCTTACGGAAAAGAAAATCCTTTCCTAACCGTATGCAAGCTGCTTCTGGTTGGAGTAATTGCAGCTTTCATCTTCTGGTATGTACGAGGAGGTGCAAATGCCGGTAATTTAATTAAAAATGCAAATCAAAAAACCTGGACTGCAAAGCTATTTGGCAAAAAACAAAGCATAGAACAACCGACTTCCAGTGTAACTCTTGCACAAGTTGCAGGTAATGCAGAAGCAAAGTCCATGGTGGAGGATATCATCACCTTTATTAAAAATCCCGAAAAGTATTCCGCTGTTGGAGCACATATGCCAAAGGGCCTTCTTCTTTATGGACCTCCCGGAACCGGTAAGACCCTTATGGCGAAGGCAATTGCCGGAGAAGCCCACGTACCGTTCTACGCTATGAGCGGTTCCGATTTCGTACAGATGTATGTAGGTGTCGGGGCAAGTCGTATCCGGTCTTTATTTAATAAGGCTAAGAAAAGTGAAAAAGCAGTTATTTTTATCGATGAAATTGATGCTATTGGTAAGAAAAGGGCAAGAAATGCATCTGCCAGTAATGATGAACGGGATCAGACGCTAAATGCCCTGCTCACAGAAATGTCTGGCTTTCATGATAATCAGGGGATAATCGTCATCGGAGCAACCAACCGTCTGGATACACTTGACGAGGCGCTTCTGCGTCCGGGCCGCTTTGACAGGCATATTGAAATAGGCTTACCGGATGTCAATGCCAGAAAGCAAATTCTATCCCTTTATGCAAAAGAAAAGCCCCTCTCTCAGGATGTCGATCTGGAGGAGCTTGCAAAATCAACGATCGCTTTCAGTGGTGCAATGTTAGAAAACCTGATGAATGAGGCTGCCATTACCGCTGCCAACCACACGGAGCCGGTCATTCGAAAGGATCACATTGACAAGGCCTTTTATACTGTTATTGCCGGAGCTCCGAGGACAGACCGCAGTTATATAACAGACCACGACCGTGCAATTACAGCATATCATGAAGCCGGTCATGCCCTGGCAACCTTCTTTCTGTTACCGGAGCATTATATCTCTAAGGTTACGATTATTCCCAGCGTAAGAGGCGCGGGCGGATTCAATTTAAGTATTCCTAAGGAAAGCATGTTTCAAAGCCGCAGGCAATTGCAGGCCAGCATCCGGGTACTGCTTGCCGGAAGAGTAGCGGAGGAGCTTATATTCGGACCTGAGGAGATCACTACCGGTGCCAGTAATGATATTATGAAGGCTTCCCGTCTGATCGCCGATTACCTCGATAAATACGGTATGGACAATGAAATGGGCTTATTCAGTATAGAAGCTCTGGAAGAAAGTCACGATACGCAGTTATTATCCAAATGCCGTACCTTGATGAATTCTCAGTACGAAGAAACCAAGAAATTACTGCAAAACAATCTGCTACTTCTTGAGAATATCACCACCGAGCTTCTTCAAAAAGAATCCCTGAACGGCTCAGATATCGAAAGAATCTGTGCCTGATATATTATAAAACTACTATGAAGCATTCCCACTATATAGCCTATAGCTGCTAACTACTCAAACAGTGAAGAGACCACCTGGTACATGGCATTTGACATGTGACCGGTGGCCTCTTCGCTGTTTTCACACTCTACCGTATTTCATATTACTTCTTATACTCCATCCCTTTTTGCTCATTATAGAGTATTGTAATATTAACCCTTCGGTTCTTCTTCCTGCCCTCTTCGGTAGAATTTGATGCAATCGGCCGGTATTCCCCATAACCGATTGCTGAAATCCTTTTACCTGCGATATTTTCCTCCTCAACCAGATAATCCACGACCATAGAAGCGCGTGCTGCGGACAGCTGCCAGTTGGATTGATAATTATCCCCGTTACTTACCGGTACATTATCGGTATATCCTTCAACCAGTATTTGATTGTCAATCCGGTTTAGCAGTCTGGCAATCTGCGCTAATCCTTTTTTCATACTACTCTTCAGCTCTGCTTTACCGCTGTCAAAAAACACACTGTCTGCAAAGGATATGGTAAGCCCCTGTTCTCCGATTTGGGTATTTGCCTCTTTCCCCATGTCCATCTCATTCAGGACATCATTAATATTTTTCTCCAGCTGATTCATCTGTTCTTCTGAAGAAAGTGCATCCGCATCTTTTGTCGGAGCGGGAGTTCCTGTAGCTGTTTGTTGATTTTCAGTTGGCTCTGAACCATTTCCTCCAATATTAACAGGTGAATTGTCCCCCTCACCAAAGACTCCATTCGTACTGTTTAAAACGCTTCTGCCATTTCCCAGAGACTTATTAAGTCCGGCTGCTAATTTCTCGTACTTTGACTGGTCAATATTACTCATCGCATATAATACAATAAAAAGCGCCAACAGCAACGTTATCATGTCAGAATAAGTAAGAAGCCATCTTTCACTATTCTCCTTCTTCTGTTTGACCTTCTTTTTCATCTTCTAGGTATCCTTTCAGCTGCTCTTTCATAAATGCCGGGTTAGAGCCTCCTCGAAGCAATTGTATTCCTTCCAGCATCATATTTTTCACAACAACTTCATCTGAGTTTAATTCCTTAAGCCTTGTTGCAATGGGCAGCCATAGGAGGTTTGCGGATCCTACACCATATAGGGTTGCTATAAACGCCACCGCTATTTTTTCACCAAGAGCAGCTGAATCACTGCTTCCCAGACTTCCCAGTACAGTAATCAAACCCATTACTGTTCCAATAACACCCATCGTTGGTGCATATCCACCGGCAGCTTCAAAGATAGCTATTCCTTTTTCATGCCGGTGTTCCATATTGAGTATTTTCGTCTCCAGTATCTGACTTATAATTTCATCATCAGCTCCATCTATTACTAATCGTAAACCAGTGGCGATAAAATCATCCATTTCCCGGACCTCAAGCTCATGCTCCAGTGCCAGCAGACCTTCCTTCCTGGCTATATTAGACAGCTCCATAAAGGTATTTAATATTTCCACACGATCCAGCTTTTGACTTGAAACAGCTTTCTTAATGACTTTCGGAAGCTTTTTTAACTGTGCCATTGGAAAGGATGATCCTACAACTGCAATCGTTCCTCCGAATATAATTAGTAATGCACTTGGCTGAACCAGTGCCCCTAAAGAACCTCCCTCCATAAGAAATGCAATTCCAAGTGCAGCAAATGAACCGATAATAAAAATAATTGCTCCTATATCCATGCGATGTCCTCCGACTTATGTAAATTTCTTTTATGATTTATGCCACATTCGTTAGCAAAAATTATATTAATTACTTATGGTTTTATCCATATTCAATTTGACATACAATAATTGACCGAATATACATGTAACAATCGTCGGCCAAATGAAAATAGATCGTACATGTAATTTGATATATAATCTTACTTTCGGTACTCTAATCATTTTATATCATTATATTCCTTATTCATACATGAGACAACATAATTTTAGCTGTATAGATCCTTTTTTATAGGTAATTTTTACCACACTTTAGAAATATATAAATACTTCTAAGAATGGCAAAAAAGTTAGAAGATTTAACTGGAATAAGCATTTGATACCGATGAAACAAAAATGCGGTTAGGATTAACGTTACTCCAAACCGCATTTTATTTTATTTTAACTGAAAATACTGATTTAGCTTATTCTTCTTGTCCAAAGCATCATTATATCCTACATATTGATATTGCTTTACCAAATCAGTATAGGAAGAGGTTTCTGATAAAGAATGAAGAACATTCTCTTTATCAATATAGAACAAGGCATTAATAACCGGAATTTTCTCATACAGATTAAGTAAAAACTGATTATAGACCGTTCCTTTTAATCCTGCCGTTTTTAGTAAATAGGAAGAAAGATAATTTGCACTTATCTGCTCCACTTTATCCTTTGGAATATCATAATTAGCCCAGAGTATGAACGGCACCCTGTATTTCCGCTGAAGATCCTCTGTTTCCGTAAGGTTTCCGACGGATTTCAATATATCATGCAGCTGCGAATAAGCAATTGGCTGATGATCTCCATATAAAAGAATAATCGTGTGTTCCTTCTGCTTCGAGAAATATTCAATAAGCGACTGATATGCTTTATCCGATTCGCGCAGAAGGCTTAAATACTGTTCTGCGCTGCCGCAACCTGAAAGATCTGTCAATCTGACTGTATTTGCATCATCAAACAGCTGCTCATCCGAATAACCTCCGTGATTTTGCATAGTTACATTAAAAATAAAGAGTGGTCCATTTTTACCTTTTTGCTCATACTGTTCAATAATCTTCTGATAACTATCCCTGTCGCTGATAAAAGATCGGATCAGCGTCGGGTTTATAAAATCCTTCTTCGATAGGAACTCATCAAATCCAAGCAGCGGATATACCATATCTCTTTTATATCCGCTTGGTTCATATGGATGTATCGCAATATTATAGTATCCCTGCTCCTTCAAGGTACGTGCCAGAGAGTCCGTCTTATCTGTTACAAACTGCTGATAGGGTACACAGTTCTGGGGCATAACTGCCATACTGTTGCCTGTCAGAAATTCGTATTCGGTGTCACTGGTTCCACCTCCGAATACAGAGGAATACATCGTTCCTTTAATTGTATTCTTCTTCAGGGAATGGATAAACGGAAGATAATCCATATTTGTTCTGAAGTCTCCTACCAGGCTAAGATCTGAGAACGCTTCATTCATAATCACTATGATATTAGGGTTTTCTTCTGAAACAGCCTTTTCCTGTACTTTCTTTTTATCCGCAGTGGTTTTATTTAAAATTTCTTCCACCTTCTGCTTTGAATAACCTTCCGGTATCTTTGTCTCCATCGCCTGAACATTTGCAACAAAACCAAAGACAGTACCATAGGAACAATAGGTATATTTCGGAGCAAAAAAATCTAATACGCTAATCTTAGATTTAATCAGATCTGTTTCAAAGAAAAGATTAAAGACTGCCGCTGCAAATAGTACATAGGTACCGATGATAACAAGTCGGTTAATGATCGTTGGCTTTCTCTCTGATTTCTCCAGTTTATTGCCAAGAACAAATACCGCGAACATAATTAAGGTAGAGATCAGAAAACCCTCTGTAAAGCTGATCTGGTAATTGGAGGCAACGCTCATACCGGTCTGCCATGCCAGCAGATCGCTTGGAAGTATAGGATTGCCGCGAAACAGGTATACAAAATAATTAATCATGGATGCAATATAGATCGCCAAATTACAGATCATGATTGTGTGCCTGCAATTTCTTGTCAGTGCAAATACAAGATAATACAGGATTACATACCAGATCAGATTATAAAAGCTATAAGCTTTAAACATATCAAGATTAAAATTACTAACCATGCTTTCAACTATCACAAAGGACGCAACCGTAGACAGAAGAAGGGTTACTGTATTCATCCATTTCATATGTCTATGATAAAAACCTCTTACAGGTTCTACTTCAAGAAGCGAAAAAAAAGTCAGTATAATCCATACTCCAGTGATACTATAAGTCGATGGTTTATGCAAAGTAGCCGCTATGTCCTGACCGGCATATATAAATAGTATAAACAGGAAATATAGAAAAAGAAGATACACCGGTAAGGCCTTTCTTCCCTTCCAATTGAATTTAATATATGGTTTATGATTATCCACTGTAACTACCTCGATTTCTGTGTGTCAAAAATTTCTGTATGTTATCCTATTCATAATTTTTTGCTTTTAAACTTAACTTCTGCTTTAAAACATCTGTATGCTAACGCTGATGAGCCGTTTTACCATTACCACTATATATAAAGTTACGTTACATGTCAAATGTAAATTCATGTAATTATGTAGTATATTTTACCTTTATTTCTCCTGTATCTTAACAGGAGTCACTTTACAGATTTTCCGGTCATAGGTTAACAATCCGTTCACTTCATCCTCCACATCCGAAAGCTGTGTATAAACTCCGGCCGAGAGTCCTGCATCCCTCAGATCCCCGATATCCCGCTCCAGCAGATGATGATACGCCTTATTCAGTTCCTCACTCGAAAGATAGATACGGTATCCATAGATCTCTTCTGAAAACGAATGCTGCTTTATATAACAGGCATATCCCCCATATTCGGACAGTACAAAGGGCCTTTTTTTAATTGCTGCTCTCATTGGATGAAAGTAATTATGGATGCTTTCAAAATCACCGCAGTTCTGATCAAACCAACCACTGGCATGATCAATCAATCTGGTCGTATCAAGCTCTTGTATCAGCTCATAAGCTTTTCTTGCATCAAACTGCCCCCAGCCTTCATTAAAAGGCACCCATACAATAATAGAAGGTTGATTGTAAAGAAGAGCTATGGTATCCCGGCACTCACGCAACCATTCCTTCCTACCCTGCACATTGGCTCTTCCGAAGAGGCGGTAGTGATGATCTTTTATTTTACTTGCAATGCCCGGAAATATAGTAGGCAGATAACCAACAAGCCATAAATGGTACTTTTCTCCGCCATTCACCATATCCTGCCATACCAGCATACCTAAACGGTCACAATGATAATACCAGCGAAGCGGTTCAATTTTAATGTGCTTGCGCAGCATATGAAACCCTAATTCCCTGGCTTTCATAATATCATAAATCATCGCATCGTCACTGGGAGCCGTATATAAACCATCCGGCCAATAACCCTGGTCCAGAAGTCCATTCTGAAAATATGGCTCATGGTTAAGGTAAATCCTTGGAATCCCATCCTGGCCGGTTTTTATCTCAACCTTGCGCATAGCAAAGTAACTTTCAATTCTGTCTTCCCCCACTGTGATAATTAAACCGTATAATTTAGGCATCTCAGGACTCCAGTATACAAAGCTCTTCAGAGGAATTGTTATAAACTGGGTATTATTTTCTATACTGCTTACGATATTCTGTTCATCTAATATTTCTGCTTTCAATACAATATCGAAAATTCTGTCCCTCTGGAAGTCATCATTCACAAAAACAGCCACATGTACTACACCTGCCTCAACATCCGGCGTAATTTGCAAGGAAGTTATGTATAAATCAGGAACCCATTCCATCCATACTGTCTGCCAGATACCGCTTTGGGCAGTATAAAACATGCCACCTCTGTTAAGCTTCTGTTTTCCTCTGCTGTGATAGGAGGTGTCACTCTCATCCGCTACCTTGACACACAGATCGTTCTCTACCCCTTTCAGCTTATCTGTAATATCCATTGAAAATGGAAGATACCCTCCCATATGATCGCCGGCCAGCTGTCCGTTAATGTAAACCTCGCAGTACTGATCCACTGCACCAAAATGAAGAATACACCTTTTATTCTTCCATTTCTCATCAATCCAAAAAATACGTTGATACCATAAATACTCTTTCGGTTTTAATTGTCTGTTTACTCCCGATAAGACACTTTCCGGTGAAAATGGAACCAGAATTGTCCCTTCAAACTGTTCTGGTCGTGTTGCCTGCTTCGTAATACTATAGTTCCAGTAGCCATTTAAAATCGTACAATTATTCCTTTTTAACTGAGGCCGCGGATAATCCTCTAATACATGTTCAGGGTCCAGCTGCTCCCCCCATTGTGTATATAGCTGGTTATTTCCCGGCGTCCTGCCTTTAAAGCGAAGTGTCCGGAATGCTTCCTTGAAATTCATCTGCTATCACCTCGTAATACGAATTATTATCATTTACTTTCTCTTTCCTATGCCGCCATTCTCAGTATAGATCTAGTATCTTTTTTCCTTACCATCCTATCTTATTCCCTTTTACAAATATTTTCAAGTTAAGATACGTTTCTATTTAAAACCATCATATTCTTTCTCACTTTCAATATATTTAATACTGATGATACTGCTTATGAGGGTGTTCCTTTGAAGAAGTTAATTACATTATGTCTAATACTGCTGGCAGCCGGGGTTACTTTACTGATTACCGCTTTCTTACTCGCATCGTCTGTTTTCCCTCTCTATCAGTGGCTGGTCGGTCTAGCCTGTGCTATGATAATCCTAGGACTTGGTTATTTACTGAATGTTATGATTTTTTCTTCCGGAATAGTCAAAAATGAAATGCAATCTCAACATGCAACTGGGGAACCCACTTATTCAGTCAAAGAAAAAGCAGGATATCTGGTTTGTAAAATCATGAATATCCTGCTCTGCATTTTTCTTCTAATCTTAAATAAAATGCATGTGGTTCCATCGGTATTACTGCTTAGCATTGCTTTGGTTCTGCTTCAGTTCCTGCTGGATTTATTTTTGCAGAACTATTTTTTCTATAAACAGCATAAAGAGGATTAAATAGACTGCTGCAGTACCCCTACCTTAGGAAGATTATTCAAGATATCTTCCATCCCATTATGACAGATAGAAAAATCATGTGTTAGATTTTTCCCGGCAAGTAAACCAAAATGTGTACCACCGGCCCACACAGGCACATTTGTCATATCATAAACCTCATTATTTACGGCAACATAAGCCGGCTTTCCATCACTCCCGTCATACTTAGCCAGCTCCTGATCTGATATAATACGTGCTGCTTCCTGAGTCGATTGTTGGATTTGTGCTAAAATCGGCAATGTGCTTTGCGAGGTATTTTCCTCTTCTTTTTTTATGATATCTCGGATACTTAAAATTTGTTTTTGCAGCGCAAGTGATAGATTAGCTGTTTTTTCTTTTAACTCCTTGCTAATACCATAACAAAGATGGATGTCCTTTACCTGGACAGTAATCACATTGCCGTCATTTTTCGGAAAATATAGTCTGAGCAAATCCAAGAAACTAACACTGTGATGTGTCATATTTTGATAATTGGTCTTTAAATTGTCAAAAGAAAGCATTGTAATCTCCCCCGGTTCTTTTCCAAGATCTGATGCATCCAGAAGAATGATGTAATCCCCTTCCTGTATCCGGCTAAGACAGTATCCGATATCCGTCTCTCCGTAAATCACTTCAATTCCCATCTCCCTCAGGCTTTCTTCCAGTATTCCCGCCATATAGACAGCAATTCCGTCATCTCCCATCAGTACATTCCCCATTGCCAACAGCTTCATCTTCATACACGAACCTCTATGCTGTTTTTTATTCCATCCCTGGTGATCAGGTGGGTCGCACAGGATACACATGGATCAAAGGAACGTACAATTCTTCCGATTTCCGGTGGATTATTAACATCTTGCAGAGTTGTACCAATTAATGCTCTTTCAATTGCTCCCGGAATATTATCATTATCTTTTGGTGACAGGTTCCAGTTAGAGGGAGTAATAACATCATAGTGCTCAATCACTTTATTCTGAATGCTGATCCAATGTCCCAGAGCTCCTCTTGTTGTATCAATCAATCCAACACCGGAGGTAACATCCGGTATTATATAATCCCGTTGTCCATTCGAAAGTAATTCAACTCTTTCTGCCAGCTTTCCCATAATTGATAATATTTTTTCTGCCTCCAGTACCCGTGCAATGATACGGTCCATACAAGAGTATCCTCCAATGTAATTACCCGAGATCAGCATTCTTGCCAGGGGGCCGACCTCCATTGGTAAATGCTGGTATCTGGGAGCTTTGATAAACGTATAGGCTCCTTCCTTCGTAAGGTCGACCGTCTCCTGTGCATCTTGCAAAAACCAGCTATATCTGATCTGTTCATTTATTTTCTCCGGCTCCAGCGGATAAAGTGTTCCGTCAATCAGTACTCCCGGTTTTACATAAGATAACTCCGGCTCCTCATTATCGAATGTACCATAACTCATAAAATAAGGATAGGATATGCCTTTTTCATAATAATCCGAATAGTAGTTTGCAATTATTTCTGCATCCTCTTTCATCGTTGTAGAAACAAATGTATACAACCGGCTGATGATAGACTTAATTTTTTCAATCTTATACGCCGTAATATCGGTAGTTACCCCTCCTACAAATATTCCATGGTTATGCGGTGCTTTTCCTGCCAGAACAGCTTCTCCTTCATGTGCCAGTTTACCTATTACAAAACCCTGCTCATAATTGGCATTTAGTCTTCTGCTTATTTCCTCTGGTAGTCGAAAATCATTATACCGCATGGTATTTGCAACGGCAGGTACCGTAATATTAACAAAGCTGGGAAGTACCATAATATAGAAATGTCTAATGTGATTTTGTATAAATTCAAAACCATGTATCAGCTCTCTCATATATTTATCATTCAGTGTCGGTTTAATCTTCAGAGCATCCTCCAAGGCAAGGGTTGATGCATAGGAATGTGCTGCAGAACATATTCCGCAGATTCTTTCCGTAAAGAAAACGGCATCCAGAGGCGACCTGCCCCTCAGCATTTTCTCAAACCCCCGGAACAGTAACCCTCTGCTTTCTGCTTCTGTAATTCTATTTTCCTCCACCTCAGCTTTTATTTCCAAAAACCCACTGATACGTGTAAACGGATCAATTATTATTTCCGCCATATACCCTCCGATTTACTGTTGCATAAGCAGTTTATTTTTATATGTATACGGATCTATAAAATCCCATTCTATTATTAATATCTGACAAACGGTTCCATAGCATCCGGGAAATTAGCATGACCGCATCCAATACAGGTTGTATTGTTTCCGATCGGCCAGTTTACATAGCTGTTCCATTTTCTTCTCGGACATTCTGTTTTAGTAATAGGCCCTCTGCATCCAAGTTTGAACATACATCCTTCCTGACCGAAAGCTGTCGCAAAGTAGCCTTCATCAAAAAAACCTCTCCTGGTACAATTATCATGGATAGTATAACTATAAAAGACAAGCGGTCTTCCCTCCTCATCGAGCTCAGGCATACCGTAGGCTGCCAGATGAGCAACCGTCCCTATTACCCAGTCAGGATGACAGGGGCAGGTTGGCAGACAGATTACCGGACGATCCAGAACCTCCTTAACACTTTTGCTGCCGGAGGGATTGGGTCTCGCAGCGGATATGCCTCCGTAAGATGCACAGGTTCCTACTGCAACAACATATTTCGCTTTCGCTCCTGCCATAGTAACTGCTTCATAGGCCGTTACACGCTTTCCTTTATAGCTTGCTACAATTGTATACGCCCCATTATCCCTCGTAGAGATAGCCCCGTCCACCAACAGAATAAAATCCGTATTTAGGGTTTCCAGAAACCTCTCATACGCCTCTTCTCCTTCCGCTCCCATTATAGTATTATTGTAAGTCAAATTAACGATTTGCGTTAATACCTCATATGCATTAGGATAATCTGCATTGAGAAACGATATGATATTTCCGGAACAGCCGGTAGCCTCCAGCCATATGGCATTCAGCTTCGGCGCATCCATACTGTTTACCTTGATGAGTGCTGCTTTTGTTAACCTTTCTGTTATTGAGCTCTTACTGTCTGAAAATGGACAAATCTGATAATCTTGTGCCATACTCCCTCCGGAAATTAATATATTCATTAATTTATATCAGAATATCACTCAAAATATTCCTAAAATCATCTTATTGTAACCGCGCATCCCCTCGGAGGGTTTTATGAATAAGACGTATTATTCTATAAAATAAAAATGACGGTTCCGGCAGAGCTTGCGACAGCTTTCCTAATACCCTGATTTATAGTTACGCAGGTAGTATAATTGGATGCCGGCAGCTATGCCAAAACCGTATAAAATTTTCTGTACAGTATGAACAGTAACGTGTGAAAACCATGTTAAGCGAATACCCTATTGGAATGCTTCCCGATTGTGTGATAATCTGTCTATGATATAGGAATTATTCTACGCTGTAATGAAAGCTGCAAGATAAAATACTTTCTCACCAGCCTCCTCTATTACCGTAATCTCAACGGTATGCTTACCGGGAGAAGTATCCATGATAATATCCTGAAGGAACAGCTTATCACCCCAGGTTTCATCAAAATTAGCGTCCAGAATTATGGCATGCTCTGCATCCTGATCGATTATAACCTTAGCAATTGGTGCCGGATGAATTGCATATTTTCGGTATTGAACGGAAAGCATTCTCCCTTCCATTTCAAAGCGGATACTGCTTCCGATTGTCTTAGCCGCCCATCCATATCGGAACACATCCCAACCTCCTTCTTTCACTGTTTCATCCTTATAAAACCCTTTCAGAAATGGCTGCGTATTCTTGTTATTATGCCGTAAGGATCGATAATAGCGATTTTTCGTAAGCGGTTCCGGTTTTACCTGATATACTCCAATTACTTCCTTTGAAATTACCTTATCATATATTTTCTCAAGAAGATTTATGATTACCCCGGACACCAGTTTATGCCCGAAATCATTCGGATGCAGGTTGTCCGCAGTAATGTCGCTGCTTAATAATAATTTAGATTCCACCAGTGAATATAAGCTCTCTTTCATACTTACCATAGGCAGATCATAATATTTTCCAATTCGGCTATGTATCCGTTGTGCATTGCGTCCATCATCATAAAACACATTATGAAACACGAATAGAGCTGGTTCCGATGCATCCAGCAATATCCTTCTGATCAGTCCCTCATAAGTTTCTTCAAAAAGCGCATTATCCTCATCGTTAACACAAAATTCCGTAAAAATGACATCCGGTTTCAGATTTAATACATCCTCCTGTACTCTTGCCACACCAAACTTGGAGGTTGTCGCTCCGACACCTGCATTGATAAATTCAATTTCATTCCCTGGAAATTTATCTTTCCACCAGCTATATACCAGATAGGCATAACAATTTTCTGCAGTCGTGGCTGCTGCTCCAGCTGTGATGGATCCTCCAAGAAAAGCTATTTTAAGGGAGGCATTCGATCGGGCTTTCTCTATTACTTTTTGAAACCTCCATAGATTACCAATCTGAAGAATTCCTCTGTTATATACTTCATTCCAATTAATCTTTTCCATTATTCTGTCATCTCTTCCTTCAAATAACGTTACGGTATGCTGCTTGCCTCTATCCTAATCCGTGTAACTATAAAGCGCCTGCAATATTGTCCGCTTCCCGCTTATCTTCCGTACCAGGCATTAAAATAGCAGTTATTAAATAGCGTATAACGTACTTACATCAATCCGCTGTTCCGATCATCCGCTGATGCATTGTCATGCGACTTTATATATTCCATGATCTCATCCACCGTTGTAAATGCCAGTCCAACGTAACTGTCTGCTGCTCCATAATAAATGGCTATTCTGCCTGTCTGTGCATCATTTAACGTAGCACACGGGAAAACCACATTCGGGACAAAACCCTTTTCCTCATACCATTTTTCAGGTGTCAGTATAAAGTTTTTGCATCTGTGCTTTACGATAGCCGGTTGGTCTATATCAAGAATACAGGCACCCATACTGTAGACAAAGCCATTACAGGTTCCTGTAACACCATGATAGAACAGCAGCCAGCCTTCGCTTGTCTCTATCGGAGCAGCACCGCCACCAACCTTAATGGATTCCCACCAATTACTTCCCTTGCTCATAACATGTCTATGATTTCCCCAATACTGAAGATCCGGACTTTCGCTTAAGAATATATCTCCGAACGGTGTATGTCCGCTGTCACTCGGTCTGGAAAGCAGTACAAATTTATCCTTCAGCTTTCTGGGAAATAGTACTCCGTTTCTGTTAAACGGAAGAAATGGATTCTCTATTCTGACAAATTTCTTAAAGTCAGTTGTTCTCGCTATTCCTAACGCTGCACCATAAAAATCGGTGCACCAGATGATATAATAAGTATCCTCCACCTTAACAAGACGTGGATCATAAGCATAACGAGGCGTATAGGGCTCACCCTTTTCATTCTCAAATGGTATCTTCTCCGGATCAAAGCTCCAATGTATCGCATCCTGACTGCGCCCCAGATAAAGCTGCGGAATGCCATCGATCTGTTCTGCGCGGAATACTCCGATAAATTCCCCTTGGTACGGTACTACCGCACTGTTAAAAATTCTTGCGACTCCCTTTAGCGGATTACGGTCAATGATTGGATTTTCGCTGTATCTCCAGACAGGTCCCTTTGCATCTGCCGGTTTTTCCTGCCAGGGTACATTCGGTAAATTGCCTGTTAGCATTTTCATATTATTCATACATTACACTCCCTTATTATTGCACATTAAATGCAAACTAGAAATTATATTTTATGCACCTTTTTATTATATATTTGCACTATAAATGCGTTGATAAATGTATCAGGTTACTTTCATAAGTGAAACTATACAGAAGTATTTAAGTAACGATTTGCTTCTTCGACGATTGCCGAAAAATCGTCTCCACACCGATATAGATAACCTCTTTCGGAAAATTCGGATTTTGGATTCTCCACATTAACTGCTGTACCAATCTTCTTCCAAGCCTCTGATTTCCAACGCGAACCGTAGTCAGAAAGGGTTCTACCTGCGATATGCCTTCGACATTATCATAACCGGTCACAGCCACATCAGCAGGAACGGACAGTTTTCTGTTTTTTAGGCACCTTATAACATCCAGTGCGATATCATCATTTGCACATACAATCGCTTCCGGCAGATAAGCAAACGTATTTAAGGCTTTCTCAACCTCTTCTGTCCGGTAATACTTGTTAATCACATGATTATTTGCAATGATCCCGGGGTCAATTGCAAGCCCTGCTCCGTTAAGAGCACTTAGATATCCCTGGAAACGGTCACCGATCGATTTACAATAGGTAACATCTCCGATAAATCCAATTTTACTAATTCCTGTTGATATCAGCCCCTCGGTTATTTTTCTTATACTGTTAACACCTTCACAGATTACAATATCACCATATTGTGACACACTTTCCAAATCACATGGTGCATCAAGAAATACAACGGGAATATTTTGTTTCATGATCTGAGAGATGTATTCTAATGAAAAAACACTTAATATGAGAATGCCGCTTACTTCTGCCTGCAAATCCAGGGGCAAAACCAGATTCTTTTCATCCTGTTCACTGATAAAATTAAATTGAAGCTTACAGCCATACTTATTGAGTTCATCTGAGATCCCCATAATGATACTATTCCAGAAAACAGAAATTTCCCTTCTGGTTAGAACTACGATAGTTTTAGTATCATAGATCTTGTTACGAAGCTTGTATTCATTTAAAACAACAGAAGATAATTTGGAATATCCCATCTCATAAGCTTTTTCAATTATCACACATCTTGTCTCATAGGAGACAGTTTCACTGTTATTTAATGCTTTTGCCACCGTATTCCTTGACAGGTTCAGTTCCTTGGCCACATCCTGTATGGTTACTTTCTTCATACCCCTTCCTCTTTTCCCATCTTTTACTCTTTTTCATAAAATACACCTTTGCATACTTAGGACGTGCATTATTGCTGGTTTCTCATATAATCCAGGTTTCTGCGGATCAAATCACAACGCTGTTGTACGCAGTCAACCGAACGCATGGGATCCGAAGGCGTGTGAAAGGTGTAATCGATTAAGCGGTCTAGCGTTGTGGATGCCACATGAAGTCTGGTGTCGGAGGATGCATAGTAAATATAGATTTCTCCGTTTGCTCTTGTAATGGCTCCGTTTGTAAATGCCACATTGGACACATCTCCTACTCTTTCCTCTCCTTTGGGTGCAAGATAGAAACCGGAAGGTTCTGCTATTACTTTCGAAGGATCCTCTAAATCCGTCGCAAATACATAAATCACATATCGCAGCCCTGCCGCAGTATTTCTTACCCCATGTGCGATATGCAGCCAGCCTTTTTCTGTTTTAATCGGTACTGCACCCGCACCATTCTTTGCTTCTGTAATAGTGTGGTACTTTCTTCTGCTGGTGATAATTTCCTCCTCAATCACCGCATTCGTAATATCATCACAATATCCAATTCCAATTCCTCCTCCGGAACCAGTCTCAATAAATCCATCCATCGGTCTGGTATAAAACATATATTTTCCATTTACAAATTCCGGGTGAAGTACCACATTCCTCTGTTGCGGAGATTGCAACGTTGTAAGATTTTTAAGTCTCTCCCAGTTTTTCAGATCCTTTGTTCGGACAATTCCGGCCTCCGCTACTGCAGCGGATAAATCAGCCGCTTCAGTATCTTTACTTTCCGAACAGAATACACCGTAAATATAGCCATCCTCATGCTGTGTTAAGCGCATATCATAGACATTTGTCTCCTGCTTGCAGGTATCAGGAAGCTCCACCGGATAATCCCAGAAACGAAAACCATCAATGGGACTGTCACTTTCCGCTACTCCGAAGAAGGATTTTCTGTCATTTCCTTCAATTCGTGCCACCAGATAATATTTTCCGTTAAGCTCGATTGCTCCGGAATTAAAGACAGCATTTACTCCCAGTCTCTCCATAAAATGGGGATTGGTTTTCTCATTCAGATCATATTTCCAGAACAGCGGAATATGTTCCCTGGTCAGCACCGGATTATCATATCTCTCATACCAGCCGTTATATTCCATACTAATACTGTTTTTTTGATTAATTAAGCTTTCATACCTCTCTACTTCCGTGTAATACTTTGGATGCATTATTCTATCTCCTCTCAAAAATCCATCTTTTGTTTTATGATTTCAAAGCACATTCTACCGTTATGATAGGGGCATTTCCAGGGTCCTACCATTTCCTTTGTACGGATTGGAGAACCATCGCGATTAAGTTCATTGAACCACTCAGAGCCTACTCTATGGTCTATCATAGCTTCTTTAATAAAATCCCATACTCTTCCCGCTGCTTCTAGATATTCTGTTTTATTGCTGTCCTTTCGGTAAGCGTTCAGAAAACCAAGAATTGCTTCTGCCTGAACCCACCATACCTTTCTGGTATCTGTTTTGCCATCTTCCCATTCGTTAAACAGCGAATTCTCATCCGTTGCAACCTCCAGAATATGTGCTGCCAGCTCAGCGGTTATCGGTGTGATTTTGGCAGTATATTCTGGATCTTTAAGAACCTCCACTCCTCTATCAACCAACCAGGAGGCTTCAATATCATGTCCATAGGAATTTAAATTCAGGAGGGATTTCCAGTTTTGATCAAAGAACACCTCCAGCCTTCTTTCCTTGGGATTATAAATCTTCTCTGCAAAAAGATCGAGCATCCATTTCATGCGGCTCTTTATCTTTTCATTTTCATCCACGCGGTACAGCTCCGTATAGGCTTCTAATACATGGAGCAGCGTATTCATCGTTCTGGCTGCCATAACACCATTTTCCGATAATTTTTCATTGGATTCCGGTCCGAAGGTACGGGTAAAGGCTTCCAGATATCCGTCCTCGTCTCTGCAGCAGGTCTCAACTTTTTCTACCAGATCATAGGCTAATTTCAGCGCCTCCGGATTCCTTGATGCGTCATAGTAGGAGGCAAGGGCATAGATTGCAAAGGACTGATTATAGGTATGTTTCGTATCGTCAGCAGGCTTTCCGTCATAGGTAACCGACCAGTAAACTCCTCCGTTATCTTTATCATAAAATGCATTCACTAGGAATTCATATGCATGCCTGGCATACTCCAGACAGGCATCATCCTGCACCGTCATATAAGCATTTGCAAAAAACCATAATATTCTGCTGTTTAGTATGCATCCCTTATCTGCCTTTTGATACAGCCTAAGCTCATAATCCATCTCCCCGTAGAAGCCTCCATAGTTGTCATCTCTTAGCTTTTCCCAGAAAGGAATAATATCCTCCACCAGGTGCT
The DNA here is from genome assembly GCA_023418475.1 of Bacillota bacterium. GTDB lineage: Bacteria > Bacillota > Clostridia > Lachnospirales > Lachnospiraceae > Mobilitalea. Next base: position 80,014 of record JAEZZO010000049.1, read on the forward strand.
GCCTCACTTCCAAAGCCCTCATCTTAATAAATCCCCTTTCTATAAAAGCACCATACTATAATTATAAGTTCTAAATCAGTTGATCATGTTGATCAGCGATGGTAGTAGTCCTAATCCCTTTGTATCATTTCACCGTCACATGATCTCAATTTATATATAGGAAATGATTAGTTCCATATTCCCGTCAAGCGTATACTCACCGTATTCTGATGGAATAATAAATGAATCCCCCTTTTTGATGTGCTGTCCATCTATCCTTCCTGTGCCATTTATTACTGTAATATTTTGAAAGCTTTTATCCTGGACAAATTTCTGTGTACCATGAAGATCAATCTTCTGTACGTTATAATACCCACAGTGGATCAATTCCAGTAAATCATAGGTTTCTTCCTTTACTATCTTTTTTCCTGTTTCCTGATCGATATGGGGACAATTGATAACATCGATGCTTTTATCAATATGAAGCATTCTTGGCTGCCCATTCTCTAATCTGCCATAATCATACAGCCGGTAGGTAATATCACTATTTTGCTGTGTTTCCAGAATTACAGTACCTTTTTTGATTGCGTGTACAGTTCCGGGCACGATCTGAAAGAAATCACCCTTCCTAACCGGTCTTATGCGGATCAGATTCTCCCAACGACCACTATAAACCATGTCCTTTAACTCCTGTTTGTCCTTTGCGTTATGACCGATAACGATGTTACTATCCTCTTCGCAATCTAATATGTACCAGCATTCCGTTTTGCCCAGTGCACCGTTTTCATTTTCCTTGGCATAATCATCATCCGGATGCACCTGAATGCTTAAATCGGCTTTTGCATCAATGATTTTAATTAAAAGAGGAAAGACATCCCCCTGTGTGTCACCAAATTCTTCCCTGTGGTTTTCCCATAACCAGCTCAAGGTTTTCCCTAGATATTTCCCATTCCTTATCAGGCAGTCACCATTCTTATGTGCACTGATAGCCCAGCATTCTCCTGTGTGATCACTCGGTATGGAAAAACCGAACTCCGTTTCCAGTTTATTGCCACCCCAAATCATAGATTTAAAGACGGGTTCCAGAAAAATTATTTCTTTCATCATAACCTCCTTCAAAACTTTAAGCAATGATAAATAGTGCATTTTATTTTACAAATTCACACTAAATTGCACTTATATCGCAATATTATTTTTACTTTTTTCATTCTAGAATAAGCTTTCTTGTTTGTCAATGTATTTCACAAGCCAAGATAGATTATTTCAAGTAATCATGATATAATTCTATTAGCATTTCATAGGAATCTTTAGAAATGTATTCTATTAGAAATCGAGTGATAAAATGGAATCTGGAAATGAATTACGAAAGCATGTGGATGAATTACATACCACTGAATTGGGCGCATTACGGATTAAGAAAAATCTTTCTTTGGATACGGAGGATGTTGTGGCTTGGTGTAAAAAGAAGATAGCATCCCTTCAATCCTCTATTTCCCGAGAAGGGAAGAATTGGTATGTAAATATTGACGGCTCTATCATAACCGTAAATGCATACAGTTATACGATTATAACTGCTCATAAGGAGAAAAGATGAAATTTTCTATTCAAGAATTGGAAGCGTTCACTGTTATAGGACAGGAAATAGAATTATCAAATTATCAAAATAGAAATATTCAAATCACTAAGAAGTTTTGGCGGGAATTTAATATAAATTTGAAAAAATCATATTTATCGCAATCAGGTAACTGGATAAAATATGCCTTTATGAAAAAACGAGAAGATCAGCTGTTCTATTATTGTGCAATACCTAAAAAAACTGTTGTTCCAGATGGATTTATTTTAGAGGAAATACCTACATATAGATACTTGGTGGCTGAACATATTGGTTCCATGGATGATATCTATACTTCTTATAATGAAATTTACAAAAATATATTACCAAACGAAAAATATGCTGTAATACAAAATGATTTCTTACATTTTGAGAAATATGATTATCGTTTTCGCTGGAACAATGCTAATTCTATTATAGAAATTTGGGTTCCTATACAAAACGGGAATTCAATCGTCTGCCATATATAGAATATTTTTAAATAAGCCATTGCAGCGCTTCATAGTAATGCAATGGCATTATATTTGTTACTAAAATATTATGAAAAACGACTGATTAAATCAATACACATTACATAAGTTTTCCCGTCTTTTCCCTCGTAGGAGCAGGAAACTGTTCTGCAGAGTCCCCCGGTTGCTGTAGATATGTATTCGATTGAAGTATACCACTCATGCTGCTTCTTCATGGCTTTACGGAAATACTTCTTTTCACCGCAATAATCACCTGGCATTGCAGGTTTAAAGTTCTCATCCTGTTCGATTGTAATCTCCGGGTTCATAATCGTATGGCTTTGCTGTTTGCCCATGCCATCAATAACATACAGGCACTCAAAGTCCTTCTGGTTTTTAATGCCTGCCTCCAGTACAGCATCAATTTCACTGGTAGTGGATACCCTCGCCAGCTTATCAAAAATATTCTGAAGGTAGTTCTTATCTATTTTTTCAATACTGTTATTGATTATAACAGATGAATTTTTCTGATTTTTTAAACGATATTTGGTCATCACTTTTTTAAGACTGGAAGACACTTCCAATAGACTGCTTGCTACCGCACTATTTTCCTGTGCGTAGGCTGCGTCATTTTGAATTGTATTGGAGATGTCCGTAATAATTATGGATGTATTTTTTAAACTTTCTGCCTGACTTTCAGATACTTCTGCAATATCAGAACAAAGCCTGGTAACATTTTCAATAGAGGAATTAATCTTTTGAAAGCTCTCCGAGGTTTTATCTGCCATCTCGGCACTTTCTTTGGCTGTTTTCAGGCTATTGTCAATCAGCTGCGTGGTCTGATTTACCGCTTCTGCACTTCTTTCTGCGAGATTTCTTACTTCACTGGCTACCACAGAGAAGCCTTTTCCTGATTCTCCGGCACGGGCAGCTTCAATTGCTGCGTTCAACGCCAAAAGCTTTGTCTGTTCCGCCAGACCGCTGATAATTGTAATAATTCCGGAGATATCCCTGGAAGAACTTTGCACCTTCTCGATAGAACCAAGCATTTGTTGCATATATTTTCCGCCTGTCTCTGCTTCTATCTGTATTTCATTTACATTTTGGGCTGCAAGCTTGGCATTTCGGGCATTGTTAGTGGTATGCTCCGTTATTTGATATATTTTTCCTGTTAAATCAGTAATAAAGTCTGACTGGTCACCTGCATTCTTAGCAATCTGAGTGGCACCGCTTTCTACCTGACTGCTCAACCTGTCTACTTCTTCGGTCAGTTGATTGATTTCTTCAAAGGAACTATTTAAGGAATGTCTGATTTTATGCAGAGCGTTTTTAATCGGAACGAAATCTCCCTGATAATGGATATTCTTTGTAAACGAGACAGCCATATTTCCTGCCGAAAGATGGGATAATATATGCGCAATCTCATTAATGTACTCATTAAAAGACGTACTGATCTGATTAATATCCTCAGCCAGATTGTTAAGTACCACATAGTTTTCAGTACTGATTGCTATATCCAGGTCTCCGCTTACCAACTGGTGGATCGTTCCTGCTAATCTCTCTGCCTCTGATCCTATCTTCTGTATCTCTTGACGTTTTCTCATAGTAACCCCCATCTACCGCACATGCGGCATACTTTAACGAAAAGCACATTCCTTATTTTTTGCCAGTTTAAATGCTTCTTGTTTCAACCTATCCCCTTAAATATCTAAAAATCCATTTCTTCCGCATGAGTGCAGAAAAGCAGTGAGTATGAAAGCCTCACTGCTTTTTTATAACTATATATTACTAATTTCCTATTGTCAATCCTCTAATCGAATTAACCTGGAAACTTCTGCATTTTCTGTAATCGTATTTTAGTTCATTACCGCAGTTATTTCCACTTCACAAAGCACATCCTTGGGGAGCTGCTGTGCAGCCACACAGGATCTTGCAGGTTTTCCGGTAAAATACTTCGCATATACTTCATTAAATGCTGCAAAATCATCCATGCTTTTCAAGAAGCAGGTAGTTTTAATTACATTTTCAAAAGAGATTCCTGCTGCTTCTAAAATTGCTGAAACATTCTTCATTACCTGTGTAGCCTGTATCTCTATATCTCCCTCTACAACCTGTCCATTTTCCGGGTTTATCGGAATCTGGCCTGATGCAAATAGCAAGTTGCCGCTTATGAGTGCCTGTGAATAAGGTCCGATTGCTGCCGGGGCCTTATCGGTTTGAATTATTTTAAACATATTATTTCCTCCGGTTTTTCTTTCCATTATAGTAATTATGAAAGCATTTTTCAATGAAAAAATTTTTTAGCGCTATAAAAGGACAATATTTAACTCGAACCTTTCCGAAATAATACTACTTTTATTGTTTTCAGCAGTATTCTGATATCCATTTTAAATGACCAGTTATCAATATATTCCAAGTCCAGCTTCACGACCTCCTCAAAATCGGTAATATCACTGCGTCCACTTACCTGCCACAAGCCGGTAATTCCTGATTTAAGAGCCAGTCTTCTCTTATGCCTGCCCTCATAACGAATAAATTCCGCCTCAGTTGGAGGTCTTGTACCAACCAGACTCATATCTCCTTTTAAAACATTAAAGAACTGAGGGAATTCATCCAGACTGGACTTACGAAGAAATTTCCCCACTTTTGTTACTCTTGGATCTTCCTTCATCTTAAACATGAAGCCGTTCATTTCGTTATGCGACATTAGTTCTTGCATTCGTGATTCGGCATCCATGTGCATAGAACGAAATTTATATATTTTAAAACGTCTGCCGTTTCTTCCGATTCTTACCTGGGAAAAGAAGATTGGCCCCGGCGATTCTATTAAAATGGCGGGAGCGATTATTATCATAAAAACTGCGGTGAGGATGCAGCCAATCAGTCCGCCCGCTAAATCCATCAGTCGTTTCAGAAGCAGCTGACTTCCATTAAAGAGCCTTGAGCTGAAGGTAAGTACATGATAGCCGCTCACTTCACGGACTACCTTTTCGTGAATGTTCAGTCCAAAGGTATTAATGCTTAAATCTACTGTAACACCCATATTCTGAAATTTAAGGATTGCCTCTTCCAGACGAAAATCCGGCATACCTTCTCCGGGAATATGAATAAATACACCATCAAGCGCTTCCAGTTTCGCAACTTCAAACATATTGTTTCGATCAGCCTTCACTTCAATTCCACCTATTTTCTTGCCGATCATATCTGTATCAATAATCGTAAAATAGGTGATTTGAAATTCCCAGTTATTTTCTTTTTCTATATGTAATAATATTTTATTTGCTTGCTCAAACGTTGTAATAATCATAACTTTCGAACTGGAAGTACTTTTTTTATATACGGCTAAAAATAAAATCTTATAATATTGTCGTTCTATATACATGATCATGGTATTTAATAGGATAAAACAGAAGAAAAATAATCTGGAGAAGGCTTCCCCTTCCTGGAAAATATATAAAACAGAAGTGACTGCCACAGTAAGTATCAGATTTATCTTAAAAACCACGAGCATTTCTTCAATAAAACCACGCCGGAACAGATCACTATAGGTATTGTAGATATAATAAATTGCAACATATATGGATAAAATAATTGCAAATATCATTCCGTATACCTCTGTTTCAAAATAAGAAGCTGTAATTTTACCAAAACGTATCCAGGTTGCCAGCAGGAACGAAATCACAATACAAAGAGTATCCACCAGCAAAAGGTATTTACTCGGCAAATCCTTTTTCGTCAAATCCATCATAAACCACTTCCTTACCAAACAACTGATTTTTCTTTGCTATCATGATACAAATACCTAATAATGCCGCAGCAGCAGTAAGCGTTATCACTAATGCATTCACCTGAAACACCGGCTTTTGCGCAACCAAATCATATTTATATAAGACTTTCCCGTAAGCGTCAGATACCTTACCAATGTTATCCTCCTGATTGATTTCTAATGTAAGGCCGCAGGCTTTATATACCTGTTCTGTTATGTAAAAAGCCATTTTTTTACTGTCCAGTGACATATCTTTCATATCTGTCTTACCTTCGTAATTTATAATATCCTGAAGATCTGCCAGCTGTTTCAGAATGTTTCCCGTACTGTCTTCCTTTATGTTCACCGTTTCATTGCTAAGATAATTTTTTAATATACTATAATAGCTCCCAAAAAAAGTACGATCATGACCAGTCTGAGCATTCATACCTGCAGTCCTCCATAAGGTATCCAGGATTTTTACTTCCGCCTGGTTGAGTCCTTTTGCAGCTAATGCGGGATTATCTTCTGTCGCTGCTGTTATATTCGTCTGCTCATAATTAGTATGAATTACTCCTCTCGCAGTTACTGTAAAGCATATAAGCAAAAGCATTATTCCCATTGAAAATATCGGAGGCATCATACACTTTCGATTAAAAATACGTTTTTTAATATGTAAGCTGTTTTCTATCAATATCACTTATCCTACCCTCCTTTATAGAAATGTATTTAAGTTGTTATTAAATACTTATTTTTACCAATAAATGAATTATATGATACGATTTTCAGGTTATCAATCACTCAATCATAAATAATATTTTTTTTCATTTACAGTATTTACTCTAATAATACAGCATATTCTTTATTTCGAGTATGCCCATCATAATAAGACCTTAAAACAGGGCTTGTTTTTATCAATCCAATTATTCTCACATTCCTGTACATTGGGAGTACTCTAAAGCAGCCTCTATTTCTGCAAAAAATCCTATCTGAATTGCTTTTCTATACTCACATCTTTCACAGGCTTACATATAATGAGACATAAAGGAGTGAAGTATATGTCCCAGGAGCCAAACATTGGAATTTTCGGAGGCGATCAACGGCAGGTATATATGGTGGCAGCATTTTTGCAAAAAGGATATCATGTCTATACTTATCGGATTGCAGAAACGATAAATCATGAAAACTGTCTGAGAGTGAGTAACCTGAATGAATTATTTAATAAATGTAGCTTTCTTATCGGTCCAATTCCTTTGACCAGAGATTTGGTATCCGTCGCTTCCACGAAAGCTTCCGAACTGACTATTACCAATCTTACCAGACTGCTCACCAAGGATCATTTTCTTATCGGCGGGATGCTTCCGCCCGCACTGATTGGAACATGCACCGAAAAAGGAATTCCCTTTTATGATCTTATGAAGAATGAAAAAATAACAATTCTCAATGCGATTGCAACTGCAGAAGGAACCATTATGGAAGCAATTCAGAGCAGCGACCAAAACTTGCATGGCAGCCATTGTCTTGTTCTGGGATATGGCCGATGTGCGAAGATTCTCGCCGGAAAATTAAAAGGATTGGATGCAAACGTAACAGTAGCCGCCAGATCTGAGGAAGCACTCGCATATGCTTATGCAGCAGGATTTCAGGTCATTTCATTATCTGACATAAAAAATCTTCTGTCCTCTTTTGATTTTATATTTAATACGATTCCTTCACTGGTTCTTGATCAAGGCTGCCTGGATTTGGTAAGCCAAAACACATCAATTATTGATATAGCCTCTGCTCCCGGAGGAGTGGATTATGAATATGCAATGCAGCGAAAATTAAAAGCCAAACTCTGCCTCGGATTGCCTGGCAAAGTAGCACCTAAGACCTCTGCGGATATTCTGGTAAATGAAATTATCTCGTTGATAAAAGAAAGAAGTGATTAAATGACGATTCATGGAAAAAATATAGGCATTGCCCTAACAGGATCTTTTTGCACCTTTGATAAAGTCTTTCCTGAGATTGAACACCTGGTTTCGGAAAAAGCCAATGTTTTGACAATCTTTTCAGAGCGCTCTCAGGTGACCGATACCCGTTTCGGAAATGCAGACAGCTTTATTCAAAAAGCCAATATAATCACAGGAAATAAACCTGTTACTACGCTTGTTGAAGCAGAGAAGCTGGGTCCTAATAACCTTCTGGACCTTCTGATTATTGCACCTTGCACCGGTAATACCTTGGCGAAAATGGCTCACGCAATTACCGATACTACTGTTCTGATGGCTGCAAAGGGTTTGTTAAGGAATAATAAGCCTCTTGTAATTGCCGTCTCCACCAATGATGCATTAAGTAATAATTTAAAAAACATAGGTATGCTGATTAATAACAAAAACATCTATTTCGTCCCCTTCGGACAGGATAATTATAAGGGCAAGCCCAATTCAATGGTCGCCCATTTTGATTTAATCCTCTCAACGGCGGAAGAAGCTTTAGAGGGAAGGCAGCTGCAACCCGTTATTCTTACTCCAAGATAATGCTGTGTCAGAACCGGATCGATCTGAAAAGGAAGAGATCAGATACCACTTATACTATTATTCTGTTTTTAAATCGAAAGCAAGGGAGCTTTTCATTGCGAAAAAATACTTATATCCGGCTGTCTAAACCAGAAGCATGCATTTATCCAAATTATGAGTTTTTCGTAATATTGCTCCCTTTATCAAATATAGATGCTCCAATTCGCAAACAATTTATATATAGTATGTATTCGGGTTAGAACGGTAACCTCTTATTTTATATACAAATTTACTTTCATGCAATGCATGAGAAGGAGGGTTTATGTGCGGAATAGCCGGTTTTTGTAATATAAAAGCTGATTATACAAAAGATGATACAAAATGGCATAAGGTATTAGATGCTATGAAACAGGTAATAAAACACCGTGGTCCTGATGATGAAGGTGAAGTCCTAACCAGACAGGCAGGGCTTGCACATAGAAGACTCTCCATAATTGATTTGAGCCGCGGTAAGCAGCCAATGACAAGAGAGCTTTCAAATGGTTGTGTAACAATCATCTATAACGGCGAGCTGTATAATACCGCTGAATTACGCAGCGATCTCATGCAGAAGGGATATCAGTTTCAAACGCATTGTGATACCGAGGTAATCCTGGTTGGATATATTGCACAGGGTGTTGACTTTGTAAAACAAATGAACGGTATTTTCTCTTTTGCAATCTGGGATGAGGGAAGAAACTCACTTATTCTGGTGCGAGACAGACTGGGTGTGAAACCGTTATTCTATACATTATGGAATGATACTTTAATCTTCGGTTCTGAGATTAAAGTTTTATTTGAGTATCCAGGCTTTCAACCACGTATTGATGCAAATGGTTTATGTGAGATTTTTGGACTTGGTCCTGCAAAGTCCTATGGTTCGGGTGTGTTTAAAGATGTCTCTGAAGTTCTTCCCGGTTCTGCCATAATTTTTAATTCTTCCGGTATGCACACACAACCTTACTGGAGTCTGATTAGCGCTCCACATGAGGATTCCTATGCCGAGACAGTAGATAAAACCTCTTTTTTATTAAGAGATGCTGTAAAACGTCAAATGATCTCCGATATTCCGATCTGCACCTTTCTATCCGGTGGTGTGGACAGCAGCCTGGTAACAGCCATTTGCGCGGAGGAATTGAAAAAAGAAGGCAAACAGCTGGAAACCTATTCCTTTGATTTTGTAGATAATGCAAAGCATTTCAAATCAAATTCCTTCCAACCCTCTCAGGATCGTCCCTATGTGGATATTATGGTGGAACAGGTAAAGAGCAGGCATACTTATCTGGAATGTGACAATCTGGATTTGGCAGATAATCTGTACCATGCCGTAAATGCAAGAGATCTTCCCAATATGGCCGATGTTGAATCTTCTTTGCTCTATTTCTGCAAGAAGGTAGCCTCTAAAACCAAGGTAGCGCTTACAGGTGAATGTGCCGATGAATACGCGCACATATGTTATAACCCATAATAATTAAATGAATAAGCTAGCCTTTCAATACATCCTTACCAAACTGACCAGGGGTTACATTCATGTATCCGAAATAATAATCATAAGCTTCCTATTTACAAATTAATGCAACAACATTATACTATTATGGTAAACACTGGATTTTCACAAAGGAGAAATTTATGAGCATTATTTGCAATAGATGCGGCACTGAATTTAATAGTCCTTATTGTCTAAACTGTGGAGCACCGACGCAAGTACAGATGCAGCAAAACCAGCCTCAGCAATTTCCACCGCCGATACAGCCACAATATCAGCAGGGTTCCTATAGACAGCCTATGCAGCCGCCAAAAAAGAAAAGCCATGGCTGCCTTATTACCTTTTTAGTTGTTATCGGTATTTTCATATTTATCGGTGTCATAGGAATTCTTGCAAGTTTTGGTGATTACAGCAATACATTCCCTTATCCCCAATAGATACCCCGCATCTCATAATGTTTATGAGAAATGCGGGGTATTTTGTTGTTATATGTTATATGAATTAAGAAATCATCTAACTCTTATATAAATACGTCCTAGCTCATTGCCGTCACTATCTACAGCTGTTATATAGGTTAATCCTTCGCCTACTGCTATAACCTTTCCCTTACTGGTAACCGTTGCAATGGACGGATCATCCGCTACCCAGGTAACCTTTGTTTTGTTTGCCATATCATCAATCGTTAATCTGCAGGTATTGCTTACTGTAAGATCAACAGCCAGCTGTAAATCAAGGTCAACAATCAGCACATTTATCGTTTCTGTATAAGAACCATCCTCACTTGTACAGGTTATTATTGTGTTTCCCGGCTTTATGGCTTTTATCTTCCCATAGCTATCTATTGTTGCAATTGCTAGATCAGAAGATGTCCAAGTCATATCCGCATTATCGCTTAGTTCCTCACTGACACTTAACTGCTTTTCTTCTTTCACTTCAAGAACCAATTTCAGCTTCTTTACCGGTTCTTGCAAGGTTACGCTTGCCTCATTGGAGTTAGCACTTTCACCAGACTCATTGACCGCTGATATCGTATAATAATATGTGTTTCCATAATATACATCGGCATCATTCATTGTAATTACCGAGCCGGAAACAGATGCAATCGTATCATAGGGACCTCCTGCAGTTTCGGAACGTTTAATATTATAAGAGGTTGCTCCTTCGACTGCATCCCAGGATAAGTTTACGTTTGTAACATCATCATTTACTATTAGATTTGTTGGAGACTTTATATTTGATACCGTTTCCATCATTTCTAGTTCGCCAATTGATATTAGAGCATTGCCATTATTTGCTGTAATATTAATTCTATATTCTTTATACGGATTACTATTTATAAAAGTGAATTCCTTTTTTACACCAATTTTCCAACCTGTTACATTAGTTTGTTTATCAAGTACAACCCAGTCACTTGTTTCATCTTTTCGAGCTTCAAAAGTCCAGTCTTTTGGTAATTGATTAATATATAAAGATGCATTTCTAGCAACTATCGTATATTTTGTAATACATTTCTCATTTTCAAACTCATATGATAGCCAACCTTTGTTTCCTATTGAACACCAGCCAGATACTGACGAAGTAGATTTGTCAAATGCGAAATATATGTATTGTATACTTTTATCTGTATTTTGATAAACACTACTAGCACTTGCTTTACCACTTGGTGATGTATTACTTGTCATTGTAGGTATTACGTTATCCGTATACTGCACTTCCGCTGCATAGCACTTTGCTTTATTCATAAAAACTATAGCCACCACTACTAATATGAAATTTAGCAATTTGTAAAATTTTTTCATATGTAAATTCTCCATTCTCGTTTTTTAATAAGCGTTTATTATTTCCATATTGTACCTCATTTATATCTAAATTCAATAAACAATATTCATTATTGACAAAATAATACATATCAATAATGAACTTGTTCATTCTGTTTAGCTTCTTTATTAGTGCCTCTGTACAAGTATTCTTTCGTATTCAGCTTTTTATTCTCTACGCTGTCATATAGAATATGTTCTATTAATATCCTACATGAGCATTTTAATGAATTATTATAATTACTTTCTTATATTTACAAATTATGCTATTAGTTTTATAATATTTGGTAAAAATAGAAGGGAGGATAAACAATTGATATTTGATTTTTTAGATAAATTTAAATTTAAACATCCCGGTATGACAAATGTGCTTATGATTATCGGAGTTTTAGCAGTAATAAGAGCGATTTAGTTTGTATCTGACTTTGGATCAAATTTTTCGTATTCGGATAGCTCAGCAACCAGTCAAAATGCGGCAACAACTATTTCGCCAGCAAACGCTGATTTTACCACTGGAAATCCTGTAACTGTTGATAGATGAGATTATTTAGTCGGTAAAGATATCCCGGCCGGTACATATGATGTGTTTTATAATAATAGCTTTTGCACTCTAGAGGTGCATCTAAACAATGGGGAGGACTATAACGATATACAAGAGATGATTACGGAAGATGAACCAAATTATCGAAATCTAAAACTTGTTAACGGCTAAAGAGTCGTGATAGGCGATGGAGGCTCTTTAATTTTTAAAAAGACTAAATAAATATTAGCAACCCCGGCCAATTAGGCCGGGGTTATTTTTTGTTTCGACCATCGAAACGCTTATGCTTACAAAATTAATCCGCCATAAATGCTTTCCTAGTGGATACTCCGACCTTGCCATCTACTGCAATCTTACAGCTCTGTTGGAATGATTTTATAGCCTTATCTGTAATAGCTCCGCATACACCATCAATATCCATGTCAAAGCTAGCCTCATGCAGCTCCCACTGAACCCATTTCACGCCTTCTCCAGTCATACCCTGGCAAATAGTCGTTGTCGGCTCACGATACGGGTTCTGGGCCTTCTGTGCAGCCACTGGCATATCATAATCGATGTAATCAAACAGCAGCCAGTGAGTAAATTTTGTTTTTGCTACCTCTGACTTTACCGTACCAAAATCAATGCCTTTCGCCTCGATGCAATACCCACCGCCAATATAAACACCAACATGACCTGATTTCCACAGAATAGCCCCTACCGGAGCCTGTTCAATTGTAGAAATCGGATGCCTTTCAGATGCACTCTTATATAGCTGATAGGAACCTATATTTTTACCCGTGTACCATGCTGGCAGACCTGAGCAATCGGTACAAACCTTTCCTACAAGCTTTCTGGCTTTGGTTATGTATATGTTGGTGAAAACATTTGGATAAGCTAAAATAAGGCTGTTAAGGTGTGCTTGTGTAAGCTTCCCATAACTGCCTTTGGCTCCATATACATACGGTATTCCTAATTTTGACTTTACAAATTTGGCTAGTCCCTTACCTGTTAATTTACTCATTCCCATTCTCCTTATTATCAACTAAAGCGTTGCCCTGTTTTTCCACTCCGGTCTTAAGTACAGCAATTGCTTTCTTCAAAAAATCAGGCAGCGGCGCTCCCATCCGGCCGGCGTTCTCGAGTATAGACAACAGCTCATTAATGATAAACCAAATGGTCGTTAGGAGCCCGAAAAATGTAGATGTTGGTATTTTGATACCCATGTTCCCCGTAACGTTAAATATGAGCCAATCTACTGACATTGCAACAGCAATGGCAAGTATGTACCCAAGCTTTTTATAAATACCTTGTACTCCTCTTTTGCTACTCCACCCTTTTGACTTATCTTCCGGACGCTCAAGCGATTCTCTTCCGGATGCTGCCATGCCGGACAAGAAATCTGTGATCATTAAGACCGTAAGTAATATTAATACCGGGTATAAAATACCGAGCCTCGCGCTCAAATAGGCCCCAAATGTTGCAATAGCCGCTTTGATTGATAAATAGATATTTTCTGATTTCATAGTCTACCTTCTTCCTTTGATTTTTTATCAATAAAAAGGAGCCGATCCCTCGACTCCTTAATGTTTATTTAGTTCGTAGTTGTAACCAATTGTAAATCAATATATTACATAAATGACTCTAAATAATCACAAGTAATATTAGCAAGCCTTTTTGTAAGCACTAAATCCGTATCAGAGTTTGGGTGAATATCATCAGGCATTAAACACTGTTGAATGGTTTTATTTGTTGAAGTCCCCCCACTCGAAATCCAGTGGTTATTAGCATCCCAGTAACCTGTAGTGGTAATAGTTGCTTGTGACACTCCACTTTTCCTCCATTGCTCACAGTATGGGAATCCATAGTATTGACTAATAGTATTAAGTGATGTGTTTACTGCAAGTTTTTGCTGATTTTCGTAATGTGAAATAATGCAAATTTTAGCCTGTGGATTTGACGTAAGTATTCTATTAATCAAAAAATGCATTACTCCTATAAAATACATTCTATCATTTATATCACTAGGAACTATATTTAATTCTTCTCCCGATATTTGTAAATCATTGTAGCCATGATTAAATACATATAAATCACAAACTCCAACTGCACCTCCAGAAAGATATTTGTCTAATTTTCTCTCATAACTACAATTTCGAATATATTCTTTTGCATTATCATCTAAGGATGCCGGAGGAGTATTTGACAATACAATTTTAAATGTGTCCCAATTATCTATAAGATAATTTTTTTCAGATAAGCTTGCACCAAGCGAATATGCTATATTTTGCCATGCTACATCTTTCCATCCATAAGGGTTTTCAGATGTTACTTTTGAGGGATATCCGAGTCTTGCACAGCTACTTGCGACTGATTCATTATATACTATAGATCCTGATTTTTCAGCAATTATCTGCGGATATGATTTTCCTTTTGGATATCCAGATGGAATTGAAGTTCCAAACCATGCAATTTTTTTACCATTTATTGGGCTAATAATTTTATCTGATGATATAGACATCTTTAAAATATCAAGATTACTTTGATTGTTAGAATTTACAACCAGAGTATCTACACCCTTTGGAATTGTAACAATTATTCCCTCGTGCCTATCTAATATCGTCAAATCGGTTTCGTAAGATACTATAGACCCATTTTTTAAATACAAATACATTGGATACCCACTTGAATATTTGTATCCACTAATATTAAACACTTCTCCATAAGATACATTTACAGAAGCATTTATCCCTGTTCCCGTTGCAATATTATGATTGATTGACATTACTCCACTGATATCTATTGTCGGTGTTACTGATATGTATTTTTTTTGTATAGAAACATAATCCCAATATTCAATATATTTCAATTTTTCTATTACTATCGATACTGATGTTTCTGCATTAACAACTAACGCCGTACCACCAGCAGGTATCTCTATAATGGTATCAATTGTAGTGTATGCTGACGTATTTATATCAGTTCTGTCAATAACAACATGTGATGGATTAAACACAGCATATGGATATGCAGATACATTACCCCTACCTTTAATATGGTATTTTTCGCCTTCGGAAACATTAACTAAAGCATAGTTAAATTCACTAGCTGATACCGCGGCATATGTAGATACACTAAAATAAGCCGAAGATACCGTATCAAAAGGAATAGGAATTTTTTCTACTGGTTTCTCTAAATAATTATCAACATATTTGCCAACATCTAACTGGTAAAAATGACATTGCGCTGCATTAAAACCTGTTACATATATCTTCACAGCATTTGATGGAATAGTAACTAATAAATGGTTTGTTCTTGTATTATCTGCTATCAAATCACATTCAGAAGCCCTCGCATAAGTTCCATTTGAAAGAAGATATACAACAGAAGGATAACTTAAACTAAATTGATAGCCAAGAATCTCATAGGTTTGCCCCTTAATAACATTGCAACTTTTTGAATATCCTGTACCAGTTGTAATATTTCCATTGATAGATATAGCACCATTATTATTATCAATAATTGTGGGCTCGGTTCGTTTTAAATATTGGTTAAGCACTATACTTTTCTTTGTATATTCCTCGCTTAATTTAGCTATTTGATCCCTTACAGCATTACCTGCGGTGTCATGTATTTTCCCATTCCCATCAATACGTATATCAATTGTTTCAGCGGTTAATCCATTACTAACCAATCGCACATAATCACCAGCTACAGGCGTATAATTATCTAATTTAGGAGTAACCATTGAAATATTAATTTGTCCAGTAGTAGCTCCACTTGTGACAACTAATAATGCCCATTGATCAGTTGATAAGCATTTTACATAATAATCTCCTGCCGATGTAACTATTCCATTAATCCTTTCACGTTCAATTGCTAGATCTACTTCATCTGCTTTTTGGTTTTCTATTTGTGCCAATGACGAAGTAACTTCGGTGTGCTCTGTGTCCAATCTTTGCTTAAGCGTATTATAAGTTGTACCACCCGAAGATACTCTGGCTTGTGCTGCTTCCACAGAACTGTCTCCTGATATAACAAGCTCGTCTATCTGATCCTGTACTGCTTCGATAGCATTATCAATATCATCAATGCCTTTATCCATGACATTAAAATTTGTGGCATTTCTAGGTGTATTAGTCGATGGATAATCCTTCCAGTTAAGCCTCGCGTATCTCTTTGCCATCTTTCTCAGCACCTTCTTTCTTTAATTCATTTTCATAATTCTTTCTTTCTGATGCAGTTATATTTATCTCTGCGTCCTGCAACGCGCGAAGACAATCAGCCACTACCAGTGAAGTAATTCCGATAGGTAGACTGGAGGAGTTGATATCTTTTACTATTGTTTCCCTTAATTCCTGTATCCTTAAATTAATACCTTTAACTGCCATTTAGCTCCTCCTTATCCTTCTAACGCTGACACCCTTGACTCGAGATTGTTGAGCTGCTGGCCTACAATCGCCATACCAAAATTATAAGCATTAGCCGTAACATAGTTACTTAGATCTATGCTTGTCGGATAGGTGAAATTATACATATTTGCAGTAGTTATAGGAGTTCCGCCATTAATCAATGGTGTTGCTATTTGATCCGGCCGGATAATAGTATTTGATGATGGTCCTATAAGATTAATCTGATCCGGTTGCATTCCTATGTGCTTATTTCCACCTTCTTCTTCAAGGCTTATATAGTTGCTCGTGATTTCCCCACCAGCTATAAACGTACGCTTATTACCAAGTATAGTTTCGAGAGTGGATCCAGTTATATTGGCGCCAGTAATGTCTCCACTGAATTTACCATTCACAGCCTCTATACTGCCATCTGGCAAAACTTTAAAACGTCCGTTGACAGTAACAAGGCCCTCTATCGATATCTGGTCCGCTTTAATGGTTATAGAGTTTAATCCGGTATTGGGATCCCCATCAAGTTGGATATATCCTATATGCCCATTATTATCAATCTTAAGAACTATCTGTCCGGCAAGTACATCGATCTCTCCTGATAGCCTGGTATCCATGTCAGATACTGTTATTTTAACTGCGTCAACAGATTTTTCTATTTTAGCCGACCTGCCTTTGATCTGTATGATATCATCAGCCATTCCAAAGCCCTGAACCTGTTCTTCCGATCCCTGTGCTCCATATTCGTCCTGAAGAGCCTGCAGTCCTTTTAATGTGCGCTCGAATACATATCCTGCCGTAGTGTCATCAGCGTTGTATTTAATAAAGTCACCCGGTATAATATAAGGTAGCCCTTGACCTGTAGCCGTGTATGGGCGGTATCCTCGATCAAAAATGTTTTGCGATGCATTGGCAGCTATTGTCTGCAGCTCTTCCGCTGATTTGCCATAAACTAAAAAATTGCCCTGGATAATATAAACGTTTGAACCGGTACCGTAAACACACCCGACATCATTCTCTTCCTGCCGGATCTGCAGTTTATCAATTGGCTGCACCCGATATTCTTCAAAGTGTATGCCCTGGTAATTATCAACATATTCATCGTAGGGTTCTGCTTCAGGATAATCACTTTCCGGGTAATCATTCTGCGGATAGTCATGATGCATAGGCTTAATTATAATATGCGTAAATTTTCCGTCGCGTCCGATAAGACCAAAGCATCCATTGATCTCCTCGCATGCTTCGATCACTGTTCTCCCCGAGAGTTGCGATGGTGAAATTGTCTTTTTAACAGTTAACATATCATTAGGTAAAGGAAGTTTGCTTGTATCCTCTGTAAGCCCTACAAAAGCCAACAGAGAGGTTCTAAAGGCAGCAAGGGTATAAGTCTCATTGCCGTTAGGAAACAGTCCGTTATACCAGGAAGTAACATCTGTATCGATCTTCCGCATGCGATCATATGCAATAATATCTTTAAACCTTAAATCATCCTCTTTTTTTGCCGCATCTACAGTAAAATACCCAAGTGGCATTGTATAGGATGTTTCATCATCTGCAATAACCGTTTGGGTAATACTAAATTCTTTTCCCTTAATATCATCCGTGACATCTGCCAGAGTAAATTTAACACTGGATGCATTGCATTTACCGAACTTAAGCTGCTCTTCCATGCAAATACTCTCATGCAATTCAAAATCGCCTTTATCTACTGCGAACTGATCGATACCCACATCTAAATTAAGTTCTGAAAAGGATAGCTCTAATTCTTTCGGGGCAATTCTCGTCGCCAGAGGAAACATATCATTTTTGTATATGGTTTTTAAATTTTCATCTACATTTACCACTATGCATCCCCTCCGTATGCTATAAATTCAAGATCTAATGCTTGGTATCTAGGCTGAAGATTGTCGTCAAAGTAATTTATAACCCAATTAATATCAGGCATATAAAATGTAGCTGTTTTGTACGCATTGCTTTCTTTATTCCAGTATGATGCAGTAACCGTATCACGACTAGGAAACAATGCCTGAATTTGCTGTGTCTGAATTTCTGTAAGGTTATCTATCGTCTTAATTTTTACTGTGCTTGGTTTTTCCGGTAGAATTGTTCTATGAAGCTTTCCACGTCCGTCTCTGTAACTATTTTTATCTATTCTTTGATTCGGGGTGGTATCATATCCCTTCGGTGCTATTAACTTAAGTGGAAAGGATAATTCTCCAACTTTAAACACGTAATTTCCAAAAGCCACAATGCCACCTCCTTAATATGCAAATGCTGATTTACCAGTTTGTGATTTATATTCCTTATCTTGCTTTACTATCTCTGTATGTATCTGCTTACCACTTAAATAAACATTAACAGTCAGCTCTCCGGACCCGGACCCACCCATCTCAGCCATTGCTTCTTTAAAAGCCTGCTTCATAGTACTAACGGGTGAAACAACCTCGGCTTCTCTAGTGTTGTCACCAAGGATAGAGAGAAATTCGCCATAATTCGCAGGAACAACAGTACCGGTTGCAAGTCTTGGAATTTTCGGGGCAGTAATCTTTTGTATCTGTACTCCATATGTTTTTCCGCCCAACCACTCTGGAGCCTTAAAACTTAGTGAATTAGCCGCATCCACTACTGTATTTATAGCTGTTACAATTCCGCTAACCATGCCGTTAATGATATCGATAATAAGGTTTACCGGAGTCTTT
The DNA here is from genome assembly GCA_023418475.1 of Bacillota bacterium. GTDB lineage: Bacteria > Bacillota > Clostridia > Lachnospirales > Lachnospiraceae > Mobilitalea. Next base: position 99,258 of record JAEZZO010000049.1, read on the forward strand.
ACGATTCCTACAAGAGCATCAAATATACCTTTAAATATGTTTTGTACTCCCTGCCAGGCTGTTTTCCAGTCTCCTGTAAATACGCCTTTGATAAAGGTAATTATGCCTACCAGTGTAGTTTTAAGTCCGTTTATTACATCACTGATCCCGGAGAATACTGCATCAAATGCCGGCTTAAAATCTTTCCACAGCACTGTCACAAGTGGATTGATATAGTCTTTCCACAGCGTAGTCAACACGCTAATAACCGTTTTTATAATCGGTATAACAGTCTTATTTAAAATCTGGTATACTGCGTCCCATGCAGCCACAAATATACTGCCAATAGCTTGAGCGAGTGGTAAAATAATGTTTTTCCACATCATAGTAAGCAGATCTGACAATATTTTGAATACCGGTTGCAGCACGATTCCGATAAAATCAGCAAGTGGTATTAGCACCTTCTGCCACAGATTTTTAAATATCTCAATAAGTTGAGGTAGCAAAGTTTCTATAAAAAAATTCACTGCCGGCTTAAGCAACTTATCCCAAGCATCGGTCAATACGGTACCGACAAAATCCGCTAACGGTTTTAGAGCAGCAAGCCATGTCTTACCAAGATCGGCCAATGACCTCCTAAATGTCTCACTATTATTATAAAGATCAATAAAGCTGTATATGAGCAATCCTAATACAGCTGTAATAGCAACAACAGGAGCTGAAAGAGCGCCAAACGTTGCTGATATTCCAGCCAGTACAGTACTCAGTAATTCCCCTGAAGCTGCCATACTGACAAGTGCTGATACAAATGGTGCAACACTAGTTATAAAACCTGCTATTGCAAATGCTGCGAAAAAGCTGCCTATTAATAAAGCTGCCTTGCGAATAGTTTCCTGATTTTTAAGGATCCAATCCGAAAATTTGTATAATCCGTCAGTAAGAGCTTTTAATACTGTAATAACAATTCCTCCGGTCCATGACGCTACCGGCTGTAAAAAGTTATTCCATAGCCATAGTCCTAACGGTTTAAAGATAATTAGCACTGAATTAAGGACTGTTATCGCAGCACCAAGCAGATCCATAAATCTCGGCAACAAATCAGATACTGTCCAGGATGCAAGAGGCACCAATACGTTATCATACAGCCATTTGAGTCCAGCTCCGACATTCTTAGCAAAGGGAGCAGTTGCAACCTTTAGCCGGTCAAATGCATCAGTAAGTGGTTTTAACTTTGTTTTGAGGCTATCAACCAGTTTCAGTATTCCGTTATCAATATTTTCTGTCTTAAACATCTGACTTGGATCCGGTATACCAGGTGTAGCATCTTTCTTTCCTGCCTTACTATCCGTTTGATTGTTTAATTTATCAAATCCGGCAAGGGATCCTTTTTCTTTCTCCGTAGCATCCGTAGATTTTTTTACTGATTTAGCATAATCCGTCTGAGCCGTAACTGCCTTGGTAAAGGTGGTCTTGCCGAGCAACAAGGCCGCAAAGAATTCTCCGACTTTTGTAATTGCCGCAGACAAATAATTAATCATTGTCTGCAGGGCTGGTGTGATAGCCGTAAGGATAGGCGAAAAAGCCGTGGCAAGGGAATTCTTAAGTTGCAACAATGCAGTCATTAAAGTCGACAGCGATTTGTTTGTTTCTGTATCAACCTGAGACAAGTTCTGAAAGCCTGTAACTACACCATTAACAGCACCACTCAAAGCCCTAAAAGCTACGGAAAAGACTAACGACATTTTAAGCATTTTCAGCATACTCATACGTCCTCTCCCCATACTTGACCCTGTATTATTAACGCTCTTGCTTACCATATCTGCTGATCTTGACACTTTCTTCTGAACTGCATCAACCTGCGAGAGTGACTTTTTATAATCGTTGAGTTCTTTTTCAAGTCTGGTAAGTTTCTGGTAGGCTTCGTCATATTCCTTATCGCCAAAATACAATCCCTGCTTTTCTAAGGATATTAATCTGTCCCTGAGCGTATCAACTTCTTCAACCACTGTCTGAATTCGGTTTTTTGCCTCTGCAGCTTCACTGGAGGTCTTACCAAATCCGGAAAATGCACCCGATACTTTACTGCGAATGACATCAAAAATGATAGGAATATCACCTATCGTTCTCTTGATTAGATCCATCATATTATTAAATTCATTTGCATTATCGGTACCACTATTAAGAGCAGAGTCGATAGCTGATTCTGTCTTATCTGAAGCAACCGTTACATCATTTAATTCTGCAGATATATGATCTATGACTTCAGCCAACTCACTTGCTGCAGCAACTTCCGCATCAGGTATGATATCTGGTGTTTGTTCAGTATTCATTCGTTCGATAGCTGCATCAACAGCTTGCATAGAAATTTCCATACGTCTGGCGCTATCGTCAGCCTCTTTTATTGCATTATCAACTTCATTAACAGCTGCCTCCGTTTGTTCAACCGCCCTGGTAACAGGTGCAGCATTCAATCCAGTAAAGGCGTTATTGATGCTTGCTGAAAGTGTGTCGACTGATTTAATTAAACGTTGAAAAAGCTCTTTGATCGTGATGCTCCCTTTTTCAATTCCATCGGTATCGATTTTGGTATCAAACTTCAGACTTCCATCAGCCATATATATCACCTGCCTTTACTTTGTAATTTCATTTAGATAGTCATACTCTGTCTGCTCTTCTTCTGACATCTTTACTTTCAGATCAATCATGGATTTATGTTCCCGGTAAAAATCTTCTTCATACTTTTCAAGCTTTTTGCCCTTATTCTTCTTCGATCTGATATTAATAACCGTTGCAAGGATGCCTTCTCCGATCTCGTTAAAATAGCCTAAAAATGTCCACCAGTGTATATAATCCTTTGCCCTGGTTTCGTATCCTGCTACTTTGTTAACAGCAGAAAAGATGATCTGTTCATCCTGCTCCCAGTCCATTACCTTCTTTGCTTGTTGCTGCTGCGAATTATCATTCTGGCTATTACCACCATCCAGAAACCATACAGCCCGATCAGCAGCTTCCTGATAATCTTCTGGAGGAATATTTTCTAAATCTTCATATAAACAATCGAGCATAACAAATGTCTTTTCCTGGTCAGTAAGTTCCGGATCGGCGTAAGCTTGGAATATTAAAAGAGCCACCCGGTAATCTGTCCGGATAGCTCTATCTGTTCCATTTACATTCAATTCTCTCGGTAGGCTCCCAATCAATTATCTCACCTGCTTTGTGTACTTCTCAATTCTCTTCTGACTGGCAGCCTGTTCTACTTTGATTTCTTTCTCGATGTATGGCCCGACTGCATCCATAAACCGTTCGAATAGGAACTTGCCTTTAACCGTGCTGACTCTGGACTGATTACCAAAGGCGATTTTTGCAACATCTGAATCAAATATATAATTAATCTGTGTGTCGATCAGCTCATTGATCGACTTAACCAGTTGCGCAGCCTCTTCCAGTTCATCTTCCGGATTGCCATTCGGATTAAGATTGACGTCCTTTTCCAGACCATCAACAGCCTTAATAATAGCCTTTCTTGCTTCACTAAATCGTTCAATCAAACCATAATCCGCCGGGTTAAACCGGATAACCCTAGTCTCATCATCATTAATACAAAATTCTTTATATCCCTCTTCAAACTTTAAACTTTGCATATCCTTCCTCCTTAAAAGAGCAGCGGAGAGGATAGGCCGCTGCTCTACAAACTAAAACTAATAATCTTACGATGCAGTAAAGGTCTTTGTAGATAATGCAAACAACCCTTTTACACGATTTCCGCACATGTGAAGATTGTACGGTATTTGATACCCAGAGTTGTCCCCACCGTAGGACGAGACTTCAATAACTGCATCCTCTTTGTATGCCACAAAGGATCCAGATGTTGTTGAGTCTTCTTCCCATAGATGCACATCAACAACAGTGGTTTTCACATCATCCAGCGTCAAGCGTCCCTCTGCTATTGACTGAAGCCTTGCAAAAAGCGGATCTCCTACAACTGCGTAATATGGTGTTACAGAAGCCTGAACCTCATAGCTATCAATATTTACTGATACTTCACCAAGTATGTTTTTCTTTTTTTCAACATTAGCATTCATCTCAATGTTATACTCTTCCAGGTCCTGCCCCTGCCTTACATATGCCGGAGTTGTAGCTCCGGGTAGAGCTGAGTCAACATAATGAGCCATGTATTTTCTTTTAATCTTTCCTGTAATAGCTATACCTGCCATTATAATACCTCACTTTCCAAATGATACTGAGCATAGATCTGCAGCTGATATGTTACCGGTCCGGATAAGGTTCCATTCTGGTACCCGTATAACATTCCGTTGGCACTGCTTAACTTTGTAAGTTTGCCATTTACAGACTGCTCATTTATAGTTACCTCAATTGCCTGATCACTGGCCGCATCTTCAAGCCAGTAGGCAAGATCCAATAAAAAAGTACTGTTTGCCAGTCTGTCATAGTCATTAAGACTCTGAAAGACCGCATACAGTACAAAGTTATGCTGACGTGTCTGATTACCGCATATATCTTCTTTTATCAACTGATCTCCTGTCGGATATAATCCACAGTTTTCCGTTTCGTTATCAGTAAAATCCACATTTATCTTACTGGAGAGCATTGATATCTGTGGAAAATCAGATACAATCTGTTTTACTATTTCAATTATATTCATTGTCTGTTAATTACCTCCTGGGCACCTTTTAAAATATCTTCCTTACGATCTGCCTTCATTCGTTCAAACCACATCTTTCCTGCCATGGGATGCTGATGCTTACTGTATTCCAGATCCTTATCGGTCAGTATCTTGCTTTCTCCTTTTGATGCCCAGGCGCTGCCGGTAACGGACGATACCATTAATTTACCGTAATACTGGTACCTGGCATATGGAGTATGCTGTTGAACCAGTCCACTTCCGATAACGGTGCTAAGGGTAGCTGACTTTTCCAGCATCCCATTCCTCATAGGTGTATAGGGACCCATTAACCTTATCAATTCGCTGTCAATGAACTTTTGTACTGGTCCCATATCTTGAAGACCGTGATCTTGTAATATTTGATTCGTGGGTTTTACATATAAATGACCGTTTAACTCCAATTACACCACCTACTTACATGATAATAAATAATGCTGCATATTAGGGCTGCCGTATAACTTATTATCAGCCACGGATACCCCATGTACATCATACGTAGCTTTTAGTGCCTTAACGGAGGTTGATGCAGTAGCAGCGGATGTGTTATCTATATCCATAGTCACAACACCCTTAACAACCATATCCTTGCTTGTTGTAAAGCTTAGACCGGATGAAGGGAAACTTGCTGCCGGAATAAATATTTTTATAGCATCGCTGTCCTTGAGTCCAGTTTTATCTATGTTCGACTGCTTAACCTCTTGCCAGTTAACATCATGAATAACAGTCCTTATGTATTTATCTCCGGTCTGCCACGAATATAGCGTCATATCTGCATTAGTAAGCATTAAACACACCCCCGATACAACAATCCGGTATCAGCAAGCCACAAGCTGATGATCTTGCCAACCTTGGACTGATATAATTGCTCTTGCTTTTCTGCATCCACATAGGTCTTGCTTTGATCTCCTACTTTCTCGGCGGCAATGGCTCCGTTACCCTCTGCTTTATCACGTCCGTAAATAGCTTCAGCGGTCTCACAACAACACATCTTAACATCATCGGGTATAACATCAGTATCATCCTTGATCCGATTAAAGGTATACTGTCGGATGATCAGCGAAGCCTTGCGGGCATAGGAATTAAAAGAGTCGGTACCAATGACCGACCCTTTGTATATACCGGTATAATATGCGTAGTCTGCATAATTCCGCATTGATACTACCTCCTAGATTTATTCCTTAATCAAAGTAATAGCCTGAGTAGCAGCAGAAGCTGCTACGGTGACAGTACCAGTTACTTTAATGTATCCCTTAAGTGTAACTGTATAAGGATAAGAACCAGTTCTTAAATTAAACACCGCCTGGCCGGATGAGTTAGTCTTAATATTAGATCCATTAACATTAACTCTTGCATCAGCAATGGCTGCTGGGGTACCAGCATTGTCCTTAACTGTAAATGTAACCGTCTGAGTAGTAACAGCTGTTGCAGGCTCAAGGTAAGCAAACGGACAACCTACGCGGTCCTCATCTATGCGAGTAGCAGGATTAGGTAATGCCCACCCCATACGGAATACAACACGCAGAGCAATCATATCCTGCTGTGCAAGATTGTAGACGATTTCCTTCGTAGCAGGATCCTGGATAACGCCCTCAGTCAGGATCTTAACTGTGATATCCTGTCTGATAGCATATACCGCCTTGGCAAAATCTCCGACAATCATCTGAGCAATGGAATTATTAAAGGAGCCATTATCCGGGAAGTACATCTGAGCGCCATCAAGTGCGTACTGCGTGGATCCCTGCATGTCCTTCTTAAAAATTGGCTGACCATTATCATCGCGGACACCTCTTAACTTAGCCTTCATATTGGTTGCTGCAATGACACCGGATACAGAGTATCCATCGTCTTCAACCTTTGAAAAGACTCCATCCTCAGAAAGGATCTTATCATAATAATCCGGACTGGAGCCCAGCGTCACATTATTACCGGACTGTCTTGCCAGAGTGATGATATCATTCTGCCACTCTGCCGGCCTGTTCTCTCCGAAGATTGTTGCAGCATCCACGCGCTGCCCGATCGCCTCGATAACGCGGGGGGTAACCTCTCCCATGATATCAAACTCAGCATCGTCAAGTACAGCCTCCGGAATAGGTACAATTACAGCCAACTCTGCTGCTGTCAGCCATACATTATCCCATGCCTGACTGGAGGTCTGCTTCATCCCGGTATCACCGTTGACCCAGTATGCAGTAGGAAGGAAGTCAAGTACCCTGATCCTGGTCTGCTTTGAGGTCATATTGGGGAGCTTCTTGGCCATGGCCATAAATACCGATGACTTCGGAGTATCCTGTGCAATCGCATCTACGATCTGTTCCCTGATAATTGCTTCTGCATCCGCTCTGTTCACAATACTCACTGCAAAGCGCTGCAGGTTCATAGCGATTTTTCTAATTCTGTTCATGTAATATACCTCATTCTTTCTTCATTATTCCGACTTAAACAGTGAGCGGAAGGCTTCATTTGCGGCTGCCTTTTTATCTGTATTGTCGGTTGTTGTTTGGGTTCCGGTTACTACTTTGGGGGTAGACCTGGACTCCTCAAAAAGGTAACCATTATCTTTTTTAATGATTTCCAAGGCTGCAGCAATATCCGTATCCTGGTTCTTTGATTTCTTAAGGTTGTCCACATCCAGTAAAGCCATAACGGCCTTTGTATTCCTCGGCTTAAGAGCCGACACCTTACCCTCAAGAGCGGCTGTGAATCGCATATCTGCGATTTGGCTCTCATAAGTTGACTTAGTGGTATTCAGTTCTCCTGTAAGGGCTGTTACCTTTCCCTGCAGGTCTTTTACATCTACTCCATCAAATGCCTTAAGTTTACCCTGTACATCATCGAGTTGTGTTTTATACGTGTTTGTAACTCCTTGCTCACGAGTAATATCCTTACCATTCTCGGACATAATCTGGTCTATCTGTTCATCCGTCAATCCCATATCTTTTAAAAATTTTCTCTGCATTCCGTTTCCTCCATTTACGCTTTTTACGGGTCAGCGCCCGATGTTATTTGCTATAGTTTTACGTCATCCCGGACATAAAAATAAGACGTTAACGTACGTCATGAACGAGATTACTGGATTACTGCCTTTCTATTACTGAAACATTCTCCGGATACTGCTCTGCTATACTTTTATACCCTATATTAGCTGATTTAAGTAGTGTGTCAGCAATTATACCTGGCCTAGGGGTCAAGGTATATTGTATAAAGCCATCCCTACTCTCTTTTATATCCATCTCTGCATTGCTTAACATGGTAATAGAATTAATTGTGTTAAGTGTAATGGTAGATACTGCAGCACATACGATATCACGTCCGGGAATTGAATAGCCTGCATGCCCTTCGATCTGAAAGCCAAATAATTCATTATTTCGGTACAATTTAGTTATTCTAATCATTTTAACCTCCAAAAAGGGTATAAAAATACCACCTACCGTTATGATAGATGGTATTAATAAGTATTAAATTGAACTGTTATATGACCGTCCGTATTCTCCCACTCGGCCCAGAAAATATTATCTGTCCATTTGTCTGATACATTATTCTTCATCCACTCAGTTTCAAACTCCGCAACCTTATCCAGCGGAATAAGCCACCCCCTCAGATCCTCGCCTTCCATATCCTCAAGGAAGAATTCCCGACCTTCTCCGCAATCAAGAAAGAACATCTCTCCTTGTTCATGTGCTGTATTTTGTACGATATCCCAAAATCTATTAAACTTTTCTTCCTCTTGCGTTCTTAATCCTTGCATTTTCTATTCCTCCTTTCAATATGGTTACGAATTTTCCTTTGTTAACAACTACAACATCAGAACCTTTTATGTAAAATTGAGCATCGCCATCCTGGCCTCTCCATGATCCTTTGACAACCTCATCCTTATTCGTGATAATATCGTCAATGATCCGGCTCATTTTATTTCTATCCGTTTGCTTGCTCGGATTTAGTCCATAATCCTTTGCATGTTTACCTATCTTTTTACCAAACTGCTTATCATCTCTTATTATACTGCTTTGTGGAGGTTTTGCAAGTCCTTTTCCACCGCTAACCCTACCAAGTCCATCCGCATATATTCGTTCCCTCTGCTGAGGTAATCCCATCTTCTCAGAAAACTCTTTATACTGCCTCATAGTTTCCCGGTAATGTATTTTAGCATTAATTATATCGTCATCTGATGCATTAGCACGCTCCAAAAGCTTTATGTCCTGCCTCTGTTTACGCATCAAAGTTTCAAGCTGGCGTTGGCGTTGAGTGGCTTCATACGAGGTATATTCTTTCTCCTTATACTTCTTTGGTGTATTTTCCTTTGCATTCATCTTATCCAGTTGCTCATCTGTATAGAGACGGGTGGATATACCAGGAATAAAAGCATGATAAGAATGGTAACAATTAACACCACACAGTCCCAATAACTCGCCATATCCAGTAGCCTCAATAAAATCCGAATATTCTTCCTCTGGTTTGCGGTCACCCATACGATTCCAATGATAAACTCGTCCTTGCCATCCTTGGTGATTATTGATACCCTCTCCGGTTCGGGCAGTAGCATGCCAGGATACTTCTACATAATTCGTTCCCAGAGCATCCATATTCATTTGAGTGATCTGACTAGTAACCTGTGTAACACCGGTCATAACAGCTCTACGAGTTGCTACCTCAATCCGGTTTGAATGTCCGCTTTCATAATCAACCGATCGCACTCCGGATTTAGTCATTTCCTGAATTGCCTTTTTAACTGTCTTATTATAATCAAATGCTCCAGTAGTAATATCCATCATAGCACCATCAAGCGTACGCTGAAAGTATTCCGCCATTGGTGTATACACCGTCTTACCATTCATATCAATAGCAAATCCGGTTGTTCGAGTTATGTTCTCCATTTCGGTTTTCGTTTGCCTTCTGACAGCTTCTACAAGCTGTTGCAAAGGAGCATTCTCACGATAAGGAGTATGAGGCACCTCAACCGAATCATACAATCTCTTGTTCTGCGCATAGCCTTCCTGGATGATTTCATCATATATTCGATCTATCTCTGCATCGGCAAGTTTAAGCTTGTCCTGGATGGCTTTACGGATTGTCTCACTGGATAAACCAATCCGACTTAATTGGTATATTTCATAATCTGCAGTACGAGATATACTGTTGATCATATTAATCCGATCTATTACATCGCTCATGATGTTCATTGAGAGCTCAATCATAAGCCGTTGGATCTCAAGCGGGATCTGTTCAAGTTCTGAAGGCGTAAACATAAGTAGCCACCCCCTACATAATTACATCGGCCGGGATATTGATTTTTGTAGCAGCTGTAGTCTCATCTTCCCCATACCACTTCATACGATATTCAAGGAGAGTCATAGCCCCCATAGCCACTTCCAGTCTGTCTTGATTGCGCTCCTCCACGTTATCAGTGACAATACTATCATCCCAATCAAAGGACACATCATAATTACCTTCGGGTGCTAATTCTTCAGCACTTATCCAGTAATCAATAGCGTCCAGGAGATCTATTAGTGCCCTCTGTAACGCCTGCTGAATATCAGACACAGTTGTATATGACCTTTGCTTACTTGCTTTTACCTCCTCGGCTGTCTTTTCCACCTCCTGAACATCAGAAAGGGTTCCATATGCTAATCCACTGTCAAACTCAATTCCGCGGAGCAGCTGATTATATCCGTGGTAATAGGACTCATCGCGTATATCAGGGCTGAAGGTATCTAAAAACGGCTTGTCTGCTGCACCCGTATTATACTCAAAGGTTCGGTATAACCGTTCTCTTCCTCCCGGATATTCAAATTTATCATTTGTCTTGTCGTATTTAAGCAATGATGAGGCAAGATGTACTGCTGTTTCTTTGCTGTCATATTCCCAATCGATTTGATTGAACCTCTTATCAGCGATTTTAATACGTCTTGCAGCTCTACTAAACACAGATACCCCAAGGGGACTATCCGGATCAACATTGTTAGCTACCGGAACCTTGAAAAATCCAATAGTAAGCTTTTCAGCACCCTGCAGTATCCCATATGGTTCAATGTCTTCCCATTGCTTTACTGCTGTTAGAGAAACCTCACTTCCTAACGTTGCACCTGTTTTACTCAGATAAGCAAAATTATATACCTCAACATAACCGCTTTTTAGGGAATGCAGCTCCACCCTGGTATAGATTTCTTTCCCTCGTGTATATTGTTCCGTAAATGCACATTGAGTTATGTTACCATTGCTATCAAATGTAATCGGGTAAAAGCTATCAGCCGCATTATATTGTATCGTTATTGTGCCATTTGATGGGTACGGCTTAAAAACCATACTGCCTTTAGCACAACCATACTCTACCTGCTTACGTAAACCCGCTAAGACAATTTTATATATCTCATTGATATAATCGGCTCTGGGGCTGCCGGTAACCTCTGATTTAAGCTCCAGCGTTACCAGACGAGCTAATTCGCTTGCTACTGATGAGGGTATTCCTGCTGACTCTTGATCCTTCGAAAGCCAGGGTGCCCGGTTGCAGTACATAAGGTCCCATAGCTCTATAGCATGCTGCATCGTAGTAGATACATTAATACCATCAAGCTTAAGACTCTTATCGGCTACAAGCTTATTCAAGCATTCCACCATCTTACTATATTTCATCTTCTCACCTCTATTCGTACCGGATAAACCGGCTTATATCTCGTTCAAATGTATATTCAAACGCATCTAAACTATCTATGTCACTGGTACCATCATCTAATCGTTCGTCCTCTGTCAGGTTCTTAGGGTTCCAGATGGCGGTTGTAAGTGCATCCTCAAGTGTTTTACATTGATCTCGCATATAAAAAAAGCGCTGCTGGCTTAGCATACGCTGGGTAAATCTTATTCTGTCAATGATCATTGTTTTGAGTGCATTTTCAATCCTTAACCAACTTAGTCCGCCTTTTCTTGCTGCGGTCCTAAGTCCTGCAATAAGCGTTTGCTCTGCACTATCACAGTATACATGAGTGATAAATCCGTACAAGTTGATAATTTTGAGACAAAAGTCAATAAATAACTGACCGAGCTTATCAGGATCAATACCGCCATTCTTACTCATATGCCGTTCACTGGCCAGGGAAATAACGTTTTGATACCCCCTTGTGTAGGCCGTTGCAGAAAAGGCATGACCGGATCCTGATCCACCGAAGTCCACACCAATGTTAATCTCCATGATGTTCTTTGGTTTTTCAGTTAGCGCATAAGGGTTATTTCCGCTACCAGAAATTGCATCGCACAATAATCGGTAAATGGATCCTTCTGCGGCTACCCAACGCCCCAGAATATATCTATCATAAAGGACGGTACCCTTATATTCCTTGCATAGCTCTTCAACGAATTTCGGATCCAGGAAAGGATTATCAAATATATTGTACTGCTGACAATAAATATCAACATCGCTATCAATAAATGTCTTAAACCAGTGTTGCGGTGCTCCAGGGTTGCATGCACCATCAAAACAGGAATATGACTTATCCAAACGAGACTTAAGCATGTTAAAAACATCTTGGTTCCAGTCGGTGATTTCATCTCCATAACAGTACTTTATAGAGGATCCTCTGATTTTGGATACCTGGCTGATCTTTTCAGCACCCAGGCAATATACATCTTCTCCAAACATCTTACAGACGTTTTCTGAATTGATATCCCCAACCAATTTAGGACCCCATATTTGTTGTAATGGTTCAACTATATTACGCTTTAATGTTCCCTTAGATACTCCAAGCAAAACAACATGCCCTGGCTTGCCGATCCGATTTCGGATCCGCTTCGGTATTACATAATAATCCATGTATGTCTTGCCCGATCTGGTCGCACCGGTCTTAATATTCCATCGATGATCAGCATTCTGAAAGAATTCATCCTGCTTAACTGAAAAGGGCATTTATACAACCCCCTTAATCTCACTAAGAACTTCGTCCAGACGTTTTAGTTCTTCCTGATTATCCGATCCGGAGAGCCTATCTGTCTGGGCCTTAACAAGTTTAATACGCTGCTTCTGTTCCTCCGTGGCTAGTTCCCAGTTATTGTGTAGCAGCTCATCATATTGTTTTATCATGGATCTTAATTCGCCCATGGCTCTGGACTGGGCTTTCAGGAAGGTTGCATGTTTATCCCATGCTTGCTGTACTTCCCATTTTTCACTGTCGATATTACCGGAACCTTCACCAACCTTTTCAATAGTCTTGTCTTTCTGATCCTTCACATACATCAGCTTCTGGGCTCTAACTATAGCAGTATATTGCAGCTGGATATTATCCCAGAGCAGATCAAGTGGATCCGAATGCTGGATGCTTTGCATGATCTCAGCCGTCTCAGGAGGAAGCCATTTAGCAAAGAAGCCATGACGCTCAGAATTCTTATTTCCCTCCGGAGCTCCATGGCCTACTGCATTCTTATTACCAGGCTGACCACCTTTTTCTTTTTCCGAACGTTCGCTTTTCTTTACCGAGCGTTCGGTATCCCATTTATGAGTACTCTTCCAACGGCGGACCGTCCCTTCCGGAAGGTTTAGTTGACTTGCAATCTCAACCAATTTCAATCCGCTTTTGAATAATTTATATGCTTTATCATATCTTTCATCCGGCGCTCTTGCCAAGCCTCACCACCTCTAATTCGTTTGTTTTGGGTATAAGAAAAGCCAATAACCGAGTTTTTTAATTTAATTGTTATATTTATTATGTATATTTTTTTGCCACTCAACCAATAATATTGATATACCCATTTATTAGAAGAGTGGCGATTAATTACTTCTTCTTGGACTTGTTGTAATAATATAACAGTATTATATAAGACAAGTCCGGAAGAATACTGGCATTAATCACTGTGTTTATAAAGATGTTTATTTTCATTTTTTCATCTCCTAAATACAATTTTATAATGCCTTTTTAGCTTTTGCAAAATCAAGATAATTATGCATAATTGAACTAACATTATTGTAATATTATAAGTATCCATATAGCCAGAAGCTGAATATATTAATCATCCCTCAAAGAGCTTTATCCTTTTAATTACCAGAAGAAAAGCACCCCAAAGGATGCTCTCACTCATATACATATCAAATTTTACTCATCTTCGTCTATTGGTTTTACCGAGTCTTCCATCTGTTGTTTAATTTTAATCACTTTATCACAGGTATATATTTTTTTAGGTACATATAAATATGATAACAATTGAATCATTTTACGTACTGAAAGTAAAAAATAAATAATACTAATAAATAATGAAAGCATTTCAAGTATAAAAAAATAGTTGCCAATATAAGTACTAAAAACACTATTGATATTAATATTTATATTCACAACAAATAATAATGAAATAAATATCGATACGGAACCAAATATAATAGAATAACTGATTAAAGTATTTCTTTTAAGCAATATATCTGTACCCTTAAGTTTCTCAACTAATTGATCTCCTGATACACTTATCAAGATACCTAAATTAGTTAATGAAAACCCACTTAAAATAGAATTAACAGTAAGTATCTTAAAATGATATTCAATCGGGTCTCTAATATTAATAACAAAGATATAAACATGAAAAATATTTCCTATTAAGCATATCAATAGGGATATTATTAAAACAAAACAGACCTTTATATAATAATTTTTTTTGTATAGATACTTACTTAATTTCATTGCTAATCACCATCCGCTTTGTTAATTATTTCAAGTATAAGTTCATAATTCTGAACATAGGCCTTCATTAAACCCTCTTCAAATTGCTTTTTCATTTGTTTGCTTGTAAGTCCTACTTTTTTACCTACTGAAGTTTTGTACTTCTTGATATTAATTGGGTATGTAAAAAATTTAGCATGTAAATCATAATTACGAGTATTAAATTCGTCAGTCTTAGCTCGTATTATTGAACTTTCATAATAATCATTTTTCCTTTTTACTAAATCAATAATTTCTCTTACTTTGCTAGGTTTGTTTTCTATATTTTTATACGGTTCTTAACGTAAAATCAATGTGGCCTTATGAACATTCTCATTTACAATTGTAGTAATTTCTTTTTCATCTAAATGTAATATTTCTTGCAAGTATTCCGCATTCGGTATAGGCACTTCAAACTCATACCCTGTTATAACAGGAGCCTGAGATTTATATAATGCCTCAATTCCAGCCTTATTGGGAATATTCACAAACTCTATTTCATAATCTTTATTATATTCCTCAAATATCCAATTTAAAATACGCGGTCCCGGTGCGCCCTGAGCATTAACAATCGAAATAACCCCTTTACTATAGTCAATGATAAAATAGGTAAATACTTCAATCCCTAATTTTCTCATTTCTGCATTTGTAAACACATCATTCGCGATATATGTAGAATAGTCTCTTCTTTGCATAGCACTATTTTCTTTCTTTTTACTTATACGCGCAAACATAAAATTATCTTTATCAACATCATAAATATCCAGTAAAATTTTGGGTTCATAACTATCTGGAGTTATTTTTGGTGTTAAATCTAACGTTTTGCACTCCTGTGTTTTAATACAATACTTATTAAATATATCGTTAAATATATTATTCAATTCTATCGGATTTAATACATCCTTTTTCTTTTTGTCAATTAAATTCATACTCCAAAATTCTACTGTTTTATCCGGCATACTACCCCTCCTATGTATTGTTTCCAACATTATACACCTACTGGAAATAACATTCAATATCATTGGGGAAATTATGACATAATATGGTGTGTTTTGGTATATATCTATAATACAAACATTTGTTCTGATTTGCAATAGCATTAATCAGCTATATATAGCAATAAAAAGGCACCCAGCCGTAGCCAAATGCCTTTATCAAGGGGAGAGTATTGATTGTCCCTCTGAGAGAGTGAGGAAAGGAATCGACAGGAGTCGGAACCTGCATCCATTTGCATACAGTCTATGCTCTGCCCTATTGAGCTACGATTCCATATGTAAAAGGCATCGTCTTTATTGTAACGATGCCTTAATTCATTATTCGATATTATAATCTTTTATTTCAAAACTTTCTATATTGTCATACTTGATGTATTCATACCTGTTAATAAAAGGCTTAACATTACTGTGCTTAGGCATTTTAAAATATGACTTTCCAGTACCATCTGATTTACTATCATACCAAGTTATAAACTTATCAATTTCATCAGCCGATAAATCGTATTCTTTTTCTTTTGAATTATTGAATGATATTACCAATATTGCTCTATTTCCTGTTATTTCAGAAGATTTTGTAAGTGTTGCTGATGCTTCATTTGAGTTAGGGCTTTCTATATCTGATTTTACTGCCGATACGACATAATAATAAGTCTTTCCATAATCAGCCTTTGTATCATTAAATGTAACCGCTGATCCAGATGCTGAGGATATAGTTGTATATGGGCCGCCCGCTGTTTCGGAACGTTTTATATTATAGCCTGTCACTCCATCTACTGCATCCCAGGTAAGCTTAATTTGCGTGGTATTGGCCCCTGCTGCTAAGCTAGTAGGTGCTGATAATTCTTCTGGTATGGTTGAGTATGATTCAACAACATCGTAAAATTTTGAAATACCATCACTTCCTCCGAGCGCATATATTATTTTATCTATTGTTACCACTTGACAATACCTTGCAATTGATATTGATGCTAATGATGACCACTTATTTGTTGTAGGGTCATATACCTCTACTGTATTAACGGCTTGAGTATTATCACGTCCACTCAGCACATAAATTTTATCATCGATAGTAGTTGATTGGATAGAGCATCTTGGATTAGACATAGGACAAAGTATACTCCATGTATTCGTAACCGGATCATATGCTTCAACAGAAGCAGTGCATCCATTGGGAGTAGTTCCGCCCATAACATAAATCTTACCATTAACAACTTCAGACGTAAATGATTGATTTGCAATCGTCATTGATGATAATTGCGTCCATTTATTTGTAGCTGGGTCATATACTTCAACGGAAGCGGTAGGCTTCGATCCATTTGTTATGCCACCGATAGCATATATTTTATTATTTATAACTTTAGTTTGAAAAAAAGCTCTGGGTGTCGCCATAGAAGAAAGTGATTTCCATTTATTTGTAGTTGGGTCATATACTTCAACGGAAGCAGCGTATCCGTCTGATATATATCCGCCCATAACATAAATCTTGCCTTTAATAATTTCTAACTGAAATGACGCTCTTTCAATTGGCATAGGTGCAAGCTGAGACCACTTATTTATAACCGGATCATATACCTCAACAATATTACTTTTATTAGATCCGACATATCCACCGATAGTATATATTTTATTATCAATAACTCCTACTTGAAAATTACTTCTTGGTACTAGCATAGGAGAAAGGAATTTCCATTTATTTGTGGCTTGGTCATATACTTCAACAGTATTTGTGTATGCGTTGCCATCATACCCACCAATAGCATATATCTTGCCATTAAGTACAACAGTTTGAAAACTACTTCGGGCTGTAGACATTGGAGCTTTTATTTCCCAAACATTTGTATTCTTCTCATCTGCATAACTTACAGCAGAAAACGTCAATCCAATAAGAAACATAAATACTAAAAATCCTATTACTTTTTTCAACTTCATCTTTTGCGTCCTCCAATTACTTTCTATATCACTATTAATTAATAAGCGCTTATTACTTACTTATTATACCTTTACAAGTAAATTTTACAATAATAAATATTAATTATTGACATATTTTAACACTAATAAATCCATAATAATACTTCAAAAGCCGCTTAAGTATTATCTGCTTAAGCGGCTTACATAAGGGAAATAAGTATATACCCTCTGGGGGAGTGAGGGAAATCAGCTACCAAGCTGTGGTACCTGGTAGTTGAGAGGAGGTAACCCTGTGGCAACCTTCCAGCCTAAATTCTAACATGTATTTTGTTGTTTTTGTTGTAAATTTATATAAGCTTTTATTTTTCTACTTACGCAGGTGAAGTCAATATTCATCTGATCTCCTATTTCCCTGAGTCTCTTACCATCTATGTATCGAAATTCAAATATCTGCCGAAGCTCGCTGTCAGGAATAGCTTTAATAAAATCCTCTATTTTATGCACTTGCTTCCAACACTCCTCAACGCGTTCCCTCTTTTGCCTCACCAGCTTGTCTATCTCTGACGCAATAACGGGATCCTCCATCTGCACGCCGACTCTGATCTCTATGTACGGAAAACTTTTAGAAGAAGCTTTGACTTTACCGGCAACAACCGGTACTTCCTTGCTGCATAAAATATCAATCCGTTTCTCCTGATTATCGATTTCCCTTAGCAGGCTCTGGTATTGCTTAAGTTCTTTATCTGTCAATAATCATCACCGCCCTTGCATCATAGCCTTAACGAATTCCTTCTTTCCCATAACTCCGACAAATGCCCAGTCAGGGACGCTCCGTTTCTGCTGGCTTACTTCGGCTGATTTTATTCCTAGTAATAAAATTCGCAACCTCTTTGGTAGTTAATTTAAAATAAGCTGCAATATTGGTAGCCGTCATGCCTTCATCCACGTACATTCTCTTTACAGTTTTAATATCCATATTTTCCGGATACTGTTTCTTGGCTGTTTTCTTCGCCGGGTACCTATTCAGGGAAGGATCTGTATTGACCGGCTTCTCCTCATTCTTCTTAGCTTCTGTCTGAAGGATATCCTGAAGCTTATCCTCAACCGGATCAGACTTCTTTATTGATTGCTCCATCTCCTGAACAGCTGCTTCGAATACCGGATTAACATACGCTGGCTTAGACTTTCCCATAAGCTTATCAAACTCTATTTCCTTACTAAGCTTCATTTCCCTCAGGGCATCTGTAACCGTATGTAATATTCGCCCCATAATATCATCCGGAAGAACTGTGTTGGGATAAACCGTTTCCTTGCCTGCATAAATACTGACTGCACACTCCGGAAGCTCTGCAACCTTTAATACCCTTTCTATATCATCTAGCTGTTTATCAATCTGATTTCCCTTAACAAAAAACTCATTCCATTGCTCTGATCTACTGCTCATTCCTCTTCATCCTCCCATTCACCCTTATACGCTATTTCGTCAGATGTTTCCAGCTTACTTCGAATAACCTTACAATCTAATTCATCTTCCACAATAGCTTCAAGCAATTCTAATAAACTATCCATGCCTATAAATTCCTCATTGATATCGACGGTATAAATTAATCTCTGCATTTCTTATCATCCTCCTAATCCCTAATGTTAATTTCAACCCCTGCATACTCCCGGATTTTATCGGTGTATTCCTGCAGGATATCCATGGACCTGTCACTATTGGCTGTCTTATATACCTTTGCATCGAAGGCTTTCTTAAACTTAGTCAGCTGGCTCCTGGAGAAACAAAACTCATCACCCATCAGAGTAATTAGGCTGATGGCAATTGCAACCTCTGTTGCTCTGACGTTTACCTTCCAAGATGCTTCCTGGATCTCCTTATGAGTGACATTCAGAGAAACACCGGTAATCCCACGATCCTGCACTTCCTTTTCCAAGGCTTCTATGCCACCGCTTCGTACAATGCTTAAGGCAAATGCTAATCCCTGGTTGCGACCATAATTAATATCATTCTGTTTGCTCATGGTTTCTCCTTTTCGACTTATTTCTTCTGCTTATCTGCGTTTTAAGATCTGCAATCATAATCGCCGTCTTAGTTAACTCAACATCGTTTTGAATTAGATTATGCTTATTCAGAACCGCTAATTGCCCTCTTGATACCAGTATTAAATTATCAAGACTGATATTTGTGTTATCACCATCCCCGAAGATTAGTACAAAACCCTTTGGCACTGGTCCGTTCTGCTCTTCCCAAAGCAATACATGCTTTTGTTTCCAGTTTTTATTGAGATGTCCATCTTGTATTTTTACGTAGACATATTCATCTTTTGAATCAACCCTCTCCGAACCAATTGGTAAACGATTGGCAGGTATGCTACCTTTTTTGAACTGCGTAGGCTCCCATCCACCGTTATGAGTTCCTTTGTTGGCTGGAACATGTCCTTTTTTAAATTGCGTAGGCTCGTACCCTTTGTTAAATTTAGCATCAATCCCATTTCCTAAGCCAAGTCTATACACCAGACTTTTGATAGCTGACTCCTCGAAATTGGTGCCAAAATGCTTATTAAACATTTCAGTAAGTTCCGGGAAGTGTCTTCCTGTTATATGATGCTTTATATACTGCTTATGCTCTTCGCTGTATATATGATTCATGCATTCCCCTCCAACATCTTCGGCAGCTTCCCGTCAGCATTCAACCTCTCATCATTTAATCTTTCAGCCTCAAGTACAAGAGATCCATTAGCAATGATCTGTGAAGCAACGGCATTGATAGCCTTGGCCCGGGTAATCTCTTCCTGGAGAGCTTCACCTTTCAGATCTTCATCATTAAGTCTCTCTAACTGTGCAAATAAATGATTATTCAAATCCCCCAATGTATTCTTCACTTAAATTACCTCCTTTACCGGTATCTGACACATACCCCTTATAACAGCGTGTAAATGATAATTATCACAAAATCCTTTGTCATTGGTACATTCACACTCATAACATCTTCTGGCATCATTTGCTCCGGGATCCCTAAGGATAATATCCAATTGCCGATCCGGTGAAACTGAATGCCTCTCTGGCTTAATGTGCTGCTTCTTCCGCTCATCCTTTATGTAATAGCCATAATTCCGGCTCTGGTCTAATTTGATCTCCTGCGGGGTCCGCAGGTTGTTTGTGCTGCGTTTACTCATAATGAGTCACTCATTCTTAGAGTTGCAAGCCGTTCCTCTCTTAACTCAAGATCTCGCCTTTCAAAAGCGTTTAATTTCACGGGTTTTTCTACACCATTAATTTCATCAAGTTCATCCTGTGATTCCTTGATCGTACCTTTCCACCGATCCCTGATGTCTTTCAAATTTACTCGGTGCAACTCGATAATAGATAATTGCTTCTTACGCTCCTCCCGTGCCTCCAGAAAAGCACAACCTTCGTCGAATTCGTCGAGAGTTATCTCCGCATAACCATACAAGTTCTGTAACTCCTCTATATTTGCACATCCATGATATTTCTCATTTCTGATTTTCTCTTCGCGTTCTTCTGAGGCTTTTAACGCTGCTTTTGCGTATTTTCTGTAAACCTTATCGATGTCATCCGCCATCATTTTTGCAAGCACAATATTCTGTTCGAATTCTTCTTTTATTCTTTTCATTTTCATTTTTGGAGTAAAGACGTCTTTATCGCCGGCCGGCAAACCTCTTACTCCTTTCTTTTATTTTTTAATTTTCTTGTTTCCTAAACATCGAGCATGTACGAAGCAGTACACCCCCCCCCGACTAGTCACCGTAGCTTGAAATTCATAGTTTTCTGCTTCGATTTCCGTTATATACTTCTGGCAAATTTTGCATATGGATCCCTTTGCCTTATCAGCTAACTGCTTATCATATTTCATGGATCAAGCTGCCTCCTTCTATGCTGTTCCTCAATACAATCTATAAACCCAAGCAAATTAGCTCTACACAACTCATACGGGAACTTAGCATTAATCTCTTTTACTTCTGAGATCATTTGATCGCTATTGCTTTGAGTCAATTCATTTCGCCACTTTAGATAAAACTTGTTATAGGTTGCATCCATGATCTGCTTAACTGTTTCATGATCCGGTACATTCATCCTCTTCCCTCCAATTCTGAGATTGATATGTATATGCCGGGGATCTCTGCCCAGAACTTTTCAATGATTTCCGAAGCAACCAGGGCATCATCTGTCCAAAACTTTAGATCCGTCATAACATCTTTAAGTAGTTTCTGGAGATTATCCGTATCCGGTCTAGTAGCTTTGTATTCCCCGTCCCGATGCTTGCCCCTAGGAAAGCACCACTTTGTTACCAATCGAACCGGTCCGTTAAATTTCTTTTCTGGAATATGTCCTGCCAGATGAGCAACCAACTTAGAACGTGCTGCCTTAAGCTCTGCCGGTTCATAAAATTGCGGTTTACCATTTACCACATGAACTTGCTTCTCCTGATGAGTTACGGTCGGCGGCTTCATCGGTAGGAAGAATTCAATCGTCATAAACCTTTACCTCTATTCCACTTTTTACAAGGAGTCTTACGAAATCCTCTGTTTTCATTGAAATAATGTGATACTCTCCCTTTCCTCCAATTGTCTTGCATGGAACATGATTAATGGCTTTTCGATATTTCCTTGCCCTAGGCATTTTAAAAATAACCGGTAATTCAGGAGCATCACTCTGAAGGTGCTGCTTAAAAATATCTAAAAGTTTTTGCTGCTCAGGCATATACTCTTTTTCAATAAACTCTACTGTTTTCATTCTGCTTCACTCCTTTAACGTGTGAAATTTTACAAAAAATTCTTTTTAGTCAATGGAAAGGGGAAGAAGTCGTGTGGGGGAACTTTATGACCCCCACACTTCTTTACCCCATTGACCGTAGGGAAAGGAAACGGAATATATATTTATATATATGTTTTTTTCTTCCCTGAGGAAAATAACGTAATTTGCGTTTTTTTCTTCCCGCAGGGAAATTTATAGGGAAAGAAAATAACGCGTTTTTTTCACTGTGGGAAAATACTAGGGAAAGAAAATAACATGTTTTTTTCCGTGAGGGAAAAGAAATTATTTCGTTTTTTTCCCTACCGTATTTTCGTCTATCCAATAACCACCATGCTCTTTTATACGGTTTCTTACAGTTTTTTCCGATACACCCATGTATTCCGCCAAGGCCTGAATGGTCACATTTCCATTAATGCCCTGTGCTTCAAATGCTGTTTCAAGGGATTCTTTACGTTCCTTTTCCTTCGCTTCCTTTGGCTTTCGTTTATTGATCGCCCTTTTCCATGAAGGGGCTTCTCCCTCTGCTTCCACATCGTTCAGGCTGCCAATCCGGTCTACATGATGTACAGGATAATCAAACCATAAATTAACTGGATCAAACTTCGGGAACTCTCTCAGTGTACCTTCAATGCGCCATGCAGTACGCTGCCTTACTGTCTTTTCTGCTGCAAATAGCTCCTTCTGCATTGCCTTGTTTACATCAGGTTTTAAATACTTCTCACATAGCTTAGCCATAACATTCTGACTGCACATATCATCCTGTGAAGGTTCATAATCTGGTCTGTATTTATCCAACCAATCCACATAAACCTGACAGACTGCTTTATTAATCTCTTGAGCGGTTAAGGTATCTGTTACCTCCAGCTCAATCAGGTCAAGCAGCGCATCAGGATCCCGGGCGAATACTCCTGAGCCGGAAGCTCTGTCCATACTCTTCTTGCCGCCCTGACCTCCTTTGGAATGGTGGTGACAATATATAACCGCACACCCTAACTCCGTACACACTTTATCAAACTGATTGCAGAAATGGGCCATCTGGTCAGCGCTGTTCTCATCCCCGGTAATGACCTTGTAGATTGGATCTATAATGATTGCTATATAGTTTTTCTTGGCTGCCCTACGGATTAGCTTTGGCGCCAACTTATCCATTGGAACCGACTTTCCTCTCAGGTTCCATATATCTATGTTGCTAAGATTATCGGGAGGCCATCCAAGAGCCTCGTACACATCCCTAAAACGATGTAGGCATGAAGCCCTGTCGAGTTCAAGGTTAACATACATTACCTTACCCTTAGTACAATACCAATTAAACCAATTACGCCCCTCTGCAATCGCACAGCACAGTTCTATAAGCGCATAGGACTTACCTGCCTTCGACGGACCGGCCAGCAACATTTTATGTCCTTGACGCAAAATACCATCAATCAGAGGCGGTGAAAGCTCCGGAAGGTTATCCCATATATCCGCTATACTCTCCGGCTCGGGAAGATCATCGTTAATACTTTCGATCCATTCCTTCCATTCGTTCCAGTTTTCCTTGCCGATGTTGGTATCGATCAGGAATTGCTTCTGACCATTTCTTATTATTCCGGGCATTCTGGAGAGTCTGGACGGGTTCTTATTCTGTGTGTCGACCTTTAGTCCGTTTTTCTTGCAAACATCATATAAGTAATCAACACGCTTCCGGTATTCTTCATAATTGGCCGCATCAACCTTCACAATAGCATGAATACTTTTCTTTCCGGAATGGACCATGCATGCAACTGGAAGGTCAAGCTCCCGGATAATTGCATTTTGCTTATCAATATCTGCATCATCTGACTCTACCAGAGCGTACCTGAATTCTGTTACATTTTCATTTTTTACACCTTTGCCATCTAGGGGATTGAAGCGGATCCAAGCCCCCGCTTCTGGTTTATAATCTCCTAAAACAGCACCTATATCACCATCACATTTGTTAAGCTGCTGAATTAGCTCACCAGCCGTCCTGTCTGAACTTCCTTTCGTAGGTAAATACTTTCCATCTTTCTCCCAGCTTTCGGTTACATAACCAACATTCTCAGCCGCTTCAAACAGAGTCTCAAGATACTTTACAAGCTGTCCTACTGGATCCCAATTATCATCCGGTTGAATTATTTCTTTCCCTTCGATCCAACTCCGATCAACGACAACCCCATCTTTTGGACCGATGATATCATCCCAATCGATCTCATGGCTGTCATCTGTGTAATATGGTTCCCATCCGTTATCTTTGGCCATCTGTACGATGGTACCTCCGGTAACCGGAGTCGCAGCTCCACGGAAACTGTCCCATTTTTTGAAACATTCACCAGAATGATATCTTTTTGTATCTCTACGACTCCAATTTTCCCAGTCAGAGGCAGTATATCCGGCTTCCTTCAGCGCCATCCCTACATTTACCCACTCCTGGTAATCAAGCATGGAAGGATCTATGTATTCCAGTAATTCCGTTAATTCATATTTGTTATCCACCTTTTACTACCTCTTCCTGTTTTATTCCGGCATGTATTGTCCGGGAATAATATCTCTTGGTACCTGCCATCCATTCGCTGCGATTCTATCGATTAGATTTTTTGCTGTTTCAAACTTCCATGTACCAACATGCTCAAAACCTCTGCCTTCCAGGAAGCGGATCTGCTTAGGTGTGGTTAATCCTTCCCATCTGCGTTTATCGAGTCTATCCAGAAGTTTTGCCGCCTTTCCTGCATTATCAATTTGATCAGGAAAGATACCCAGTTTCTCAAGGGTCTGAATTTGCTTTTCAGAAGGCAGACCGGCTTCCCATCCAAATGCCGGCACGTAATTCGCCAGATCTTCAGCCTGAACGCTCATTTCGAATTGAAGAGGATCCACTAGTTTACGCTTACGGTTCTTCATTTCCTGCAGAACTTTTGCAAGCGCTTCTTCTCTCTGTGCAACAACATCCTCCGCAGCTTGCTTTTCCGCTGCTTCGATATCAATAGGGCATCCAGCTGCTTCTATGTTCTCTGTCATTTTCTGAGCTATTTCTTCATTCTCGCAAATCAAGTGGGCAGGATGACATAACTCATGACGTTCTGTGTGCCAAAGAAAATCTAATAATAAAAGATGATCTTTGCCTGGAAATAGTCGGGTACCACGCCCCACCATTTGACTATATAGAGCTCTTACTTTTGTTGGCCTAAGTACTACGATACAATCTACACTTGGACAATCCCAACCTTCTGTAAGTAGCATTGAGTTACAAAGTACGTTATATTTGCCAGCATCAAAATCGGACAATACTTGCGCACGGTCTCCGCTATCACCATTGACCTCAGCTGCTGCAAATCCTTTACTGTTTAAGATATCCCTGAACTTCTGACTGGTCTTAATTAACGGAAGGAATACTACCGTCTTACGATCCATACAGTATTTCACCATTTCATCAGCTATCTGGTATAGATATGGATCCAGTGCAGTACCGATATCGACAGCCTTAAAATCACCGGCCTGAACTCCTACTCCACTAAGATCAAGTTTAAGCGGTATCGTTATTGCCTTAATAGGTGACAGGAAACCTTCTTTTATTGCTTTTGGAAGCGTATATTCATATGCAAGACTTTCGAAATAACTTCCGAGGTTCTTCATATCGCCTCGGTCTGGCGTTGCTGTTACTCCTAATACTTTTGCATTGCTGAAATACTGTAATACCTTCTGATATCCATCAGATATGCAGTGGTGTGCTTCGTCAACGATAATACTGTCAAAGTAGTCCTTCGGAAACTGCTGCAGGCGTTTATCTCTCATTAATGACTGAATGGATCCAACTACTACACGGAACCAACTCCCGAGACATGTTTCCTCCGCTTTTTCGGTTGCACATCCAAGTCCAGTAGATTTACTCAACTTATCTGCCGCCTGATCAAGCAGTTCGCCCCGGTGAGCCAGGATTAATACCCGCTCACCATTTCGAACACAGTCTGCAGTTACATCAGAAAAAACAATCGTCTTTCCTGTCCCGGTAGGCAGCACCAGAAGAGTTTTAAGAATTCCCTTGGCCCATTCAGCAAAGATAGCTTCCTTTGCTTCTTTCTGATATGGTCGTAAACTCATTAGAAATTACCTGCTTTCCATTGTGGACCTGCAGGCTGCCCTTCTGTAGGCTCATAGAATTTTTTAATCTCGTTGTAGTCTTTTCCTTCATACTTTTTAATACCAACCTTACATCTTCCAACGGATCCGGGGACAGCGTTCCAATTCATTGTGACTTTTTCTCCATGTTTACGCTGACCAATTGCTGTGAAGAATGCACATAACATCCCTTCAGTCTTGGAATGAAGAAATAAATTATGTTTAATAACCGTTTCTCCTTCCTCTCCCTGGATCTTAATATATACGGCTGCCTTATTACATGGAGGAAGCTTCTCACTTCCGTTATGTCTGCCGCGTTCAAAGCTTACCACTTCAAAGTTATAATCACCTTCTGGAAGGAGCACAAACTCCGGTCCATCATTTTCGATCTGATCATCCCAACCTAATTCTCTTTCAATATCCATAATTCTTATCTCCTTTTTCTAGTTAAATGGTATCTCATCTGGTTCTACAGCTACGAATTCTCCGCGGCTGATTTTAAGGCTGCGGCTCATTTCGCAGACTTTATCAAAAAATGGAACAACCCAACCATTAATAAAATCGCTGCCGCAATTTGCAAGTGGTGTATCTTTAGGAAAATATCCTCTTTGTGCTACAACCTCCATAACATCTGCTTCCGTCATGTTTCTGGTTGACATTAGATCTGCAAGCGCCTTTGGAATGTCTTCCGGAGCTTTCGGCGGTTCGGGTAGATTTATCTTGTCATTTGACGGATCGGTTTTTTGCTCTTTTGGAGTATTAGCCACTGGAGGTAATTTTTCAGGTTCCTTAACCGGAGGATGCTCCTGTCTTATTGGCATCTGCGTCATTGTTAATCCAGTAGGAATGCAGTGAGCAATTGACTGGTATTCAAAAGGCAATTCTTCCGGAAGATCATGTCGGTTTTTGGCGTCCCAACAATTATGGTGGGTGGTATACATTACCCTTTTACCGCCCTGTGCCTTGTTTTTTCCTTTTTGTGCTCCCTGTCCATCTACATTGACCACGTAGGTCTTGTAGTTTGCAAATAGCACCATATCAGCCCATTCCTTCACCAATGGAGAGGTTTGGGAACCTGTCTTTTTGCCGAGCTTTAATTCGTACCTGTCGTATGCTCCTAATTCATCTGGTTGCTCAAATTTACGCATTTGAGCATGTGCGGTAAGTACTACATTAATACCGCTATCTACTACATCCTGCAGTTGATTGAGTAATCGCCCAAACTCCTCCTTGACATATACATAGCCGTTTCCATATCCGAAATCCTCTATGCCGGATTTTTGATATTTGGCAAGAATATGTTCAACGCACATCTGTTCCGCCCAGTCAATTGTGTCAACGATTAGCGTTTCGCAAAGCTTATCACGCTTTACCTCATCGATTTGTTGTTTTAACATTGTCCAGCTGGACGCCTTTGGAGCTCTAGGCACATCCATTCGCGCTGTGCTGCCCTCTGTGTCTAAAAACAATGGCCCTGGGAACTTACTGGCAAATGTAGATTTGCCGATTCCCTCTGGTCCGTAGATTAAAACTTTTTGCGCTTTTTTTATAACGCCTGTAATGATTTGCATTAAAATTCACCTGCTTTCCATGTGTTTTTTGTTTCGGGTACCTGCTCAGGAATATGTTCCTGTCCGACTGCATATCCATCCTCGATAATGATAGAGCACTCGCTTCCAGTACTTACCCTGGTAGCAATTGCCTGTAAGCCTTCCTGTTCCAGCCATTCTCCGAATTCTTTTAACGTTTCAATATCCATTTGCTCTAACTTATCCAACAGGACAAATCCGCATTTCGGATTAAGCTTCCGTACAATAGCAGTTGACACTTTGAGCTGCTCGGAGCCGCTCATACAATCCCACTTCTTACTGTTGTAAGTTAATTCTCCGTCAATGACCGATAATCCAGGCAACGGAAGATCAGCTTTGTTCAGAAGATCAAATTTAGCCTGACGTACTGAATTAATCTCACCAGTAAGTCGGTTGTACTCAGCTTCATACTGATTTGCATCTTCTTCTGCTTTATCCTTATCTAAATTGGATCTTACTTTACGGTTAATTGTTTCAATATTGGCAATATTGGCTTCAAGCTCTGCAGTTGATTCATCATGCAGGTCCTCGGAGGTTTTAAAGGCAATAGTCATGTCATTATCAGCTTGTTCCAGCTGCTTTGTGTATCGTTCAAGTTCATCCCTTAATGCATTGACCTTTTCCGCTAGTGCATTCCGCTGCGCTTGTATACGATATGCATTATCCCGCTTTCTCTGGTTCTCGCAATTCTTAGCCAGGATATCCTGTTGCTGTCGTATCAACTCCAATGCAGATACCGGCTCCTTCGGAGCATCTGGATAATAAGGCTGTTCTTTAGCAAATTTCTTTTTCTGATCCGCAATCTGACCGATAGCAAGGCGCTGATTATACTTTTCAGTTTCCTGACGTTCTAATTCCACAAGTTGCTTACCTACACCGATGATCTGCAGGAGTATATTTGCTTTTTCCTTGTTTGTAGATTGCATAAACTTCGGAAGATCGAGAGACAATTGCTCTACAAATTCATTTAAAATCTGTTGGCCGGCTTTATGTCCTGTTGGATCAATGACACTAAGTGTACTGTTTTTTCCTTTGCGATCAATTACCAAACCATTGGACATTACCATATGTAAATTAGGGGGAATTACAGATCCTTCACGCTGCGGATCAGAGGGGCGATATTTTTCGCCGCCCAATACCCAAGCAATTGCATCCAGTACAGAAGTTTTACCTTGCCCGTTCTTCCCACCAATTACGGTAAGCCCGTTCTGTGTAGGCTCGATTTTTACAGCCTTTACACGCTTTACATTTTCGATTTCAAGCTTATTGATTTTTATACTCATAGCTTCCTATGCCTCCCTGGTTGCCGCATATGCTTGAATAGCACAAGCCCGGCATATATACTTACCATTAATTTTCTTAAGACCTTCAGATGTTCCGCAGATAGCACATTTCGGTGTATCTCCCTCATAATTCTGCAGTATAATACCCTCGTCACCTGTAAAGATCTCCAACGGATCTCCCTCTTTAATATCCATGACCCTTCTTAGTTCCATAGGAATAACAATTCTCCCAAGATCATCAATTCTCCTTACAATACCTGTTGCTTTCATAATTTATTTGACCTCCTTCAATATCGGCTGTATAATACAGCTATAGTTTATTTGTTTTGCGCCCTGACGGAGTTGCGACCTCCTAAGGGCTTTTTCTTTAGAATAAATTGATTAGCATGGCTGCTGCTCGTGCTCCAATAATGATGCAGAACCCAACCGTAAAAGAAGCTAATGCAATCTGCAGATAGTCTTTTAACTTTTCAATCAAGCCAGTACCTCCTTTCTCTCAAATCCGGTAACGTGTCCGTCCTCAAGTATTACTCCCCAACCTCTTTTTTCATAAGCTTCGATACAATCTAGGATAGTAACAATATCATAGTTCAAGTTTCTTCATCTCCTCTCTTTCGATCATCACCAGGGCCTTGATAATGGCTGTATGTACCTCCTCCTGCCAATAACTCGGGATCGTATATGCACCATTATCAATTTCCTGCAGGATGATCTGCGCCTGTTCTGGTTTAGTCACTGCTTGTCCCCTCCTTTCCTTTCACATTTTCTATAGCTTCTTTGCCGATGCATGGGAAAAAACTTCCCATGTTCTCCATACGGCCGGGTAAATGATAAACTTTGCTTATCAACTGCAAAAATCCCGACTTCTCCCATCAGCTGATAGATCACTGGAGATGGGACCTTATAAAAGTTATGTAATATATCAATTAGCTGCAGCAGATCCCCTTGAGTCCAACTCCGTTAATACTTACTGTAATTTCGATTTTCATTACTCTTTGATGCCTCCTTTCCAAGCTTGTCCGCCTCAGTTACCGCCTAAGCGGTTTTATCATCAGTTGTCTGTTGTGTTCTCGCTTTACGGTAATACGGTCTAGCGGCTATTTCTCCGCATCTCTTTAATATCTCTTTCTGCTTCTCTGGAGATACGATACAATCATCTTTTATGATAATGTGTGTATTCCCATCATAATAATCTTTTACTACTGCCATATCTCATCATCTCCTTTCATATATCTTATGCGCATCTGGTTGTACACCTTGACGGTTACTATCCTGTTTTTTCTATTATTTAAGCCATTGTATATACTCTGGCTTACTGATATATCCATGCAATATTTATCTGCTAAACCCATAAGATTTACCGTGTCCTCCAAAATCGGCTGCCTATCTGTCAACATCTCAGGTGACATTTCATCTTTCTTGACCATCTTCGAGTATCCATGCATTGTAGAAACTGCTTTATTGGCAATCGTATTGGCCTTTATGAAGTCTATTCTTCCAGCTTGACGTAAACTACCATTCAGTTTTGACATCATTTCCTTCTGGTGATCCTTGTCCAACATCCGGAAGATCTGGAATCCTTCGACCCCAGCAGACTGACGAAGACTTTTCAGTATGTCATAAACCCAATTTTGAAAATCAACCGCTTCCTTCTTTCTTGACCTCATAATCACTTCGTAGAGACCCTTTTCAGAAACAATTGATATTTCCTGATTGCCTCCAGGGGTACTCATTAAATGAGTATCCTTTTGATTTACCTGAACCTTTCTCAACATACTATCAAGTCTTATGTATTCGAGCGCCTCAGCCACATCTTTAGCCACTGCCCACCATTCTCCTTGTTCTTTCTCCACAAATCGGATATGGTGTCCTGCCCATGTTTCTGTTTTGATATTCAATTAAATCTTCCTTTCTTGCTGTTCGCGTTTCTGAACTTTTGGAGCAAAAAAATAACACGGAATATCGTCCCTACTTATACCGAGTAAATCCACACCTCTGCTAATTTCAGTTTGCGAAAATTCAAGCTTGTTTGTTAGCCTTTGACTAAGCGATACTCTTCCTATTCCAAGCGCTTCTGCAAATTTATCCTGCGTCTCAAACACTTCCTTTATTTTTCCTCTTAATTTTGAGTAATCAAAAGCCATAGGTTGTCCTCCTCTCTTATTGTTCGTGTTTCTGAACTAATGATATCACTATGAAAAATTAAAGTCAATATATAGTTTCGCGTTTCTGAACTTTTCTTATTATTTTCATATTTAATTGTTGTGTTTTCTGAACATTGGTGATATTATACATTTGAAAGGATGGTACAGGTTATGGCGACTATTGCGGAACGAATGAATGAGGCTTTATTATTAAGAGATATGAAACAGGCTGATCTTGTTGAAAAGACAGGTATTGGTAAATCTTCTATCAGTACATATCTCTCTGGTTTATATGAGCCGAAGCAAAAAAACATTTATAAAATTGCTAAAGCATTAGATGTTAATGAATCGTGGTTAATGGGATATGATGTCCCTATGGAACGAAAACAAACAATACAAAATATTTCCCCTGAGTTGTTAAAAAATGAAAAAGAATTAGATAACATTCTACTCTCTGCTGTAAAGGAGCTATTATCTCATTATGTTGAAGACAAAAATAATGATATCCAAAGCGTTGTAGAAATGATTGATCAAAATAGCAGTGATTATAAATTCAAATCTGAAATTTATAATGCTTTATTTAAGCAATTAATATATAACAAAGATGATTCAATATTAGATTTATTTCCATATGTTTATAGTAAGCGTACTTATACCGCAAAAGAAATATCACTTATCGAAAAATATAAATTAATTGATGACAAGGGCAAGCACACTGTAGATACCGTCCTAGAGATGGAGTATAACCGCTGTAGTAACGATGTTCTTAACGCTGCCAACGAGCGTCCAGGAGCTACGGCAGAAGACAAGGCTCATGATGATGCTATAATGAACGATGAAAATTTTTAACTTATGAGGTGACTCTATTTGACATATGATGAATTGATAGATGAGACTACTTCAATGGGGTTAGTGGTAAAGGAGAAACCGCTAATCGGCTACAACGGACGAATTATGGGGCACAAGATTGCCATAAGAAAAGATATCCCTACTATAAAAGGAAAGGCTTGTATCCTGGCCGAGGAAATTGGACACCACCTTACAAATTGCGGTGATATTCTGGATCAGGGCATAACAGAAAACCGCAAGCAGGAACTGAAAGCCAGGCTATGGGCTTACGATAAGCAGATCGGTTTATCAGGAATAATAAATGCCTACAATGCCGGATGTCATAATCTATTTGAGATGGCAGAATATCTTGAAGTAACCGAGGATTTCCTAGGGCAAGCCCTAGAAGCCTATCGTAGAAAATATGGCGAATATGCTGCTATTGATAATTTCATAATCTATTTTGAGCCGGTACTAGGGGTTATGAAATTATTGTAATTAGGAGGAATTGCTATGCAAAATTATGTGATATACCTAAGAAAGTCCAGAGCTGATGTAGATGCCGAAGCTCATGGAGAGGGTGAAACTCTGCTCCGGCATGAAAAAATATTACTTGAACTAGCAAAGAAAATGAAGTTAAACATTACTAAGATATATCGTGAAATTGTATCCGGGGATTCTATTGCTTCTCGACCTGTGATGCAGCAACTTTTATCCGAAATTGAAACGGGTATCTGGGCCGGTGTGCTTGTCGTAGAAGTAGAGCGTCTGGCGCGTGGCGATACTATCGATCAAGGTATTGTGGCTCAGGCATTTAAAGTATCTAACACGAAAATAATTACGCCAATTAAGACTTACGATCCAAACAATGAATTCGATGAAGAATATTTTGAGTTCGGTCTATTTATGTCTCGCCGTGAATATAAAACTATCAACCGTCGTCTTCAGCGAGGACGCGTAGCCGCTGCTAAAGAGGGTAAATTTTTGGGATCAAGACCGGCGTTTGGCTATAAAATTGTAAAGATCGAGGGTGACAAGGGGAATACCTTGGAGATCATACCAGAACAAGCAGAAACGGTAAGGTTGATTTTTTCCATGTATACGGATGGAGTTGTCGACCAATACGGGGAGAAAAGAAGGGCTGGGATACAACAGATAGCTCGACTACTCAATGAAATGCATTTACCTCCAGCAAGGCACGACTATTGGGTAAAATCTACCATAAGAGATATTCTGATCAATCCGGTTTATGCAGGTAAAATAAGATGGAACTGGCGTGTTAACCAGAAGCGAGTAATCAACGGAGAGCAAGTAATCAGCCGCCCTAGAAATGATGAATATGTATTAGTAAATGGATTACATGAAGCAATTGTCAGTGAGGAGACATTTGCGAAAGCTCAAGAATATATAGCTATGGCTCCTCCGGCTCCTGTAGGATATAAGAACCAGATCAAAAATCCATTTGCCGGAATTCTTGTCTGTAGTGTTTGCGGCCGCAAAATGGTTCTTAGAAAAGGTGGAGTGGTCGGTAACTATAAGAAAAAAGACTATATCATTTGTCATGCCAAGGGATGCAGCAATGTAGGATCCGCGTATAATTACATAGAAAGTAAAGTACTTGCTGCAATTAAGGCTTGGTATGATAAGTATGCGGTTGAACTGGAACAACAGAAAAACGAGCCGGATATAAATCGAAACGCCCTGGAAAAATCGCTAAAATCAATAGAGGACGAAATTCTTACATTGAGTAAGCAGCAGGGTAATATCTTTGATCTTTTAGAACAGGGAGTGTATTCCACAGATCAATTTCTTGAGCGTTCACAAAATCTATCAGAACGTATATCTGCTGCAAAAGGGTCTAAAAAAATGATAAAATCTAATCTTGCCCGATATATCGAAAGTGAGACTGCAGCTTATCAACTCATGCCAAAGGTAAAACATTTACTTGAAGTATATGACTCTTTAGAGAGTGTACCCCAAAAGAATGAGCTGTTTAAAGAGATCCTTGAAAAGGTTGAATACCGGAAAGAAAAAGCTCGATCACCAGATGACTTTCAGCTTGTGTTATACCCCAAGCTTCCAAACATAAACGATTAATTACGTATATGGCTGTTATCTCGTATGTGCCGATGAAATCTTTGGCGGCTATCCTTGGTTTCATAAGCCAGAAATGATGTCCGCTAATTTATTCCCCTGGTCAAGGAATTTGGAAACCAGAAAGCAGCTGCTCTCGGATGACCTCCTCTCTTCCATTGATCTGGACGGTTATGTTCAGGCTGCTTATGAGAAATCAGTTGCTGAGACACCGTATCTTGCCGGAGAAGACAAGACGCAGTCCCGCAGGAGAGAAATTGCTTATCTGAACTTAAAATGGTTTATGGTGACTTTACTGGATCGTATGGATCGATGCAGTATGTATTCCGGTCTGGAAGCCAGGGTTCCGTTTGCGGATCATAGAATTATTGAATATATCTGGAATGTTCCGTGGGAGATGAAATCGGCAAACGGCGTTGTGAAGGGCCTGCTGCGGGAAGCCGGTAAGGGTCTGGTATCTGAGGATATCCTATACCGCAAAAAGAGTCCGTATCCCAAAACCTATCATCCGGATTATGAGAAGTTATTAGGAAACAGACTGCTCGATATTATTTCCGACCCGAATGCGGCAATCAGGCCGCTAGTAGATGAAAAGAAAATCCGTACCTTTCTGTCTTCCCCTTCCGATTATGGTAAACCCTGGTACGGACAGCTGATGGCAGGTCCCCAGTTGATCGCGTTTTTGCTGCAGGTGAATTACTGGCTGGAAAAATACCATATTGAGTTGTTATAAAGTAATACCCCAAAGACTCTCCTGCCTAATCCTGCTTAGCATAGAAGAAGGACAGATTAAAAAGGCGCTTATAAAAGGCTTAGAATTAAATACAAATAACAGTTAGCACTCATTTATAATCGAGTAGGAGGCGGTGACTAACCGCCGTCCTCTCACAGCACCGTGTGTACCGTTCGGTACACGGCGCTTTCAATAGTTGACGTGCACAGACTGATATGCAGTGACCAAGTCATAAAAGCCATTGTGTATCAGTCTTTCTTTTGTTAAAGCTATGTTGACCGCCAACGTATGTGTAACAAACCAATAATCTCTACGGCTATTAGCTGCTTGCCATGCCAAATCTTCGGAAACTCCAAGTTTTAATAGGTTCCTCATCTTTGTTTTAGGCTTCTTCCATTACTTCCAAATGCACATACGTATCCGATGGTAGAGCCATCCATTGATGTCCTCGATGGGTTTCTTCATGTCTGCCAAACCGTAATAGTTAAGCCATCCTCTAGCATATACCTTTACCTTTTCGAGTGCCGGTCGTATGC
>JAEZZO010000071.1 GCA_023418475.1 Bacillota bacterium
AAAGTCTACAGTAGCTGCATCTGAAAAATATGCTTGGGATGAGGTCGGAGATAGCAAAGAAAATTAATTTAATGTGTTAGAAAAATGGTTAACAGCTTGATAACCATTTTTTCTATTTGACGCTTACCGCCCGGCGATGAGGGCAAAAAAGATATCAGACCAGGCGCCGGTTTGACATAAAAAGGCACTACCGTATTGGCAGTACCGAATAAACAAAACTTAATATTTCCCAGAGGAGTGTCAACCCAAGTACCGTTCAGGACACTTCATGTGATGATATTCCAATTTCTTAAAATCAATTGCTTATCCATTATTACGCAAACCCCTCCTTAGCTAAAATAATTTATTATGTACTGATAAATCTCATCTTCTGATTTACAATAATAAATGCCATTTTGAGAATTAATTTGGTACCATCCGTTTTCTTCTACTATAATTAGGTCTACCAATTTATTGATAATACTCTCGCAATATTTCTTTTTATTTAAGCACAGCAAAAAAACATCTGCAACGTAAATCAGCCCTAATGTTGAAATCAAATCTTGCGTAAGACCTTTTCCACTAGGGCAGTAAAATTCGAGCGGAATACCTAATTGCTCATTATCAAAATCAATAAAGGATATAACTTCATATTTTTCAGCACAAAGTCGTTCTTTAACAGAACGAAAGAGAAGTTGATTCCTATCATAAAACCCGATTACTGGTATGTCTGTTGAATCAACTAAATCTGATATAGTCGTTCGGATATCAATGCTAACACATTGTTGGTTGCACTTACTCGCCAAATATTTCAGAACCATATCGAAAGTTGCTTGCAATTGCTGGGCTAAAAAATTAATGATATGTCCAACAATTACAGGAGCCGCATAACTATTTCCAGTTTTAGGATTTCCATCTTCTATATGGTTAATATCATAGTGAGCTACAAAACAATTCTCAAAATTAAGACCATCAGATAATTGATATCCGAACTCTCCATCAACTAAACTTTCGCTTTTATCAAGCCTCACGCCAAATACATTCTTATGTATTGCCGGATACGATTTTATAAAAAGATTATTGTGAGCCGCTACTAAAAACACACCCTTGTCAATTAATCTCTCTATATGGGACTCAAGCTTACCGAAGTCCAAATAATTTATAGTTCCAAAACTCATATTAATTACGGATACAAAATTATCATAACACCAGTCTAATGCTACCGATAAATCTTCGACGCTTGCGTTGTAAGAATCAAATATATTTATGTCGATTAATTCAAAATCGGATGCTATGCTGGAAATAATCCTTGCGCAAACCGTACCGTGGCTTGCGTGATCGCCCTCTAATTTTTGATTTTGCTCTTTTATTTTACCCTCACGCACACTATAGTGTTTTATCTTCATAGGAAAAAGCATCTGGCTTTCGAAAATGCCATTATCAATAATTGCTACCCTCATATCAGCACATTCCTCATTACATCGCACGACACTGTTCCATAACAATTCTTTCTATATTGGCAAAAGTATCAAAACCGCCCTCAATTACTATATCTTTAGGTATTTGTATGTCGAATTCTTTTTCAATGTCGAACAATATCAATACTAATTCTCTCGCAGGAACACGCAAATCATTTCCCAGTAACTTTAGACTTTGTAAATGCTTATTTTGTAAAAAATCGGTTTCTGTTCTGTTTTTAAAAATTTCTCGCAATTTGTCTTGTATCTCTGACGAAAACATTTTTTGCCTCCTTGGAATAAATCCACCATTGTTTGTTAATTATATTTCATACGTTCTTAACAATAGTTATTTAATTTATTAATAATACCATCAACTGTAATTTCTAAACCAGACTTATCAACTAGATATAAGACATCATCCCTGTTGTAATCTCGCACTTTATCCTTTACAAAATCTTTTTTTATTGTTAAAAATCCTCTGATGAAATTATCTGCAATAGTTCTCGTATCTATCGAAATGGGCGCTACATGACAATATTCAACATTAAAGCCGTATTTATTCAACATATCATTATACACTTCTGAATAATCTCCATTAAAAAACTGGTAATATGGAGAACACATCACAGCACAATCACAAGGAACAGCATTGGAAATCTCAAACGCCATAATCCCATAATTATTATGGTTAAATGAATCATATGGAATTACACCTCCGGGGATGCCAATAATAATAATTTCAGGTTTTTCGTCCAACTCTATTTCCTTAACATAGTGATTATATAGTATTATTTTATCAGCCACACAAATCTCATTTTCAAACATAAACTCCGGTATAGAATGAACACCCAAAATATCACTATCTCCTCGAGAACTTATTGAGGAAACTTTATATCCTCTTGATATGAATTCTTCTCGTAACCCCATCTGTACCTCAAATTTATCTGTGTTTTCTTCTAATCCAAAAACAATCAATACAGGTACATTAATTTTATAGCACATTGCTTTATTGAATAAATTACTATTCTTGTGAATATTGATAGTGACTTTAATATCGTTCGGTATTAAAGTCATTGCTTGCTTGTATTGAGAATGATTTTTTATCCTTGTATATATTATCTTTTTATTAGCACGAATTGCTTTATGTAACTTATCAAATAGAATATCTTCCGGGAGTTGTAAATTACTATCTTCAACAAACCAAACCATTGTACATTTATCTAATTCCCCTTCAAAGTCACTTGATACTTTAATTACGCCATAAGAGCTATCAACAATGTCATCCTCCAATCCCCACCCTCTTGGACTTACCAAAGTTTCTATCTGAGTGTTTGGGAGACTAGATTCAATTAACTTTTGATGAGCAACAACTGGTTCATATGATTTATTGTAAGGGTAAATAAGTATTTTTTCCATATAAACATCCTTTCTTATTCGTCCAATTCAATATCATAGCCTAATTCTTTTAATACGCAGTAATCCAAAAACTCAGATTCTATGCTATTTCGTACACCTTTGCAGGCTGATTCTATCATATCTGTTGATATTTTAGTGCCGTCATCAGCCCTTGCTATACATATAGTACAGTAATAATAACACCAACAATTTTTGCACAAATCTGTCGTAAATCGTTCGATATTAAGCAATCTTGTTGCTTTATCCAAATCTATTCCCAAATCAATATTTCCAATTTTAGTAACGAATGACGACTCACTAACTCGTTCACAAGGATAAAAATCTCCATTAACATCAGCAAACAACTTGTGAGCACCAGGCACACAAGGCCCCCCTCTATGATATGCTTCCGGCATTTGAGTTAGTTTCGGAGATTCTAAACTCCTAGCAGTACGTTTAATCGTAGAAAAGGAGCTATTTAGCATAGGGGATATTTCTTGTTCACTAAGCCAACCTAATTTGGAAAGATATAATTTAAAACGTTCATACTCAAATTCCTCACCGAAATTTGAACTATAAACTATAGAGTTTTTAGCATATGTATCGCTTATTACTGAAGAGGAAAACCTCATTTTGTCGAACATTTCGCTGTTGATGATAAAATCATTGACGCATGTAAATTCATTTGTAGGGTCTAGAACTGTATTAAACGATATTTTGTTTTTGTAGAATTCAGGATATTTATTTTTAATCATATCCAAATTCTTAATCAAAATGTCAAATGAACCTTCCTCGCTATTCGCAAACTTTCTGTTTTTATTATGAATATAATCGGGACCATCCAAACTGACTAATATATTAAAATCATTTTCCATAAGAAACTCTATTTTCTCTTCGGTGAGCAATGTCCCATTGGTTGTAAAGTTAAAATCAACTTTTCTGCCTTCTGCTCTCTCTTTAATGTAACGTACACACATTTTTATTAGGTCGAAAGCTAACAATGGTTCGCCGCCATAAAAACTTAAGCCAAATCTATCAACCGAATCGCGCGAATGTTTTATCAAATAATCAATAGCTTTCTGCGCAATTTCTTCCGACATACGCTTATCAGAATGCGATCTGTTGTTATAACCACCAGAATAAGTGCAATATTCGCATCTCAAATTACACATTTGCGTTACCTGTAAAGTTAAATGGGATATTTTATTACACAAATAGTCCTCAAAAATCTCCGTTAGTGGATGTTCGGATACCTTTACATGATTAGATTTTAGATATCCTTGTATCCTAAGCTCGTTAATGGAATCTATAATAGACGCATTCTGTCCTTCTGTGTTATCTGCTACTTTCCCACTAAGAAAATTGTATATATCTTTTGATACGGTAATAATTTTATTTGTATTTACATCATAAACATAATAAGCAGACGAGTTTTTAAATAAATGAATAAACGGCTTTGATTCTATTGAATCTGTATCTATAGGCAATTATAACATTCCTCTCTCGATATTTTTAGAGTATTGCCGCTGGTTTGTAATGGTATAGCTATGTAGCGTCAAATTGCAAAACCAGCGACAATAATACTTAAATACTTTAATTTTGATAATGGCTCAGAGTATTTTGTAGAGATTTGCTATCAATTGAGATACTCTTTTACCATTGCGCTTGTATCCACGCAACAAATCCGATTCATCTTGATTTTCCACTTGTGGTTTTCAAGTGTTCGGTAGTATTGTAGAACATTTTACGCCCGTACGCGACTGACTAAATCAGTTTGTGCGAGATACAACATAATAGCTTACGTCACTTTTAGAGTAACTATAGGCACTATTATTTACATTCATGTAATCGTTCGACGGTGTACTAGCGCAACCAGAACATGAGCAACCGCAACTACATGGGGTACAGAAATTTGCATACAACTGAAGTGTCTTTGCAGTTCTTTGTTCTTTTTTACCCAACTGTTTTTTCATTTTATCTCCCTCCTCTCTTATTTGAGTGATGCCCTTAGAAATTAGCACTAAGAGCACTATTAATATAAATTAAGCCGATTTACTTTGAAATAAGTAAAATAACCCTCAAAGAGGCTTATAAATCGGCAAAATTCCACGTCAAAACTTCATTCATGCACAAAACATCAATAATTCAACTCGATTCAATTTCATGTTTTTCGAAATTAACTAGCCTTGCATCGTCTGAAATATCAATGTTATTCGTTACAAAACCTCCTCATAATTTTTTGTAAATATCATTTTTGATAGAGGTATATTTGATGATAGCAGTATCATTGGCTCATATAGAGATGTGATAACCAAATAATACTGTTATCTCCCTCAAGGTATTCGAAACTATCTTCTACTGTTATTTGATAATTACATCCTTTCTTTTCAAAAACGCTGTCTTAATAGGTACAATTGTATTTTACTTTATCTTTTTAGAAAAATTTGTTATATTACGGAAAAAAATTATGTCTATTTTTGTATTTTCTGTAAATTATAGGAATGTGTTAGGTTAGTGCTCTTTGTAACACCATGTCAGGCCTCAGTTGAATTTTGTATAATTGTTATTCAAGGATAAATCTTACGGCTTTCTGTCACGATGATAGGAAAAGATGTGATGATTTGAGGATTACCTTTGTATATGTTCCAGAAGTAATGTTGATTTGGAGTGAGCCAGATTTGCTGAACACATTGAAAGGTTGATATAATATACTCAAGAGAGGACGTGTTCAGTGTGAAAGGCCAATCATTTACAGCAGAATATAAAAAAGAAATTATTAAACTTGTTATAGGTAATTGTGAAATGTTGTTTTGAAGAAATGTGAATAACTTTTTGGAGAAATGGCTTAATGTTCACAGTTTTTATAAAATTATTTGATTTTTGGCGTATTTTAATAAGCCAAAGAGGTTCTTTGAAATTTTAATAGCTTTTATGCAATAAGAGGTTTAAGGCTTCTTATGTATTGTGGATAATTTAGTTTGGATGCTATGATGACTGTAAGTTGGCTTGCTATACCGGCTATGAAGACATCTGCTTTTGTTGTAAGGTGATTTCGGGTTTTTCTTCCGGCGATACACATATTTGTTTTTAAATGATTAATTGTTTTTTCAACAACAGCTCTGATTTTGTACAGTTCAACCCATTTTTCAGAGCCGCGTTGTAGTCCGGGAAACATTCGAAAGTCCATGCTTTCATAAGTATATGTGGTACGTCCCTTTTTAGCTGTACTGCAAGGATTTTCACAGTTGCAGTACAATGTACCATTTTTCTTAATCATTTTAGGGCATCCCCACTTAACTCGGTCAGCACGCCCTTTCTCTCTGCACGGTCCTTGACATTTCATCTGGAGATATGGGTCATTTGGACAAACTGGATATCCATATTCATTATAGCCTACAGGGGCTAAAGTGCTTTCATTTCTGGGGTTATACGGTATAAGGGCTTTTTGAAAGTGAAAATCATTTTTAAGTGAGCTATAGATATCAATGACATCAAAAGCTGAATCTCCTAGAAAAGTATGGGGTTTGAAAGAAGGGTGTAAGGAAAAGAAATCCTTCCAGACAGGCTTAAGTGCTGAAGAATCACCAATAGACTTATCTTCTTCAGGTGAATCAGATTTCTTTTCAACAACCATATTAGGGTGGTTAGCTTTAAATTCATCATCAAGGAAGGCAATATGACGGATAATACCTAACCCATTTGTAATAATTGCAAGTTTGTCAGCATAGCAAAAATGGCCATTTATGTACAATTGCTTTGCATCGGAACAAGACATAGAGTGAGATGGCATAAGACCATAAGCCATTTTATGAGGGTCGACTTCTGGCTTATCCTTATAAAAGGTTTTTAACTTTTTAATCAGAGCATTGAGGATTTTAGGATTGTTTTCTTTGACATAAAGTTCAATGCCTGTAGTGTCAAAAGCAATGGTAGAAGCAAGAGTTTTATCAATAGCCAAACAGATAGGCTCAGTAAAATCTACCATGGTAGAAAACATCTGCTCAAGGTAAGGCAAAAAATCCTGCTTAAAGCGTGTGAACTTTGAAGAATCTGGAACTTTGGTAAAGCCACAGAATTCACGCAATTCCTTGCAAAGAGAAAGCAAGATAATGAGTAAACTGTCAGAAGGAATAGAAAAAATCTTCTGCAAAAGAAGAGAAGATATAAAACCGTGCAAAGGGTACTCACGAGTGCGACCTATTGATTTGTAGAAGGCATAATGAAAGCTATTAGGTATAAATTCAAGCAAATTAATATTATTTTTAAGAAGTTCAAAGAAAGTGGAAGTATCAGATTCTAAGAAACTTCTGCAATCTTGAAAATGTTCAGCTAATGAAAGCTGAGAAAAGTATTTAGTAGACATAGATTTTTCCTCCAGTTTAAATTGTTTGGTTGTACTTACATTTTAACCAACTGGAGAGAAAATTTATATAAATCAATGAACAAAACCCAATAAAGTCATGACCACCCGTAAAACGGGTGGCTTGTGCTAGCCCTATAAGGGCTTGTTACCGGCCAGCGCCTAAAGACGCTGGCTTTCACTTTGTTCAAGCTATTATTGCCCTTGCCGCTTTTGCTGCC
>JAEZZO010000015.1 GCA_023418475.1 Bacillota bacterium
CTTCTATATGAAGACGGACAATGTTTTTCTTAAATTCTGGTTCAAAAATTTTCATGTGGTTACCTCTTTCCTTGATAGATATTATATCTATTAGGTTGAGGTGTTACAACTACATTATACCACTACAAAGTTCAGCAGCCAGCAAGAGATAGCAGACTGTCAATCTAGCACAACTTTTATGCTCTTTGTTAGGGTTATTTATCTTTTTATTTGTGCTAATACATCTGAAACCTCCATCCGCTTGTATTAGACTCAATTTAGATTCAATTTCATTTTTTATAATGGACTCATTGTAGAACCCTAATTTAACCAGATTACGTAAGAGTAACGGTTCACCGCATAACATTTGAAAACCAAACTTATCAATCATATCAAAAATAACTTCTTCGAGTTCTTTTCCAATATCTGTTCGAGTAAGTCCCCATTCTGCAAATGCCAAAAGAGCATCATAATTACTCCATTTCTTGTCTGAATGAAGCTTTTTTAACACACTTTCATAAATTTTAGAATTCATTAGGTTTTCTTTTGTACACATAACCTCTGGGTCATTGTCTTTGTATCCTAATCCTTCTTTTAAAACCCTTAGTTTAATCTCTGAATTTCTATCTTCTAGCAACCAATCTTTTATACTATCATCCATCTTTTAGCCTCTTTCTGTTACCGGTAACCATATTTCACTTATGTAATTATCTGAATGGTTATCTCCTAGTAAATAATTTTCAATGCAATATTCAGATATCAGTTCATACTTAGCGCTCGGAAGCCATTCTCTGTATATTCTATCCCACATTTTTTGAATCGCATCGGGCATA
The DNA here is from genome assembly GCA_023418475.1 of Bacillota bacterium. Lineage (GTDB taxonomy): Bacteria > Bacillota > Clostridia > Lachnospirales > Lachnospiraceae > Mobilitalea. The sequence goes on from JAEZZO010000015.1 coordinate 813, forward strand.
GGACCGACACATTTAAATATTGCCCAAGTATTAGGTGGAATAGTTAGAAGCTCAAATCCATCAGGTTTACTTTGAACATCACTTGAGTTACAACCAATTCCATACAAATACTCGTCTGCTCCACTAACCTTTTGTGCACAAATTCCTAGATATCCTGGAGCTTTTTTATAAATCTCATTTTTAAAATACTCTTCCCAAAATTTTGGAATACCATTTTTAGAAGTTGCTTCGGTAAACATTTTTGAGTAAACTAGTAATCTCATTTCATCATGTTTCTCAATTCGATAATCCATAGAAATTCCACCTTCCAACGATATTTTTATAGAAAGACGGTTAAACGATTTCAAGCATTTTTCCGTTTTCACCTTACTTGGTGATATACCATGAAATCGACTAAATGCTTTGGAAAAGCTTTCGGCTGTTTCATATCTATATTTCAACGCAACATCTATTACTTTTGTATCAGAATGTAGTAATTCTTCCCCTGCTAAGGATAAGCGCCTATTCCTTATATATGTTTGAATTGTCATTCCGCTTAAAAGATTAAACGTCCTTTGAAAATGAAACGTAGAAATATGCACATATTCAGCTACATTTTCACAACAAATATCCTCTAATAAATGTTTCTCAATGTAGTCTACTGCATTATTTAATGATTGAACCCATTCCATCGTGCTGTCCCCCAATATTTTCTATTATAACAATATCATGTTAAAAAATCCTGTCCCAAAATGCTTTGTTTTGTCTTGTACTTTGATTTATATAAACTTTGTTGAATTGAACTTTCTAGATATGCTTATTTTACATCGTTAAATAATCTCCATTATCAATATCTGTGTTTTTGATTTCTTAAATTATACTTCTACCGATATTAATAAGTCAATTCAACTATTAAGAGTATTAACTACACATTCATAAAAGTAACTACGATAACGGTTACTCGTTACTTCTTCGAGTAAACGGTTATCATGTCATTTTTTTCGATATCGTTCATTGAATAATAGCATATTAAAATTGTATTCATGGCGAAAGGAGAAAACAGAACAAACAAAAACATGTTAAAAATAACAAACAAATGAAACAAGCAGACTGAAAACATAATTTATTTTGTTTTCCTAAGGTGATATCAGTTAACTGATAAAACCTTATTACCGGTAAGCCGGCGGTCTGTAAGAAGAAAAGAAGAGAGAACGAAGTTTTCTTGACTTAAGACGTATCTGTAGTTGAACTTTATAAAACAAACCACTGTTTGGAGATTGTAGACCATTAAAAATCACTCTGTTAATAATGGTCAGGCTGGATACCCTTTGACTGTATCCGTAGGAGTTAATAATCACTAGGTGCCTGTGATTTGAATAAATTGGCGCGTGCTCAGCTTTAACTTAAATACAATCAAAGGACGTGGTAAAAATGGCTCGTAACAGAGAAAAGAAACATCAATCATTGGTTCATCAGGTGGAAATGAAATTGAAGTCAAAGATGGCAATCGGTCATTCAAAATATGATGACCAGAGGGCGGAACGCGCGCTTCTGAAAGAGAAGCGGAAAAAGGATGCAAAGGCAATGTTAAGTTATAAAGAACGTATTTCCATCCATAAGATTTATACTTGGAGTACCTTTCAGGATTATCAGAAGCATGCCTGTTACTTTGTTAATTGGTGCAAGGAACGCTATGGATGCAAGATGCTTTCCGAATGTAGAGAATATGTTGATGAATGGCTTACAGAGAGGTCTGTATTAGCGCCCCATTCACAAAAGCTAGAAGCGTGTGCATTAGCGAAGGTTTTTGAATGTACGACAGAGGATTTTATTAAAACAGCGGTACGTCATAGGTCTGGTATCACCAGAAGTCGGAAAGCGGCAAAACGTGATAAGAATTTCTCTGAAACAAAGAATAAGGAATTCATAGAATTCTGCA
>JAEZZO010000020.1 GCA_023418475.1 Bacillota bacterium
CTGAATTATACTGTTTGGCAGTATTCCATTCATCTTGCTCTTAATTTACTGTAATACAGGGAGCTATCCGGTTGAATAAACCTTCCTTTATCCCTGAAATCTTCATAAGCTCTTCAATCGTTTGAAAACTTCCGTTTGCTGTCCGATACTCAATGATGCTGGCAGCTTTTGCCTTACCAATTCCTGGAAGCTTCATCAATGCCTCTGTATCTGCCGTATTAATATTGATTAAATCCGATTTCTCACCTATGTTCTCTAAAGTACTCTCCTCTTCCAGATATTCGGCTGGTGTTAAATTCTCTACTTCTTTTTTGGTAGGAATATATATTCTCTGGCCATCAGAAACCGCCATCGCCTGGTTAATAAAATCTCCTGCAGCCTCTTCTGTTAACCCCCCGGACATATTAATCAAATCAAAGATACGGGCACCAACGCCTGCTTTATAAACGCCGGGGTTTAATACAGCTCCACAGATATGAATGTAAATATCTGTTTTCTCACTTTCTCCGGGCTTTGGTATCTGCGTAAGACCTTCTTCTTTGGTATTATCTGGCGTGGAGGAATGTTGTTTTGATGATTTGTCATCCGAATTATTATCTCCTGCCAGGTCACTCTTTCCAGCACCTAAATTATCCCCACTTTGTGTATCACTATTCAAACGATCTAACTGCGTTTGGGAAAATTCCGGTGAATTTTTCTTATGAAACGCACAACTGTAACATATTCCAGAAATAATCAAAAACATTCCTGTTATTATTATAATACTATATTTCTTATTCATAGTCATCTTCCTTTATATAACAAAAAGACAACTTAAAAAGTACCCTCTATACTTTCTGAATGCACAACTTCATTCTACATAAATTACACATCATTTACAATAGGTATTATAGCCAGATTTTATAAAGAAACATAGATAATTTTCGCGATTTCAGAAGAAAATGTACTTTATGGTTTACTGTCATTGCGAAAGGCTGCCCATTCTATTGGACAGCCTTTTTCTAATAATCTGTAATTGATTTTAAAAAAGTACTAATATGCGATGCGAAAACACCTGCATTTTAAGTTGTTATTTATTTTTCACCTCATATCCAAATCTGTTATAAAACTACCAGACACTTCATGATCATAGACGCGCTTTGTGATCCCACTTAAAAATGACAATTCCTGCAATAATGAGTACCAGTCCAAGCAGCTTTTTCCACTCAAACGAAGCTTTTTCACAACCGCAAAGCCCAAAAACTTCTATTAAGTAAGCTACGATTAACTGTGCGGAAATGATAAACATATTCGCGACCGCAGGTCCCAAAGTATCCACGCTTTTTATTACAGTGAAGGTAATAAATGCTCCTAATACACCACCAAGCAGCATGTATTTATGATCTATCTTCCATAAGGATGCAAAGCTGCTCTCTCTTCCGGTAACAATCCATGCACCAAGACAAACTAACAATGCCGAAAACTGAACAAAACTTGCAGTCACCCATATACCTGACTGTTTTGTAACGCCTGTATTTAATACACCCTGTGTACTCATCAGCGCGCCCGAAAGAATTGCAATAAGGATACCCCACATAGACAGACACCAGACCTTTCTTATGTTTAAAAGTACCTTCTTAACATTTCCAACTTTAGATTCCAATATTCAGTTTTCTTGTTTTTCTAATAAATTTTAATTATCACAAGCTATATCTCACTTAAGACCCTGTCAAATATTTCAAACATCTGGTCCACTTCTTCTTTCCGAATGATCAAAGGAGGAACGAAACGGATTACATTACTTCCGGCTGCGATTAAGATCAAGCCTGCTTCCATAATCTTTGGTATAATATCCTTCACCGGAAAAGTAAACTCCAGTCCCTGCATCAGTCCCAAACCACGGCGTTCTTTGATAAAGTCATACTTTTCTACGAGTTCATCCAGCTTTTTTACAAGATAAGGCGCAACTTTATTTACATTATCCAAAATTTTCTCACTTTCAAAAAGATCAAATACAGTACTTACAGCTGCTGTAACAAAAGGATTTCCGCCGTAGGTAGTACCATGGTCACCCGGTTCAAATGCTGCTGCCACCTTTTGTATTGCAGCAAATGCACCTACCGGCACACCGCATCCAAGTGCTTTCGCGCTGGTTATTATATCCGGTTGTACTCCAAAATGCTCATATGCAAACATAGCTCCCGTTCTGCCCATTCCGCATTGTATTTCATCCAATATCAAAATAATATCCTTTTCATCGCAAAGCTTGCGAATTCCCTGAAGAAATTCCTTCGTTGCAGGATATAGTCCGCCTTCTCCCTGTACCGTCTCCAGAATGATTGCACAAGTATTTTCCTGGACTAATTCCTTCACACTTTCCAGATTATTATATTCTGCAAATACAACACCACCAATCAGAGGTTCAAAAGCATCACGGTATTTCTTGGTACCTGTCACACTTAATGCACCCATGCTTCTTCCGTGAAAGGAATGTTCCATGGAAATAATCTGGCTGTTTGCAATTCCATGTTTTTTAAAATAGTATTTTCTGGCAAGCTTTACAGCTCCTTCAATGGCTTCCGTACCGCTGCTGGTAAAGAATACACGATCCATCCCCGAGACTTTCACCAGCTTTTTTGCAGCCTCAACAGCTGGAACACTATAGAAAAGGTTAGAAATATGCACTACCTTATCTATTTGCGCCTTTAGTGCATCATTATAAGCTTTATTTGCATAACCTAATGCAAATACGGCAATACCGGCGGCAAAATCAAGATACTTCTTGCCAGCCGTATCATATAGATATGCACCCTCACCGCGGTCTAATACAATCTGGTAACGGCTGTAGGTGTGCATCAATACTTTCTCTGCTTCCTCAATCGAATGATTCATAATAAATTCTCCCTTCTATAATAACAAGAACTTAGGCAATTGCGAAACTATATAGTTGTTCAAATTGTATACACATGAACACATATTCCTCCGCTCCAACGCTCCTTCCGCTTAACTTCCGCTCCAGAACATGTGCTTTCTGTGTATACAATTAATATAATTCTTGCATTTCGCAATTACCTAATAACAAGAACTTCTTCCATGATTATTTGTGATGCCGCTTTGCAGCATCATGATTGGAAGTGTGAAACATCTTTATTCCTACATTACTTTTCATAAGAAAACAGGGACAACTACATCTCATTCTGATCCACAGATAATGAAGTCCGTCCCTGTTGCACTGGATTATGTTTCGTAATTATATCTCCGGCTCATTGTCGTAAATACCTGCTTTATTGATAATTGCCGTTCCAATCCCTCTATTCGTAAAGAATTCCAACAGTAAGCAATGTTCCATTCTTCCATCCAGAATATGTACTCTGGAAACACCGTTTCGCACTGCGTCAATACAGTTTTTTAACTTTGGCAGCATTCCTCCGCCAATATAACCGCCCTCCAGTAACTCATCCGCTCTATCCAGGGTCAGCACAGAAATAAGGCTGTCTTTATTCTTTGGATCTGCATAAACTCCCTCAATGTCTGTTAAGAACACTAATTTCTCCGCTCCGATTGCTGTGGCTACCGCACATGCCGCATCATCCGCATTAATGTTATAATTCTGATATGCATCATCCAGGCCGATCGGTGCTATTACCGGTACGAAATTATTATCGATCAGTGTATTAATCAGCTCGGTGTTAACTTCCTTAATGTTACCGACAAAACCGATATCCTGTCCATTGGCATATCTTTTTTCTACCTTTAGGGTGCTTCCATCTTTTCCGGTAATTCCTACTGCCTTTACTCCAAGCTTTTCTACCATCTGAACAAGGTTTTTATTCACTTTTCCAAGTACCATTTCTGCCACTTCCATGGTTTGTGCATCGGTTACCCGAAGTCCTTCCACGAATTTCGATTCATGTCCAAGCAAACCAAGCCATTTCGTTATTTCCTTACCGCCTCCATGTACGATAATCGGCTGCATACCTACCAGCTTTAATAATGCTACGTCCTTGATTACATTAAGCTGCAGGTTTTCATCCAGCATTGCACTACCGCCGTATTTTACAACAACCTTTTTATTATTGAATTTCTGTATATAAGGAAGCGCCTCAATTAAAGTCTGCGCTTTTATAAGAATTTGGTCCATTTGATCCATCTTTGTAATTCCTTTCTGCCAATAACTGATTTTATAGGGTTTTGGATATCAAAAGCTGCTTTAGCTTAAAATTTTTAACATCCGAAGAAGGTTCTATACTTCTTATATACTATGAACTAAGAACGATAATCCGCATTGATTTTCACATAGTCATAGGATAAGTCACAACCCCAGGCGGTCGCGCCGGCTGAGCCGGATTTAAGATCGGCAGTTGCCTTTACTTCCTTGCCGGATAGTATCTTCGTGGCAAGCTCTTCGCTGTAATCCGTTGCCATCCCGTTCTCCACAAGCTTTAACTTACCATCTGCACTTTCAACATACAAATCAACCTGATCCGGATCAAAATTTACACCGGAATACCCCATTGCACATAAAATACGTCCCCAGTTTGCATCGTTTCCGAAAACAGCTGTTTTTACCAGATTGGAAGTAATAATGGATTTGCTTAAAATAATTGCTTCTTCCTCCGTCTTTGCTCCTGTTACCTGCACCTCGAACAGCTTGTTGGCACCTTCTCCGTCTGCTGCCATCTTCTTGGCAAGATCGGTAGTTACCATATTTAATGCTTTACAGAAACTCTCATAGTCCTTATTCTTCTCTGTGATTTTTTGATTGCCGGCTAAACCATTCGCCAGTATGATCAGGGAGTCATTTGTAGATGTATCCCTGTCAACAGATATCATATTAAAGGAATGCACTACATCTGCACTCAGCGCCTCCTGAAGAAGCTCCTTGCTGATGGCAAGGTCCGTTGTTATGACACCTAGCATAGTTGCCATATTGGGATGTATCATTCCGGAACCTTTTGCCATACCACCTATTTTAATTTCTTTTCCGTCAGCAGTGAAGCGGACTGCATATTCCTTGGAATAGGTATCCGTTGTCATGATTGCTTCCGCCGCAAGCGTTCCTGCCTCATAACCTTCTTTCAGCTCGGCTGCCAAAAGCTTCGCTCCCTCTTGTATTACTTCAATCGGCATCTGCTTTCCAATTACACCAGTGGAGGCAGTATAAACTGCATCTACTGGAAGCTTCATAGCATCTGCAACCGCTTTCGCCATCTTTTCATTGTTAATATCGCCTTCTGCTCCTGTACAGGCATTTGCAACACCACTGTTCAATACGACTGCCTGAACAAAGGCACTTTCCTTTGTAATCTTAATATCCCATTTAACTGGTGCTGCTTTCACCACATTGGTGGTAAAGGTACCTGCTGCTACTGCCGGAACTGTTGAATATACTAATGCCATATCTTTTCTCTTCTTTTTTATTCCTGCATAAACTCCTGCCGCTAAAAATCCCTGCGCTGCTGTTACTCCACCTTTTATATTTTCCATATGAATACCCATGCCCTTTCCAAAGTCTAGCGATTTGCGCAGTGCACAAATTGCCGTGTGAAAATTTTTTCACACTAATCATCCATTCAGCCGTCAAGCAGTGCAAAAACTAAGTGAAAAGCACCCAAGTACTTTTTGCCGGTTGAAAAATGCTTCTCTTTTCAACCTAACCTCCATCAGCTAAATTCCATTTCGTTATTGTTCTCATCTATGCTTAAACTCTAATGATTTAAATCAGTCCGTAACGTCCATCCCAGGGTTCTCTGAAATCATTTTCTAGACCATTCTTGGTAAAACGGACCAATGCTAATTTTGTAATCTTCTCTTCTTTCATTGCATCCGTAACATATTTCATGAGCTGCCTGCCGATGGACTTTTGTCTGTGAACTTTCTCCACACAGATATGGTAGATATCTCCGCGCCTGCCATCGTGTCCGCTTAAAACAGCGCCTATTATTTTATCCTGATTAACCGTAACAAAATTGGAGTTCGGATTTCTAACGAAAAACCACAGCATACCTTCACGCTTAATATCCATGCTTCTGAGTCCGACACCCGGAGTTTTTTTCCACAGGTCAATAACCTTGTCATAATCCTTTATCGTAAACGTACGTATCATGAAATCCTCACCTCCAAACATGTAATATACATTCGATCCGAAATAATATTTCATAATTATACATCCGGATTCAATTTTATGCAATACCTATTTCAAATTTTTTATATCAACACCCTCTTGCAGAAGTAATTCATAGATTTTAGCAATCGGGAATCCAACCACATTATAATAATCTCCTATAATCTCTCTGATATAAATTCCAAACCTGCCCTGAATTGCATAAGCACCTGCTTTATCCATTGGTTCTCCCGTTGCAATATAGTCTTCTATCTGTTCTTTAGTCAGTGGTGCCACATACACCTTTGTGCAGACCGCAAACGATAAACTCTTCTTGCCCTCCTGGTTTATGATTGTAATGCTGACACCGGTAAATACTTCATGTACCTCTCCGGAAAGCATTTGAAGCATTCTCATGGCATCTGCTTCATCTTCCGGTTTTCCCAGAGCCTGCTCCTTATAAAACACCATGGTATCAGCCGCAATAAGAATAGTTTCTTTTGTGTCCGGTTTTTCTTTGTATAATTTATTCAAGACAGCTTTTGCTTTTAGTGAAGCAATTGCTTGTACCATTTCAATCGGATCGGTTTCATTTGTGGTTTCCACCACGTTTTCTGTCACTACCTGATAAGGAATTTCCATAAGCTCCATTATTTCTCTACGTCTTGGAGATTGTGATGCTAATATAATCTGATACATAATAACCCTCCATCTGCTGCTTATACGGCCTAGAATATAAAAATGTACTTTGCCGGATATTATACTCGTGCTATCTAGATAATTTGGTCAGTCTGGTCCGTTTATCTGTAATAATCTTTCTTCTATTATTATCATAATTTTACTATGAAACCTTATCCTGCCAAAGCATTACTGTCCCCTTCATTATAATCAATTATTACAATGTGTAAAGAAAAGAAATCTTGAATTTTATTATTGTAACTACTCTGTATTACTGTAACGTTACTATAATATAGTAAGATATTTCACCAAGCTTCTGCTTGCACTATCTACATATCCTATTTATAGTATAAATTATCTATAAAGTGAATTTGCAATTATCGATAAGATATTCAAGATTATTCGAAATTGCTCAAAATTACTTTATGTATTTTTATACTTTTATTCATTTTTGCTATTGCATAATAATTAGATATGTTGTATATTTAAACACATATAGAAACGCACTTTCACAGTGCATCATTAATAAATAAAATGAATTTGCCGAATGGCAGAATGGAGGAGAACATGAAAGAGAAAGTAATTCTTGCTTATTCCGGCGGTCTTGATACCACCGCTATCATCCCCTGGTTAAAGGAAAATTATGATTATGATGTTGTTTGTGTTTGTATTGATGTAGGTCAGGGTAATGAACTCGATGGTCTGGAAGAAAGAGCAAAGTTATCTGGTGCAACAAAATTATATATTGAAGATGTTGTAGAAGAATTTGTAGATGATTATGTTATGCCCTGCGTAAAGGCCAACGCTGTTTACGAAAATAAATATCTGTTAGGAACTTCTATGGCAAGACCGGTTATTGCTAAGAGACTTGTTGAAATTGCAAGACTGGAAGGTGCAACAGCGATCTGCCATGGTGCCACCGGTAAGGGTAATGATCAGGTACGTTTTGAATTAACCATCAAGGCACTGGCTCCGGATCTGAAAATCATTGCTCCCTGGAGAATTTGGACAATGTCCTCCCGTGAAGAGGAAATCGAATATTGTGCAAAGCACGGCATTCATCTTCCCTTTTCTGCTGACAACAGCTATTCCCGTGATCGTAACCTGTGGCATATCAGTCATGAGGGTCTTGAACTCGAATTACCGGAAAACGCTCCTAACTATGACCATTTATTAGTTCTTGGTGTATCCCCACAAAAGGCACCTGAAGAAGGCGTTACCATCAGCTTATCCTTTGAGAAGGGTATTCCTACTGCTTTAAATGGTAAGGAAATGACACCTACCGCTATTATCAAAGAGTTAAATGAGCTTGGCGGCAAACATGGTATCGGAATCGTAGATATTGTGGAAAACCGTGTAGTTGGTATGAAATCTCGTGGTGTATATGAGACTCCGGGCGGAACTATCTTAATGGAAGCACATATGCAGTTAGAAGAGCTAATTCTTGACCGCGCAACTCTGTCAGCCAAGAAGGAAGTCGGCAATCGCTTTGCTGATATCGTATATGAAGGTAAATGGTTTACTCCTCTTCGTGAAGCATATCAGGCATTTATCGATGTCACACAACAATATGTAACCGGTGAAGTAAAATTCAAGCTTTACAAAGGAAATATCATCAAACAGGGAACTGTTTCTCCTTATTCCTTATACAACGAAAGCATCGCTTCCTTTACAACCGGTGAGCTGTATAATCATAAAGATGCGGAAGGCTTCATTAACCTCTTCGGTCTTTCTTTAAAGGTTCGTGCTATGAAGATGGCATCCCTTGATAAAGAATAAGAAATCACCTTATTATTAATAATAAAAAGCCTCTATTATTACGCAAGTGATGAAATATAAAAACCTCATAACTATCTGCCTAATGTACGGGATTCGCCGTAGCGGTCAGATGTTATATGAGGTTTTTATTATTCTATATTTATATTTATGGGCTCTGACACATTGCTCTATCTAAGCATTTTCTGTGTCCTTTTCCAGGTAATGTTTCAGAAAATTCTCTACCCGCTTCTCATAACCCGCACGGTTCTTACAATAGCTCTCGGCATGCCTTGCTTTTGCAACCAGAAAGATCGCTTTATTCCGTTTTTTGCAATCGTACATCTGTCTTGACATAGAAGCAGGCACAAAGCCGTCTCTTTTCCCATGTATAAACAATATCGGTGTATCTGTTCGAAGAACCGCTTTGATCGGCGATACCTTATGAAACCAGAAACCTGCCCTGATATAGACGATACAGCTCTCAAGCGGAAGCAGTAATGCAGGAATATGATAATATTGTTTCAGTTGGTGCCGAAGCAGTAAGGTAAGATCTGAATAGGCACAATCTGCAATCACTGCACTGATCCTGCTGTCTATGTCCAGATGCAACAGAACCGTTGCCGCTCCCATTGATTCTCCGTGCGTTACGAACCTGCATTGCTTGCCAAACCTTAAAACACACCAGTCGATTACCTTTTTCAAATCATATTTTTCAAAATACCCCATTGAGGTAAAGGATTTTCCGCTAAGGCCATGGTTTCTATGATCGTAAATTACCACCGTATATCCAAGCTTTATGAAAAGCTCCGCATATTTAATACTCTCAAACTTAGCACAGCCAAGGGCATGACAGAGTACTGCTATTTTTCTGTCAGCCGCCTTCTTATTATCCTGCTTGCATGCTTCCAGCAGCTCACAGGAAAGTGTATAACCAAATTCAGATTCTAATTGAAATCGTTCCTTCTTCCACTCTCCATATACACTGCTGTTAAATTTATTACATTTGACTTGCATTCTCAGCCCTTTATCGTATGCTAACATTCTTGGTTTTATTAATAAATTTGATAGACAAAAAAGCCATTCAAACGATAATAAGCCTAATATTTGCAACATCAAAGCTCATCTCCCATCTTTACCCCACTGTAATATTACCTTAATATGCCGGTATTATACGTCTGGATGTAAATATTGGGATTTCAATCATTACTGAGGACGAGCAAGAAACTGCAGTTTGTTCTTTAGTTCCCCTTCCATTCGGTGTAATTCAAGTTCTGCTTCTTTTCTCTTCTGGCGCCCTTCTGTCTGTATACGTATAACTTCATCCAGTGTAGAAATAAGTGATTCATTTGTAGTAAGTAATGTTTCTATATCAACAATTCCGCGCTCGGACTCCTTAGCGGTTTCAATCGTTGCCATCTTTAGAGTTTCCGCATTCTTTCTCAACAATTCGTTCGTCATATCAGTTACTTCTCTTTGTGCTCTGGCAGCCTGTCCGGAATGTGCTACCCCTAATGCCAGAACCATTTGACCCTTCCATAAGGGTATCGTATTTACAATAGTTGACTGTATTTTCTCAGCCATCATTGTATCATTCCCTTGAACAAGTCTGATTTGCGGCGCCATCTGTATGGAAATCATTCTGGTTAGCTCCAGATCGTGTATCTTCTTTTCAAAACGATTCATAACCGCCATAAGGTCATTTACAGCCTGTGCATCCTCGGGAAGCCCACTTGCTTCCGATTTTTTAATCAATTTCGGCAGCTCTTCACTCTGAACTTGCGCCAGCTTCTTTTTACCAGCCAAAATATACATGGAAAGCTCTTTAAAGTATGTTTTGTTTATATCATACATTTTATCAAGCATTGCAATATCTTTTAGCAGCTGCACCTGATGATTTTGAAGTACCTGTGTGATTTTTGTAACGTTAACCTCAGCCTTCTCATATTTCGTTCTCATATTACTGAGTTTATTAGAGGTTTTTTTAAACAATCCCAAAAATCCTTTTTCTTCCTCATCCGCATCAAAGCTTTTCAGCTCCATAACAACACTGGAAAGCATATCACCGATTTCACCCAGATCCTTGGTTTTCACATTATTTAGTGCCGATTCCGAAAAATCCGCAATTTTCTTCTGGGCTCCTGTTCCATATTGAAGGATCAGATTAGATTTTGTTAGATCTATCTTTCCGGCAAAATCCTCTACCATCTTCCTCTCTTCAATTGTAAGACTGCTTTCATCAAATACGGCTGCTTCCTTTTTGGATGTTTCCTGTTCTATGATTTCTTGTTTGCTTTCTTCTTCACCAAATGGTTCAAAGGTGAGTGTCGGTGCTTCATTGTTCAACGTCATGTCCTCCCATTCATTCATTTAATTTAAACGCTTCTTTTGTCAGCCCTTCCTGCGCAAGCATAGTTTCCAATACTGATATATCAGTAGAAACATCCATAGCAGCATCCTGAAACAAACTGTCTAGTAATTTTTCAAATGCTAGATTAATGGTATCCAGCGTATCCTCAATTTCCTTCTTCGCCGTGGTTATATTTTCTCCCTGAACCGGCTGCATATCAAACTCCCGGTAGGCAATAATCAGCTTTAATGTTGTGGGAAGATAATACTCCATAAACTTTTGTATTTCAGGCAGCTGTGTAGGGTGAAGCTCAACATAATCAAATATTTTGCCTGTCACCGCTTCCAGACGGTACAGCTTTCTGGAAATCTCTTCTCCCGGAATAGCCTCATTCGCCTCTTTGATCTGATGAATGTATGCTCTTCCGCTTTCAAGAGCTTTCACAAGCTCCGGATTATCTGCCGTCTGGTTTTTTGATTGATTTTGAGCGGCCTTCTCCTGCTCCACCCCTTCCTGCGTATGGACATTTTTCATTGTTTCAAGATACTGGTTATAACTTTCCCGGTTAAGTATGATACACGTCTCCTGCTCATCAATACGCCCTTCCGGAAACATTCCCATTGAAATCATTCTGCGCAGATCCTTTAACAGAAATTTTTTGTTTTGCCCTGTGTCTGCTGATAATTCCTTCAGGGAATAATAACTGCGCTCCTTAAAGATAGCCAAATACCGGCGAAATCTTTTCAGCCTCTTACGCATTTTACCTCCAGCTGCAGTCATAAAGACACTGATAAAAAAAAGCGGCAAAAGACTAAGCGCTATTGTATATAAAATACTATTTTGACTTGCATAATAACCAACAATGGCTAAAACCATTGCTCCGATTCCCAAAGTACTTATTCCAATACTGCCAAATACAGTGAGCAGTATTGCGGGTACCTTACCCACTTCCTTATAGGGAACCATATTTGTTTCTTGTTTCATTGGTCCAACCGGTTTTCTCTGTTTGGCCGCGTAAGGATTTACATTCGTCCTCCAATCATTTCTCCACCTGTTGTCATATGTTCTATTGTTCCAGGATCTGTTATCACGGCGATTACCTTGCCTGTCATAAGAATAGTATCCTGTACCGGATCCACGATTATTATTTTGCTGGTAGCCTTGTTGGTTGTTCTGATTATAACCTTGTTCCTCATTTTGCTTATCATTTTGTCCGTTATTATCCCCCGGCCTATTCCATTGATTTCGATTTTCATACGGATGATTCCAGTTTTGTCCGCCTCTGCCAAAACCACTTATTGCATTGTGTACCTCATCCAGTGCACCCTGCACAGTATTCTGGATATCTCTGTTTAATTGATGAAAATCCTTGGAATTAACCGCATTCTGGACAATATCCTTGATTTCGTCTCCTATATTCGAGAAGCCTCTCCTGTCCATTCCATTTCCTCCGCATTACTCTTTATCATGATAACCTTAAGTTTCTTATACTTACCAATCAATATAACATAGTATTTAATCGAATACCCGCATCATTTTTTTACAGGTTTGTCTTAAATTATGAGATATAAAGTTCTCTTATTGATCTGTAATATCTTACACTAGTCCTATTATAACGTATTGTTTTTCAATTGACAATTTTATTATAAAAATTTAATTCTTTTATAATCTTGCTTTCTCTATCTTCTTTTTTCAAACAATACCAGTTTTACGGTACCCTCAATAAATTCCTTCACAATCTGATAACCAGCCTTTTTATAAAAAGAATGATTTCTTTTCTTATCAGCCGGCGTTTCCAATGTCCAGACGGAAGTCTCCGGAAAACAGCTCTCTATAAAGTGAAGTGCCATTTGTCCGATTCCTCTGTTCTCATACTCCGGTATTATATACACACACCCCAGGTAACAACTGCCGTCCTGATTATCCCTTGCCGTTATATTGCCCACCAGAATGTCATCACAGATAATTTTATAGCATGCTCGCTCCTCTATCGTGTGCATTATGTTTTCTAATGTATTATGATATCCTGGACATTCTCCGTATTTTATATAGTCCGCATAGAAGCTTTTATTTCTGGTTTCGATCAGCCCCCGGCATCGACAGCCTCTGCTCTTACAAATTTTACTTCCATATCATATCCTTTCCGTTTGAAAATAGTGGTATAGCAGGTATTTTACAGATTACAATAGTATAGTTTATGCCAAGTGCTTCGATACACTTGGCATAAACCTGCGATTATCCTTATGTTAGTATTCCTGCGCGCTGCAGATAGACCCAGTCCTCTCCGTCACAAATTTTCGTTTTCTATTTCTTATTCTCCGGAATAAAACTATCAAATATAACCAGTTGATAATATTTTCTGCTGGCATCATAATCTTTCTGGCTTTGTATCGTCCAGGCAAAGGTCTTAACATGATAAAGCTTTCTGCATATCGTAAAGGATAATCCCTTCTTATACACATGGTGGTAGGCAATAAAATCCGGTTTCGTGTAGAAATTCATCAACAAATTCTTTAACACAAAATACTGAAATTTATTCCCCTCCGTCTTCTCTCTGATAAAATCGGTAGATAGCTGTCCGCGTACCACCTTCGGAAAATGCTTTCTATACCATACCAGCCCCAATGGATTAAAGGATTCTATACAATAAACTCCTCTATAGTTTTTTAAAATATTCGATACAATTTCACATAGAGTATTCGGTTTCCAGGGTATTTTAAGCTCAATAATCAAAGGCACCTTACCATCTACTGTATCAAGTACTTCCTGAAAGGTCGGTATCTTCTCTTTGGAACCAAACAGATGATACTGTTCCAGTTCTTTATAATTATGCTCCGTTATATTAATATTCTTCTTACATGCTCTCTTTAATGTATAATCATGGAGCACCACCGGCACAAGATCTTTGGTTAACTGTACATCCAGTTCAATCCCATAGCCATGCTCCACTGCAAGCCGGAATGCGGCCAGAGAATTCTCCGGTGCCTCTGTTTTATTATTATGTAGACCCCTGTGGGCATATAACCATCCGTCCAGTTTCTTGCTGTCAGGATTTTTACGAAGCTTTGGCATAATCGCCAGAAAATATAAAATGATAATAATAAGCAGAACAATCAAAAAAACCATCCAAAACATATTCATTACTCCATTCTCTAATCTTCTGCATCAAAATTCTCGAGTACATCCTTTTTCTTCTCCGGTCTGGAATCTCCATGTTTCACAAATAACATTGTGCCAAAAGATGCAAATGAAAACACTACCGCATATGGAAACAGAGTACGATAGGAGACATATTGCAAAAGTGCACCGGAAACAATTGGTGTGATTATTTGTGCCGACATAGAAAACATATAATAAATTCCGGTGTATTTTCCGACATCAGAACCCTTGCACATTTCTACGATCATCGGATAGGAATTTACATTAATCGCTGCCCAGCCGATACCGGTAACAGCGAATATCACATTGACCCAGGCAGAATAATGAATAAAGAATGCACCACATAGATAAGCTGACGTCATCATAATAATTCCGCCCATAATCGTCTTCTTTCGTCCAATTCTGCTCGCAATATTTCCTATTGGTATATAACTGAAGATCGCAGCAATTGTTGCAACAATTAACGAGTTAGCAAAACCACCTGTCTTCAGCTTCCATACCACCTCTGCATATCTTGTATACGCAGTAGTGACCGCATTATAGGCAAAAAACCATAAGAAAATAGAAGCCAGGATGAAAAAGAAACTCCTCCGGACATCCTCTGGCATCCCCATAAATTCCTTCACATTACCCGTATTCACTTTCTGTTTAACAGGTTCTTGCTCTGTATCATCAATCTGCGAAGCAAGCTTCTTTTCTTTAATCGTAAATAGGAGTATTATTACTGCCAGAAGCATAAGAAAAGACACCGACAAGAATAGCTTCGTATATCTGTTTGGATCTGGACCCTTAAAGAATACCTTAATCATGATTAATGTATAGATAACTCCCACTGCACCCATCAGATTAATGACTGCATTTGCTTTACTTCTTAGGGGCTTTGGGGTGATATCCGGCATAAGTGCTACAGTCGGTGAGCGATAAGAGCCCATAGCAATTAAAACAATCGCCAGAAAAATAAAAAACAAAGTAAAATTAGCATTTTTTTCTGCAATCGGTAATATCGTCATAGATAAAACCGCTAAAAGGGTTCCTGTCAGGATAAAGGGCGTTCGCTTCCCGAGCGGCGTATTTACTTTATCTGAAAAAGCTCCAAACAACGGCAGCATAAACAACGCCAGCACATTGTCCATTGCCATAACAGCTCCTGTTACCGTTTCATTTAGATGAAAAGTGTTCTTAAGCATTAATGGAATAATATTATCATACATCTGCCAAAACGCACAAATCGATAAAAATGCAAGCCCTACAAAGAAAGTCCTTCCATAATTCAATTTCATAGCAGTCCTCCATCTGCCGCTTTTACGGCTTCTTATTCTAAAGTAATTTAATAATATCCCTTAGTAAAATTCACATTACCGTATCTTTCATAACGTTCACACAACCTGGCAGCGTTCTCTGCACTGTTATAGATAATTTAAGCATCTCCTTTATTCATTGTTGTAAATACATACGTCCCGATACCGACTGCAATCGTGAGATTTAAAGAATCTACATCCTGAGACTGCGGGATAATGATACTGGTACCCACCTCTAAAAAAGAGTTATCCAGACCAGTCGCTTCATTTCCAAAGACCAATGCATAGAGTTTTGATTTGGGACAATCTTGCAGGGTGAGGGTATTTTCACCGTTCAGCATAAATGTATAAATATCATGCTTGGCAAACTGCATACGGTATTCCTCAAAGCTTTGGAACTGGCAGAAATTCAGTCGAAAAATCGCTCCCATCGAAGATCGCAGGGTTTTCGGATGAAAAATATCCGCTCCCGGCAGAATAATTGCTATATTGTAGATCCCAAAACCGACCGCCGTTCGCAGTATCGTTCCCAAATTTCCCATATTACTGGGATTCACAAGAACAATATGCGGTTTGTCAGCGGCAAGACTGCAGATATATTTATCAAATACTCCTGCGACATAGCAATTCTCCTTATCACTGATTTTCGATAATAATTTATTGTTATACTCAAGGGGAATATGCTTTTCCTCGCATAATCTCTGCAGCTTCTCCCTATCCGTAAAGCCTGTGTCAGCCAAAATCTTCCTCACCTGTTCCGGCCTTGAAAGCACCAGCTCAAAGGTGGGAAATGCTCCAAGCGTATAGGAATACGCAGCATCCTTTTTGTATGGTTTTATCTGCTGGTCGGTATTACCGTCCATACTTCTGTCATTTTTCATCTTAATAACCAGGCCTTTCTTTCGTTTATTCGATAGTTCCTACTAATAGCAGGAACTATCGTTACTGTTTACAGGACGAACTTTCCTATGTAAGAACAAAAGTGTGCTTCACGCACCCTCGCGATTATAAATCTATAATGCACAGCTTTTGTTCCGCGCGCGAAGCTGCGCATCCTCCCGGAGGGTTTATTACATAGGCCGAACTTTCCTATGTAATAAAAAAGTCGTATCATACTGCTATACGATACGACCTTACAATCATTATTATACTTGATTTCATGCAGAAATCAATCTATTTATTGTTATTATCTCCCATAAATGTCAGCGCCAGCATTCCCGGTCCGGTATGGGTTCCGATCACCGGTCCGATTTTGGAGATTATGATATTTTTCACCAGTTGCTTTTCTCGAAGCAGGTTCTCCAACTCCTTTGCTTGCTCGAGATTATCTCCATGACCGATCATTACCGTCTGAGAGGCGAGCTCCGTTCCTTCCTGCAGCAGTTTGGATACCAGAAAATCAAGCTCAGCACGCACTCCTCTGATCTTAGTGACTACCGTCAGTTTACCCAATTCGTCCATACTTAATACGGGCTTGATTTTTAATGCGGTCCCAATCACGGCCTCCAGTGATGTCACTCTGCCACCGCGTTTTAAGTGAAATAAATCCTTCACCGTAAACCAATGCCGCATATTTTGTTTATTTATCTCGAGCCAGTCTCTTAGTTTCTCCAGCTCACTGCCGTTTTTCTTCATGATGGCGGCATTCAGTACCAATAGTCCCTCACCAACGGATGCACAAAGAGAATCCACACAATATATTTTTCGATCCGGAAATTCATCGCAAAGATCTCTGATAACAAGCTGTGAGGTATTATAAGTTCCGCTTAAGCCGGAAGAAAAAGCTATGTATAAAATGTCCATTCCCTGCTTCAGCAATTCGGTAAAATATTCTGTAAAAACAAGGGGAGTAATTTGGGAAGTATGAGGAACCGCACCATTTTTTATCTTACCGTAAAAATCTTCGATGGATAGTTCTCTTTCATCCGGATAATGAATATATTCAACTCCGTCTATATTTACACCCATCGGTATTACTCTGATATCATATTCATCTATGAAAGCTTGTGGTAAATCCAGTGTAGCATCACTTACAATTACATATTTATTCATTCATAAACTCCTTATTATTCGTTCTTAGGCTGCATTCCTTCGAAATTATCTAAAATTACGAAATTCCATATCTCTTAATTTATTTTTCATAACATACACTACATTCTACTACAAGGACGTACTGTTACGCAACCACAAATCATATATAAACACATCCTATTACTATTCGAGGCTACAGAACACTGGCTGGTCAAATTCAAAGCTGTGCTCTGATATGCACTTCTGATAAAGGTTTATTTGCAATCGCCTGTTAATTTCTTATTGAACCAACTGATTTGACAGAAGCATGACAAATGGTATTGTTAGCATGGATAAAATCGTAGTAACAGCAAATAGTTCGGAAGCATAAAGATAATTCTTCTCATATCGTATTGAAAAAAGGTTAATTGTAGCTGCAACCGGACATGCACCGGCAAGAATGGATGTTAAAACCACAATTCTGGACAGGCCAAAAAGATTAAAAAGAAGCATCATTAAAACCGGTAATAAAATTAATTTTAGTAGAGCAATATAATAAATTCTGGGTTTAGCAAATATATGTAGAATATCTGTCTGTGCAATTGTAACACCTGCCACCAGCATTGCAAGCGGAGTATTCATATTACCAAGATAGGAAAGTGTATTGTTGATAACCTCCGGCAGCATGAGTCTGCTTACAAAAAACAAAAATCCTAAAAGCGTCGCAATCACAGACGGAGACAGCATAGCCGTGATTACCGACTTTCTGTCACTCTTTCCTGATACAATTATCATACCATGCGTCCAAGCAAACAGATTAAATACCGTCATATATGCCGTCAGATAAAATACTCCCTCACTACCAAATACACCATTTACCAATGGTATTCCAATAAAACCGCAGTTTGAATATACAACAGCAAAACGCTCAATCGCTAAATCCGCTTCATACTTTTTCCCTCTGAGAGCAATCATAGAAATAATAATACCGGCAAAATGAGTGATAACAGCTAAAACCAGAGAGATCAGAAGTCCCTTCAATAAAGATGCCTCGAATTTTCTCTGATAAGAAATAAAAATCACCAATGGATTAATGAGCAGCAAGAGAAGATTAGAAAGTTTTTTGTTCATTTCCTGATCAATCAGCTTCACTTTATAACAGAATACACCCACCAGAATGATAAGAAACATAATAAGAATTTGATTAAATGCTGTAAATGCAATAGACATAGATACCTGCTTTCCTCTGTAGAAAATTATGTTAATGTACTAAAAGTCAGAACTAGGAGTCACCTATAGGATTACCGGATTTTAGCCAGCTTCTATTATGCACTGTTTTACTTATTCCTTCAAGCAGAAAATATAAAACTATTTTAAAAAACCTTTCAACCGGTTAGAAAGATTTACTATCATAATAAAAGCTGATTTTCAGTATAATAAATAAAAAAAGGATCTGTTTATGGATTTTATTACTCTCATTCTTCTTGCACTCAGTTTAGCTGCAGATGCTTTTGCCGTATCAATTACCAATGGTATCTGCAGTAATAAAATAACCTTCCATAACGCTTTTGTAACCGGCATAACTTTTGGAGTATTTCAGGCAATGATGCCTGTTTTAGGCTTCGTTCTCGGTAATAGCTTTTCCGAGACCGTTCATCGCTATCAGCACTGGATTGCTTTGTTTTTGCTGGGTGCTATAGGTATTAACATGCTGGCAGAGGCGGCAAGAGATCGTGTTCAAATAGAAGAAAATACTTCTGATCAAAATGTATTTGCTATCAACAATTTAATTCTTCAGGGAATAGCAACCAGTATTGATGCTCTGGCTGCCGGTCTAAGCTTTGCTGTACTTGATCTTAATATCTTCTCCGCGGTACTTACGATCGGTATTGTAACCTTCTGTACCTGTTTTCTCGGTGTTTATATTGGTAAAATATTCGGTTCTTTATTAGGAATACGCGCAAAAATGATCAGCGGTATCGTTCTGCTGTTGATTGGGTTGAAACTTTTTATCGAAAATCAATTTTTGTAACAGTAACGTTTCTATGTACAAAATAAAATAATACATTGCTAATTAATCTATTCTGTATAATAATAAAAATGATTAACTGCTAATTGTCACGACATTAAGAGAGGTGCACCTGATGAGCTACGAAACATGTTTTGAACACCTGCCTGTTATAGAGACCCGCCGGCTTATTCTGCGCCAGATTACAGAAAGTGAAACGGATGGCAGAGATTGTCTGGAATTCATCAATGATTACAGTGTATATCGTTATTGGGGCGTATATGATGAAGCAAAGGACCCTGACGGCAGCAGCCGACCGAAGGAAGAGACCAGACTTGACTATCATTATCATACCACGATGAGGGAATATCGCGCCGGATATGAACTAACCTGGCTTATGGAATTAAAGGATACCCACAAAGTAATCGGCGAGATCGTCCTGTATGATTTTAGATTAAAGGCTCAGGCAGATATCGGCTACCGCATCAATAAGCTATACTGGGGAGAGGGATTTGCCCCGGAAGCCGCTTCGGCCATGCTAAAGACAGCATTTGAAATAATGGATTTAAGCCGTTTGCAAATTCGCTGTTTTACCGATAACCAGGGGTCAGCCCGTGTTGCCCAGAAGCTTAATTTCACCCGTGAAGGCATGATAAGACATGGTGCTATTGTTAATGTTATGACGGATTATTATATCTTCGGTCTTCTGAAGGAGGAATACGATAATAATCCTATCATTGATTCCATTGTAAAAATAAGAAATTGACCAAAAAAGATATTAATGTGAAGCACAGAAACGGAGGGTATTTATGAAAGTACTATTTATTGGCGGGACAGGAACCATAAGTACGGCAATCACAGCCATTGCACCCAAGGCGGGATTTGATTTATATCTGCTTAACAGAGGAAACCATTCAAATCGAATTCCGGAAGGTGTAAAAGTAATTGAAGCTGATATTAATCAGGAAGAAGAAGTAAAAGAGAAATTAAAGAATATGACATTTGATATAGTCGCTCAATTCGTTGCATATGATACGGCAGCAATCAAGCGGGATATTCGTTTATTTTCGGGTCGGACAAAGCAATATATCTTTATCAGTTCCGCTTCTGCTTATCAGAAGCCATTATCCCATCCTGTTATCACAGAAAGTACTCCGTTACATAATCCATACTGGGAATACTCTCGTAACAAAATTGCCTGTGAGGAATGCCTGATGGAAGAATATCGTAAAAATGGCTTCCCAGTGACGATTGTCCGTCCCAGCCATACCTACGGTGATTTTGATGTACCACTTGCACTTCACGGAAATAACGGAAGCTATAGCATCATTAACCGTATAAAAAACGGTAAAAAAGTTATTGTACATGGTGACGGCAGCTCCCTGTGGACACTGACACATAACACTGATTTTGCCAAAGGGTTTGTTGGACTTATGGGCAATATCCATGCCATCGGTGAAGCAGTTCATATCACCTCTGACGAAAGCCTTACCTGGAATCAGATTTATGAAAGTATTGGAAATGCATTGGGAAGAAAGCCAAATATCGTTTATATCCCGACAGCAACTCTGATCAAATCCAATCAAGATTTTATCGGTTCTATGTTAGGTGATAAAGCCAATACCGTAATCTTTGACAATACAAAGTTAAAACGTCTCGTACCTGGTTTTACGGCAACCGTACGTTTTGATCAGGGAGTCAGAAGAACCCTTAGTTGTATCGAAAGTCATCCGGAACTTCAAAAGTCAGATGCTGCATTTGATGCCTGGACCGACCAGATGATCGCTGCTTATGAAGATTTTGAACGTAAGCTTCCAATTTATTGTTAATAACATAAATTAAGCACCAAATCTCTGTTCTGGATCGGACGTTAAGCGGAAGGAGCTTTGAAGCGGAGGAATATGTGCTTTTTGTGCATACAATATGAACAACTATATAGTTACGTAATTGCCTATAAAGTTTCGATTGTTAAAAGCCTGACCCAGGTTATGTAGATGAATACGAGCGCATATATATTCATCCGGCAAATCATTTAAGGCTTTTAACATTCGAATCCTATAAGATTAATAATGATTAAGGAGTCAGATGAAAACATTATATATCTCAGATTTGGACGGCACGCTTCTGTCACCGGATGCCCGACTATCCGAAAAAACTATCGAAATACTAAATATTCTTATGGAGAAGGGGCTGCTGTTCTCGGTTGCAACTGCAAGATCTATTGCTTCCGTAAAAATTTTGTTAAAAGATCTAAAGCTATCCGTTCCTATCATTCTAATGAATGGTGTATGTATTTATGATTTACAGAAAAGGGAATATCTAAAAGTTGAATACCTTTCCGATCGCAGCCGTAAAACACTTCTCTCTCTGATAGCAGAGCATAATTTAAAAGGCTTTGCCTATACAATCCGGGATGGTCTTCTCTCCACCTACTATGAGGAGCTAAGCAGTAAGGCATTGCATGATTTTTATCAGGAAAGGGTAGATTTATACCAGAAACGTTTTCATCAGATCGACCATTTTACCTCACTTATGGATGATGCGTTAATGTATTTTACGCTGTTAGATCAAAAAGAAACTCTAGAACCGATTTATCATTTGCTGGAAATGATTCCGGACTTAAACTGTGTGATGTATAAGGATAATTACACTCCTGATTTATGGTATCTGGAGGTATACAGTAAAAATGCGTCCAAATACCATGCATTGCAATATCTGCGCTCCAGCGTGAAGCCGGAGCAGATTGTATGCTTTGGTGATAATCGAAACGATTTCCCGCTTTTTGAGGGAAGTGATACGAAAATCGCAGTAGGAAACGCTATTGATGAGCTAAAAAATAAAGCCGATTTTATTATCGGTAAAAATAATGAAGACGGTGTCGCCGTGTGGCTTAGAGATAATGGTCAAGTCGATTGATCTTACAGACTTTTGCGGTGAAGCTTAGGATAGCCTTCCAAATGTGCACAGTCATTAAAACGCTGTAGATAAAAGCGTTGTATTTCCGGTTCGTAAACCAATTGTGTTATACTGGTATTCTCAAGTGATACCGCAAATTGGTATTTCATTGCCTGGTTTTTTCCAAACAGTTCTGCTAAGATAACTCTGATTACCGCACCGTGTGTCACAACCGCAATGCTCTGTTTTCCGGACTGAAGTATTTCGTGTATAACCGGCATTGCGCGCTTGCAGACATCGGCGCCGTTCTCTCCGCCCGGATAAGGAATGTCCTCCAGCAGCTTTCTCTGTTCTTTCATGAAGTCTGTAAAATACGCATCATTATATTCATCCGTATTTCCTTCCAATAACCCGAAGGATATCTCCTTAATTCCTTCCCGGATATTCACCGGAAGCCATAAGGCCTCATTCAGTATTTCTGCAGTTTGTCTTGCGCGGACCATATTACTGCAATATAATGCATCTATCTCATAATTCTTAAATCTGTCCCTCAAAAGCTCTGCCTGTTTACAGCCTTCCGAAGATAATTCTACATCTATGTTACATAGCTTCGTATTCTGCCTTCCATGCCGGATCAGATAAATATTTACCATTGTTGCCACCGCCTTATCTTATGAACTAATTATCCTGTTATTATATCTAAAATCGTGTCAATTAATTATGTCGCACATTCTACAATCATACCGGGATTTTGTCAATGTCACCGTTTTCCTGCGTCTGTATTCTCTTCCTGTCATAGATATCTCCAAATATTGTTATCCGATCCTGATACTCCTGCTCCGCTACCATTCCAGACTTATAAGCATATTCCGTAACAAAGCAGGTATAAGCTACAAATACCAGATGGCTAAGTAACAGTTCAAATTTCCCATTGTCATAATATTTCCTGATTATATTCCAATTATAATCATTTATTTCTTTCACCACAGCATCGGGCTGTTCCCCTAATATCTGCTGTATTTCCTCTATATTATTCTCCACGAACAAACCTTTCAGATCTGCATCCAATTGTCCTAATTCTTCATTCATTATTATTCTTCCTTTCTTTCTGCCTGTAAATCCTGCATTACCGGCATCGTCATTTTGTAAGTAACCCCAAAATCACGGTTTCTGCAATTCTTTGTTCCTTCTAGTAGTCTATATTTTTCAAGCATGTCCATTTTATCATGTTACTCCTACCGATTACAAGCATCTTCCTGCAAAAATTCTATTTCCAATCAAGCCTGGTTCCAGATCATTGCCATTTTCATATAAAATGGGTGTCTAAAAGTACAATCTTTTTAAACACCCACCATCCACACCTAATTTTATCAGGCTGTTTATGCTGCTCTGCTTCGCTTCTTTGAAAGAACATCGAAGGTTACTGCTGCCAGTAATACGATCCCTTTGATAACCTTCTGCAGATTATTATCAATACCCATGATGGACATCCCATTATTAATGACTCCCATAAATACAGCACCAACCACAACGCCGCTAACCGTTCCTGTACCGCCATATGCGGAAGCTCCTCCGATAAAACAAGATCCAATCGCGTCAAGTTCATAATTCGTCCCTGCTGTGGGAGCAGCCGAATTAAATCTGGCTACACAGATTAATGCTGCTACTGCACTTAGGAAAGCCATATTGACATAGGCAAAAAACAATACCTTATTAGTATTAATACCACTCAGTCTGGAAGCCTTCTCATTCCCGCCCATAGCGTATAAATAACGTCCCGGTACGGTCTTTGTTGTAAAATACGCATAAATCAGAACGATAACGGCCAGCAATATCAATATGGCCGGTATTCCCTTATGATAGGCCAAAGAAACAGACAACGCCATTATTACGATTGATACTATCGCCATTCTGACGATTAAGGAGGCCAATGTCTCAAGCTGATAACCCTTTTTCTTTTTTTGAATCCTGGAAAACACCTGTGCTGTAATCGAGACAAGACAGACCAACAGGCCGATTATAATACTTAAAATATGAATGGAGCTGCCAAAAATGTCCGGTATGTAGCTGTTAAACAGATTCAAATACCGGTCAGGAAATGGTGAAACCGTAAGTCCTCCCAAAACGATCAGTGCCATACCGCGCCATAACAGCATACCTGCCAGTGTTACAATAAAGGCAGGGATACGCAGGTATGCGATCCAGAAACCCTGAATCATACCTATGATTATGCCAATCACAAGGCAGATGATAATGGCCAGCCAAATATTCATTTTCCTGCTTACGATCAAAGTACCTGCCAATGCCCCGATTAATGCAACAATGGACCCCACTGATAAATCAATATTACCTCCTGTAAGAATACACATAAGCATTCCGACTGCCAGAACCACTACATAGCCGTTCTGTGCAATTAAATTAGTCACGTTTTGTGGATACAGCAATGTCCCGCTTGTCTGCAGTGAAAAAAATAATGTAACAATGATGAGTGCGATGATCATTGTATTCTTTTTTAATACATCCTTTGCTTTATCCATATTTATGCTCCTTTACTTGATTTTACTATTTGCCCCATGATCAGTTCCTGCGTTGCTTCCTCTTTCTTTACTTCACCCACCATTCTTCCTTCATTCATAATATATATCCTGTCACACATTCCCAGCAACTCAGGCAGCTCGGAGGAAATCATGATAATAGATTTTCCCTCTGCAACCAATTGATTTATGATACCGTAAATCTCGTATTTTGCTCCTACATCAATTCCCCTTGTCGGCTCATCCAGTATCATAATATCCGGATTTGCAAACATCCACTTACTCAGCAATGCCTTTTGCTGATTTCCACCGCTTAAATTACCTACAATCTGGTCTGAAGAGGTACATTTTGTCCTTAATTTACTTATGTATTCCTTTGCCGCCCTTATTTCAAGATCCTTATCAATAATTCCGCTTGTACTTACCTTATCCATTTTTGCCAGAGTCGTATTTACACGAATTGAACTCGACAGGATAAGGCCATCCCCCTTTCGGTCCTCCGTAACATAAACCAGCTTATGGTCAATTGCCTGTCTGGAATTCATTAATTTCACTTCTTCTCCGTTCAATAGTAGGCTCCCTGTAATATTCGTTCCATAACTTCTTCCAAAAATACTGAGTGCCAATTCCGTACGGCCGGCACCCATCAGTCCTGCAATACCTATTACTTCTCCTCTTCGTACATATAATGAAACATGATCCACTACCTGACGGCCACTGTAAACAGGATGGAATACTGTCCAATCCTTCACTTCCAGGCTGATATTACCTTTCTTACTTTCCTCCCTTTTCGGAAAACGGTCCGTCATCGTTCTGCCAACCATTCCCCGGATAATCCGTTCCTCCCCAAAGCTGTCCTTATTCTTATCAAGTGTTTCTATGGTTGATCCATCGCGGATAATCGTTATCTTATCTGCAACATAGGAAATCTCATTCAACTTATGGGAAATAATGATTGAAGTTAAACCTTTCTTCTTAAATTGAAGCAAAAGATCCAGCAGTTTTCGTGAATCTTCCTCATTTAAGGAAGCGGTTGGTTCATCTAGAATTAATAATTTTACATTCTTCGCAATAGCTTTTGCGATCTCCACTAACTGTTGCTTACCAATACCAAGATCCTTAACCAGTGTTCTGGAGGATTCATGTAGTCCTACTGTGGCCAGAAGTTCATTAGCCCTACTATAGGTCGCCTCCCAGTTGATACAAAACGTTGTTCCCTGTTCATTGCCAAGAAACATATTCTCCCCTATCGTCATATATGGAACTAATGCAAGCTCCTGGTGAATAATTACAATCCCCTTCATTTCACTATCCTTTATTACATTAAACCTGCACTCTTCCCCGCGGTACAAGATTTCGCCTTCATAGCTTTCATATGGATAAATCCCGCTCAAAACATTCATTAATGTTGATTTACCAGCCCCGTTTTCACCAACTAAAGCATGGATTTCTCCCTCTTCTACCCTGAAGTTAACATTGTCTAGAGCCTTCACTCCGGGGAAGCGTTTGGTTATGTTTTTCATTTCAAGCAATATCGAAGTCAATTTTATTTCCTCCCTTGATACAGTATGTATGATTTAAACAGCATAGTCATAAAGCGCAGAATATCAATAGATATGGGAAAACAGAGTGCTGCAGGATAGGATTATCTTCTACAACACTCTGATCTTTTGTTCTGCTTTCTTATTGATATTTGCAGTTACATATATTTGCACGATACTAAGTTGCAGCTCTACCCTGACACCACTGCTTTTATTTCAACTGATCTTCGGTATAATATTTTGAATTAATTAATAATTCTTTGTAATTTTTCAGATCAGCAAATACTGGATTGCACAAATAGGTTGGAATGATTCCGGTTCCGTTATTATAGGATTTTGTATCATTTACCGGAACTTCTTTGTTATTTACGATAGCATCAACCATTTCAACTACTTTCGCTGCCAGCGTACGGGTATCCTTAAAGATTGACATGGACTGGGTTCCTGCGATTATATTCTTGACAGAAGTAATATCACAGTCCTGTCCGGTTAAAATCGGGAAATTATCCTTGGTATATCCTGCATTTACCAGTGCGTTCGATATACCGATTGCGCAGGAATCATTGGAGGATAATACGGCATCCAGCTTGGTACCGCCGGCATAATAAGCTGTTATCAGGTTTTCCATTCTCTTCTGTGCTTCTTCAGTTGACCAGTTTAGAGTGGCTACCTCTTCAAATGCTTTCTGCCCGGAAACAATCTTTAATTTTCCGTTATCAATATAAGGATTTAAGATATCCATTGCACCACCGAAAAAGTAGCGAGCATTATTATCATCCGGAGAACCTGTGAATAATTCTATATTAAATGGTCCGGCTTGATTCTTTAGATCCAGGGCATCAACAATATACTGCCCCTGTGTAGTACCTATCTTATAGTTATCAAAGGTTGCATAATAGGAAACAGCATCGGTATCCATAATCAGACGGTCATAAGCAATTACCGGTATCTTCTGGCTTTTTGCATTTGCTAAAACAGTGCCTAAGGAGCCTCCATCTATGGAAGCAATTACCAATATATCACAGCCATCCGTGATCATGTTTTCAATCTGAGAAACCTGTGTGGCTATATCATTATTTGCGTACTGCAAATCAACCTTATATCCTGCCTCTTCAAAGGCTTTCTTCATATTTGAGCCATCCTGGTTCCATCTTTGTAAATCCTTCGTTGGCATAGCGACGCCGATTTTTTTCCCTCCGCCATTTGATCCTGCTTTTGTTGCGCACCCTGTCATTAGTGATGCAATAAGCATCATGCAAAGCAAAATACCGATTATCTTTCTTTTCATGCTTAATCCTCCCTATCGATTGTTTTTGTTACATGCATATCGTAACACAGATCAAATAGGACTTATTTACAAAGAACTGCATTTTTTAAGGATAAGCACCCCGATTATAAATTCAAAAATATTGTCGCAATAAAATGCTATTGATAACGCAATAATTTACTGTAATAAATATTATTTATCCTTTTTCTTCTATTTCATCTTCTCAGGTACATTCAGGTAAACTTCTTCCTTCTGCTGAAAGCCTCCTTTTATGATAACTTCATCAATATTGTTCTTCGTTACAGCTATCGGTTCCAGTTTCACATAGGGGATATCGTAACTGCCGTCATTTATCGTCTCCGTAACACCGATTTCTTTCCCTCTGGCCAGTTTAACGGCATATCTTGCCGCAGTCTGTGCCAGCTTGTTAACCGGTTTATAAACCGTCATTGTCTGCGTTCCTTCTACTATTCTCTGACAGGCTGCAAGATCCGCATCCTGACCGGTTACCACAACCTTCCCTGCCAGTCTGTTCTCAGATAAAGCCCTAACTGCCTGACTGGCAAGGTCATCATTTCCGCACAATACCCCATCCATATCAAAATTCCTGTCAAGTGCTTCATTGACAGCATTATAGGCTTCCTCCGCCAGCCACTCCTTTGCATAAACACTGAAAACAATATTCAGATGGTGACCCTTGCAATAATCTTCAAATCCCTGCTCGACAAGTGTAACATTATGGTCAGTGGTTGGTCCGAAGATTGTTACGATGTTCCCTCCTTTTGGTACGTTTTCGGCAAGTGCTTTTGCCATCAGTTTTCCCACCTGTTCGTTGTCAAAGGAAATATATAGGTCAGCATCTGCATTGCGAACCAGCCGGTCATAGGCAATGACAATAATCCCTGCTTCGCCGGCTTTCTTTAATACTTCCTTGCAAGCCTCGGAATCTACTGCTATCACTACTATTACATCCATGTCTTTGTTAATAAAATAATTAATCTGTGAGATTTGTTTTTTTACATCTCCATTGGCATTTTGCACATTTACTTCCGCACCAAGATCCTGGGCTGTGGAAACAAAAACATCACGATCCCTTTGCCACCGCTCAATAACAAAGGAATCGAAAGATAATCCAATTTGAATTTTTTCCTGTTCTATCCCATTACTTTTCACAATCTCATTTTTTCTGCCGCATCCTACTAACGCCAGGATAACTGCTGTGATCATAAGGATAACACCACTGCCCCTCTTTTTCCCCATAACCAACTGTCTCCCCTCCAATTCACTTATTCAACGCGTATCATTTCTTCTTTTCCAAAGTCTTTCGTTACCGTCTGCAATAAAAATTCTTCTATTCCTCCCGGATCCCAAGGCAAACAGCAGGTTAGTTTTTTATAAACTCTCCCTGTATTCGGTAGGGGTTAGTCCCACTTGTTTTTTAAAAATGCGGCTGAAATAATTCGGATCACTGTATCCCGTATCAATACAAATATTTTTAATGCTTAATTCCCTGTTCTGCAGTAATTTTCTGGCTCTCTCCATTCGGATATTTGTTAAATATTCAATAAAATTCTCGCCGGTTTCTTCTTTAAATAATTTGCTGAAATAATAAGGACTGATATCTACAATTCTGGATACATCATCAAGCGATATGTCCCTGCAATAATTTTCTTCAATAAATAATTTTGCTCTGGAGATGATACCACAGGTTTGTTCTTCCTTCTTACCTGCAATATTTCTGCAGGCATCTGTTAACTTTTCAATAAACCATTTGCGAAGCTTTTCATAATTATCAGTCTGCATTAAATTCTTCAGATAATCCTGGCGGTAACGAAAAAAATACGTCATTCCTCCGCTTAGAAAGGCTTTCTGCTCCGCAAACAGAATGAATTCCAGAACCTTAAGCTTAATATCCATCTCACAATCCGGATAATGCTCTATCATCCAGTCAAAGAAACAATTTGCCTGCGTTCTGGTTCCCTCCAGATCCCCTTTTTCAATTCTTTCAAATAATAATCTCTCCGTAGTGATCGGATAATCCTCTTCATACTCTAACCGAAGAGGCAGATCACTGATATGGGCTACACGTCCCTTCCTGTTATGTACTGCATTTAAGGCTTCTTTATAAGAGGTATTTAGCTGCTCAAATGGAGTTACGGAACCAATACCGGCTTTAAACTGTATATCGATACGTTTACCCAACTCCCTAATCAATTTTCTGGTCTTTTCGATCAGACTGATACGATCATCATATTCTAGCTGCTGCTTTTCACTCGGCAGAAAGACAACAATTTTATTTACCATAATGGGACCTGCCACACAATGAAATTCTTCCTTTAGTCCGTCTCTGATGATCGGATAAAAGGATTGTGCTTTTACGCTGATACCCACTGGATTCGTAAGTAAACCATCCTCCAGTGTATCCCCAAATTCTATTATCATTACCATGCCATACTCTTCTTTCATGCCAAGTAAATTCCGGTAATTTTCCTTCATAGTGCTTAAATCATCTCCCGACAAGACAGCATAAATAAAATCACTTTCTAATATCGGCACCACAATTTCCAGTTTCTCCCTGATTAATAAATCATTACTTCGTTTTTTTCGTTCCTCTTCTATCATGCTCATTGCTTTCTCAAGCGTTGTTACAATCACCGTATGATTAACCGGTTTTGTTAAATATTCCAGCACACCAAGATTAATTGCTTCCTTCGCATAATTAAATTTATCAAAGGCCGTCATTATAATAAAAATAACGGAGCTGTTTGTTTTCCTGATCTCCTTCATTGCCTCAATTCCATTAATACCGGGCATTTGTATATCCATAAAAGCGATATCCGGTTTAAATTTTTCAGCAAGTTCAATTACATTTCTTCCTGTATTTGCATGTTCTACAAGGCAACATTCATGAAAATTTTTCTCAATAATAAATCGAAGTGAATTAATTACAATCCCCTCATCATCTGCCAGCATGATCTTATACACATGTCCCACCCCTCCCTATAATAATTAAGACTTACTTCTGCCATGAGGAATAAGGATTGTCACTTTTGTACCGTAATTCTTTCCTTCACTTTCAATCCTGAAGACATCTTCACTGTCATAATATAAGCGAAGACGGTTAATTACATTCACCAGTCCAATCCCGTTTGAATTTATTGTTACCATGCGTTCCCTCATCATTTCATGATCCTCTATTTTATATGCCATGATCTGGTCGATTATATGTGGATCCATCCCCAATCCATTATCCATGATTGATATAATAATATGATTTTCCCTCTGGTAAACGCATAACCATATCTTCCCCTCGTATTCAATATCACGAATTCCATGATTAACAGAATTTTCAACCAACGGTTGTAAAATCATACTGGGTACACGCTCATCCAGAAGATTTTCCTCAATTTCCTTATAAAAATGAATTTCTCCCGAAAAACGAACATTCAAAATATATATATAACTGTCCACCTGCTTTATTTCATCTCTTATGGTTGAATCCTGATTGATATTTTTAATATTAAAGCGAAAGAAATCGGCCATATTTTCTATATACAGGCAGGTTTTGTCAGCTCCCTCCATCATAGCAAGCTGCGCCCCCGCATTCAAAGTATTAAATAGAAAGTGAGGATTAATTTGAGCCTGAAGATATTTTAACTGGGCATCCTTTAGATGATTTGTCATCATCAGTTCTTTCTCAATCATTTTACTCTCCAGCTCCATACTTTCCTTCGTCCTCATGATATACTGATGAATGCTTATTATCATATTGTTAAACGCTTTTGTAACCACCTCCACCTCATCGGAGGAGGACACCTGAACCAGGTCCACTTCAAAATTACCGCCAGCCACCTCATACGCTGCCTTGGTCAGCTTCATCAGCGGGCCTGTAATACTTCTAGTTACAATAATCACAAGTAACAGATTAAATATCGTTATCACAAGCAAAACAATTATACTAATAATCTCGAGCGCCCGAAGAGACATAAAAAGCAGTTCATATTTATCGGAATTATTTTTGAATTGCTCATTATTTAAGCTATTGATATCGTTTTTTATATAATCATATATTTGTGTTGCTTCCTCATAATGTACCTTATACTTTTCAATATTACGTCCGCGTTTTGCGTTTACAGTTTGATCAACAAGCTTTAAATAGGTAATGGACATATTCTTGATATTCTTCTGCATGATAATCATTTCATTATCTATGATATTTCCATTTAATGTATCCACCAGATTTCTGTACTGCTGCTCACTGCGATAATAATTCTCCAAAGAATCTGAGCTCTTGGTATTTAGATATTCATAGACATACGTCTGGACATCCTTTAGAGAGCTTAACAAATCATTCAACCCCACATTACTGTTGTATACCGTATCAATTGTACGGATGGATTGATTGATATTATAATACATATACATATTGGCAATGAAAACCACTCCGGCAGATAATGTAAAAACCAGCACCAGCCTTCTCCGTATAGACCCTTTTTTCTTTTCCGATGTCATCCTAATCCTCCGAGTACAAAATCCTTTAAAAAAGTTTTTCAGTCCGACCTTCAATCCTTTAAGACTTGTTCATTGTTCGTTTTGCTGTTTTCAAGCCTGTCTTTCCTATATTTGCTTACATTTTCAGTATTAATGACACAGATATCGACTGAGTAATAATCACTGACCCGGCCTGTTTGTATGAATTCTGTCAATGCCTTAACACAATAAGCCCCCATCTGGTTTGCATCTGTTGTCATTGTAGAATTTACGATTTTCTTCTCAATTGCCTGAAGGATAATATCGGAATTATAATATCCGATAATGTCTGTTTTTCCCACTCTGTTGTAATCCACTATTGCCTGATAAGCACATAAGGTATCAACTGCTGTAAGGCATACTAAAATATCCGGAGGATTCTCCGTATCCATGATAATATTCCGGATATCCTCCTCTGAACTGAAAGTACTCTGGATATTTACAACTGCTGTATTCACCTCAACATTTTTTTGATTGACGGCTCCCAGTATACTGGAATAAATGATTGCCTGTCCGGTATCCATATTATTCGATTTCAACAATATCGTAACTTTATGTTTTCCTTTATTCACCAGCTCCAGTACTTGTTTCGCATAGGCTTTCCCCTGGTTATAGCTGTTTATCCCCACAAAGCTCTTCCTCTTACTAAGTGATACATCCTTCAAAACAGTAATCACCGGAATTCCCGCCTCATCCGCATCATTGATCAGTCCTTCCATGTTCTTGTCATTACCTGGTTCTACTATAATTCCATCCACCCTGGAAGCTATTGCAATTTTCATAAGATCGCGCAGAGAGTAATAAGAGGACAGATGGTCTCCGATTTCTTCCACATAAGCCTTTTCCTCTTTTCCCTTCTCTAATGCTCCCCTGTATATAGCTTCCCAAAACGGTTCGTCTTCTTCTTCCGAAATGATCGCATAGTGGTATTGATATTCCTTATAATCGGGCGCATCTGTTATCTTAAGCTTTGCAATGCGAAAATGATAGTAAGACATTCCTATCACAATAATAATAATTCCGACAGCAATGCTGCTTACTGCTGCAAGGTAAACAATACGGTTTCTTCTCATTCTATTCCATTCTTTCATTCTATTCATTTCTTATTGTACCTATTTCAAATATATGATGAGAAAGCTTGGCCATTCCAATAATAATGACATTTATGTGATTTTAAGTACTACAGATAAATAACTTATTTTTCATTATTCAGTGGCAACTTTCATCGAAGCGAATAAGATATAATAGTAAAAATGGAAAGGAAGTGTTTCTTTGCCTATTAATATATTCATAGACCAAGGCCACAATCCTACCGGAAGTCCTAATGCCGGCGCTATCGGTAACGGACTTGTTGAACAGGATATTACTTATCAGGTTGGTGTATATCTGGCAAATTTGTTAAATAACGATCCCCGGTTTGATGCCCGATTATCCAGACCCACACCGACTACCGTACTAGGCACAAGTTCTGCCACCAGTTTAGCGGAGCGAGTACGGATGGCTAACGAATGGCCTGCAGATTATTTTATTAGCATCCACGTAAACTCCAATCCGAATCCTGCTATTAATGGCACCGAAATATACTTATTTGAATTAAACACTCAGGCTCAATGGATGGCGGAACAAATCATGACCGGTATCACACAGATGGTAGGAACAAATAATAACGGAATACGTGTAAGGCCATCGCTGTTTGTTTTAAGGAGAACACAGATGACATCCATGCTGATTGAGCTGGGTTATCTGACTAATTATTCTGATGCGGTCAAGCTTCGCGATGATCAGTACCAATTTGCTTATGGTATTTACTTAGGTATCATGCGCTATTTTGGATTTGCTTAAGAAATATACTCACCACACATAGAAAGCCTTTCTTCAAGATCCGCTGAAGAAAGGCTTTTTCACTGGAAATTTATATAAAATCAGTCTGGTAATTTGGTAATATCTATGTTATTATTCCAATAGATCAATAAAATTCCGAAGGAATAGCTATACGAAAGGAGCCTTTGTTTATGAGAAAATATGTTATGAATGCGTAGCAGAGGCTATCGCATTATTGTAGAATAATCAAAATAGCCTTTGCATAATCCTGAATTTATTCATTAGGAGGAGCAAAATGAGCTATATTAAAGCAGATATCATCCTGCCCAAGGAGCTATTATTACTGGTGCAGGAATATGCTGACGGACAATATCTGTATATTCCCAAGAAGGCAGATAATCGCAGGAATTGGGGAGATTGTACCAATTCCAGACTGATCATTAACCAGCGTGACAGTGAAATCTATGATAAATATAGAAACGGAGTCAGTGTAATGGCACTAGCAGACGAATATTTTTTATCGATAAAAAGTATTCAACGTATCCTGTTAAAAGAAAAAAGGAATGCTAGTTAACCATATGATAAAGCATTTCATAAAACCGTTAATGAACAGATTATTCCTTATTCTATCCATGATAGAAAAGATCAGAGGCAGTTTGCAAGAGACATAATTCTCTTACAGACTGCCTTATTAGTAATCTTAAAAACATTTCTGAAACGAAATTAAGGTATCCCTTAAATAAATGTCATGATAATCTATAAATATCTGTTTACTTCCTGCAGAACAAGAAAAAATTCATTCGATAGGAGGATATTTTATATGACTACACCTGATCATAACTAATTTTCAAATGAACAACCAAATACTTGTCGATTGCCTGTTTCCTGATGGATCTGTTTAGCCTCTGGATTCGGGTTAAAAACCATACGGTTTTGAAAATTAGTATGAGCTGTATAGAAATATAAAATGCCTTACCATAAACTCTGAATACCCTTTATTAAGTAGACAGATGATACTTGGCATCAATTTGATTATATATAATTTAATAGGCAAAACAGGGATATCGATTAGCTGCAGACTTTCTATCTGCCTTAATAATCCGACAGGATAACCTCTATCCCATCTATTTCTATGCAGCTTCTTAAAGGAGCGTATAGAAATGCAAAACACACATACTATAAGAATTATCCCCTCAAGCCAACCAACTGTAATTCGCAGCTGCCCCAAATGCGGTAACCGCTGTGAATACGAAAGCACCGGCAATTTTAGGGTGAATGCCAATCAAAGTTTAATTGATGTATGGCTGATTTATCAATGCAAAAAATGCAAGAGTACCTGGAATATGGATATATTAACAAGAACTCACCCCAAAACGATTGAAAAGGAACTATACCAAAAATTTCTCCAGAATGACAGCAAACTTGCTCTCCGTTATGCCTATGACAGCGCTGCGCATAGCAGAAACAAATCTACGTTAAGTTATGAAGGCATCCCCTATGAGATCAAAAGCTGTAATGCTTTTCTTCCTGCACTTGAAGAATGCTTTCAACTGGAAATAATCTGTGAATATCCTCTTGATATCCGTGTGGATAAAATTTTAAGTCAGATATTTGGTATCTCGCGAGAACAGATTAAAAAGATGTGCGGTAATGGTAAAATCACTGCAAAGAATAGCAGCAATGTTGAAAAAGCTAAAGTGAAAAATGGTATGCTTATTTGTTTTAACAACTGATTGATAAGATATATGAGTAACCTGTATTACAAAGAGACACCAGTGAAAGGTGTCTCTTTGGAGCGTTCAAGCCAGTAATCCAACACGTTATAACTAATTGCTGCTACTGTTTGTTACTTATGATAAGGCTCGTTCTGGTTAATCCGGTACGCACGGTAAACCTGCTCCAGTAATATCATTCTCATAAGCTGGTGCGGAAAGGTCATTTTGGAGAAGCTTAGTTGATAGTCGGCCCGTTTTAATACTTCACCCGATAGTCCAAGAGATCCGCCAATTACAAAACTGATATGACTGACACCCGAAATTCCAAGGGTATCTATTTTACCCGCAAGCTCCTCTGAAGTTAACATATTTCCTTCAATTGCTAGAGCAATGCAATAGGAATCCTCCTTCAAAACCTTCAGGATACGTTCCCCTTCCTTTTTCTTTATGATCGCTTCGAGAGCCTCACCTGCATTATCCGGTGTCTTCTCATCGGCCAGTTCAATCAGCTCGAGGTTGCAATATCTGCTAAGGCGCTTCCGATACTCATTAATTCCATCCACCAGATATTTTTCCTTTATCTTACCCGCACAAATCAACGTTATTTTCATTTTCAGCGTCTTCCTTCTTTATGTCCTCTCTGATATATTCATACAATACACCATTCTTCACAAGTTTTAGCTTTTCTCCCTGAAACCCTCGTCTGCGAAGCTCTTTTTGGAAATTATAAAGCATGAAGCCATGAAACACGATTAAAATGTTTTCTTTTGACCAGTCAATACGGTCCAGAAATTGGTTAATACGCCTTATCGTGTCCGTCCTGTTTTCCGGCTGGCTTTTCGATTTAAAATACCATGCCAGTCTTCCGCAGATATGCCATACTTCAAAGGGCAGCCGTATACGCTCCGTATGAATAAAAGGTGCATTATCCACCTCTCTTAACAATTTATCAAACATAACATTACCACTGTATACTTCATGAGCGGTTGTAACAGCTCGGGGAATATCACTGGCATAACAGATATCCCACTCTATCCCATACATTTCTACTTTTTTCTTAATAACTTTGGATACTTCATATTTATTAGACCACTCACGAAATTCCTCTGAGGTCATCATTTTCTTATGGGGGCAATTCACTTTAAAATGTCGTAACAAACCTATGCGCATATGTAATGCCTTTCTAATGCTTGTATTTTCTGACTATTCGATTTTAACTATATTGTTATTATCTTAATCTCCAATATGAATAAAAATCTATGATGCATTTTTCATTATATCTTATTTTCTATTACTTTTTCAATCATTTTACAAAATTAATTATTATGCGCACATATCAAGAGTCGTAATGAGTTGTTTTACCTGACCATTACTTTATCTGAACATTGTCTTACCTGATCATTGTCTTATCTGATCGTTATTTATTATGAATGCAAATTATACTTTTCTCGCTAATAGTCTATCAAAATGACCGGAATATTATATTGCTATCCACTGCAAAAAACTGTAATATATAACCATATCAGAAATTTATCTCATTTAGCTTATTCATTATGATTGTATCTTAAATGATTGTCACCATGAAAGAAAGGTATGGTTAGTTTTATGAAATTATTAGTTTTACTGGCAAAAGGATTCGAAACAATGGAGTTTAGTGCATTTATCGATGTTATGGGTTGGGCCCGTAACGATTATGGCTGCGATATTACGGTCGATACCTGTGGTTTTAACAAAGAGGTCCTCAGTACCTTCCATGTTCCTGTTATAGTTGATAAATTGATCTCAGATATCCATCCGGAGGAATATGATGCTCTGGCAATCCCAGGAGGCTTTGAAGAATTTGGTTTTTATGAAGAAGCTTATGATGAAAGGTTTCTCGATCTGATCCGCAATTTTAATGTGAATAACAAAATAATCGCTTCCATCTGTGTAGGTGCCTTACCCCTCGGTAAAAGCGGTATCCTGGCTCACAAAAATGCAACAACCTACCATTTAGGCACCGGTATACGACAGGATCAGCTGCGTAGTTATGGAGCAAATATCATTAACGATCCCATCGTAGTGGATAAGAATATCATAACTTCCTACTGTCCCAAGACAGCTCCCGGTGTTGCTTTTTTACTTCTCGAGATGCTCACATCGAAGGAATTATCTAATACAGTACAAAAAGCAATGGGATATGAATAAGTTTATATATTCTTCTTCTTTTTCATGTAATTTTTATAATGTATTCACAATGTAAACACAATTTCAGGCTATACTTTATATCATAGATAGTGATAAAACACTTTCTACTCCCACCCTATTATACGCTATAGCTATACAGCTCCCCTGCTGTATAGCAGAAAAAGAACCCAATCTCGGTTGGGTTCTTTTTCTATCTAAAATATGTATCTAAAGAGAAACTAATAATAAGGGCTCTATCAATTTTCTTTAATACATCCCGATCCAAATGACAAACTTTTTCTTTTAATCTCGATTTATCTATCGTTCTTACCTGTTCCAGCAAGATTACGGAATCCTTGACGATACCATATTTTTCTGCATCCAGCTCCACATGTGTGGGGAGCTTTGCTTTGTTCATTTTAGATGTAATGGCCGCACATATTACAGTAGGACTATGTTTATTACCTGTATCATTCTGAATTATCAGAACCGGCCTGACACCACCCTGCTCGGATCCGACCACTGGTCTTAAATCCGCATAGAAGATATCTCCTCTTTTAATTATCACTTTATTCACACTCCAATATTAGGCTTACCCTTATTATTGCCAGTTTCTTCGTGTGTATTCCATAAAGTGCATCAATTTTACAGATTATTCAAATAATATGATTTTCTCTTCAAAAGTCAAGGTTAAGTTTCATATAAATTGAGATCATCATTTATCATAATATACTCTGGGTATTCTCTTGCCCACTGTGCATACAAGTTCATATGAAAATGAATGAGACGCCTCTGCAAGTTCTTCCGTTGATAGATACGCCTGTGCATCTCTGCCAAGAAGCGTTACTGTATCACCCTGAACTACATTTGGAATATCTGTAACATCCGCCATAAACTGATCCATGCAGACTCTTCCTATAATCGGTGCGTATCTGCCATGAATAATAACCTTACCTGTGTTAGATAGATTTCTGGAGTAGCCATCGCCATAACCAACCGGTATCGTTGCTATTTTTGTTTTCCTTTTCGTAATAAAAGTGGCCCCATAGCTTACACCGACTCCCGCCTCAACATCCTTTACAAAGACAACGTGTGTTTTAATCTCCATGGCGGGAATTAATTTTATTTCCTCCTTATTCACCAGATCGGACGGATAGATTCCATAGGTTATAATTCCGCTGCGTACCATATTAAAATATGCCTGCGGAAAATCTATGATACCGGCACTGTTGGCTACATGCTTTACCGGAATATGTATTTCTTCCTGTTCCAATAATTCATTAAACTTAATATATCTGTTAAGTTGATTTTGAGCATGCGATTTGTCTTCCTCATCTGCCTGGGCAAAATGGGTGAACATACCTTCCATTATTATATTGGGAAGTGTGGCTATCCGTTTTATCTCCAGCACACTGTTTACCGTATCTGTGAAACCGATACGGCTCATACCCGTATCCAGTTTAATATGAATTTTTACAGTTTTCCCTTGTTTTACCGCTTCTTCCGAAAGTGCCTGTGCCATCTCGTATTGGAAGATTGTCTGGGTAACATCATAGGCAACAACCAGATCATATTGTTCTCTTGCAGTATAGCCTAAAATTAATATTGGCTTCGTAATTCCTGCTTTTCTTAGTTCTACCGCCTCCTCAATGATTGCGACTCCATATGCATCCGTACTTCCGCTTTCATCGAGTGCCCTTGCAACCGGAACAGCTCCGTGTCCGTAAGCATCTGCTTTGATAATCGCCATAACCCTGGTATCGGCAGTTACTTTTTTTCTGATCTCACTAAGGTTATGACGAATTGCACTTAAGTTAATATTTGCCTGTACTCTGTAATAGTCCTGATTTTTTTGCATAACATTTTCCTCATTCATTTTATTATCGCTAGCCTTTCCATGTGTCTGTTTCTACTTCAAACAACTCACATATTTTATTTTGGTAGGTGAAAATGCTAAGATAATTCACTTGCCTTTCGTAATACCTTTGAAATGGCATCCACAATATCACCGGCCATCATCGAATATCTTCCCTTATCCTGTGCGGCGATATCCCCCGCCAGTCCATGAAGGTACACCGCAAGACAGGTTGCCTCATAAGGTTTCATTCTCTGCGCTATGAGTGCCGCTATGATACCGGTCAGAACATCACCGCTGCCTCCGGTTGCCATTCCGTTATTACCGGAAGTATTAATAAATCTGTATTTCTTATATGCAACAACTGTTCGTGCATCCTTGATCGCATATATTAAATCATTATTATAAGAACATTGGCAGGCAGTGTCAATAAGATTATTGGCAATCCCTGAAACCGGTGTATTAATCAGCCTGGAAAGCTCAGCCAGATGTGGTGTTACAATGATCTGTCCTTTATAAAAGGATGCTGCATACTCTACTCGTTGACTGACCGAACCCTTATTCATGGTGTGACCTGGCAAATCCATACTTCTAAAAGAATCTGTCCTTTCTGCCAATAAAGTATTTAAACTAATTTGTTGATCTATCATCCTGGATAACATTGTTATGCCATCCGCATCAATGATAACCGGAACCTTTGCATATTGGAACACGGTATCCAGCAGGAGCTGCGTATTTTGTGACAATCCAAGGCCGGGTCCGATCACAATAACGCTAGCCCAGGAAATGGCTGCTTCAAGGTCCTCTTCCTGATAGGATCCATATAAGGCTTCTGGTATAGAAGTCTGCAGAATAATTCTGTTTTCACTGGAAGTCAGTACCTTAACAAGGCCCGCACCCATCCGGTAAGCCGCTCTTGCCGACAGACAGGCTGCCCCGCTCATTCCGTTGCTTCCCGCTATTATTAGTACCTTACCATAGGTTCCCTTATTGCTGTAATTTAATCTAGCCGGAAGCTTCTCTAAATCCTCCGGTTCATAATATATTGTATCAGGTCCTGCACTTTGCACGGCAACAGGGGGAAAACCAATATCGGCCACGGTAACAGCTCCTGCATATTCCGCTCCCGGATATAATAAAATTCCCTTCTTCCTCTGACCGAAGGTAACTGTTGCATCCGCATGAATTGCACAGTTCATTATGCTTCCATCATCCGCTGATATTCCGGACGGGATATCAACCGAAAATACGGTGCAGTCCATCCCGTTAATCTGATTTATTATCTCCTGATAAATTCCCATGACCGGTCTGGAAAGACCAACACCAAAAATTGCATCAATTATAATATTATATTCCGAAAGCTTGTTGCTGTTTTCAAAGGGAATGCCTATTTTCTCTGCGATTTCCAATTGTGCCTTCATACCCGCAGATGCTTTCTCTTTCTCCCCTAAAAAAAGAATTGCAA
Source organism: Bacillota bacterium (assembly GCA_023418475.1). GTDB lineage: Bacteria > Bacillota > Clostridia > Lachnospirales > Lachnospiraceae > Mobilitalea. The sequence goes on from JAEZZO010000020.1 coordinate 41,130, forward strand.
CCCGGTAACCCTGTAAATACAGAATTCTACCAGCTGCAACACCATCACCGCCATTATTCCCCAAGCCGCATACTGCCAGTATGCGTTCTTCTTTTTTAATCTGCCTCTTCATCACTACCGTTACTTCATAAGCAGCTCTTTCCATCAGTACTGCCTGTGGTATGTTAATAGCATTGATCGTATAATCATCTATCTGCTTTGCTTCCTTTGAGTTAACCGCATATCTCATACAATCCTCACCTGCTCTCGCCTATTACAAATGCATTGGAATAATCCTCTGTATTGGTTATAGTAACATGAATAACGGCAGTTCCCTGCTCTTTTGCAAGCCCTGCCGCATTACCGTATAAATTAACAAATGGTTTGCCCTGTGGATTTCGGAGTACTTCTATATCTGCCGGTGAAAAATGAAGGAAACCGGTGCCAAGCATTTTAGCAACCGCTTCTTTTACAGCAAAGTTATCTGCAGCTTTTTTTTGATCCTGCCGGATTAGTAATATTTCCTGTTCCGTATAGCATCTTCGAAGGAAATGCTCTCTCTCGCAAGCTTTCACAACTCGGCTTATTTCAATTAAATCGACTCCAATCCCAGTTATCATCTTCTTCAAAGCCTCTCTGCTTAATTTTTTTACTTATTTCATTTCTCGGGGTATATTCTCCTGATCAAACAGCTCCATCAGTTCAGCTCCCAGTATATCATGCATATATGAATAAATCATTGCATTTTTAGTCTCCAGATCCTGTTTTATCAGAATTTTATTCTTTAACTCAACCCTGATACCTGTAATCCAATCGGCAACCTTCTTCAGTTCTTCGTTGTTGTTCTCCAGCTGATTATAAAAACACCGAATACTACTTGCCATCAAATCCTCGTTCACTTCTTTAATCCTATAAGGGATATCCGCCAGTTCATCCATTGCTGTATCGATCTTAATGTTTAGCTCATTGATGAATTGTTTATTTTGATCAAGTTTCTTCTCTTTAGCCTTTCCGATCAAATCAGGACTGATATCCATATTCTCCATGATATCTTTCAGAAGATTGTTCTTTAGCTTTTTCATATCCTTAATATCGTTTACTAGTTTTCCCTGTTTTTTTAACAGATCATTCACTTTTTGCTCAAGCTCTTTTATCTCAGGTGTTTTCTGTTCTTCCGTAAATATTTCATGCCAACGGTTGTCAATGGTCAGAATAGGAAGTTTTCTGTTTTTTACTATTTTATCAAAATTAATATTTTTCTTCTTACCCATAGAACGTCCCCCAGACTTCACATGTCACGTTTCAGGTCAAAGTGTGTTATCGTCATTACCGGATAACCGATATGACAGCTTCATTAAGCTTTCTGCCAAATGTACATTTTCTACCGTTACATCCTTCGGCAGATTAAGATCTGTCGGAGCGAAATTCCAGATACCTCTGACACCCCATTTTGCCATATCCATTGCTATCTGTGGTGCTTTTGTCTTAGGTACGGTTATTGCAGCAATATCCACTTTATTCTCTTTGATAAAATCTTCCAGTTCTTCTCCTGCCCTTACAGTAACTCCACGTATCTGCGTCCCAATCAGAGCCGGGCTAATATCAAATATCCCTCTCACAAAAAAGCCTCTTCGTTCAAAGTCAACATAATTCGCCAAAGCCTGTCCAAGATTTCCCGCACCGATAATAATCAAGCTGTATTTTGTATCAAGTCCCAGTATTTTACCAATTTCCGAATGAAGGTATTCTACATTATAACCGTAACCCTGTTGTCCAAAGCCTCCGAAATTATTAAGATCCTGCCTGATCTGCGAAGCAGTTACCTTCATCTTCTCACTTAATTCCTTGGAGGAAATCCGGACAACATCCTTTTCCAGCAAGTCGCCTAAATAACGGTAATATCTTGGTAATCTATTAATAACTGCTTTCGAAATTTCTTTCTTATACAAGAATTTCTCCTCCTTAAACGTAGTATCTTTCATCCTTATTACATATTCTTTCCATTCCAATCAGTTACTATCCTGCTTGCTAATATTGCATTATTCCTGCGGATAATTACCATATTTTATAATTATCTACATTATATTTGATTGTTAAGAATAAGTCAATGTATTTGCTTTCTTCTTAGAGGAAAGCATATTACAAAATATTATATATTCTCCGATAATATCTATCTTTCATTCTAATTTATAGCGTAAAAAACACGTCTGAAAATAGACGTGTTTCTTTGTGTATAAATTTACGCCGAGTAATTTATACAGTCTTTTTCTCAAGCTCATAATCAATTGTGGATTGTAACTCTCCTGGCTGATCCTTCCACGCATCTACATTTACACGTATCTTCTGAAATCCTAACTTTTCATAAACATGTCATGCTCTATAGTTATTTTGATTCGTACCTAATACTTCTTCGTAAAGCCACTTCGAATACCACCATCTCCCCTGTGATCCTGTTATTGCGTTAGACTTGCATCCGATAGAAGGATTTACCTATAATAAATTAATAACCAACGAGATATCCATATAATTTAATAAAGATTTCCTGTATAATCATCGCTGCTTTTTTTATCTGTATAATAAAGAATACTATCTCCGGCTTTCAGACTGAATTTATTACCCTTATAATCTTCTTTCTCCAGCGGTGCACCTTCCGTTACCCACATCGAACAGTTTCCGTTATTCAGGTTAATTGTTCGCGTTGATATAGGAGAGATGTTCTTTTCCATGATCATCAATGGTCACGATATTGAAGTTCACGATGATGTAACCGTCCTTTAGCCAAAAATCCTCTCCGTAATCTATCCCATGCTTTCTCAAATAATCATATACATCATAGCCGGTCGGTACCGCATGAAGATCGGTCGGCAGCTTATAGGTGCCATACCAGCGCTGCATATATTTTGATATTGTTGTTTCAGTCAGGCCGGTAATCTCCTTTACGTCACGGTAAGACCTTTGTTTGGTTATCTGGGATGCATACTCTGTTCCGATGAAGGTTCGAAATGGCGGCAGAAGCTTTATCTGGGAATAGGAATACATGGTAC
>JAEZZO010000047.1 GCA_023418475.1 Bacillota bacterium
ACAGGATACAATGACTGTCATACACTTTTAGCTCTGTTTATAGAGGTAACTATTTAAAGAAAAGCCTTAATATTCAATACTTTTAGGCTTGACATTATAGGAAGGAGTAATTATATGATAATTACATTAAAAGACGGTTCAAAGAAAGAGTATGACAAGTTAATGACAGTGTTTGATATCGCAAATGATATCAGTGAAGGTTTAGCCAGAATGGCATGTGCCGGAGAAATCAACGGCAAGGTAGTGGATCTTCGCACAGAGGTATCCGAGGATTGCGACTTAAATATATTGACTTTTCATGATGATGCAGGTAAGGCGGCGTATCGCCATACAACCTCACATGTACTGGCTCAGGCGGTCAAAAGATTATATCCAAATGCGAAGTTAGCAATCGGTCCTTCTATTGATACTGGATTTTATTATGATTTTGATATGCCCTCACTGGATCGTGCCGCATTGGATGAATTGGAAAAGGAAATGAAAAAGATTATCAAGGAAGGCGACACATTAGTACGCTTTACCTTGCCCCGCGCAGAAGCGATCGAACTGATGGAGAAAAGAGAGGAACCCTATAAGGTAGAATTAATACAAGATCTTCCTACGGATGCTATCATTTCATTCTATCAGCAGGGGGACTACATTGATTTGTGTGCAGGTCCTCATTTAATGAGTACGAAGAGTATTAAGGCTATAAAATTGATTTCCTCTTCGGGTGCTTATTGGAGAGGCTCTGAGAAAAATAAGATGTTAACAAGAGTTTATGGAACCGCTTATATGAAAAATTCTGAACTTGATGAGTTCCTGGCACATCTTGAAGACATCAAGAAGAGGGATCATAATAAGCTGGGGCGTGAAATGGAGCTATTTACAACGGTTGATGTAATCGGCCAGGGACTTCCTTTGTTAATGCCTAAGGGGACCAAGATGGTACAGACACTTCAGCGTTGGATTGAAGATGAAGAAGAGAAGCGCGGTTACGTAAGAACGAAGACCCCGTTAATGGCTAAGAGTGATTTGTATAAGATTTCAGGACATTGGGATCATTATAAGGAGGGTATGTTCGTTCTTGGTGATGAGAAGGTAGATAAGGAAGTGTTTGCTCTTCGTCCTATGACCTGTCCTTTCCAGTACTATGTTTATAAAGCCAGTCAAAAATCTTACAGAGACCTGCCGCTTCGTTACGGTGAGACCTCAACACTTTTTAGAAACGAAGATTCGGGTGAAATGCACGGATTAACCCGTGTTCGCCAGTTTACCATCTCAGAGGGTCACTTAATTGTCAGACCGGATCAGATGGACGATGAGTTCAAGGGATGTTTGGATCTTGCAAGATATTGTCTCAGAGTTTTAGGTCTTGAAGAGGATGTTTCCTATCGTTTGTCCAAATGGGATCCGAATAATAAAGAAAAATATATTGGAACAGAAGAAGTATGGAATGAAACCCAGGGAAGAATCCGTAAGGTTTTAGAAGAGCTTGGAATTCCTTTTACCGAAGCCGAGGGTGAGGCTGCATTCTATGGACCGAAGGTTGATATTCAGGCAAAGAATGTATACGGAAAAGAAGATACCATGATTACCATTCAATGGGATGCTATTCTGGCAGAACAGTTTGATATGTATTATGTGGACCAAAATGGAGATAAGGTTCGTCCTTATATCATTCACAGAACCAGCATGGGCTGTTATGAAAGAACGCTTGCCTGGTTAATTGAGAAATATGCCGGTTTATTCCCAACTTGGTTGTGCCCCGAACAGGTAAGAGTATTACCGATCTCCGAAAAATATCATACTTATGCAAATAAGGTGAAGGAAGAGCTGCAAAAGAACAATGTTTTTGTTACGGTTGATGAACGAGCAGAAAAAATTGGATATAAGATCAGAGAGACAAGACTTGACAGAGTGCCTTATATTCTTGTGGTTGGCCAGAAAGAAGAAGAGGAAGGTATCGTATCTGTAAGAAGCCGCTATCTTGGAGATGAGGGACAAAAATCTCTTTCGGTATTTATTGATGATATCTGTAAGGAAATCAGAACAAAAGAGATCCGTAAAATTGAAGTAGCAGAAAATACAGAAAAATAATTGAAATAACGATAGAAAGAGCGAATAGAAACAGCCCATAACTGTCTGCTATTCGCTCTTTCTATAATTTATAGCTTCTATCTTTCTATGAAAGATTTCGTATTGAAATTACGTTGAATGAGAAAGCTGATCTAGAGAGATACTATAAAAATAGTAAGAAATTAATAGTTGTTTTATAGGAAAATCGGATTAATTTATGGAGGTAATATGGGTAATAAAATGAAAAGTACAAAAAATAATAAAAAGGAAGATGCAACCTTTCATTCCAAGCATATTAAGCATGATCCGCAGGCAGAAAGTGCCAGAGCAGTCTTTGGAATGAAGAATAATAATTCACAGAACAGTAAAATGAAGTAAAATTGCAGAGGATACCGGGTTATTATTATTTAGAAGTGTTTCTAAATTAACCAGGTGTTTCAGTTCACTGTCCATCTAAATTCCCTTGCCAAACATCTCGCAAGTATTTCCAAAACGGTCCGCTCCTGCTTAGTTGCATAGTACAGCGGTACCTAAGGTTCTAAAAAACTGAGCCGAAGAACCAGCGAATGTAAATACTCCTTCTTGGAGGTACTAGCGGTATGTTTGACTCGGAATTTAAAGGGGCATTAAACTGTAAGACCCCGGTATAATAATTACATAATTTTTGACAAGTTATATTGAATTTCGCTATGATATCATATAAAATAATAAGTTGAAAGTAATAGTAAGAAGGGAAAGGGTGAATGTAATGAGTAATTATCATATTGAAACGAAATGTATCCAGGACGGCTACCAGCCAAAGAATGGAGAACCCAGAGTATTACCGATTTATCAGAGTACTACATATAAATATGATTCTAGTGAGCATGTTGGAAAACTTTTTGATCTTGCGGAGGAGGGCTTTTTCTATACCAGGCTTGCTAATCCGACTGTTGATTGTGTTGAACGTAAAATAGCTTCTTTGGAAGGCGGAGTAGGAGCGCTATGTACCTCCTCAGGTCAGGCTGCCAGCTTAATAGCGGTACTCAATATTTGCAGTGCAGGAGATCATATCGTGGCATCCAGTACTGTTTATGGAGGAACGACAAATCTGTTTGGAGTTACGTTAAAAAGATTAGGTATTGAGGTTACTTTTGTTAATCCGGATGCATCCCTGGAAGAACTGCAAAAGGAGATGAAAGAAAACACAAAGCTGGTTTTTGCCGAGACAATTGCTAATCCGGCCTTGATTATCATAGATATGGAAAAATTTGCGATGCTGGCACATAACAACAATGTTCCGCTGTTTATCGATAATACATTTGCTACACCCATAAACTGCAGACCATTTGAATTCGGTGCGGATATTGTAATTCACTCAACTTCGAAATACATGGATGGACATGCTGTTTCTCTTGGGGGCGTGATTGTAGATAGTGGTAATTTTAACTGGGATAATGGAAAATTCCCCGGATTGTCCACACCGGATGATTCATATCATGGTATGATTTATACCAAAGATTGCGGTAAAGCTGCCTTTATTACAAAGGCCAGAGTGCAATTAATGAGAGATCTTGGCTCAACGCCTTCTCCAAACAATGCATTCCTGTTGAACCTGGGACTGGAAACACTTCCTTTAAGAATGGAACGTCATTGCAGTAATGCAAAGATGGTAGCGGAATATCTGGAAAAGAGCGATAAAATATCCTGGGTGAATTATCCCGAACTGGAAGGCAGTAAATATTATGAGCTTGCGAAAAAATATTTACCAAAAGGTTCCTGTGGCGTTATATCTTATGGTATCAAAGGAGGCAGAGAAGCTGCGGTTAAGTTTATGGACAGCCTGAAATTGGCAGCAATAGTAGTGCATGTTGCTGATACACGTACCAGTGTACTGCATCCGGCCAGTACGACACACCGTCAGTTAACTGACCAGCAATTGATCGATGCAGGAATTACTCCGGATTTAATTCGTATGTCCGTTGGTATTGAGAATGTGGAGGATATTATTGCAGATATTGAGCAGGCACTTCAAAAAATAAATTGATTTATTAGTGGAAGACAGCAGAGAAGTTATAAGTATCTGCTGTTTTTTATTACATAGAAAAGTTCGTCCTATGTAATAAAAACCCTCTGGGAGGATGCGCAGCTTCGCACATGGAACAAAAGTTGTGCATTATAGATTTATAATCGCGAGGGTGCGCAAAGCACACTTTTGCTCTTATATGACAATATGTGCGTGAAGTACACTCTTTTCGTTATGAAAATAGTGGAATAATTACTCCGAAAATGACATAATATAACATTTATATACAATTATGTAACTTAATATAGACACTGTAGTTGCAAAGGACTATAATAAGAGTAACAAAAGCAGGGTGAAGGATTGCGCGGCCGCAGCATCCTGTATAATACAGAATATACATATAAACCATAGGACTTTGTCAATTTTAGAACTTAAATCAACTATTTTTACTTATGATGATATTGCTCAGGCAGGAGACAAAGGAGAGCTCATGAATTTAAAAGCTAAAGGGATGGTATTTTCTTTAATCTTGATTATTCTGACGATCCTTGTATTGGGAGGATCCAGCTATTTACGATTTCGGAGTATTCTGGTTAGTGAAACGGATGAAGCAGTTGAAAGAGTAGCCTATGAATCAGCAGACCATATCAATAGCTATATCAACCAATTCGTTGTACCCTTAGTGGGGATTTCAAACAATGATAAAATTATGTCAATGAACTGGGAAAATCAAAAACAGGTAATTCAGAATCAGATTAATCCTCAATATCAGGATGTAGCTGTTGTGGATTTAAACGGTATCGCTCATTATACGGATGATTTAGTCCTTAATTTAAGTGACAGGGACTATATAAAGAGTACACTATCCGGAAAAATATCATTTTCAGATGTGATAATCAGCAGAAAAACAGGTGAATCTGTTATTATGGTTGGAGTTCCGATATACAACAATAAGCTTGTAACAGGAGGTTTAATTGCAAGATTGGATGCTGATTTTCTGTCAGAGTTTGCGCTTACCCGCGGTTACGGACAAAACGGACGCGCCTACATTATTAGTAATCAGGGGACGTTTATATCCAGACAGGAGAACGGTTCATCACAGATATTAAGTAATATCAACCAGATAGCTTCCACGGATCATAAATATGCTTCTTTTTTAAACTTCGTGAAAGAAAGTAATTTGCAAAATCAAGGGTCAGGAAAATATGAAATTAATGGGAAAAATATTCTGGTCGGATATGCGATAGTTAAAAGTACGCAATGGAAGATTTACATTGGGACTTACGAAAATGAAATCTTAAATAGCTTAAGCGGACTTCGAAGAATGCTTGCTATTATCTTTGGGTGTACCTTAATGATATGTTCCATTGCCGCCTGGATTTTCGTAAGCAATTACGCGAAGCCTATCGTAGAACTGGATCATCTGTTTGCTCAGGGCGCAAGAGGTGATCTTACGATTCGATTTACGCCGAAAAGCAGGGATGAGATAGGACGGCTTGGTATCAGCTTTAACCGTATGATGGATAAAATCAAAACATTGACACAGTATGATCCTCTTACCGGATTACTGAATCAATATGTTCTTGAAAAAGATATTGATTCACTGGTTCATAGTGAAGATAAGAATGAATTTTCCCTTATTATGGTTGCTATAGACAAATTCGGAATAATAAATGAAACGTATGGTTATGCGCTGGGAGATACCATACTGGAGGAAATAACCAAGAGAATTATGACCTGTGATACGGAGAACTATCAGATTTACCGTTATAAGGGCGACAAGTTTGTTATATTATATCATGAAAATAGCAATGAGACCGAACTTAAGGAAAGAGCGGAGAAGCTTTTGGAAAAACTGATGGAGAATTATCATGTTGGCAGTAAAATGATTCATTTGGCGATCAGTATCGGTGTGTTTTCCTGGAATGCCTCTACGCGTTCGGAAGACCCGCTGACAGCGGTAAGCAATGCTAAGAATTATGCCAAATTTCTTGGAAGTAATCAGATTCAGGTATATGATCTTAAATTGTATAATAAAATCAGAATATCAAAGGATCTTCAAGCCGATATCATCAATGGACTCAAAGAAAATCAATTCTTTTTAGTTTATCAGCCTTTATATTATTTAGATACTGGAAATATGGCAGAGATCGAAACTTTAATCAGGTGGAAGCATCCGGAAAAGGGACTGCTATTTCCAGATCAGTTTATTGAAGGAGCGGAGCTATCCGGATTAATCATAAATATAGATCACTGGGTCATAGAAACAGCCTGTAAGCAGATCGCAGCCTGGAAGAGCAGCGGGCGTAAGCCGGTTTTATTATCTATTAATATATCATCCAAAACCTTCGAAACAAATGGTTTTATAGCTAACCTTTTATCTCTTATCCATAATTATGGGGTGAATCCTTCTTTGATACAACTGGAAATTACAGAAAGAATGCTGATCAAAAACGTGAATGATAGTATACAGAAGCTGAATGAGTTACGCAAATTAGGAATACATATTGCGATAGATGATTTTGGCATTGGTTATTCTTCCCTAAGCTACATTGTCAGGCTGCCGATTGACAGTATTAAGATTGATAAATCATTTATTCAAAGTATGACTTCCAGTAAAGAGGCAATGGCAATTGTCTCAACAATCATAAATCTATGTAAGACCTTGAAATTGAATGTAATAGCAGAAGGTATTGAAAGTAAATTTGAGCTGGATTATCTAAAATTAAATCAATGCGATATCGGACAGGGCTATTATTTTTCCAAGCCGGTCAGTATTGAGGATATTGAAAAGCTTATGTAATATATTCCTGCTTATACTATTTCTCAGGCAGGTATACTGGTTTATTGCAGAATAATATTTATGTGATAACACCTGTATACCTGTTTTTGTTATAGACATAGTTACTGCCACTGCAAGTACTCTTTCCAATATAAGGTCTGTTTTCATAATCCATTTTCATAATCCTGTATTGACATTAAAGTTGGTTTAACCTTTATAATAGTAATCATAAAGAACCGTCATAGAACAATGTTTATTAAAGTGACTAACTTTTAGTATAACACCAGCACTTGATACTATGAAAGGCTTTTATTATATTTAGAAGGGAAATGGATATAATGAGAGCATCTCAGATATATTTGAAGCAAGAGGTAACACGGAATGATGCAATGATTATTAAGAAATGGATGGAAAATTATGAAATAACAAAGTATCTAAATGAAACAGTTAATATTGGACCCGAGATACAACTGGCGATCGACAAAGTAAATATGTTTATCATGACCCACATTTTTAATCAAAATGGAGGTTTTTATCTTATTCATGCAGACGACAATAATCCAATCGGGTTTCTGAAGCTGGTAAGAAAGCAAATGGAAGCTGAGATGGTTATTGTAATCGGAGATAAAAATATATGGGGTAGGGGAATCGGCAAGTCCTCTATTAAAAAAGGATTAGAGATTGCCTTTTTTCAGTGGCGGGTTAATCGTGTTGTAGCAAAGATACATCCCAATAATCAAAGATCTGTGAAAGCCTTTGAGAACTTAGGATTTGTTTTAGAGGATGAATATAAAAACTTAAAAGTTTATAGCCTTTCCATGAACGACTTTATCAGAAAGCTGACTGGCTGATAGAATCGTTGGGAGTATTGATAAGATAACGATTAGAGGATATAATTGAGTTAAAATTATTAGTAAGGTGGAATATACATGAAGAATTTTTTCTCAATTGGTGAAATATCCGAATTATTAGGTATACCAAAATCAACATTACGATATTGGGAAAGCGAAGGACTAATAGAAAGACAACGTGACGATAGTAACAATTATCGAAAGTATTATACAAATTCCATCTATACCATATCGGATCTTGCACATTTTCGTTGTCTTCGGATGTCACTGCAGGATATGAAAAAGCTGCCGGGGTTATCACCGGATTCGTTGGAAACATCCTTGATTTCACTTAATGAGGATTTGGATCAGAAGCTTCTAGAACTGGAAACCGCGAAAAAATATATTACGAAAAAAGTGGAACATATCAAAGAATATAAGAATTTAATATTGAACCAATATCACATGGAAGCTCCGGATTATGAACAAATTTATCTCTTTTCCATGGATGACACACAAGCATGGTCCATCTATATCAAGGATCAGTATCAGAGTATATTGTTGTATGATCCGTGTAAAGGCAGTATAGAGACAGGTTTGGTGGTATCTACGCAGGAGGAGCATAGGACGATTTGGGTGAAGGATGCTTCCCGGAAGTATTTATCGTTTGTGCTGAAGGTGGAATATAGTAATCCGTCGGTGGAGGACTTTATGCCGCATCTGGAGTATTTACAAACTCAAGGTTACCGGATCACTAATATTTTTGCTCAATATTTATTTTCAGCTTGTGATAAAAGGTATTTTGACTATTATAAGGCATTTGCCGAGGTTATTTAAGAATATTCCAATCGGCTTGTGAATAGGAAAGTGGAGGTTATACGATGTCTCAGAATATTTATATCATGAATTCAGATAAAATTAAGCTGCTTGAGGTCATTGACAAAGCTGCTTATCACATGGATAGGACGGATACAAACATAAAGGCACTTGAGGCTGAGATTAATAAAGCAATTGTATTGCAGCAGGATTCGTTAAAGGATCCATTTATAAAAATGAATACCAGAGCTGTTATTGCCATTGATCAGGAGGAAGAGGAGATAACGCTAGTATATCCTCAGGAGGCAAATATAAAACACAATAAAATTTCAGTGCTATCTCCGATTGGCACCGCAATTCTGGGTTATTGTGAGGGAAGCAGTGTTGAGTGGAAAGTTCCAAGCGGTAACGTACATATTCGAATTCATAAAATATTACACGAATAAAAAAAGAGCGTATTACATTATTGAAATTAACAATGTGATACGCTCTAAAAATATGAGATCCAATAACATGCAATAGGAATAAATCAATAAAAAAAGGATAATTGTTTAAATTCGTATGCTGCTTTATAACTTTTTATGATATCCTCCATTCGGTACAGGATACCCAGACGGTTGCATTCTGCTTTAAAAATAGCTCCCAGTTCTTGTTCCCTTGCGCTGTGACATTCATAGGATGCCCCGTAGCGTTTTGCATATTGTTGCTTTAACTGTTTCCCGGGAAATAACTGATCAAGCTTTTGATAAAAATATTCACGCTGTCCTGTGCGAAGTGTGACACCAAAGAGCGGAAAGATAAACTTGGCGCCATTGTGATAAGCTGCATGAATAATTTGTGTTATATTATCAGGAGTATCTGTTAGATAGGGGAGCAAGGGGGTCATAAGGATACCTGTGAAAATACCTGCCTCCGATAGCTTTTTGATTGCTGTAAAACGTGCAGAGGATACACATACTCCCGGCTCGAGCTGTCTGCATAGCTTATCATCGGCGGCAGTAACAGTAATTTTACAGATAACAGGGGAGTGTTCCTTGATTTTTTTTAAAATATCGATATCCCTTGTAATCAGATCGCTTTTTGTGGCAATTCCAATACCGAATTTATGGTAATCAATTAACTCCAGAGATTGTCTGGTAAGTTCATACTGTTCTTCAAATGGGTTGTAAGGATCACTCATAGAACCGGTTCCTATTACACCGGTCTTCTTCTTATCCCGAAGCTCACTGTGTATAATGCTTAATGCATTTTCTTTTACACGGACGGTATCAAAATCCTTGACCTGATAGCAATCGCTTCGACTGTCACAGTATATACAGCCATGGCAGCATCCTTTGTAAATATTCATGTTATAATCTGTACCAAACCAGCTATTATCTGGTTTACGGGTTATTATTGTTTTTGCGGGTATTGTCATCATAATTTTGCGTTTTCCATAACCTTATTCATAATTTTGTTCATTATTTTACAGGGTGACGTAGTATGGTTTTCATTTTAACAGGATTGGCCTTACGAGGATCACTTAAATAGATTTCATGATGCCTTCTGATATGTCCGTCAGGGGTAAGACCACTGATATCATGAGTGAAGCCTTTTTCCGTTATAAAATCATTTATTTTGGCTATCGTAGCAGGTTCCATATCATAAGGACCGATATGCATACACTGAACACAAAGGCCTTCTTCAAATTCTTCAAATCGTGCTTTCGATACATCTAATTCCGGCTTCTTTTTTCGAACCTCATCTTTGGCTTGCAGGAATATATTCCCTGTAATAAAATCCGGTTGTCGAATCACCGAAGTCCAGCAGAATTTTTCCTTTTGTGTAAAATTCATATCCAGATCATCCTGTAACCACCAGAAACCCTCCAGCGGCGGAACTTTATAGTCAGTAAAGGCATCTTCACTGCAAGGAAGCTTCTTGAATTTCAGACCCATTTTAATTGTAAAGGTCAATGCATAAAGCAAGCTTACTGCATTCGTGTATTCGCCATTCACATCATTTGGATTTCCGAAACCATCTACCATAATAAATTTCATAGCAGGAACCTCAATTACAGAGGGGGTATCCTTGGGAGAATACATTTCCTTGTTTAATTTAACGTAATCAATTTTATCCATTATAGCATCCTTTCCTGGGATAATAAACCTGACAATTTCCGTATTTATCAGATCGCTGTCTATTAATTTGTATTATCCTGCTTCCAGCATATATCATATAATATGACAGCATTATGTCATATTATATTTTTTTAATACCTTTTTGTATCGATGAATCATTTGATCACGAATATCAGATGGTTCAATAACTTCAATATGATCCTCATAGGACATCAGATAACCATAGATCCAGTTCCCGGACCGGAAGCTGCTGCGAACCAAAAAGCTGCCATCCTCAGTTTTTTCAACCGCATTTTTCGGAAATTCATCAAAGATACGAAATGCCATCTCTTTATCTATTTTAAGGAGTAAATCTATCAACTGGTTATCAGGCAGTCGGGGCTCTGTGTTCTTTCTATCATCCACAGCCCTTTCTTCAAAGATTCTGTCCGTAAGCATTAATGATTTTATCCTTGATATTTTAAAAAATCGAAAGTTATCTTTCTCTAGACAAAATCCGGATAAATACCAGGCTTGTCCCTTGAATATAAGTTTTCTTGGTTCAACAGTACGTTGTGATTCCTGACCATTTGAATTATAGTAGTGAAATTCAATTACCCTGTGATTTAGTATTGCATCCTTCAGCAGATGAAATTTCATTTTATCTTCATTGTTACTATTCCAATAAGAGAAATCTACTTCAATCCATTCTGAATTCTTGCTGCCAAATAAAGAATTTAACTTCGTAAGGACCTGATCCGTTTCGTTGAAACTTGTAGCCTTAAGTCCTTGTAAAGCAGATAAAATCTCATTCTGCTCATGGTTAGTCAGATAAGATTTGCTGAGCACAAAATTTTCCATAAGAGCAATTCCGCCGCCTTTTCCCTTATTCGTATAAATAGGAATACCTGCTTCACAAAGAGTATCAATATCACGGTAAATTGTTCTTTGAGATACTTCAAAATGCTCACTGAGTTCCTTTGCTGTAGCAGTTTTTTTATTTAATAGAATATAAACAATCTCAAATAAACGGTTTATTTGCATATGGAATACCTGCCTTTGTAATGAATAACTTCATTCTAACAGATAAAATATGGCAATTCAACGTCATATTTTATCTGACATAATTGAATATTAACCTATAGAAGTCAAATACTTGATTTTTGTTCTAGGACTTTATATAATAATATTCTTAATAAAATCATCGTGAGAGGAGATTGATGAGATGGAAAAACCGCGTATCTTTACAATGCCTTTTTCAAAAGTTTATCCCCTATACATTCAAAAAGCAGAGAAAAAAGGTAGATCCAAGTGGGAAGTTGATGAAATTATCTTTTGGCTTACCGGGTATGATGAGATTTCGTTGCTGCAGCAGCTGAAGGAAGAAACAAATGTCGAAAATTTCTTTTTACAGGCACCCAGTATTCATCCGAATGCTTCACTTATAAAAGGAGTGATCTGTGGATACCGCGTAGAGAATATCGAAGATGACACAATGCGCCATATAAGGTATCTGGATAAACTGATTGATGAACTTGCCAAAGGAAAATCACTTCAAAAAATATTAAACTTTTCATAGAGCAAAGCAGGATATTTGAAGATTATTTTGTTTCTGTAATAAAGTGAGGCACACTGTCATATGTTAGATAGTGTGTCTTTTTTGAAGTAATTTAAAAAATAAATTCCATATTCGTCAATAAGTTCGTGTAATAAAAAGGCTTTCCTGAAAATTATGTTTCAGACAATTATAAAAAAATATTTGTACTATACAAATATATACAATTATGGTAGTATATGAAATTAAGTTAAAATTAATTTAAGTATATGGTGTGTAAACTCTTTGTAAATATTGAAAATGAGAAAGGAAAGACAGGTGAACTTACAGAAAAGTTTACTAAGACCAAATGAACATGAATTAAGGAGAGTATAAGATGATTAAAAAGGATTCTACAACAAACATTAGCTATGAATTGATTGGGAAGCAAGAGTGTGGGGAGACACTTTTATTTATTCATGGAGCCGGCGGCAATATGTCGGCATTAAGAGGTATTGCAACCTTACTGCCAGAGTATAAATGTGTTCTTCTGGATTTGCCAGGACATAACCGCTCGGAAGGAGAGGTTCCGGACACCGTAGAAGAATTTACGGACATAGTCGAGAACTTTATTATGTCTGAAAAAGACATTCTGGGCGATAACATAACCTGTGTGGGTCATTCCATGGGAGGCTTTATTAGCCTGCTCTTAGCAATACGGAAAGTATCTGCAGTCAAACGTCTGGTAATACTTAATTCAGGAGCTGCCATAACAGTAAACAAAAATTTTATGGAAAAGGTGAAAAAAGGTAGGATTGATAAAGGCTACTTATTTCGATGCTCCGGTTCCTTCTTTAATATAAGAACCTATCGCTTTTTTATCACCGGCTTTAAGCAAATGATCACGTCCCAGAAAGTTATGATAAAAGATTTTCTGGCTGTGGAGAAATTTGATTGTAGAAAGGATGTTAATAAAATTACGCTGCCAGCCTTGATTATCACCGGCGAGAAGGAAATTCTTACACGGGTGGAGGATTCAGAGTATTTGCATTCGCAGATAAAAGGATCTAAACTTTTCATAATGAAAAAGGTTGCACATCTTATGCCGATCATCATTCCGGAAAAATTTCGATAAAAATCAGGAACTTTTTAAATAAAAATTAATATTTTACAGGGTACTTAATTCATATA
Source organism: Bacillota bacterium (assembly GCA_023418475.1). Taxonomy (GTDB): domain Bacteria; phylum Bacillota; class Clostridia; order Lachnospirales; family Lachnospiraceae; genus Mobilitalea. The sequence goes on from JAEZZO010000047.1 coordinate 13,316, forward strand.
ATTAAGTACCCTGTTCCTTCGTTATTTCCACTGGAGAAGGTATTGTTTCCGGTGGTATCTTTACAATAGAATATTGTACATTAATAAGGAGAAACAATTGTGCGAAGTAATTCATAATATTCCAGATCGTAATTCCGTTTAAACCATATTCGGGGACTAATTTAGTTAGAGCGTCAATTCCTCTGGCATCATGAAAATAGACAAGGTAATTATTTTCATTATTACGAAAAATATAAAAATAAGAAATCTGATTTGCCTTATTATAATAAATTTCAGACCCAGCCTCACTGGCCAGCAAGATGGCATTTGTATCAGTGATAGAGCTTGTATTCGAAGCACCTTCAATATATGGAATATCCCATATATATCCAATTGTTGTAATGCCAATCGTTGTTTTCTCAAGCCTTCCATATTTATAATTAAGATTTAATATGAAGCGAAGTATATAGAAAGGAATTATTTCAATAGGAATATTATCGGAACGTCCCCAGCTGTAGGATAATAAATTTACTCCATCAATTTGTTGATCAATTAAAGTATAATCAATAATATCATGATTGGTTGTTGTTTCAATTTCAAAGGTTACCGGTGTAAGTGTAAGAAATACTTTAAAATTTTCTTTATGAAAACGGTTGGTTAATTCAATAACCAAGTGGTAAAATGCTTCCATAAATTCGGGTGGAATAGATGGAACATCTAGATTTATACCATAATAGCCTTTTTCTTTTAGAACTTCAAGAAGAGAATTAACTAAAGTATCTAATCGAACCTGATTACTCAACAGATTTTTAAGAAGATCACTGCTTTCTGTACCATTTTCTGTGATATTAGACAGTACCATTATAGGAGCAACACCATATTCTTTTGCTAAGCGGATCACTTCCATATCATCAATCATTAGTAAGGATCCTTCAGGTGAGACAGAATAGCAAAAAATGGAAAGGTAGGTTAAAAAGGGAAGAGTTTTTCTCAGGATGGATTTATCGATATAAGGAAATGCATAGCCGTTTGTAGAAATAGCAGGCATTGGTTTCTCCTCATAACTTATCACAATGGTTTCTCCGGGATAAATAAATTCCCTTTTAGAAAGGTATGGATTATTACGAAGCAGCTGCATCAGGGGAACATGAAAAGTATAAGCAATTCCAGACAGTGTATCACCTTCCTGTATGGTATATATTTTCTGCGGATATACAATAACAATCGCTTGACCGACAACTAATTTATATGGATTTGCTAATTCGTTTTCCCGAATGATGCTTTCTGCAGATTTACCATAGGTTTCTGCTATCTGATCAATTGTTTCACCGGTCTTTACAACATGTATGATCATAATAACGATCCTGTTTTTTAGTAAATAGTATGATAAATAAGCAGGTATTATTCATTCTGATTATCATCTTCGCTTAAGTTTTATCAATATGATTATTATTGCATTTTTTTCATTCTTATATTTTCGATTGTTAAAAGTCAGGTCCAGGTTATGCAGATGAATATGAGTGCATATATATTCATCCGGCAACAAATCATTTTTAGGCTTTTGACATCCGAATCCTTATATTTCAGAATAAAATTGCTGACATTTCACATAATATAGAGGAATCATTACATTGAATATTAGAATATTTGTGTCGAAAGTAAGATTAAGGTATCGAGTTGAAGAAGGAAATGAGGATGCATTCATGCAGAAGAATATAATGGAAAATGAGATGGAGAATAAAAATCAGAAAAATAGTAATGTAAATTCAAATAATAAGGTACAAAAGCAATCTTCCGATAATAGTGCAGGAAAACGGATGAGGGATGATAATAGCAGAGGAGATAAGAAGGTTAGTCCGCAGGAAGAGCAGGAAAACGAAAAGGTTATCAAAGAAAATGAAGATTTGAAGGATCAGAAAATAAGTGAATATGGACAAACTCTTCTGGAAAATGGTAAGAAGGAACATAAAATACATTTACTTTCAATTATTGGTGAAATTGAGGGTCATGAATGTCTGCCCCAACATAACAAGACTACAAAATACGAACATGTACTTCCACAACTGGCGGCCATTGAGGATAGCACAGATATAGATGGTCTTCTCATATTGATTAATACGGTAGGTGGAGATGTTGAGGCAGGTCTTGCTATAGCAGAAATGATCGCTTCCTTAAGTAAGCCGACTGTTTCTCTGGTACTTGGCGGCTCCCATTCAATCGGTGTTCCTTTGGCTGTATCTGCGAATTACAGCTATATTGTACCTTCCGCTACGATGATTATTCATCCTGTCCGCATGAACGGGACTGTGATCGGCGTTACCCAAACCTTTGAATATTTCGAAAAAATACAGGACAGAATTATTAACTTTGTAGTAACACATTCTAAAATTGATTATAATAGCTTTCGGAAGTTGATGCTGGATACCCATCAGCTGGCCAAGGATGTTGGTTCCATTCTGGTAGGAGAGGAAACTGTCAAAAAGGGAATTATTGATAATGTGGGGGGAATTAAGGAAGCTCTCGCAAAAATTAATGAAATGATAGATGCACAGAAGGGAGAATAATAATATGTTATATACTGTCAGACCATTAGAACGTATTTATGCTTCTCCGTCTGTTTTTGATGGGAGAAGAGCCAGTGAAGTTTATTCAAGCACAGAAACTCAAAAACAAATGCAGGAAGATAACTTCCGTGAAGTTCTCCTTCCAAATGGTAGAATTGTTACACGCAGAGATGGAGATAATTATGTGATAGAAAAAATCAACTCAACCGAAATGAGTGATTATTTAAATGAAGACTATTATCCCGGGAAAACAATAAAACCTTAAATTTTAATATCTTCTATAGAATAAGGGGCACGATTGCAAACTTATGATACGTTAGCTTGCAACGCGCTCTTTTTTAATACAACTTATGATATGTAACAAATGATTTTTGATCAATTATATCACCAAAACGGATAATTATCCTTCCCACCTGATACACTATGATAAAATAATATACTAGCTTTTTCTTGCATATAATATTTTGCATGGCGGGAAGATAGACAAAGGATATCGATCAATGTATTCAATCATAAACCCGGAATTCTCAAGAACATTCTGATAGTATTTTATGTGTGCAATGTCTAATAGAGCAAGCTTGCAGCCACTTTTAGCTACTCTTGCCATTTCTAAAAGAGCTTTCTTCCTATCTTTATTATTTTTAAGATTATGAATTGCCAGACTGGAAACAATTACATCAAAATAGTTATCTTGAAATGGTAAATATCTCATATCAGTATTAATTATCTCTATTTTACTCAGAGTGCCTTCGATCTCTGCATTCTGTATAACTGCATCATAATTGTTTCCGGATTGATCCTTGGTACTCCAGATATCAACACCATAAGATCTTCCTGAAGTAAGTGAAGCGGCAACCCCATTTAACATCAATCCCCTTCCGCAGCCGACATCAAGCACTATCTCAGATCCATTCAAACGCAGTTTTTTTATTATTTTATTCCTTATCTTATATTTACCTATCTTGCTGCTGTAAATCATGTATAATCCAAAAGCCAAACAATAAAGCCCTATGTATTTTATCCAACTGTCTGGAAAAATAAGTATGTCAATAATGATCATACCCGCGCCAATCAATAGATACAAGGTTACGATTGCTGGAGCATCCAGTCCATAATTGCCTTTTTTCATAGTGAAACCTCCAATGAAATATAATACTAATTCTACCTAAAATATAGTTTTTGACCGTTGGTCAACTTTCTATGAGCTTACTACAAATTTGACCGTTGGTCAAGTAATTAATTTTATGTTATAATGATTGACATAAGCAAGAAAGAAAAAAGAATAAGCAATCTGAAAGATAATGGGAGGTAAAATGAATAAAAAAGATTTGATACTCAATGCAATACTCGAATTGCTAAAGGAACAATCAAATGCTTCTATCAGTGATATTGCAAAAAAGGCAGGGATTGCAAAGGGTGGAATATATTATTATTTTAATTCAAAGGAAGAAATACTTAACGCACTCATCGAGCGTTCCTATAAGGAGATCATTAATCATTGTAGAAAGAAGCTTCAGGAAACGGAAGGAAATGCCTTATATAAATTTCAAACGCTATTCACAACATATTTTAGTCAGCATGTGAATAGTGAAGTAGATGCCCATCTGCATCTGGCTCAAAATGCAGAGTTACATCAAAAATCACTGGCTAAAATATCAATAGAATTATCCAGGGATTTAACTGATATATTCGAACAAGGGATAGAAGAGGGAATTTTTTGCTGCAGTTTTCCAAGAGAATATGCCGAAATAACTGTATCAGTATTTTCGTTCTTATTAGATCCCGGTATATTTCATTGGTCTATCGAAGAAATAAAAAATAAGTTACAGGCTTTAGCGGATCTACTAGAAAAGGGATTGCAATCACCTGATGCAAGTATGAGTTTCTTATATAAGGGAATTCTGTTCCAAACTGAAAATACAAAATAATGTATTTCATGTATATAAATATATGATTAAAAAACAACAGCCTTTTATACATCCGTATTTCATAAGCTAAGTTTGACTTGCATATCATTTTTATAAAAGGTATAATGAAATCCGGTAAGTGATTTTACTATTATTAGCAGAGATGCAAAAATATGACTGTAAGTTCTGACGAGAAAAAGAGAAATGGCTTACAAACTATTGTTCTACATGTGTAGAAGTTATACTGGTGTATACATAGAAGAAATACATTATCAGGCATCAAACAGAATTTCTTTCAAAATTCAATTAATTAATTCCCTCAATACTATTGTTAATACTTAGCAGCCAAATGGAGGTTTATATGGATCTATTACAATCAATCATCATGGGAATTGTGCAAGGAGTTGCAGAGTTCTTACCAATCAGTAGCTCCGGGCATCTGGCAATTATGAAACATATTTTAAAAATTAATACGAATACCGGACTGCTTTTTGATGTATTACTGCATTTAGGAACTCTGATTGCTATCATGATAGCTTTTTGGAAGGATATACAGGAACTAATCGTAGAAGGCTTCAAACTGCTCGGAGATTTCTTCTTGAATTTAGGAAAGCTGATAAAATATTGTTTTACAAGAAAACAGGTAGAGTTTAAGAATATTGTATCTACCCCATACCGGAGATTTGTTATGCTCATTATTGTATCCTCTATTCCAACCGGCATTATCGGATTTACCTTTAACGATGCAATTGAACAGATGGGAGAAACTTTGTTAATACCAGGATTATGCCTGATCTTAACAGGTGTTCTTCTTCTGATAGCGGATAATGCAGCGAATGGGAAAAAAACAGAAAGAACAGCTACTTATAAGGATGCAGGAATTGTTGGCTTAGCGCAGGGCTTTGCGACACTTCCGGGATTGTCAAGATCTGGAACAACGATTACTGCATGCCTATTAATGGGGTTTGATAAAAGCTTTGCTGTGAAATATTCCTTTATTATGTCCATTCCGGCAGTACTTGGAGCTGCACTAAAGCAAGCTATGGATTTCACAATGGATTCTGTTACTCAGAATGAACTGCTGAACTATCTGATCGGAACAATTGTTGCAGGATTGGTAGGGTATATCTGTATAAAAACGATGCTAGTCATTGTAAGAGGTAAAAAATTTAAGTTTTTTGCTTATTATTGTTTCCTAATCGGCTTAACCGCTGTAATTGGTTATTTTGTAATATGAGGGAGGATCTAAGGAGTAATGGCCCCAAGTGAAAAAAAGAAAAAAACGACAAATACAAAAAAGAGAAAAAGTAGTTCTGCCAGAAACAGTAATGTTAAGGAAAATGGAGCTATACAGGATGATATTATACTGATTATTGTATTGGCGATTTCCATATTATTGTTTTTAAGTAATATTCATTTATGTGGCAAGGTAGGTGAAGTGATCAGTGATATCGCATTTGGTCTTGTTGGTACATTGGCATATCTTTTACCTCTTATTCTTTTTTTCCTTGCAGCTTTCTACCTGTCTAATCTGGGTAATAAAAAAGCGATTAAGAAGATGATCAGCGCCATAGTATTTTTCCTGGCTCTGGCTGCACTCATACATATTATTACATATCCGGATGTGAAGGTGAATCCTCTTGATTTCTATACAAATTGTGCAGAAAACAGAAATGGTGGTGGATTCTTTGGCGGAATAGCAGCGATGTCTATTTGTCGCCTGTTTGACAGAGTGGCGACATTTATCATACTGATTGCTGCTATGTTGATTTCTGTTATAGTCATATCAGGCAAAGCATTTTTAACGTATCTGGCAGCACAGAGTAAAAATTCTCTGGAAGAGAGGCGGGAATACCAGAAGATTAGAAGAGAGGAGCAGGAAAAAGCAGCCTCTGAGATGAAAAATGGTAATTCTGACAGAAGACCGGCTAAGACGTTCGTCATTAAGGAAACTGCACCTTCTTCTTTAAAAGATACACAGGAAGTTAAGAAAGAGCAGGAGAAAAAAGAAAAAGGAGCAGAACATAGAAAAAGCAGAGCGGAGAAGCAAAATGATAAGAGGAAAGACAAAGCGAGGGAGGAAGAACTTCCTGTGCTTAATTTTCATAACCTTTTTGACGAAACACCTGCAGCAGTGCCCACTTATGAAGAGGAATTGCGCTTGAAATTTGGCAATAGTACCATACAGGAAACACTCAATCCTTCTTTCCAGGATAATATTACAGGAGAAACCTTTGAAACAGTACAAGCCGATAGTGTGACAGAAAGCGGCGGAGCGAAAGAAGATTACGAAGCGATACTTAACAAGGAAGGAATACAGGAAGAGAATGTAAGAAAAGAGGCAGAAGACTCACAGGAGGTTGATGCAGCGAAAGAGATCAATGCAGCGGATGAACAAATAACTACTTTTGCAGGTTATACTACTTCTGTAGCAAGTAATCATGGAACGGATGTATTTGAGCCGGAGACAGCTTCCGCCGAGAACAGAGACTATTCAGAAATGCAGCCTCCAAATAAGATGACTAAGTCCGCTAAAACCGCAGTGAAGGCCCAGGAAGGAAGTTCTACAGGAGTAGAAGAACTAGGAATTTCTCAGGTAACAAAGCAAAAAGCCTATATCTTTCCGCCTATTAATCTGCTTGCTGCGCCAAAGCCAAAGATTGCAAAGGGAAATTCTCCCGAAAATGATTTAAAGAATACTGCCATGAAGCTGCAGAGTACACTTGACAGCTTTGGTGTGCATGTAACCATCACAAATGTCAGTGTAGGTCCGGCTGTTACCAGATATGAACTCCAACCGGAACAGGGTGTTAAGGTCAGTAGAATAACAAGTCTTGCAGATGATATAAAGTTAAATCTTGCTGCCGCGGATATTAGAATCGAAGCACCTATTCCGGGAAAGGCGGCGGTAGGTATTGAAGTACCGAATAAAGAAAATTCTATGGTGGCTTTTCGTGAAATGATAGAAAGCAGGGAATTTTCCAATCATTCTTCCAGCCTTGCATTTGCAGTCGGAAAGGATATCGGCGGACAGACAATAATTACAGATATCGCAAAGATGCCTCACTTACTCATCGCAGGTGCTACCGGTTCGGGTAAATCTGTATGTATTAATACATTAATAATGAGTATATTATATAAATCAAAGCCTTCGGATGTAAGAATGATTATGGTAGATCCTAAGGTGGTAGAATTAAATGTTTATAATGGTATTCCACATCTTTTGATTCCAGTGGTGACCGATCCGAAGAAAGCATCGGCTGCACTTAACTGGGCGGTAATGGAAATGACTGACCGGTATAAAAAGTTTGCCGATGTCGGTGCCAGGGATTTAAAGGGATATAATGAAAAGGTTGCTTCTGTGGAGCATTTAGGAGATGAGGGCATTCAAAAGCTTCCGCAGATTATCATTATCATCGATGAGCTGGCAGATCTTATGATGGTTGCTCCCGGTGAAGTGGAAGATGCAATCTGTCGTCTTGCCCAGCTAGCCAGAGCGGCAGGTATTCATTTAGTAATTGCTACGCAGCGACCGTCTGTAAATGTTATTACCGGTCTGATTAAGGCTAATATTCCGTCAAGAATTGCCTTTGCTGTTTCCTCTGCGATTGATTCAAGAACAGTTATCGATGGTTCTGGTGCGGAAAAATTACTTGGCAAAGGAGATATGCTATTCTTCCCCTCCGGATATCCAAAGCCGGTCAGAATTCAAGGTGCATTTATCAGCGATAAAGAGGTAAGTTCTGTTGTTGATTTCCTGAAGGAACACAATAATGAAGCCGTCTACAGTGATGATATACACGAAAAGATTAATAATGCAAAACAGGGAGAGGCTTCATCACCGGGAGGCCAAGGTGATAGCAGGGATGATTACTTCGCCGAGGCGGGGAAGTTTATTATTGAGAAGGACAAGGCATCCATCGGTATGCTGCAAAGAGTATATAAAATCGGATTTAATCGTGCAGCCAGAATTATGGATCAGCTGGCAGAGGCAGGTGTTGTCGGACCGGAAGAAGGTACGAAGCCTAGAAAAATATTGATGTCAGAGGAAGAATTTGAGCAGTATCTGGAAGAGTATTAATGAAGCTACTGGCACATGATTAAAATGAAACTGGGATAAAAATTATTAACGAATTAAAGGAATTAATTTATGACAGGCATATTAGTAGTAAATGAATTTTTATTTTCTGATAAGTTTAAGCAAATTCATAATTGGCTGCTGGAGGCAGCAAAAAAGCATGGAATTCAAATGCAGCTGAGGACGAATTCACAGATTCTGATTGATATTTCTTCCGGGAAGAAGGTGAGAGAGGTGGATTTTATCCTCTTCTGGGACAAAGATATCAAACTTGCTTATTACTTGGAACAATTAGGATATCCTGTATTTAATTCTTCGAAAGCAATTGAGACATGTGATGACAAATCATTAACTTATCTTACGCTGATGAAGAATGAGTATCCAATGCCGAGAACCATCATAGCACCGAAAACCTTTGAAAATATAGGATACACGAATTATCTTTTTTTAGCGCAGATTGCAGATCGACTGGGATTTCCGATGGTAGTTAAAGAAAGCTTTGGCTCCTTTGGTCAACAGGTGTATCTTGTCCAAAACAAGGAGGAATTATATCAATTAATAAAGGAGCTTGGTACAAAACCTGTGTTGTTTCAGGAGTTTATCAAATCCAGTTTTGGAAGAGATATACGACTGCAGGTAGTAGGAAAACAAGTGGTGGCCAGTATGCTGCGATATTCAGAGAATGGTGATTTTCGCGCCAACCTTACCATAGGTGGTAAAATGAAGCAATATGAACCCAACCTAAGGCAGAAAGAATTGGCAATTCAATGCTGTGAATGTGTTGGTCTTGATTTTGCCGGAGTTGATCTGTTATTTGGTGAAAATGAGGAACCTATTGTGTGTGAAATTAATTCAAACGCTCATTTTAAAAATATCTTTGATTGCACCGGTGTAAATGTGGCTGATTCTATAATGGATTATATCATTCAAAAACTAGATCATGACAACTGCTCAGGTATTATGGAAAAAATCTGATTTGATCGGCTATGAGGAAAGGAATGGTTATTATTTATGGAAGCATGGCTGATTTATTATCGTGTACAAGCGGAATATAACAGGCAATATATTAAGTTTTACCAGGAGGAAGGAACAAAACTTGGAATTCAGGTCAAGTTGCTTCTTATGGAAGATTTGGAATTTGGTGTTCAAAATAATGTGTGGTTTATCAGATATCAAAACCAGCAAATTAAATATCCCGATTTTGCTGTTTGCAGGGCAATCTATCCTTTATTAAACCGACAGCTGGAATACCTGGGGATACGAGTTTTTAATAACTCCTTTGTTGCAGAAATCTGTAATGATAAAGCAAGAACCTTCCAGTATCTAGCCAAAACGGGAATTAAGATGGTGGATACCGGTTTTTACCGTAATAACCAGATCGGCACAATATTAGCAAAGACCCAAAAACCGAGTGTAATTAAAGCAGTTGACGGACATGGCGGAAGTCAGGTATTCTTATACGATACGGATAAGAAGGTAAAGGTAGCTTCCATACATCAAATAGGAGAAGCGAATTCAAAGGAGCAGAATATAATAAAAGGTATAGGAAGCTCAGATATCATAATACAGCCGTTGGTCGGGAAGAAACATCAGGATTTGAGGGTATACGTTATCGGAGAAAAGATCATAGCCTCCGTTTTGCGAACGGCTAGAGAAGGTTTTAAAGCTAATTTTTCTCTGGGCGGAGAAGTATGTCTATATGAGCTATCCGATCGTGAAAAAGTGATTGTGAATAAAATCATTGAACAATTTGAATTTGGACTGGTCGGAATTGATTTTATAATAGGAGAGGAAGGAGAATTGATTTTTAATGAAATAGAGGATGTGGTTGGAGCTAGAATGCTATATCATTGTTCCAATATCAATATTGTGAGAAAATATTTAGAATTCATAATAGAAACAATTACATCTAAGAAGATATAAGAAGAGCACTAGCCGATATGCATCCATAACGGTATATCATGTTATGTGATGCATTTTATATATAAGAATGAGTATCTGTAAAATTTAGGAATTTGACTATAATCCGTTAGATCAGGGTCAGCAACTCTCTTGGTGTATCAATTAGATAATCAGCACCTTCAGAACGCAATACCTCGCGGCAACGAAATCCCCAGGTTACTCCAATACAGGGAATACCTGCATTTTTAGCTGTTCTGATATCCGTTTCTGAATCACCTACCAGAATGGTATGCAAAAGATCAGAACCTAATTCCCTGACTGCGGTGAAAATACTGTCAGGAGCGGGCTTGCGTCTGATTTCTGAGGTCTCGCCGATTGCTACGGGCACAAGATTACCGAAATATGTATTAGCAAGTTCTTTAACAGCTGAATCAAATTTATTTGATACAATTGCAATCTTATAATTAAACCGGTTCATATCCAGTAAGAGTTCCATGATACCATTATAAGGTCTTGTCTTATTTTGCATGTTATGTTTATAATGCTCTTTAAATTCGTCCAGAATGATAGTGACTTCATCCTCGCTGCAGCTTTCGGGAACAGATAAACGGACCAGATTTCTGACACCATTTCCTACAAAACGCCTTACCTCTTCAAGACTCCTCGCAGCATAGCCCTTTCGGATAAGAATTTCATTAAGACTATCCCGAAGATCATCCAATGTATTTAATAAAGTACCATCAAGATCAAAAATTACAGTATTATATTTCAATAAAGTCATCCTCCTGTCTTGTAAAATTAATTACCTAATGAAACAAAGCTGTCTAATGCAGTACAATGTTAAGTACATTAATTTTAAGATATATAATAATTACTTTCGCTGGTGAATAAGATTTATTATAAACTAGTTCTTACGATTAAAATTAAATATAGAATGAATCAATACTAATAGACAGTATATACTCATTCCATTTGAGAAAGCAAGAAGTTTTTTACAGGTTTCCGTATGAATTTGTGTTTTTATCCTTGAAATACGGGATTAGAGTCCTGTATAATAGAGTATGTTCAAATTGAAAGTGATGCCTAATTCAATCTCCTTGGAGTGCGGATTATCCATTCTAATATATAGTATAGCGAAAGGCAGGGTATACGAATGAAATCAGATATACAGATTGCACAGGAAGCAAAACTAAAGCATATTAAGGAAGTAGCGAAGCAGTTGGATATTCCGGAAGATGATCTGGAATTCTACGGAAAATATAAGGCAAAGCTCTCAGACGAATTATGGGAGAAGGTTAAGGACAATCAGGACGGAAAGCTTGTCTTGGTAACAGCGATCAATCCGACACCTGCCGGAGAGGGCAAGACAACTACTACAGTTGGACTTGGCCAGGCACTTGGCCTTATGAAAGTAAAATCTGTTATTGCACTCAGAGAGCCGTCGCTGGGACCCTGCTTTGGGATTAAGGGTGGTGCCGCAGGCGGTGGAAATGCTCAGGTAGTCCCTATGGAAGATCTTAACCTTCATTTTACAGGAGATTTTCATGCAATTACTTCAGCAAATAATCTGCTCGCTGCTATGCTTGACAATCATATTCAACAAGGTAATTCCCTGAACATTGATATCAAGCAGATTGTATGGAAACGCTGTGTGGATATGAATGACAGAGTTCTAAGAAATATCATCGTTGGACTTGGCAGAAAGGTTGACGGTGTCGTAAGGGAAGATCACTTTATCATCACAGTAGCATCCGAGATTATGGCGGTTCTTTGCCTGGCAAATGATATGACGGATTTAAAGGAAAGACTTGGACGTATCGTAGTAGCATATACTTGTGATGGTAAACCGGTAACAGCCGGTCAGATCAATGCGGTAGGAGCTATGGCTGCTTTACTGAAGGATGCACTTAAGCCTAATTTGATCCAGACTTTGGAGAATACACCCGCAATTATTCATGGCGGACCTTTTGCCAATATAGCACATGGCTGTAACAGCGTCCGGGCAACAAAGACAGCGTTAAAATTAGCAGATGTGGTAGTCACAGAGGCAGGATTTGGCGCAGACCTTGGTGCAGAGAAATTCCTGGATATTAAGTGTCGTATGGCAGGTTTGAAGCCGGACGCAATCGTACTGGTTGCAACAGTGAGAGCTCTTAAATATAATGGTGGTGTTACAAAAACAGAGCTTTCGAAAGAAAATACAGATGCATTGAAGAAAGGTATTGTCAATCTTGAGAAGCATATTGAAAATCTGCAAAAATATGATGTCCCGATTATAGTATCGTTAAACCGTTTTGTCACAGATACGGAAGCTGAACTTGAATATGTAAAAAAATTCTGCGAAAATTGGGGTTGTGAATTTTCACTATGTGAGGTATGGGAAAAAGGCGGAGAGGGTGGTATCGATCTGGCCAGAAAGGTTATATCCACAATTGAAACGAAAGAAAGCCATTATAAGCCATTATATGAACTGAACATATCACTCAAGGATAAAATTGAAACGATTGCGAAAGAAATATATGGTGCAGAGGGTGTAACCTATGATGCCGCAGCCGAAAATTCTATAAAAACGATTGAAGCATTAGGCTATCGGGAGCTGCCGGTCTGTATGGCAAAAAACCAGTACTCTCTTTCTGATGATGCCACTAAACTGGGACGGCCGACCGGATTTACGATAAATATCCGCGAGGTGTATGTATCAGCAGGAGCCGGTTTTGTAGTAGCAATAACCGGAACAGTTATGACGATGCCAGGACTTCCGAAGGTTCCCGCAGCAGAAGGCATTGACGTTAATGAGGATGGAGTAATTACAGGATTATTCTAAAAGTTAAAAATTAGTAGAAGGAACCGGATATTGCATATGTTTAAGGCAGATGCAATTTCGGTTCCTTTCTAAATGTGCGCCGTGTGTCTGGCGAAGCTGGACCACGCCAGTTGGTGTAAGTCCCGAGTCCGTCTGGTAGTAGAGATTCTTCACGAAGGTCTGTTCAGGGCATACGACCGGCACTCGAAACGGTAAAGGTATATGCCAGAGGATGGCTTAACTACTACGGTTTGGCAGACATGAAGAAACCCATCGAGGACATCAATGGATGGCTGTACCGTCGGATACGAATCTGCATTAGGAAGCAATGGAAGAAGCCAAAAACAAAGAGGTGGAACCTAATAAAACTTGGAGTTTCCGAAGATTTGGCATGGCAGGCAGCTAATAGCCGAAGAGGTTATTGGCTTGTTACACATACGTTGGCGGTTAATCACCGTCTCCTACTCGATTGATCATAATTTAATATCCTATGATACGGGAAGCTCTTAAGCTAGGATTGGTATCGCTAATGCAATCCATTAGGATACCTTCAACGTCTTACTTCATTTTATTTATTTTCTCCAGATAAATCATCGTTAAATCTGGTGAAACCTTCACTTCATTATACTTAATATATCCTTGTTCTTCGTAGAAAGAAAGGTTTTTGGTACTTCGGTTACTGGTAAACAGTTCATATCTATGATAAGGAAAATACTTTTCTATGGTATGTAAAAGCATCTTTCCGTAGCCTTTTCCCTGCTGACTGGGCGCCACGATTAGTTTACCGATCATTAAGGTTCCCCCTTTGATATGTCCCCTAACAGAACCTATAATGCGATTATCGTCATTCGTTGCTTTTAGAAAGGTACCATTTTGAAATTCTTTTTTAAGATCTTCAATGGTCTGTAATAATGGTGGAATTGAAAAATTGTTATTGAGTATTGCTTCACTTTGATATGCTTGGAACTGCAGCTTTAAAATCTCTTCTAAATCAAATACTTCTGCTAATTGTATTATCATAAATAACCCCTATCTGTATATTTTACTGTTTTTGTAAGTATAACATATGCTTATAAAAATGCATAGATAATTTACTAATATATGTAAAATGGTTACGGTTCACAGTAAAGTCATATAGTATTGCTATGCATTCGTTCCGTATTATCTCTATCGTGATCAAAATCTAATTAGAACAATATCTATAATTAAAGCATAAAATTGGATAAGCTCTCGTATGATTTAATAAGAGAACATAAAAATAGGAACCCTGGATCGGAGGACGAAATGATAGAAAAAGTTAACTTCACTTATACAGATGAAATAACCGTAATTAATAAAGAGCAATTTGAGGTACATATGAGATTATATGAAGGGTATGTTAACCAGATAAATAAGATAGACACCGATTTAATGTGGGGAAATTCTCAAAGAGAAGAAGCTAATTCAACCTTTAGCTATTATAGAGAATTAAAGCGCGGAGAAACTTTTGCATTAAACGGTGTTATTCTGCATGAGTTATATTTTGAGAATATTGGAGGGAAAACTGCAGAACCGGATCAAAAAATGAAAGATAGAATTGAGAATAGCTTTGGTAAATTTAAATATTGGCAAGAAGATTTTATTGCGACAGCAAAAGCAAGCAGGGGATGGGCCGTACTTTCTTTTGATCAACGCAGCAATCGTCTGAGAAATATCAGCCTTGATGCGCATGATCTCGGAAATATTGCTTATTCTGCACCCATACTAATTCTTGACATGTATGAACATGCTTATTTTCTTCAATATCAAGATAATAAAATTGATTATATCAATCAGTTTATGTCAAATATTAATTGGACAATAATTTCGAAAAGATTAGATTTTTAAATTACGCGTGTCTTTTCGTTTCTCCGAGCATCTTTATCTAGGTAGTATCATATTCAAACAAAAAAAGATAGGAGAATTTAAGGATGCGTTACGATAACTTTTTTATCGGGGTAAATGATTTAACCGAAGCACGAAAATACTATGAGGATGTTTTAGGATTACAGTTAAAATTTGATTTTTCTGATAAAGGTATGATGGCTTTTCGAGTTGGGCAGGAGGAACCGGCTATTATATTAAAGGATGAAAAGCTCTATTCAAATGTAAAACCGACAATATGGTTTGAAGTTGATGATGTTAAAAAGGTTTATGACCGGCTAATAAAGAGGAAAATCAAATTTCTATCAGAGCCATTTCTTATTAAAACTGGCTTGGCTGTAGAATTCGAAGATCCATTTGGAAACAGATTTGGTATCACGGATTATTGTAGAGTTTAATATATTGTGAAAAGCAGGATGTGATTTACATCCTGCTTTAAAACATTATTTGCGATTAAAAGCCTGTTCGCAGTATATACAACGGTAAATGCCGTTATCACGATCAGTCAGCTTAAAGGAATGTATAAGACCTTGTTCCACGGAGGTAATGCATCTTGGATTCTTACATTTTAAAACATTATTAACACGGTCGGGCAGCTTAGGATTCATTTTACCGGCGATCACTCCGTTTTCGATTACATTGATAGTTATTTGATGATCCAGGGCACCCAGAATATCCAGGTCAATGCCTTCCAAGGTACCTTCAATTTTAATAATATCCTTTTTCCCCATTTTATTGCTTTTTGCATTTTTTATTATAGCAACAGAACAATCTTTATTTTCCAGATCAAGATAAGAATATATGTTCATAGCACCGCCAGCCTTGATATGATCAATTACGATGCCTTGATTAATTCCACCGATATTCAGCATTATTTCACCTCCAACAATTTCATAATCAACGCCATTCTAACATAGACACCAAATTGAGCCTGTTTAAAATACACCGCTCTTGGATCATTATCTACTTCGGTGGCTATCTCATTTACTCTTGGAAGGGGATGAAGCACAAGCATGTCTTCTTTCGCATTCGCCATTTTCTTTTCATCAAGAATATAGGTATCCTTGAGTCGGATATAATCTTCTTCATTAAAGAAGCGTTCCCGCTGTACTCTGGTCATGTATAGAATATCCAGTTTTGGCATGGCCTCCTCCAGCTTTTTGGTTTCTTCATACGGTATCTGATTGGCTTCTAAAACCTCTTCTCTGATATAGGCCGGTACGCGAAGCTCCTCCGGTGATATAAGAACTAAATTAATATTTTCATATCTTGCAAGAGCATTGATTAAAGAGTGTACGGTTCTGCCGAATTTTAAGTCACCACAAAAACCAACGGTTAAATGATTTAATCGTCCTTTTAG
The DNA here is from genome assembly GCA_023418475.1 of Bacillota bacterium. Taxonomy (GTDB): domain Bacteria; phylum Bacillota; class Clostridia; order Lachnospirales; family Lachnospiraceae; genus Mobilitalea. The sequence continues at coordinate 29,811 of JAEZZO010000047.1, forward strand.
ATTCTTTATTGTTAATAAATCGGTAAAGGTTTGTGTGGGATGATTATGACCGCCGTCTCCGGCATTGATAACGGGAATAGAAGAATAATTAGAAGCAACTAATGGGGCGCCTTCCTTTGGATGGCGTATCGCACAGATATCTGCATAAGAGGAAATAACTCGAATTGTATCAGCAACACTTTCACCCTTTGAAGCCGAACTGGAATCGGCGGATGAGAATCCTAAGATGCTGCCTCCAAGATTAAGCATTGCTGCTTCGAAGCTTAGACGAGTACGAGTACTCGGTTCATAGAATAGTGTGGCTAGTTTTTTCCCCCGGCATACATCGGAAAACTTCTTCGGGTTTTGTGTAATTTCTTCGGCCAGTTCAAGAAGCTCATTGAGTTCAGAAACAGTAAGGTCAGTCGGGCTGATGATATGTTTCATAGACACCTCCGTATTTTATTTATGTTTACAAGATAGGATATATGTGTAACCATTTTTATATCCTAACTATTTATTGTAATATAAATCCTTATAGATTACAACCAGAAAAATATATTCTTGAGTTTCCGTAGTTTTATCCACAGTACCCTTGTTTCATCGGTATTGTAATAAACAACTTTAAGAAATTACCTAAAATATAAGGAATCCTCATCCTTTTTGTAGTAGAATAATGGTGT
>JAEZZO010000073.1 GCA_023418475.1 Bacillota bacterium
CTCGACACCATTATTCTACTACAAAAAGGATGAGGATTCCTTATATTTTTGGTAATTTCTTAAAGTTGTTTATTACAATACCGATGAAACAAGGGTACTGTGGATAAAACTACGGAAACTCAAGCAATTATAGCTTGAATTTTAACCGTTTTGTGTTAGAATAGAATTAATTTAATATTAATGCGTGAGAATTGGAGTCAAGCAAATTGAATCACCCTGGTGATTTTATTTGCTTGTTTTTTTATGTCATGGGAAAATATGTCCTGTAACATAAAAACCCTCCGGGTGAATGCGCAGCTTCGCGTATTTTGTTTGGCACGGAAAAGGAAGGGGCATGTTTATGTATGATGTTGTGATTGTTGGAGCCGGAGTTACAGGTAGTGCTATTGCAAGAGAATTATCAAGATACCGGCTAAGGATTGCCGTTATAGAGAAAAATAGTGATATTTGTGAAGGAACGTCCAAAGCGAACAGTGGTATTATCCATGCCGGCTTTGATGCAAAAGCCGGTAGTTTAAAAGCAAGGCTTAATCTGGAGGGAAACCGGTTAATGGAGGAGCTTTCGGCGGAACTGGATATTCCCTTTCGCAGAAACGGTTCATTGGTACTCTGCTTTTCAAAACAGGAAAGGGAACTGCTGGAGAAGCTCTATCAGAATGGCATTCAAAATAAAGTACCTGATCTGAAAATTTTAAGTGCGTCTGAGGTAAGAAAACTGGAACCGAATATTACAGAGGAAGCAGTTGCAGCTTTATATGCACCAAGCGGAGGAATTATCTGCCCCTTTACGCTTACGATTGCCCTGGCAGAAAATGCGGCAGTAAACGGTGTGGAATTCTTGTTGGGACAGAGGGTGAAATTGATCGAGAGGGTAGAGGAGAATCAATCAGATTATTATAGAATCCGCACAGAGAAAGGAATTTTGGAAACTAGAACAATTGTTAATGCAGCAGGAGTTTATGCGGATGAATTTCATAACATGGTAAGCGGCAAAAAGTTAAAAATAACCGCCCGTAAAGGAGAATATTGCCTGTTTGATAAAACTGCCTCCGCAGTTGTTGATAAAACAGTTTTCCAGATGCCAAGTGCTCTCGGAAAAGGTATTTTAGTGACGCCTACCATACATGGTAATTTATTGATAGGTCCTAGTGCATTCGATATGGAAGAGAAGGAAATGAATAACACCACCGCGTCGGGTTTGGAAGAAATCATGAGAAAAGCCAGTCGCAGTATTAAAAATGTTCCATATCGCCAGATCATTACTTCTTTTTGTGGCTTACGGGCACATGAGGCTGGGGATGACTTTATCATTGAGGAAGCTAAGGACGCACCGGGATTTTTTGATGCGGCAGGAATCGAATCACCTGGACTTACCTGTGCACCGGCAATCGGAAGATATATTGCAGATATCTTAGTAAATAGATTGGGGCCGGAGAAAAAGAAAGATTTTGTTCCTACGAGAAAAGGCATTCATAATATTATGGAACTTACGGTGGAGGAGCGAGAGAAAAAGATTGCTCAAAATCCTGCATATGCAAACATTATCTGCCGATGTGAAAATATATCGGAGGGAGAGATCTTGGAGGCAATTCACAGACCGCTTGGCGCAACTACCCTGGACGGAGTAAAACGGAGAACCCGGGCAGGAATGGGAAGATGTCAGGCCGGTTTTTGTACACCCAAAACTATGGAGATACTCGCAAGGGAACTGGGAGTGGATTTGATGGAGATCACTAAATTCGGATCAGAATCCAGGTTGATTACAGGCAGAAACAAGGAAGAGACAAGTAAATGAACAGTAACAACAAAACTATGGATACAGTTCTAGTCATTATTCACAGGACAGAATCATTTCTATTGAAATTTAATCATGGAAGGACATGGTGACATGAATAATTACGACATAATTATTATCGGAGGCGGACCGGCAGGGTTGGCAGCTGCTATTGCAGCAAAGGAAGAAGGCTGTGACAATCTTTTAATAATTGAGAGAGATAAAGAGCTTGGCGGGATCTTAAATCAATGTATCCATAATGGTTTCGGCTTGCATACCTTTCAGGAGGAATTGACCGGTCCGGAATATGCAGCCAGATTTATAGAACAAGTGAAAAGCTATGGTATTGATGTGAAGCTTAATACAATGGTTCTTGATATCAGTCCGTCAAAGCAGGTTATCGTAATGAGCAAAGCGCAAGGCTGTAAGACACTTCAGGCAAAAGCTGTCATTCTTGCAATGGGCTGCAGAGAAAGACCCAGAGGCGCTTTAAATATTCCGGGATACCGGCCGGCGGGAATATTTACGGCAGGAACAGCTCAATATTTTGTCAATATGGAAGGTATGATGCCGGGGAAGGAAGTAGTAATACTGGGATCAGGGGATATAGGTTTGATCATGGCAAGACGAATGACACTGGAGGGAGCCTTGGTAAAGATGGTGGTGGAATTAATGCCATATTCGGGAGGCCTGAAACGAAATATTGTCCAGTGTCTGGATGATTATGGGATTCCTCTGAAGCTTAGTCATACAATTATTGATATAAATGGAAAAGAGAGGCTGGAAGGGGTAACGGTAGCTAAGGTAGACGGGAATAGAAAACCAATTGCAGGTACAGAGGAATATGTACCATGTGATACATTATTGCTGTCTGTCGGACTGCTTCCGGAAAATGAACTGTCTAAAAAAGCAGGTGTGATGCTCGATCCGGTTACCTCCGGTCCGGTGGTCAATGAAAGTCTGGAAACCAATATAGAAGGTATTTTCGCTTGCGGCAATGTTTTGCATGTGCATGATCTGGTCGATTATGTATCCGGTGAGGCAGCCCTGGCGGGACGGAATGCAGTAAGATATATTAGAAAGGAAGATGGCAATACGCTATCCAGGAAGATGCCAATTAAGATAAATGCGCTGCAGGGAGTGCGTTATACGGTTCCGCAGTTTATTCGTCCGGAGTATATGAATGAGTCCGTAACAATTCGTTTCCGTGTGGATAATGTATATAAGGAGGAGTATGTCTGCGTTGACTTTAATGAAAGAGAAGTCTTGCGGCGCAAAAAAAAGATATTGGCGCCGGGTGAAATGGAAGAAATTAAGCTGAAGAAAAAAGATCTGGACGGAATGCCGGATCTAAAAAGTATTACCATTCGATTGGATGAATAGGGTATGATTAGAAAGGCAGGATTATGGAATGGAGATAAAAGAATTGACCTGTATCGGATGTCCGATGGGATGTATCTTAAACGTAAAAATTGAAAATGGAAGAGTGGAGAGTGTAACCGGCCATACCTGTCCAAGAGGAGAACAATATGCTCGAAAAGAGGTTGTTAATCCAACAAGAATTGTTACCTCCACGGTCAGTGTGCAAAATGGAAATCTACCGGTTGTATCTGTGAAAACGGACAGAGATATTTCAAAAAATAAAATAAAGGAATGTATCAACGCACTGAGAGACATTACGGTTAAGGCACCGGTAAACATAGGAGATATTATAGTACACAATGTCGCGGATACCGGTTGTAACATAATTTCGACCAAGAAAATAGATGTAATTTAGAATATAACTGGAGCAGGTAGTAGTATTACCTGCTCCCTTGTTTTTTGTGTGTATATTGCAATTATGGTAGCAGAGCATTCTTGTTCGGCACCTATAAATGCAATTTCGTTTGTTTAAGAGATAAGTTTTAACATAGGATGTTATTTTGTATGATTAGTATGGATTCTCTGAAAGACCTTAACAATTTCTACAATAGGAATAACGATAACACTAAGACCCACAGCTACCACATATTCAAGGAAGGAGATATGTTCAAAATCAAAAGCGGATGCTAAAGGAGGGATTGCTATAACGGCTGTTGTAAGAAATAGAGAAGCGGCCATGGCTCCGAGTAAAAATACATTCTGTTTTCTGATCTTAAAAATGGACTGGCGTCTGCTTCTCATATTCAAGGAATGGAACATTTCAGCCATGGAGAGTGTTAAAAATGCCATGGTAATACCATCAGGACTTTCTGCAATTTCAAAAACGCCGGCTTCCATATAGTGTCCGATGAAGTAAGCGGCAATGGTAACAGCGGTGATCATAATTCCCTGCCATACCGCATCAAAGCCTAATCCTCTGGCAAAAATACCTTCCTTTGAATTACGGGGTGGCTGGTTCATCGTATCGGCTTCGCCCTTTTCCATACCGAGAGCCACAGCTGGAAAAGTATCGGTGATCAGATTAATCCAGAGCAGATGCACCGGTTTTAAGATAGTAAATCCAAGCAGGGTGGAGATGAAGATGGACAATACCTCGGACAGGTTTGAGGAAAGCAGAAATTGAATGGCTTTTCTGATATTGTCATAGATACGTCGTCCTTCTTTTACGGCATGAACAATCGTAGCAAAATTATCATCGGCAAGTACCATATCCGCAACATTCTTAGTTACATCTGTTCCCGTAACACCCATACCGATACCGATATCTGCTGTTTTGATCGAGGGAGCATCATTCACACCATCACCGGTCATGGCAACAATCATACCCTTATTCTGCCAAGCCTTAACGATCCGAACCTTATGCTCCGGCTGTACACGGGCAAAGACTGAGAATTTGACGATATCCTGCTGAAGCTGTTCTTCGCTTATTTCATTCAGCTCAGCTCCGGTTAATGCCTCACAAGCATCATGGATAATGCCCAATTGTTTTGCAATGGCTACCGCGGTATCCTTGTGATCACCGGTAATCATTACCGTACGGATACCGGCTGTTTTACACTCTGCGATGGCATCCTTTACCTCAGGGCGTATGGGATCAATCATACCGGTTAAACCAAGAAAGCACAGTTCCTTTTCCAGATATTCGCTGGTCTGTTCTGCCGGCATCTGCTCCCAGCTTCGAAAGCCTGCGGCAAGAACACGAAGAGCCTGATCGGCAAAGGACTTATTTGCTTTTAGAATATCCTCCCGAATCTCATCTGTCAGAGGCTTTATACCGGTGCCGTCCCAGTAAGTGTCACAGCGTGCAATGAGAACATCGGGTGCTCCTTTGGTATATTGCTCAAAGCTTCCGTTTTCCATACGGTGGATGGTACTCATCAGCTTTCGCATGGAATCAAAGGGAACCTCACCGACACGAGGAGTGGATATCTCACTGGAATTCTTATGGTATGCGAGCTTATAAGCATAATTTATCAGAGCCGCTTCCGTGGGCTCTCCCTCAGCTACATTAGAGGAATTCAGGCGGGCATCACTGCAAAGGGCCATAGCGCGCGCAAGCAGCGGTTCGTCCTTGCAGTAGCTGTCTACAACCGTCATTTTATTCTGTGTCAAAGTACCGGTTTTATCAGAGCATATTACATTCGTACAGCCTAACGTCTCAACAGCTGTTAATTTACGGATTACAGCTTTCTTTTTCGACATATTGGTGACACCAATGGATAGAACAATTGTAACTACGGCTGCAAGTCCCTCCGGAATAGCTGCCACAGCAAGGGATACGGCAACCATGAAGGTAGCGAGGATGCCTTCCCCGGTAATAGCCGGGTATAAACGAAATACGTTAAAAATAAAAATAAATGCACAAATCGCCAGAACCAACCAGCTTAAGGTTTTACTGAGCTGATTTAATTTGAGCTGAAGAGGAGTGGTGTTTTCCTTTGCATTTGTAATAGCATCTGCGATCCGTCCCATCTCGGTATTCATACCGGTGGCAGTAATTACTGCGGTTCCACGTCCATAGACAACACTACTACCCATATAGACCATATTCTTACGGTCACCGAGTGAAACATCCTTCTGGTCTCCTAAATTTAGAATATTGTTAAGCTTGTCAACGGGAACACTTTCACCCGTAAGAGCAGCTTCCTCTACCTTCATGCTGGCACTTTCCAGTAATCTGGCATCTGCGGGAATAGCGTCTCCGGCCTCCAGTATAATAATATCACCTGGTACCAGCTCTTCACTTTTTACTGCCTGAAGCTGTCCGTCACGCTTAACCTTTGAAGTGGCAGCGGAAATTGCCTGCAAGGCTTCAATCGCCTTCTCAGCCTTGCTCTCCTGGTATACACCTAATATGGAATTAATTACGACTACTGTCAGAATGATGATGACATCGGCAAAGGATTCATGGGCATAAACGGATGTAATACCGGAAATGACGGCTGCAGCAATCAGGATAAGTACCATTGGATCTTTCAGCTGATTAAGAAAACGAAGGATCAGCGGATCTTTTTTAGCCTCCCTCAGTTTGTTTTTTCCTGTCTGCTCCAACCTTAATCCAACTTCTGTAGAAGATAGGCCATCTGCATTTGTTTTTAGCGTTTGTAAAACTTCCTGAGATGATTGTAAATATTCTTTCATTGAATTCCTCCATTCTGCCGTTAACCTGTGTATTCAACGGCACTATAATCTTTGCAGGGAAAATTGTAGTAACACAAATCTCCAAAATAAAAAGATCAAGTATTTGTACTTGATCTTTTTCTGTAAAAAAAGACTCAAGCACAGTAAAACTGTACATGAGTCTCATATATTAAGATAAGCCAAGCTGATGAAACAGCCAGGGATGTTGACTTACCACGCATTCTTCTCTGCGTTAATTACTCCCTCATATAGTATATAAGATACTAGCATGACGTTATTGATTTGTCAAGATACTTTACCGAATAGTATTTGTGATAAAATAATTAAAATCATAAAATGCAAGAAGAATATGTGCTTTCTGTGTATACAATTCAGACTCTTTATATTTCGCAAAAGTCATCCTACAACAATCTTGAAATAATATATCGGATCGAGTAAGATATTATTAATGTAAATAAGCTTATGCGTAGATAAAAAGGGAGTATAGAGAATGATCGGAAAAGAAAAGATGCTGTCCGAAAGCGTGGCAGATGAAATTTTAAATAGGATAACAATTGAGAAACGTTATGCGGCGGGTGATAAATTACCAAATGAAAATAATCTGGCCGAAGAATTAAAAATAAGCAGAACAACACTACGTGAAGCGATAAAAATACTGACAGCGCGTGATGTATTGACTATTCATAGAGGAAAAGGCACCTATGTGAATAATCCTGTTGCCAGCGACAATATAATGGGAATGGATCGGCTTTCCACTTCGAAAATGAATGCTAGGGATCTATATGAAATGCGCCTGATCTTTGAACCGGAAGCCGCTTATTATGCGGCACTTCGGGCTACTGACAGAGAGTTGCAGCACATTATGGATTACGGCAAGATGATTGAGGATAAAATACAAAAGGGAGAGGACAGAACCAAAGCAGAGCAGGAATTTCATAAAGCCATCGCGAAAGCTACCCATAATGAATTTATGAATAAACTTATGCCGATTATTTACCAGGCAATCGGCAAAGGAGTTATTCTATCCGATCACAACGGGACAGCTATAGAGGATACCTTACATGATCATAGAATGATTACGGATTTCCTGAAGAAAAGGGATGGAGAAGGTGCAAGGATATCGATGAAGCTTCATATCATGCATGCGATGAATGAACTCAATATGATATAAATAGGGAATTTTGTATTTCTTACAGATGTAACATAATTATTTATGTATTTTGGCAAGGGTGTTTATGGTTATTTCGGTTTACAATGATTGGATTCGGAAATCATGGATTTTTTTATGAATGAGGTAAGGGGGTATACAATGAGCCAAATAATTACGATCCTAACTGGTATAGTAATTGCATTTTGAAGAATTCGTGTAGGTAAAACCGCTAAATAGGCTTGTCCGGTCATCATAATAACCCAATAAGTACTTAATCCTAAGCTGATCACAATGCCTTGAATGATACATGCCAGGCTGATACGCCATAATTGTTTTGTTTTGCGGTAGAGTATGAGGCCGTAAATCAAACCATTCAGAGCAGCGGAGATGGTATAGCCCGGGAAATAGATACCTAATCCTTTTGGGAATAAAAGGGCACCGACAATGTCGGCAATGGCTGAACTTATCATTGCGCAAACAGGACCGAATAAGATTGCATTTATAACCAGAGGTACAAAGGAAAAACTGATCGATACAATTGGTGTCATTATACCTGCAAAACGCCCCAGGATTACTTGTAAAGCGATCAGCATAGCAATATAAGCAAGTTTTTGTGTTTTATTCTTATTCATTCTTATCCTCCATTTCATGATGCTGCTTGGGATACGCAGCATTTGGCTTTATTTCTTCGTTCTTTACGGCTATCCAGAACTCGCATTTTGAACAATATTCATAAGGTTTTGTATAAACCTCACGAGCTGGAAAAGCCTTCATCTCAGCAGTTTGTGATACTTCGTAATCGGTAAAAGGCAGCCATTCTGTAAAAAAACGTTTATTCGCTTCTTCATAAGTCAGTAATTGTTTCCCTAAGTATGTAAACACAGCCCATTTTGCAGGGGGTAGTATTATCTCGGACATATTGCGGGGCTTAGGCTTATCAGTTTGAACCGCGAGATAATACATGGGATTTTTAGGGTCAACATCACTTATTAACCCGTATACGTTTTCCTCCATATTACCGCCAAGTTCGATTATCTTACAGAGTGATCCATTCGCTGCTGCATCCTTCCAGAACTTACCATAATGTTTTTCGTATTGAGAAATATGGTTTGGCAGCGGCAAGGTAATTCCAACGAAACGTATAGCTTCTCTTACTTCCATCCGATAACGAAGTCCGCTTGTACCACTGACTGATACCGAAAAATGCAGTTGTGGATAAGAATTGAGTTCTGTACCGGGAATTCTTGCTGACGAAGGAGATACTCCATGAACCGCCTGAAAGGCACGATGAAATGATGCAGGAGATACATATCCATATTTTGTACCAATATCCTGTACCTTTTCCTGTCCGGCCTGCAAATCAAACGCAGCTCTGGTCATACGTCGCTGGCGAATATATTCCGAAAGAGAAAGTCCGACAACATATGAAAACATTCTTTGAAAATAACTTGCTGAACAGCAGGCAATCTTAGCAGCTTCGTTGTAACTGATTTCACTGTCCAGGTTTTCCTCAATATAATCAATTGCTTTTGAAAATCTTTTTAACCACTCCATCTTCATCCATCCATTTTTATATTTTGTAACTATACTATAGCATATTACATTGAATTTCTGTTCTCTTTTTCTGTTCTCATATGTAAACAAGCGTGTTGAATGTGCTCTAAGCTAAGTATGTTATATATGCGAAAGTTATTTTTAAATTATTTTTAAATTATTTTTAAATAAGAAGAAACAAATGTATTGACATAAGACATCAGACAACATATAATACATAATACAAATATTTGCCATATATAAAAATTAATTCATAAAAATCATTGACGAGTGTTGGCAGGTTGAAAAGAGAAGCATATTTCAATGTTATTATTTCAACCAATTTTGTACCGACTGATGGCAGGAAGGAGATTATGATGAGAAGTAAGTGTATGAAAGAGGGACTGGATGCTGCTCCGCAGAGAGCACTGCTGCATGCGATTGGACTAACCGAAGAGGAATTTGAGAAGCCAATTGTGGGGATAGTGAGTTCGTACAATGAGATTGTACCGGGACATATGAATTTAGATAAAATTGTGGAGGCAGTGAAGCTGGGTGTAGCGATGGCAGGCGCTGTTCCAATCGTTTTTCCAGCAATTGCGGTATGCGACGGTATTGCTATGGGGCATCAGGGAATGAAGTATTCTCTCGTAACAAGAGATTTGATTGCAGATTCAACAGAAGCTATGGCAATTGCACATGCGTTTGACGCACTGGTAATGGTTCCTAATTGTGACAAAAATGTCCCCGGATTATTAATGGCGGCTGCCAGAGTAAATATTCCAACGATTTTTGTCAGCGGCGGGCCTATGCTATCGGGCAGGTTAAACGGTCAAAGGATTAGCTATTCTACCGTTTCCGAGGCCGTCAGCCGACATCGCATTGGTGAAATTGATGAGCAGAAGGTAAAGGAATATGAAAACAAGGCCTGTCCGACCTGCGGCTCTTGTTCCGGGATGTTCACGGCGAACAGCATGAATTGTCTGACGGAAGTTTTAGGTATGGGACTGCAGGGAAATGGAACTATTCCCGCCGTATTTTCGGAGCGGCTGCGATTGGCAAAGCATGCTGGCATGCAAATTGTCGAACTGCTTAAGAATGATATTAAACCAAGGGATATTATGACAGAGGAAGCCTTCCTGAATGCTCTTACGATTGACATGGCACTGGGCTGCAGTACAAATACAATGCTTCACCTGCCCGCAATCGCACACGAGTGCGGTATTGAGCTTAATTGCGAGATGGCAAACCAAATATCAGAGAGAACACCTAACCTTTGTCATCTGGCTCCTGCCGGAGATGCTTACATAGAAGATCTTAATGAGGCAGGCGGTATTTATGCCGTTATGAATGAAATTAATAAACTGGGTCTGCTGCATACGGATTTAATCACTTGTACCGGTAAGACGGTAGGAGAAAATATCAAAGGCTGTGAGAATAAAAATACAGCTATCATCCGTCCCATAGAAAGTCCCTACAGTCAAACAGGGGGTATCGCCATATTGAAAGGAAATCTTGCCCCTGATTCCTGTATCGTGAAAAGATCGGCAGTGGCCCCTGAAATGCTCCAACATGAGGGAAGAGCAAGGGTATTTGATAGTGAAGAAGAGGCTCTAGGTGCAATTAATCGTGATGCGATAATACCGGGAGATGTGGTAGTTATCCGCTATGAAGGACCAAAGGGTGGACCGGGAATGAGAGAAATGCTTAATCCAACCTCTGCCATTATGGGCAGGGGACTTGGCAGCAGTGTAGCTCTTATTACGGATGGCCGTTTTAGCGGAGCTACGAGAGGGGCGGCAATCGGTCATGTATCACCGGAAGCAGCAGTAGGAGGAAATATCGCACTGATCGAAGAGGGAGACTTAATTCGGATTAATATACCCGAGCATAAAATAGAGTTTTTAGTTACGGAGGAGGAGTTATCAAAACGCAGGGCAGCCTGGAAGCCGAAGGAACTGAAAGTAAAAAGCGGTTATCTGTACCGGTATGCCAAAAGTGTAACCTCGGGAAGTACGGGAGCTATATTGGAATAAGAGAATTACCGACTTATGACACACATGTTATTATTTTGAAAAAGATATTTAACAATATTAACAGAAACTTAAAGTGCAAATTGTGGAATGTAGTATATAATAGAAACGTCGACAAGTTTAAAAGATCATATTCAAAATAATAACATGATGTAATCGGAGGTAAAAGAATGAAACCCGGAAAATATATGAAAAGTGCGATGCTTTTAGGTCTGATAAGTATGACGGTATTCATCGGAAATTTAAGTAATAAGGAGGTACATCAGGCATCAGCTGCCGAAAGCGGAATACAAACGGTAGCATCAGTTACAAGCCAGGCGATCACCGTAACAACCACGGATTTGTATCCGGTTGGTGTTGAAAAAAACGGAGAAACCAAATTTGGTTATATGGATGGAGCAGGACAAATAGTAATACAACCCAAGTATATGAGTGCTGGAAATTTTTCAGAAGGATTGGCAGTCGTATATAATGGAAAGAAATATCAAGTGATTAATCAAAAAGGCGAAGTAAGCTTTGAAACTGATTCTATGATAACAGATTTTCATAATGGATTTGCTTCCTTTATGGATACGAAAAATTACAAAAACGGTTATATAGATACCAAGGGAAAAGTAGCAATAAAAGCAAAATATGGTTTTGCAGGAAATTTTCAGGCAGATCACACAGCTTATGTAACAGAGAATGGTAAAATACATAAAATCAATAGTGCAGGAAAGATTTTAAAAACCTATCAATTAAATAGTAAATATAATTATTATGATGTAACAGAAGACGGTTTGGTTATTTTCAACAACCCAAATAACTTTCGTATGGGTGTAGTGAACCTTCAAGGGAAAGTAATCTTACAGTCCAAATATGGTGAAATAACCTACCTTGGCAATCATCGTTTTGGGGTAAAAGAAGCATTACCAGATGGTGAATCTTATTTGATGGGCGTTAAGCCGTCGGCGATCTTTACGCAGGACGGAAAGAAACTTACATCCTATCAATACTATGATCTCAGTGCATTCTATGGAGACTATGCATCCGCAACCGATGACAAATACACCTATGTGATTGATAAAGCCGGTAATAAGATGTCAGCCTGGCCGCAGTTGGAAGGAAGAGGATCAATTAAGGTTCTTGGAGAGGTATTACAAGCTGATATTGATAACGAAATGTTTTATGTAACGAAGGATGGAAAGTCTTTATGGAAAAAGGATACTACCACCGTTTTACCCTCTAAGATAACAGTTACAGCGATCAAAACCAGTCCAAATAAGTTTGTTGTCGTTAATTATCCCGAAATTAGCGGAATCAGTGACGCAAAGGTGCAAGACAGTATTAATAAAAAACTGAAAACATACTTTACAAAGTCCCGCATGAACATAGAAGAGGGGGAGTATCTAACAGTAGATGATTCTTTTACCGTACAGCAAATCGGAGATTTGTTGATCGTCCAGAAAACAGGGTATGATTATCCAATCGGTGCTGCTCATGGTCAACCGCTGCGTTTTTACTACTTTATCAATGTAAAAACAGGAGATTTCTATCAGCTGAAGGATCTATTCAAGAAGGATAGTAATTATGTTTCCAAGCTAAGCAAATTGATCAGCAGTCAGATGAAGCAGAACAGCAAAAATGGTTTTTCTTACTTTGTCAGCAAGGCACCGGTTAAAAAAGATCAATATTTCTATATTAATAAAAATAAACTTATTATTTATTATGACTGTGCAGATATTACTGCTTATGCTGCAGGCTTCCCGGAATTTGAAATATCCTTTCAGAATATTAAGAGCATCATAAACACAGAAGGCTCTTTCTGGAAGTCCTTCCAGAAATAAGAAAATAGAAATTTATTAAGATGATTCGAAGTCAATAGCCTGATCCAGGTTATGTAGATGAATATGAGTGCATATATATTCATCTGGCAAATCAATTATAGGCTTTTAACACTCAAATCTTAAGATAAGAGCTGTATAAAACTTACTAGGTAATAAAATATAGTTTCATGAGCGCGTTGCATAATAACTATTTAAGTTAACATGTGGCGCGTTTTTTCTGTAATCAAAGAAAAAGCAGTTGGAGAATGGGCTATTGTATTACCTGCCTTTTAGAGAATAAGAATAAAACCGAGGAATAGAATTAAAAAAATAAAAATGAGAGATAATTTTCGAATAAAAAATGATTGACAAGAAAAATCATTGTGTATATAATCACTGTTATAAAGATTGCATACAATTAAATTGAATACAATGAAAGGAAGGCTAATATGAGTATCTATCAATATCAAGTAAAGGATGCTAAGGGAAATATGGTTAGTATGAAAAATTATCAGGGAAAGGTATTGTTAATCGTTAATACGGCTACTGGTTGTGGATTTACACCACAGTACGAAGGATTACAGGATCTGTATGAAAAGTATCAGGATAAAGGATTTGAGATACTTGATTTTCCCTGCAATCAATTTGCAAACCAGGCACCCGGTACAGAAGAAGAGATCGTAAGCTTCTGCCAGTCCCGCTACGGTACAACATTTCCCCAGTTTTCCAAGATTAGAGTGAATGGCGAGAAGGAAGAGCCTTTATATACATTCTTAAAATCTCATCAAAAGGGAGTATTAGGAAGTAATATAAAATGGAATTTTACAAAATTTCTGGTGGATCGGGGCGGCAATGTGATAGAACGGTTTGCTCCAGCTACTACAGCAGATAAAATAGAGAAAAAAATAGAAGCACTATTATAGGAGTTTATAGAAGGCTTAAGGAAATGCAATTATAGTATTCATCTGAATTGTTACGTTATTAATCGGAGCCTTCGAAACTAATATACACGCAAAGACAGCACACAGTGTATTTCACGAAGATTTTATTTACCGTATATACGGCAGGATGGAGGATAATATGAACATATATGACTTACATGCTCTAAAAGCGTCAGGAGAGAAAATTTCCTTATCAGAATATAAAAATAAAGTAATATTAATTATGAATTCTGCAACAGAATGCGGCTTTACTCCTCAATATGATAAACTACAGGACCTATATGAGAAATATGCCGATGAGGATTTTGTTATACTGGATTTTCCGTGCAATCAATTTGGTAAACAGGCTCCAGGCAGTGAAACTGAGATTGTTAGTTTTTGTGAATCAAAATATGGAGTTACCTTTCCTATCTTTTCTAAAATAGATGTGAATGGAGAGCATGCGGATCCGATTTTTCAATATTTAAAGAGTAAAAAAGGATTCTGTGGTTTTGATAACACACATCCACTGACTCCGATACTGGTTAGTATGCTTTCGAGAGAATTTCCGGATTTTGCAGAGACTTCTGATATCAAGTGGAATTTTACTAAGTTTTTGATTGACCGGGAAGGAAATGTTGTAAAGAGATTTGAACCAACTGCAGATCTGTATTATGTAGAAGAAAGAATAAAGGAGCTGTTATAAAATGGAATATACCTAAGATACTGAAAATACCTGCTCCCCTCAAGTAAAGTTCAATATTAATGATAATATTATAACAAATATTGATTTTAACAGAAAATAGTGGTAAATATAATGGTATCGGATTAATAGGAGATATTGCTGTGGAAAAGAAAGATCATTCATATGAAGAACTAAAATTAAAAAATCAGTTATGTTTCCCACTGTATGCATGTTCCAAAGAAATTGTCAGAAAATATAAACCTTTTCTTGATGAGATTGATTTAACTTATACCCAATATATTACAATGATGGTGCTCTGGGAGCAAAAAGTGATTAATGTAAAATCACTTGGTGAGTACCTCTACCTGGATTCTGGAACATTAACACCGGTGCTTAAAAAGCTGGAGAAGAAAGGTTACCTAAGCAGAGAACGGGTTAAGGATGATGAGAGAAACCTATGCATATCAATTACAGAAGAAGGGGAAGCACTTCAGGAGAGAGCGGTTACAATTCCGAGGCAGATTAGTAAATGTGTGGATCTGAAGCCGGAAGAAGCCGGGCAGTTATACCGTTTATTGTATCAGATACTGGAACAGCTTAAGTAAAGATAGATAAAGAGCACGTCGCACTTATAACGAGGTTATTATGCGACGTGCCCTTTTTAAGTCATATCGGCTGTGAACAGTAACTATTTTCTTGTCTACATTTTTGCCGGTTAAATTATTGTATCCATTTAAAAAGTATGTTAAGATGGTTAGCAATGCAAGCAAACACCTCAATGGAATGGAGCTGATTTATTAAAGCTGGTGTTATCTGTTGCGAATTACTGAAGAAACTGCAAAGAGATGAGTGGTGTCATGCAAACTAAGATATATGAGATATTAAATGATTTTAATCGAATGAAATGGAAACTTGCCCTTAAGGGCATTTTTGTTGGTTTATTTGCCGGATTACTTACGGTTTTTTATCGTATCGGAATTGAATATGGTACAGCTATTGCACAGAAAACGTATCATTTTTTAAGACTGCATCCGGTTTACATATTCTTTTGGCTGATTTTTATCATATTAGCCGGTCTTTTTGCGGGCTGGCTTGTAAAATGGGAACCGATGGCTGCGGGAAGTGGCATTCCCCAGGTAGAAGGAGTGTTACTTTACGGCTTTAAAATGAAATGGTACAGTATTCTTACCGTACGTTTTCTGGGAGGAATATTATGCTCCCTGTTTGGAATCTCAGTGGGAAGAGAGGGACCGTCCATTCAGATCGGGGCGGCTGGCGGACAGGTTGCAGCAAAACGAATGGCAAAAAGCCACCTGGAAGAAAACTATTTGATCACCGGCGGAGCAGCAGCGGGTCTTTCGGCAGCTTTTAATGCTCCATTATCCGGTATTGTATTTGCCCTGGAGGAGGTACATCGCAGTTTTTCACCGCTAATATTAATCGCTGCTACTACGGCATCTCTTATGGCAGACTTTATATCCAAGAACTTTTTTGGTTTAAAGCCGGTACTTCATTTTACCGTAACACCGCAGCTGCCGATAGGACTATATATCTGGCTTCTCCCGATTAGTATTCTGTCCGGATTGATGGGAGTTCTTGTAACGAAATCCTTGCTTGTTTTTCAATCATTCTATAGAAAATTGCCAGTTATCGTAAGACCCTGTATCGCATTACTTCTTGCATTGCCCTGCGGTATATTTCTTCCGGAAGTTCTTGGGGGAGGACAAAATCTAATTGAAATATCTGAAAATGCCAGTAAAGGAATTATGGTTCTGGTCATGCTGCTGGCAGTAAAGATCGTATTTACAAGCACCAGCTTTGGAAGCGGTGTTCCGGGCGGTATATTTCTTCCGATTTTATCAGTGGGAGCATTACTTGGAAGCATATTGGGAGGCTTGGCAGTACATGCAGGATTACCGGATCGTTATATTGCAGATTTTGCTGTATGTGCCATGGCAGGAGTATTGTCAGCCTCTGTCAAGGCACCTGTTACAAGTATTTTATTAACGGCAGAGATGTCAGGTTCTCTGATGCATATGCTTCCTGTAGCTGCCTGCTCCTTTTTTGCTTTGCTGGTATCGGATTTACTGAAAACCAAACCTATTTATGAGGCTCTCCTAGAAAGATTTGTTGAAAATAATGATGGTAAACTTGTTGTCGAGGAAAAAGGAGGATTGCAGGAATTTCCTGTGGAATATGGTAGCTATGTGTGCGGACGAAAAGTAAGTGAAGTGAAGTGGCCAGAGGGTGTATTGATTGTAGGAATCCGAAGAGGAATGAAAGAAATGATACCAAAAGGGAATTCAATGATTTTGTCCGGCGATTATCTAGTGATACTGACACCGGAAGGCGATAAAAGAAATTATAGAGACTTATTCGAAAAATGTGTATATGCGGATAAAAATACATCTACTATTTTGTAGTTTCCTCTTTCATACCCAACATTTTGGCAGGAGCAGCAGGCACAGGCAGATAGAGATAATGTGTAAGAAAATTAACGGATAGCTCAGGCATAGATACAAAAGCAAGGTATTCTGCTATTAATTCGGTTCATTAACCGGTAAAGGGTAGTATACTGTGAGCTTGTATCTATGCCTTACTTATTATAGGGAGAGTTTCTATTGAAATACAGATAGAATTAGTGCATTATGAAAAGGAATGGCAATTTTGGAAAGGGCAGAGAGGGTTTAGAATGTATCGATTAGTGATTGTAGATGATGAAGAGAAAATTGTAGAAGGCATTGCAAATCTTTTTCCATGGAATCAAATTGGGTTTGAAATTGTGGGGAAATTTCAAGCTGCTAAGGATGTGGTAGAGTATGTCAGAAAAGAAAAAGTAGATGTTGTCATGAGTGATGTCGAGATGCCGGATATGAATGGAATGGAGTTGTGCGGCAAGTTGCAGGAAATATCAGATTGTAAATTTGTATTTTTCAGCAGTCATCAAAATTATGAATATTTTCGATCGGCTATTAAACAAAAAGCGTTTGATTACCTGTTGAAACCAATTAGGTATGATGAACTGCTCTCCTGCTTTGAAAAAGTGAAAGAGGTACTTCAGGAGGAACATAGGGCAAATTCTCCGGTAATTAAAACCTATTATGAGCAGATTGTTTCCGAGGTAAAAGAATATCTTAAGGAAAGTTATAAAGATGCTTCGTTGGAGGTAGCAGCGCAGCGTGTTAATCTGAGCTCCAGTTATTTATCAAAAATATTTAAGGAAAAAGCAGGAATTGGATTTGCGGATTATCTGCTGAAGGTGCGAATGGAAAAAGCTTGTGCAATGCTGGAGGATATTCGCTATAAAAGCTATGATATAGCTTATTATGTGGGTTATGATAACCCAAAGAATTTCTCCAGGGCATTTAAGGCATTTTATAAAATGAGTCCCACAGATTACAGAAATTTAAATTACAAGAAGGATGTTCAGGACTATTTATGATAAAAAAATTCTTTGTAAGAAGATTTGGTACATATTTTCTTTTTATGTTAATTCCTTCAATTATTGTATTATGTGTGGCTCTGGAGGGAATGAGCAGACAGATTGATAAGGAATTAAAGCTACAGGCTGATAAAACGCTGGCAAATGTTAATATTAATTTAGATAATGTGATTAGTAATGTTATATACCAAAACAGTATTTTAACCAATAATTCGGGGATGAATATTGCACTAAAAAAATTGCTTTCAGAAGCAGGATTAAATTACAGTGATGCAATATACATGCGAAATATTCAGGCAATCCTTCGGAGTGTTACCCAATCCTATGCTTATGTGGATTCTATATATCTATATCTGGAAGATTATAAGAAGATGTTTACTTCTGATGAAGGAGTAGTGTCTCTGGATGAATATTATGATGCATCCTGGAAGAAGATCTATGATCTTATGGAGGATGGGGAAGAAAATCTGGTAAGTGCACGTAAAATGAAAAGGAGATCAGCAGGGGCTTCCTCGGAGGTGATCTCCTTTTATCAGCGTTTTCTTTTACAGAAAGGAGTTATTGTTGTCAATATAAATGTAAAAGCTTATAAAAAAATCCTGAATAGCACTTTTTCAAATAATTACGAAAGTCTATATCTATTTAACGAAAAAGGAGATATCGTTCTATCTTGTTCGGAGCATTCCCCGGAGGATAAAATACATATAGCTGCGGTCAGAGAGATGGGCAGGAAACAGCTTCAGAATAGCTGGAGAAAGGTTGGCAGGCAGCGCTACTTATTTCATTCGGAGGTAAACCATTCTTACGGTATCACAATGGTATCGGTGCTTTCCCATGAAGCGAAGGAGATGGCAATACTTCGCTCAGCGGAAGGATATTTGTTGATTTTCTTAATCAACTGTCTGATTATTATGCTGATAGCGTATTATAGCACAAAGAGGATATTTAAGCAGATTAATTATATGATACATGTTTTTGACGACGCGGAAAGGGGAGTATATCCTACGGAACCAAAACGTAGAATGAAGGATGAATATGATATTATCATGAATAATATTATCTATCTCTTTCTTAATACGGTTCAGCTTAATTCTCAGCTCAAGGAAAAGGCATTTGAACAAAAGCTTGCAGAGCTGACAGCTTTGCAATTGCAGATTAATCCTCATTTTCTTTATAATACGCTGCAAAATGTTGAACTGGAGGTTGTAAGGAGCAGCGGAAATTCTTCAGAGGCGGTCAAATGTATCCAGTATTTATCCGATATTTTAAAATATTCTCTCGGCAATCCATTGGAGTTGGTTACATTAAAGGAAGAGATTGATTACCTTAAAAGGTATGTTGAAATACAAAAGTATCGATTTGGTGATAAATTTATTGTTTATTACGAAATAGAAGAGGGGTTAGAGAGTGCTTTGGTCTTCCGTCTCATGCTGCAGCCACTGGTAGAAAACAGTATTCTGCACGGTGTAAGGGGAATGGATAAAAAGGGCTATATTAAGATTAAGGCATTTTTAAAGAAAAACCAAATCAGCTTTCATGTAATTGATACGGGCAGGGGTATGAAAAGGGCGGAAATTGAGGAATTGTACCATAAAATTAAAGATAAAAATGAGCCAAGTATCGGACTAAGAAATATTAATAGCAGATTACAGCTTCGGTATGGTAGGGATAGTTATCTAAAAATTCAATCAAAACCAAAGCATGGAAGCTGTATTACTTTTCACATCCCATATGAAAGCTGATCATAAAAAATGAATAAAAATAATATATTTTGATACCTCCAGACTAAAAGAGAATAAATGCAGAATAAAAAGCGAAATAAAGATACCTTTTTATATAGATTGCAGGACACTATAATAAGAGCATCAAATATATACGGGAGGTTTAGTATTATGAAAAAAATTATTTCACTTGTTATGGTATTGCTTCTTGTCTTTGGAGTACTCACTGGCTGCGGTACTTCAGCATCGAAAAACGAGGACAAAAAAACTTCCGGGACAGAAGAGGCACAGACAGAGACACCTGCAGCGGATACTGGCTCGGAGGAAAAAATCAATTTACGCTTCTCTTGGTGGGGTGGTGATGAAAGAACAGCAGCAACCCTGGAGGTGATTAAGCAATTTCAGGAGCTAAATCCGAATATCACAATAGAAGCAGAATATGGAAGCAGTGACGGATACCATGATAAGCTTTCAACCCAGCTTGCTTCGACTACAGTAGCGGATATTATTCAGATTGATCCGGAAACATTTCCGACTTATGTTGATTCAGGGAATTATTTTGTTAATTATATGGATCATAACTTTAATTTATCCAATTTTGATGAGGCTTACATATCACTTCCTATAAATGGTCGTTATGATGGAAAGCAACTGGGACTACCAAGCGGTGTCGCCGGTCCCATGCTTTTAGTGAACCAGAAGCTGGCAGACGCAATTGGCATTGATTTTTCACAGGATTATACCTGGGAGGATCTCCTTACCTGGGGAAAGAAAGTAAGAGAATACGATAAGAGTATGTACCTGCTATGTACCAATAAAGATTACATTACAAATCTTGTTGTTTATAATTACTTAAAGCAGCTGACTGGCACTACTATTTTTGATAAGAAGAATAAGAGTATTAACCTGACCGAAGAACAGCTGAAGGAAGTATTTGATTTTATAGAGAAGCTGTATAAGGAAGAGGTTTGCGCTCCTGCCGATTATGCTGCCTCCTATAATGGAGATAATCTTCAATCAGATCCTAACTGGATTGCCGGTAAGTATGTAGCTGCCTTCTCCTATATATCAACGATGGATGTTATGATAGCGGCAAATCCAAATGCAGATTATTCTACCGGCAAACTTCCGGTTATGAAAGAAGCAAAGAATAACGGTTGGACAGCAAACTGTCCACAGGTTATCGCGATTTCAAAAACATGTAAAAATCCCGAGGCAGCGATTGCATTTATGGATTACTTCTTTAACAATGAAACAGCCATGAAGACATTAGCCTGCACACGTTCTGTTCCTCCGACAGCAAAGGCAAGAGAAATTTGTGAAGCAAATGGTTCTCTAAGTTCGCTTGCGATGAAAGCTGCGGATACTGCCTCAGCACTTGGAGGTCTGACACCGGATAGCATTGCATCCTCACAAGAAGGAAAGCAGATTATCACAGATGCTGTGGAAGAAATTTCTTACCGTGCAAATACTCCGGAGGTTGCTGCAAAGAATACAATCAGTCTACTTTCAGGACTAATCAATTAGTTGCAGATGATTTTCCAAATGGGTGCCTCTGATCGGGAGGCACCCGCTTTTTAAAGAAAGGTGATTGATGATATGGCAGACATAACTTATAGAAGTAAAACAAAGCACAGAAGGAGAGAATATCAGGCATATTTCTATTTGCTGCCGTGGCTTTTAGGTTTCCTGATTTTACAGCTTTATCCATTTATAAGCTCACTATTTTATTCCTTTACAGATTATAAAATTACACAGCATGCAAACTTAGTGGGATTAAGCAACTATATCAAATTGCTTACATCCGATGCGGACTTCTGGAATTCCTTTAAAGTAACCATTGTCTATACCCTGTATACTGTTCCGGGAAAACTGATTATGGCACTTGCCGTAGCTGTTTTTCTAAATCGCAATATCAAAGGGATAAACCTGATACGTACTTTATACTATATTCCATCCCTCTTTGGTGGCAGTGTGGCTATTGCTATCCTCTGGAAGCTGATGTTTATGGATAACGGAGTAATTAATACGCTGCTGCAGGCAGTTCATCTGCCGGCAATACAGTGGCTCGGTAGTACAAAATACGCGTTAAAAACAATATGCCTTCTGGAAATCTGGCAATTTGGCTCATCGATGGTTATGTTTCTGGCAGCCTTAAAAAATGTTCCCAAGGAATTATATGAATCCGCATCCATGGATGGAGCAGGAAAAGTTGCTTGTTTTTTAAAGATTACCATCCCGCAGATTACACCAATTATCTTCTTCAATATGATTATGCAGACAATTCAGGCCTTGCAGAATTTTACCTCGGCCTTTGTTATAACCGAGGGAGGTCCTTTAAAATCAACCTACGTTCTTGGTATGAAATTATATAAAGAGGGCTTTTCGTATTTTAAAATGGGATACGCCAGTGCTATCTCGTGGATCATATTTATTGTAATTATGGTTGTTACGCTGCTATTATTTAAATCGTCCTCCGGATGGGTATATTATGATGACGGCGGCGATTTCTAAGCGGAAGTGAGTAGAAAGAGCTGTTCTACTTCAGAAGCAATTACCGGATAGCAATGGAATTTAACTTGGAGTGAACAGTAACAGGAAAGGAGCATGTTAATAAAAATGCAAAAAAAGACGTGGAATATAGTAGGTCAGTACCTTATAATAACAGTGTTGGGGATAGCATTGCTCTATCCAATTATCTTTATGTTTTTGGCAAGCTTTAAAACAAATGAAGAGATCTTTGGCTCAATAAAGCTGCTTCCTGCAAGTTTTAGCGTTCAAAATTATGTGGAAGGCTGGAAGGGTACTGGCTCAATGACATATACAAAATTCTTTCTGAATACATTTATTCTTGTGATACCGACAACCTTGCTGACACTTGCTTCCTGCTCTCTAGTGGCATACGGTTTTGCAAGATTTAAATTTCCAGGAAAAAAATTATTATTTATGATCTTGATTGCTACCCTAATGCTTCCAAATGCGGTAATTATTATTCCGCGTTACAATCTATATAATAAATTTGGATGGATCAACAGTTACATGCCATTTTATGCACCGGCACTTCTGGCCTGTTATCCGTTTTTTATCTTTATGCTAATTCAATTTTTACGGGGAATACCAAAGGAGCTTGACCAAGCAGCTTACATAGATGGATGCGGAACTTTACGTACTTATGTGCAAATTCTTCTTCCGCTTATGAAGCCTGCATTATTCTCTGCCGCACTCTTCCAGTTCCTATGGACCTATAATGATTATTTTAACTGCCTGATTTTCATCAATTCTGTGTCAAAATACCCGATATCACTTGCACTTCGATTATCACTGGATTCAGAATCGGTGGTTGTATGGGGGAAGATGATGGCAATGGCATTTGTGAATGTGTTCCCGGTTATGCTGCTGTTTTTCTTTGCACAAAAGTTTTTTGTGGAAGGAATAGCAACAAATGGATTGAAAGGATGATGCTAAATGATATTAAATAATTATAAGTTAATAATTTCTTTTTCCTATTATAAGGACGATGCCTGGATTGAGATCCCCAAGAGCTATGTTAATGAGGGGGGACTTCATTATCAAATAGAAGGAGCTTCTTATTATTGTGAGTTTAAGCAGGAAGCAGATGGAATCTGTTATGATATGGGCTTTCAGGCATCTTATGAAACAAAAATAAAATGTGAATTGGAATTATTGGAGGAAGAGGATTTATTTCATCTGATCCCCTGTAATATTTATGGCGATAATAATGCGTCCGGTGCAAAACCGGGAGAATTTCCACTGCTTACAAAAGAACACAAAGACGTTGCTTTTTGCTCCCCGTACTGGGAATTCAGAGCAGACCGGGCAGCATCTCCTTTCTCAGCTATTGCCTGCAAACGCGGTGCAGTTGGAATATCCGTAGATCCCTATTCCGTGACGGACAAGCATACTATACAGAATGGTGTTTTTGCCATGCTGCCTAATAAGTGTGGAGTAACTATCGGATATACTAATCTCCCGGTTACTGTAATGAATAAAAGAACACCTATGCCCTCCACCGGACAGACAGCAAAAAATGCGTCGGCAACAGGAAAAATCTATGCGCTGCAAGGAGACGGGCGCTTGGAAATTCATAAAATTGTCCGCAAAGAATATGAAAAGCACCATGAAAGAGCAGTTTATTTAAATACCTATCAGCAAGCGGCAGCCGGGTTACTGGATAGCTTTGTAAATCTGAATTGGAATGAAAAAGATAAGGAATATACGAACAGAGACTGTAAGGTTCCATTTAATACGAATATGGTGCCCTGGCGAAATGTAACAGAAATTGGGTGGACTGGAGGAGCTATTTTAGCATACCCATTTATACTCAGCCGGTATGCCATTCCTGCCAATGCCGGAGAAGTATTTTCGTCTGCCCGCAGCGGAGAGGAAATGATTGACCGGATTATTGGCAGCTATAATGATAAATCAGGTTTATTAAATGACTTAACAGTTCCTCGCGGAGAAAGCAAAAGCATGGTAAACGGATGGTGGACAGATTATGGATTGGTCTCAGATTGTCATTGTGCTTATAATGTTGGTAGTGCGGTGCACTACATTTTAAAGACTGTTCTATTTCTGAAAGAGCAGGGAGAAGTATATCGGCAGGAATGGCTTACAACTTGCCGTAAGGTTTTAGATACGGTAATTGATTTGCAGAGAGAGGACGGAGCCTTTGGTTATACCTATAGTTTCACAGAGAAAAAGGTAAAGGACTGGGAGGGGTTTGCCGGCTGCTGGTTTGCACCCTGCAGTGCTTATCTGTACCACCTAATCGGAGAAGAAAAGTACTTAAAAGCAGCAAAAAAAGCTCTTCGTTATTATAGTAGCTTCGTAAAAGAATTAAACTGCTGGGGAGCACCCATGGATACCTGGAAGTCTGTGGACCAGGAAGGAAATCTGGCTTTTATAAGAGGGTGCCGATTAGTATTTGAATATACGCAGGAAGGGGAATTTCTGGAGCTTTTTAAGATCAGCGCGGAATATGAATATTTATGGAGATATTCCTTTAAGAGCAGACCGGAGTATAAACCATTAAAGGATGGCTGGAATTCCTGCGGTGGTTCCGTCACATCCGTTTCCAACCCGCACATACATCCGATGGGAGTAATCATTGATGCCGATCTTCGTTACCTTGCCGGAATTACTGGTGATGATTACCATGAAATGAGAGCTATGGACAGCAGTGCATGGCTAATGCAGACATTAGAGCTATATCCAGAAAAAACCGGATACGGCAGATATGGAGTCTTATCGGAGCGTTGGTGTCCAAGTGATGGATTAACCGTAGAACGCTACAGTGACGGAGAACCCTGTAGTAGCTGGTTCAGTTATAATCTATGGGCAGCAGCGAATGCGTTCGAGGCAGTATGTGAATTAATACTGGAAGAAAAATAGAGGATTCCGGAAATAAATAGTTAGAAACAGGGAAGGCTTTCCAAAAGGAAAGCCTCTTTATATTGTATTTGTACTATTGATTACTACTACATTTTGTATTATAATTCATTCGTAAGAAATAATTTTTTATTTCTGTCAATAATATATATAGTGAAATGAAGGAGATATATAGAATGAAAATAATTAAAAGAAACGGTGCGGAAGAAATCTTTAATACAAGCAAAATCATCGGAGCAGTTTCAAAAGCAAATGAGGCATCTGAACAGAATAAGCTGAACAGGGAGCAAATTACTGATATTGCAGAATACGTTGAATATAGATGCAAGAAATTAAACAGGGCAATTTCTGTGGAGGAGATACAGGATATGGTAGAAGATCAGATTATGGCAACCGGCGCCTTTGATCTTGCCAAACGTTATGTCAGATACCGTTATCAGCGTTCACTGGTACGAAAAGCAAATACAACGGATAACCGTATTCTTACTTTAATTGAATGTAATAATGAAGATGTAAAACAGGAAAATTCGAATAAAAATCCTACGGTTAACAGTGTGCAGCGTGATTATATGGCTGGTGAGGTCAGCAAGGATATTACTACCAGATTACTTCTGCCGACAGAAATTGTGGAAGCAGACAAACAGGGTATTATTCATTTTCATGATGCGGATTATTTTGCGCAGCATATGCATAACTGTGATCTGGTTAATCTGGAGGATATGCTGCAAAACGGTACGGTCATCAGTGAAACATTGATTGAAAAGCCCCATAGCTTTTCAACCGCCTGCAATATTGCGACACAGATTATTGCTCAGGTTGCCAGCAACCAGTACGGTGGACAAAGCATCAGTCTGGCACATCTGGCTCCGTTTGTACAAATATCAAGAGAAAAGATCCATGAGGATGTTTTAAAGGAAATAGAAATATTGGGCTGTGCTGCCACAGAGGAGGTCATCAGAGAGATTGTAGAGAAGAGACTTCGAAAGGAAGTAACGAAAGGTGTTCAGACAATTGAATATCAGGTAATCACTCTAATGACTACAAATGGGCAGGCACCATTTCTGACCGTCTTTATGTATCTGAACGAGGCGAAGAATGAACAGGAAAAAAAAGATCTTGCTGTTATTATAGAAGAGACGCTAAAGCAACGTTATCAGGGTGTTAAAAACGAAGCTGGTGTATGGGTAACACCCGCATTTCCGAAGTTAATCTATGTTCTGGAAGAGGATAATATCAGTGAGGGTACACCATATTATCATCTGACGGAGCTGGCTGCAAAATGTACGGCAAAGAGACTGGTTCCTGATTATATATCCGAAAAGAAAATGAAAGAGCTTAAAGAAGGCAATTGCTTTCCGGTAATGGGATGCCGCAGTGCACTGAGTCCCTGGCAGGATGAGAAAGGTAATTATAAGTTCTACGGACGCTTTAATCAAGGGGTTGTAACGATTAACCTGGTTGATGTTGCCCTATCTTCAGGTGGTGACTACGATAAGTTCTGGAAGATTTTCGGGGAACGGTTGGAATTATGTTATCAGGCACTTATGTGCCGCCATAACCGTTTGAAGGGAACCTTATCAGATGCTGCACCGATCCTTTGGCAAAACGGAGCACTGGCGCGGCTTAAGAAGGGAGAAACAATTGATAAGCTGCTGTATGGCGGGTATTCAACCATCTCTTTAGGCTATGCGGGATTATATGAGTGTACGAAATATATGACTGGTAAATCGCATACGAATGCGGAAGCTACTGACTTTGCTCTTAAGGTGATGCAGTATATGAATGATGCTTGCGGCAGATGGAAGGATGAGACAGATATCGGTTTTAGCATTTATGGTTCACCGATTGAAAGCACAACCTATAAATTTGCTAAATGCCTGCAGAAGCGTTTTGGAATTGTTGAAGGGATTACCGATAAAAGTTATATTACGAACAGCTATCATGTACACGTAACGGAAGAGATTGATGCTTTTACGAAACTTAAATTTGAGTCCCAGTTTCAGGCTTTATCGAGTGGCGGAGCAATTAGCTACGTAGAGGTGCCAAATATGCAGAATAATATCCCGGCAGTTCTTCAGGTAATGCGCTTCATCTATGACAATATCATGTATGCAGAGCTCAATACCAAGAGTGACTATTGTCAGGAATGCGGGTTTGATGGTGAGATGCAGATCGTTACAGACAGTGACGGTAAGCTTGTCTGGGAATGCCCGAAGTGCGGTAACCGCGATCAGGCCAAAATGAACGTTACCCGCAGAACCTGTGGCTATATTGGAACACAGTTCTGGAATCAGGGCAGAACACAGGAAATTAAGGAAAGAGTGCTGCATCTGTAAAGTGTGAATAGAATTTGCGAAACGATATAGTTGTACAAATAGTATACACAGAAAGTATACAATTACTATAATTTTTGCGTTTTGCAATCACCTAAAAGGATTTGACATTCAAAGCCTATAGTATGACAATCATGAAAGGAAGTTTAATAACTTTATCAGATATGAATTATGGTGAAATTAAAAAATTTGATATCGCCAATGGCGAGGGTGTAAGAGTTTCTTTATTTGTATCAGGCTGCACACATCATTGTAAAGGGTGCTTTAATCAGGAAGCCTGGGACTTTACCTTTGGAAAAGAATTTACACAAAAAACTGAGAAAGAATTAATGGAAGCGCTTTCTCCTGATTTTATAAATGGACTGACATTACTGGGAGGAGAACCCTTTGAAAAGCAGAACCAGCGTGTACTTCTACCATTTTTAAAAAAAGTGAAGCAGTTATTTCCGCAAAAGAATATATGGTGTTACACAGGATATACATTAGAACGTGATTTGTTAAGAGAGAGCAGGGCGAGATGTGAATGTACGGATGAGATGCTTGGCCTTATTGATGTTTTGGTGGATGGTGAATATATAGAGGAGCAGCGGGATATTAGTCTGCCGTTTCGCGGATCTGCCAACCAACGGATCATTGATATTAAACAAACGATGGAAAGTGGTACAGTTCACAGAATGATACTGGAAAGTGAACAAGTCTGAAATGAATTACGCAACGGGAATATCTATCAGATGGATTTGAGTGTCAAATTCTCGCGTTGATTATTCAGCACCTTGGATAATATAAACCAGCGTGAGAATTAGACAGCCTCCGGCAGATGCACACTCGCGTTACTCGGCGCGTTTATATAGATAAATAATCTAAATACAAGAACTGAGAAAATAGACAGAAAGAAATAGTCAGATAAAACAGGAAGAGAAAGATGTCATAAGGATAATCAGATAAGGAAAGAAAGGTTGTAAGCTCTCAAAAAGAAGGGATTACAACCTTTTTATTATGCTTTCAAGTTCATTAGCTCTCTTCATAAACAATAATAGGAGTTCCATCATCAATATTCTCAAATATGATTTTTGCTAAATATTTCGGTGCATTTACACATCCATGGGTACCGATACGTTTATATATATTCCCTCCAAACCGATTCCTCCAGGGGGCATCATGAAGTCCAATGTTCCCGAAAAAGGGCATCCAATAGGTTACGCCTGCTTCATAGCCGGGACCCTTTAAGGTTGCTCCCTTTTGTTTATAATTCAGCATGTATACACCAAGTACTGTAGCGTTTCCTCTATTGGGATTACCGGTTACTACAAGACCTTGTGCAATCAGCTTACCCTTTTTATAAAACCAAAGCTGTTGTTTCGTAATATTAATTTCGATATAAGTATTTCCAATTTCATTCCCTTCTCTGGAAAAAGCCTTTTGCAGATAAGCAGGTTCTTTTTCTGTGACATTCCCTTGTATAATCTGATTATATAAAGCCTCTGTTTCCGTAATTGAATCGATTTTCCAACCATAAAGGCCTCCCCTCAATTCTATTTTTTCCCCTCCAGTCGTCTGAAATTTTCTTGTAATTCCCACGGTATTATATTTTTTGCATAAGTTACGAACATATGCTGTCACTTTCTGTTTGCTTAAAATAACCTCCATATGCCTGCCCAGACTAAGCCAATGATGAATAGTATCTCCGTTTAAAGCTTCCCGCGTAGTACCAAATCGATAGGTGATTTTTGCTGATACATATTTATTTAACAGATCGTATGCCTGCTTAGCCTCCAAAGATGTTGCGGTAAATTCCGGATTATCATAGCATTGCATTTTATCCAGATCTAACTTTGTTCGTCCTGTATCGATGGTTTGCTTAACTGCATGCATGAAACGGTCATAATTTATTTTCGTTCCATAATGCTCCTTAATCATCTCATATGCTTTGCCGGTATATCGAAAGGAAACATTCTGAGGCAAACGCACATTGCTGTGAAAGCAATTTAAATTATTTAAGCATTTCGCCAATAAGGTATCGTTATAATGATATAACTTATTAATAGAATAAGAATTGCTTTTCCACAGAGAACGTATCCAAAAAAATGAATTTTGGCGACGTAAAATATCAGATAGCAAATAATTTTCAATATACTGTAAATCAATATCCGTGCCTGTCAGTTCCTCTGTCACACCGTTTCGCTCTATTAGCACAAGCTTGTAATCACGAGTAAATTTTCGTATTACCCTAGAAGCATTGCCATAGGTACGCAGGGATATATTAACACCATTGATTTGCGTATGGAAGAAATAATGGCTCGCAAAGAACAGGGAGAAGAGCAGATAGATAGTAATAACGGAGGCCGTTAGAATAAGACTGTTTCTTTTGATTTTTCTTTTACTGAGTACCATGATTTTTAACTGCTTCATAACGATTGCCTTTCAGAATAAGGGATAACCATTTTATCATATGAAATTATTGAGCAGCTTATAACCAGACATAACATATATAGCTAAAAATACAATGTTACTGTTCACAGGCAAGTTATATGCCATTACTATGCAGCCAGTAAGTACTTCCAAAGCGAAGCCGCTCTCGTTTAGTTGCATTGCGCAGCGGTATATAAGGCTCTAAAAGACAGACTCTAAGAACCGGTGAATGTAAATACTCCTTTTTCGGAAGCACTTTCCGTCTGCACAGCTCGGAATATGACATTGCCTGTGAATAGTACCAATACTTTATTGAGATTATGGAAGGAGTATGTTAACATATTATTTAGAAAAAACTACAGTGATAGAATTACAGAGGATCGATAATACACAGGAGGATATCGGATGAGACGCAAAAAAAGATTTCGGATTGCCGTGAGTATAACCATATTTATTTTTATTATGAATTTATGCGGTTTTGGTAATTGTTTCATCTATGAAGCAAAAGCTGTAACCTTTGACGAGCTTAATAATCCAGAGCTATTTTTGAAGCAGATAAATGGGGATCAACAGTGTACTCTGGTTGCAGCAACTATGCTGATCAGGAGGGCTGCCATGATATCCGGTAATGCCGCCTGGTCCGATATTACAGTAGATAAAGTGAAGGAAAAGGCATGGATTGAAGGAACGGGTATCCGCTATACCTTTACCTATGCCGGTATCACAATCAATAAAGCTTCCTTTCAGATTGATCCGGTAAAGGAGTCGATCTTATTATTAGCCAGTCATCCGGAAGGAATTGTAATATATGGACAAGATACTTCTTCAAAGAAAGTGAAACGACCTCATGCGATTCTGTTAACGGATTATACTGACCAGCTATTTTATGGAGCCGATCCAACAGAATTTGAAGCGGCAGGGAGGGTAGTGAATAGTTCAACTTCACTGCCGGTTGAGTACGCTAAATCTTATTGGTATGTGTCAAACATGCCAGTGCCTTCCACTACGAGTAAAAATTTAGCTCCTCCGGTATCAGATATCAGCATGCATCCGGTAGTATTGTCGGAAACAAAGTTTATTTATGATGGCAGCGAGAAAAAACCGTTGGTCTCGATATCTGGATTAACGGAAAATGTTGACTATACGATTGCTTATGCCAATAATGTAAATCCTGGAACAGCAGGGGTTTATATAACAGGAATTGGTATATATAAAGGTATGATTACGGTAAATTTTTCGATAGTGGATACCAATGATAAGAATATTGTTGATCAAAGTACAGATGATATTGATGAAAGTACGAAGGATAAGAATAGTGCTGATGAAAGTATGAAGGATAAGAATAGTGCTGATGAAAGTACGAAGGATAAGAATAGTGCTGATCAAAGTGCGAAGGATATGAATAGTACTGATCAAAGTGCTAAGGATGTAAATTTGGTTGATAAAAGTACTATAGATAAAAATGACCTGAATAAAATCATTGTTATCCTGTCAAACCAGAAAATAAAAAAAGGGAATACAGCAGCAATTAAATACGCGTTGCCAACATCAATAAAAGCAGTGAAGAAGTACAGCGGTAATCCATTAAGAGTAGATAATGAGGTGATAATAAGCTATACATCAAGTAATTCAAAGATTGCCAGGGTGAATTCTAATGGCATCATAACCGGAATTATGAAAGGCAAAGCAGAGATTACAGTAACCGCAGCATTAGCGGATGGATCAAGAGCGGTCTATGTCTTTGCAGTCAACATATATAAATAATAGCTGATCAAATACCATTAATCCAGGCATCCAGCTTTGAACATAATTTTTCACCGGCTTCAAACCTTAGCCGAAGCAATGGTTGTTCCAGAAGGTGTCTTCGGAGCAAGTCTATGAAGGTACCAATAACATATAAGCAAATTACTGATAACAGAAGACAGAGAAAGAAGGATTTGGTATAATAAACCTCTTTCACTTTTAATAACCCATCCCATAATAGTGACCTTGCATAAGGATATTCATGGAACAGATAAATACCAAGGGTAGCACTTGCTAAGGTATTAATTGTTTTTGAAACACCTATATTCAGTTTTTGAAAGAGATAAAACAGAAAGATTGCATCCAGAACCATCAACGGAGAATATCTGGTGGCAAAACGGAAAGCATGTTCCTGAAGAACTTCCAGATGCAGGAAGGTCCCGGCAGCAGAATTGGCAATACCGTAGAAAACGATAAATAAAGTAGTAAAAAGAAACCCCTTTCCGGCATGCACTTCAAACCAGTTACCCGGTGTTTGTTTTAAATAACCCATAAGCAGATACAGGTAGATAAAAAACAAAAAGGCATCGATGGGAGCATCTTCGATAAATACATGATAGACGGGAATAAATAGGGTTAGAACGATTAAAAATCTGCCCAGAGTTCGAACGGATATGCCATTTATAATCTTATTCAAAAATGGGTAGATAGTGTAGAGCAGACAATATGCAGTGACAAACCAGTATAAATTGTATGCGGGAGAAAACACCGACTCCAGGATATCCTGCCGGGAAAGCTCAGTTTTGTGGAATAAAAGCATAATAATTGCCAGAGCTGTGGAGTAAAAAGAACATTGAAATAACAGCATAACTACCTTTTTCGTACGAAAGCGTTGTGTACCAATTAGAAAATAAGCACTGATAAATATGAAGCAATCAACTCCGAGCAAGCCCCAGGAACCGAAGATGACTGCTATTACCTGATTGAGTGAAAAATCAGTTGTAAAGATTGAATGGTGATTTCCGTGAATACAATAATGGTAAGCTAGTATCAGCAGCATACATATTATTCTTAGCAGTTCAAAATTTGAGCTTCGGCCTTCCTTATTTCTTTCTATAACATTTTTATTTAAGTTCATCACTTCATCACCATACTTCATTCGTATATTTGTTTTCTAATTGTCTGTATTCATACTATAGGGCACGCTTACTATCTTAGCGAATGTGTTTGTTAAAGTCAATTGAAAAGCAGTATATTTTAGTGATTCTTAACAGTAACTTACTATGACAAACAGACGGTATAAATACAGGTCTTGCAAAAGAAGGGGTTTCACGCTATCATAGAAGATATTATTTTAGTCAATCTATTCATTTAATTGTCAATTCTATCTTCAACATAAAGTGGGATTGATATAATCGTTAAGAATTATACAAAGGAAGGATGTTGTGTCCGGTGAAAAAATATATCTTGGAGGTTTGTACAGATTCGGTTGAAGCATCCTGTACGGCGTCACGCTGCGGTGCTAATCGTCTTGAGCTGTGCAGTAATCTCATCCTGGGAGGGACGACTCCCGGTACTTGTTTGTTTCAAGCAGTTCGAAAATATTGCAGCACGAAAATAAATGTTTTAATCAGGCCCAGATACGGAGATTTTTGTTATACTGATTATGAGTTTGAGATGTTAAAGGAAGAAGTGAAACTGTTCCGTGCGTTGGGAGCGGATGGTATAGTGACCGGAATATTAAAACCGGATGGTAATTTGAACATAGAACAGATGGAAGAAATCCTATCTCTGGCTGACAACGTCCCGGTTACCTTACATAGAGCCTTTGATGTCTGTGCAGATCCTTATCGGACCTTGGAGGAAGCGAAAAGACTTGGCATTAGAACGATACTGACTTCAGGACAGAAGAATACATGTATAGACGGAGTTTTTCTGCTTAAGGAACTGATTGAGAAAAGCGCAGGAGAGGTCGATATTCTGGTCGGAGGCGGAGTGAGTGCAAAGATAATTCCAAAGCTAAGAGAAGCTACAAGAGCTACCTCGTATCATATGTCAGGAAAGAGAGTGGAAGACAGTGCTATGCTATACCGTAAGGAAGACATCTCTATGGGTTTGCCTTCTTTTTCGGAATATCAGATTTTTCGGGCCGATGAAGAAGAGATTTTACGTGCCGTTAATACTTTGCAGCACCTGGCATAGGTCATTTTAAAAAGATAGCAAGATAGAAAGTAAACAGAAATAAATCTAATTTGATGTGGAGAAGGGCAGGAAGGTTACGTGGGACACATATGTTTTGGAATTGATATTGGAGGAACCTCGATTAAGGCAGGATTATTTGGAGACGATGGTGAACTGTTAGATAAATGGAGTTTCGCAACAATAAAGAAAGAGAGCAGTGAAAATATCCTTCAAAGCCTGGCAGATTTTATACTCGATAAGATAGAAACATTTCCTTTAGATAAGAACGAAATCGTTGGTATCGGAGTTGGTATTCCCGGTCCGGTAACAGAAGACGGAGAGGTTCTGGAAATGGCCAATCTGGGCAGCGGCAGAATTAATCTGAATGAGACTTTGTCTAAGATGACAGGATTAAAGGTCAGAGCAGGAAATGATGCTAATCTGGCAGCACTTGGAGAACAGTGGATGGGAAGCGGAAAGGGCTGCAAAGATATGATGCTTATTACGCTCGGAACCGGTATCGGTGGCGGAATAGTTTTGAATAATCATATCTTAACAGGAAGCAAGGGAGCAGCAGGAGAAATCGGCCATATGACGGTGAACAGTAAAGAGCAGCGTATCTGTGGATGCGGAAAAAGAGGTTGTCTGGAGCAATATGCTTCTGCTACCGCAGTAGTGAGAATTGCAAAGGATCTATTAAAGGATAGAACAGAGGCTTCCGCTCTGCAAGATTTTGAGAAAATCAGTGCAAGGGATGTGTTTGACTGTGCGAAGACGGGTGATAAGCTGGCTTTAGAAGTAGTGGATCAAGCTTGTGTTTATCTGGGTTTGGCTTTATCTTATGCAGGACAGCTGGTTGATCCGGAGGTCTTTGTTATTGGCGGAGGTGTCTCACAGGCCGGAAGTATAATTGTAGACAAGACAAAGGCTTCTTATAACGATAATGTAATCGAAAGTTTAAAGAACAAAGAGATAAGAATAGCGTCCTTAGGAAATGATGCCGGTATGTATGGTGCTGCAAAACTTATTTTATCAGATGTTTAGTCAGATAGTATTACAAGTATAGTATATATTACATCAGACCGCTTAATCTGCGATCCTATTGATCTGGCAAAACTGTGCAATTCTCGCAGCTGCAGGATTATAGTATCGCAGATTTTGTCTCACGGTAAGAAATAGAAGCATATTATTTACCGGTCTTATTCATATCCTTTAACAGATGCTGAAGAATAACGATGAAGAAAGCAGCAAGCAGGGAGTTAAGAAAGCCACCCATACTTATGTTCCTTACAAAGTGATCTGCTATCATAATCGTCCAGGCATTAACGATGAAGCTGAATAGCCCTAAGGTTAGAAGGCTTAGTGGTAATGTTATCAAAAGCAGGATTGGCTTCAATATAAGATTAACAATAAACACCACAAATCCCAGAATAAGAAGTGCTGGGATACTGCCGATATGAATTGTGTGTATCACAAAGGACAACAGATAGATAGTTATTATAACAGAAATATATTTAATAAATAGTTTGGTCATTTTACCTCCTTTTACTTACCTGATTTGGATGGATACTCTGACTTTATCAGTAGTAACCTCGACAAGCTCATAAGGTTCCTCTCCAGCCAGAGAAGTAAGTAGTTTCTTCACAACGTCGACAAGTGTTTTTGCAGAATAGAGAGTGATTTTAGTTGTGTTATAAGGATAGGTTAGCTTCGGTGCAAATAAACATGCAATGGTCAGCACATCAAGAAAACTGTCCAGTAATTCTTGAAAAACATATAATGAAATCGGAAAGGGAATGCGAAGAATCCTTCTGTTATCCAGTTCAAGCTTAATCCATAGGAAACGATATTTTTTAATCGACATATACATTCACCTTAACCATAGCCTTATGGCTTTCATCCCAGACCTCCACATCAACGATACTAGGATCTTCGAGAGTGCCGTTAATAATCTCTTCTATGATTTTAGCAAAATCAATATTGGTAATATCAATACCCTTTGCCTCCATTTCTCTTCGTGCATCCCCAGGGATCACTGTAGTCATCTTATCAGCAATTTCTCCGATCGTAGTTAACAGACGGATCGGGACATTCACATTTACATTTACTGTATTATTATCAGAGGAAACCTTAACTTTGAGAAACTTGTAGCTGTGTCTTGCGACAGTTGCGTTTTCGACTGTCTGAATAGCTTTTACATCCTTTGACTGCGATAGAGCTTCCAGGAGCTCCATACCTTCGGCAGCAGTAATCTGCCCCTTTTCTATCATTTCTAAAATTTTCTGCTGTTCACTCATAACGATACCTCCTTATTTTTAATATTATAGATACTTGCGAAATGCAAGAATTATATAAATTGTATACACAGAATATATGTTCCGGAGCTAAAGCTAAGCACAAGGAGTGTTGGATCGGAGGAATATATATTTCGGTGTATACAATTTGCAGATATTAATCATAAATTCTTAATTCTTTCAGTAGCTTCCTTTGGGGATAGTTCACCCTTGGATAATTGGTCAAGAATTTCATTCTTGGCGGCTGCTTTATCATCGGTCTCTTTTATGAAATCTTTATTGGATACTTCATAACCAAGACCTCTGATCACGGAATCTAACTTACCTCGAACCGTGGGATAGGAGATACCGAGTTCCTTCTCAACATCCTTGATATTACCCCGGCATTTTATAAAGACCTTGACAAATAAAAGATCCTCTTCCGGAAGCCGGCAAAATTCACAGGGCTGAAAATCACCTTCGATGGCGGTGGAGCATCTGGGACAACAGAGTCTGGTTATGGAAAGCTTTTCACCACATACGGGACATTTACCCGGTGCTTTATATTTCATAGTTACCTCCATTCCTGCGCATATCTTTCGCGCTTTTAATTTTGTATCAAGTAGGTAACTTTGTAAACTTAGTGGCAAAACTGCAACTGCCAACTGGGAAATGTCTTCTTACAAGTTCATTACCTTACTGATTTATAGTATAATTATAATATAAGACTTAATATTGAATATGTCAATACATAAATTAATAATATTAATTTAAATATTAATAATATTAATTTTAAGATTAATTAAATTAAGATAAAAAACATATACTATTTACAAAGATATTTCAATTATAGTATATGTATGAAATGCTATATTTGTCTTCATTAAGTTTTTTAGGATATTGTAAGGATGATTAAGTAATACAAGTAATTAATTTGAATGCTTTGATAAAAACATAGAGAGCTACGGTATACAATTAACGGTTTATCAGAGCGCAAACAATTTTCCTGAAATAGTTAATCTAAGGAAACTTATGTATGAAACCTGTAGGGAAGCTTAGCAGTCATAATTCATTTCATGACGAAAAAAATACCTTTTCATTTCTGTTTTGACAGACGATCTCAATAAGTATCTCCTTTGGATAGTCCAATTTTAAGCAAGCATGGATTGCATTCTCAATTGCATTTTAATCTCCTCTTGACAGATTGTGTTAATATGATTCATGTTAATAATGTAGGAGCTGTGAGGCTTAACAAAACAGGGACAATGTTACTACTACTGTCAAAGCAAAAGATACAGATTATGAGACAGATTGGGTGGTTTACTGGTATATCTGCGGTAGTGATTTGGAGTCTGAAGGCGGAGCCGCTTCCATTGATATATCGGAACTTATAGAGGTGAAGCTGCCGGAAAATGTGATAGTTATTATTCAAACCGGAGGAGCAAGAGCCTGGCAGAATGACTTTGTCAACTCGAAATACCTGGAGAGGTATGTGTATGACAGCAAAGGTTTACATCTGGTTGATCAACAGCCACTCGCAAATATGGGAAGTATGAAGACCCTGTCCGATTTCTTTGCCTATGCAAAGATGAATTACCCTGCTGACAAAACGGCAGTAATATTCTGGAATCATGGCGGTGGAAGTGTCAGCGGAGCTGAATTTGATGAAAACTTTGGAAACGACTCTCTGACAATAAAAGAAATGCATGATGCATTTGCCGCTAATTATGAGCTTTCAACAAAGAAACAACCGTTTGATTTGATTGGCTTTGATACTTGTTTGATGGCAACTGTGGATGTGGCGGGCACCTTTTCTGATGTTGGAAAATACCTGGTAGCATCTGAGGAGACAGAGCCTTCCAACGGATGGGATTATACGGATTGGGCATTGGCTTTAGGAGCAAATCCAGCAATGGAGACAGCTGAGTTTGGTAAGGTAATTTGTGATACTTATCAGTCGGGCTGTGAATTGGTTGGCTCATACCATCACGACTTCTACTGGTTATACAGAGTAATACATCCAGGCGAGTCAAAGACTGCTTATCAAAAATCCCTGATGTATAGCTTAAGAATAGGCAGGGGGCCATGCGTCTTTTAAGTAAAAGCGATTAATGAGAAAATTCTTCATTAATCGCTTTTTACTTGGAAAAGTCAAAAAAGTACAGTAATATACAGTTAGACAAAACTAACTTTCTGAATAGAAATTATTATGCAGTATGTGAGGAGATAAAATTGAATGGACAGTATTATAGTAATGGGATCAATTATCATGAAATAATAGAATGCATTGTAAGCGCATTAGATGCCAAAGATCCCTATACAGCGGGGCATTCTCAGCGAGTAAGCGATATGGTATTAAAGGTCTGTGAGATGATCGGATTGAAAAAAAGTGATAAAGAGAAAATCCATATTGCGGCTCATTTGCATGATATTGGCAAGATTGGCGTACCGGATGCAGTTCTTAATAAAGTAAGCAAACTAGATGATGAGGAGTGGGAGGCTATGAAAAAACATCCTCAGATAGGAGCAGAAATACTTAGTAAGTCACATCATTTAAGTGATTTGAAGGAAATTGTATTGTGTCATCATGAAAGGTTTGACGGGAAAGGATATCCGGCGGGACTAAAAGGTGAAGAAATTCCGGTAGGTGCTAGGATAATTGCAATTTGTGATTCGATTGATGCAATCACCTCAAATAGAAGCTATCGCAAGGCTTTTGATTTTAACTATTGTTATCAGGAAATTGAGAAAAACTTGGGAATAATGTATGATCCGTTCATAGGAGAATATGTTTTAAGGCACTGGACAGAATTGATATATACAACCGGTAAAAACAAAAAGGCAATTGATCTGGCAGTTGAAAAGAAATTGAATGAATCACGAGAAGATTATCCAAAGTCCCTGGCAGAAAAGTAGAGCATATTATTTAGTGAGATTCAATTATCAAAAGTCTGATCCGGGTTATGTAGATGAATACAAGTGCGGCAAATCATTTTTAGGCTTTTGAGATTCGAATCTGAGTAAGCAACTATGCAAGGAAATGGAACTTTTATCAGATTTGAAAAAGTATAACTACCTTAATGATAAGAATAATCAATAGGGGGTTAATGAAAATGTGTATCAATTATTGACTTGACGAGAGACAATTAATTAAATAAGATAATTATAAGTTAGTTACGACTAACATTAAAGGAGGTTATATGAGCGATGAACTATTTAAAATCGTGAAAGAAATGGATATAAAAGATATAGAGCTGCAGCTGGCATTACAATGCGCACCATTGATTATGAATCTAAAAGCATCCAATCTGTTGATTATTCATAATGATAATCTACAAAAGGTAAAACAGATATTAAGTAAAACAAATATTTCTCAATTGGTTTTATTAGTGACAGAACATAAATCGATCCTTCTATTGTATCAAAGACATCAGCTTGAACGCTATCTGTCACAGAAAAGAGTAAGAAATCTGTTAGAGAACATCGGGTATCAGGAACATATACTGGAGGAGATTCTTAAGACCTTTCGGCTGCGATATGAGAATTATAACATAGAAGGCAAGAATTTTCCCCATGAAATGGGACTTCTTCTTGAGTATCCGGTTGGAGATGTGGAAGGATTTATGAAAAATGAAGGAAGAAATTTTTTATACAGCGGATATTGGAAGGTATATGAGAATATGCCGGAAAAGGTAAGCCTGTTCTGTGAATTTGAGCGAGCAAAAGAGAGGTTGGTTAAAATGGTATCTAATGGAATATGCATGACAGATATTATTAACAACCATAACCGTATAAGGCAATCGAGAATAGCAGTCTAGAAAAAGAGAATAGAAGATAGAAGTATGGAAAGCAGAAGTGTTGTTAATATAGAGAACAAATGCAAAATGTAGAATAGTATAGAAGAAATTTTAATAACAGATGTACAAAAAAGTGTACATAGATATAGGAGGAAAAAATGAGTAAAATCAGTATTGTATATTGGTCACAGACAGGTAATACACAGGCAATGGCGGAAGCGATAGGAAAGGGTATTCTGGCAGAGGGTAAGGAAGCAGAGGTAGTAAGTGTCAGCTCTGTGTCAGTGACTGATTTGAAGGAAGATGCTATATTTGCTCTTGGTTGCCCGGCTATGGGGGATGAGGTGTTGGAGGAAATGGAGATGGATCCTTTTATCTGTGAAGTAGAAAAGTTTGCGGCAGGAAAAAAAATAGCGCTCTTTGGGTCCTACGGCTGGGGGGACGGACAATGGATGAGAGACTGGGTGGAACGTATGAACAACGCAGGAGCCAGCATGGTTACGGAGGAGGGGCTGATATGTCAGGAGGCCCCAGACGATGCAATGCTTGAGGAATGTACAAAGCTTGGAGCGCAATTAGCGAGGCTATAAAAAGAAGGCCGTTACCATATCGTAACGGCTTATTCTTT
The DNA here is from genome assembly GCA_023418475.1 of Bacillota bacterium. Lineage (GTDB taxonomy): Bacteria > Bacillota > Clostridia > Lachnospirales > Lachnospiraceae > Mobilitalea. Next base: position 40,400 of record JAEZZO010000073.1, read on the forward strand.
CATTCTATAATTTGTAGGACAAATGACAGAATTTCTATAAGAAAGGACAGCCTATGAGCATAGTAATTGTTGGCGGTCATGATCGAATGGTCTGCCAATATAAAAAGATATGTAAGGAATATAATTGCAAAGCAAAAGTATTCACGCAGATGTCAGCAAACTTAAGCAGCCAGATAGGAACTCCGGATCTGCTGATTTTATTCACAAATACAGTTTCACATAAGATGGTTCATTGTGCAGTTGCTGAGGCAGAGAAATGCAATGCCGAAATTGTCAGATGCCATACAAGCAGCAGAAGTGCCTTGAATGAAATACTAGAAAAAGCCAGTAGAACGTAATATAGTTACAGATCACAGTAAACTTTATTTATTCATGCGATAATACGAAGTAAACTAAAATTTAATAGATTTAAAAACCATTTGGAATTCGACATTTCGAATGGTTTTTTATTACATAGGAAAGTTCGTCCTATGTAATAAAAACCCTGCGGGAGGATGCGCAGCTTCGCGCGCGGAACAAAAGCTGTGCATTATAGATCTATAATCGCGAGAGTGCGGGAAGTACACTTTTGTTCTAAAAGATCATTATAAAAACATGAATTAAAACTTTATTTCATGAAAAAGAGACCAACGTAGAAAGTAAGAGTAGAGAAGTTATCTTGAAGTTTATTACATTGCACCCTTAGCCTGGTAAAAGTTACCTGTAAAATAAATGGATTCATTTTACTTATTAAAAAAAAGAAACATTTATGTCATAATGATGTTATAATTTATCATATATTAAGGAGTACAAAATGAAGAGAATTAAGATTTTTAAGTATGTATCAATTATAATACTAACGCTTTTCCTGGCATCGTTTTATTCTCGAACTGCATATGCCGATACGGATACCGGTAATTTTACATATAACACATCTATCATGGGGATTATTGTTACAGGTTATACCGGCAATGACAGCAGTATAACAATTCCAAAGGAACTGAATGGACAAACCGTAGTAGGAATAGGAAACAATGCCTTCTCTTCTAATGCCTTCCTTGTAAGCATCATTATTCCGGATAGTATTACTAAGATAGGTGATAATGCATTCCGGGATTGTCCGAATTTGAGCAGTATAAGATTTAAGGGTGATGCGCCGTTCGTAGGAGAAATGGTATTTCTTAATTGTTCTTCAAACCTGAAAATATATTATGATGCATCAAAAGATGGGTTTAGTAATCCATGGAATGGTTTTCCGACAGAAGTATACATATCACAACCGGAAGTATCACCGGGACCTGGGAATACTTCTGTAACAGGAATACAACTAAATCAAACTTCTGCAACCCTATTAACTGGTAATAGCCTAAGCCTGGTACCAGTGATCAGTCCGGCGGAGGCTGTGAACAAATCTGTATCCTGGAGCAGTAATAATCCGGCGGTTGCAATGGTTGATACCACAGGGACGGTAACAGCAGTTGGTGAAGGCATCGCAATCATTACCGCAACTTCGCAAGATGGCGGATTTACAGCTGCCTGCAGTATCAATGTATCGAATTTTAAAGCGATTCCGGATAATGAAATTGCAATCCCGCAAAATTATGATGCAATGAAGCTTTCCTGGACAAAAGTACAGGATGCTACAGGTTATGACATTTATCGTTCTAATAGTATAGATGGAGAATTTGTTAAAATTGCATCTGTGCTGGTGAATGAATTTAAAGATACCGGTCTAAAAACAGATACAGATTATTTTTATAAAATAAGAGCCTATCGAACAATAAAGGATAATCTGATCTATAGTGCTGATACACCGGTATTTAAAGGAAAAACACTCGATAAAAGTATTGGTTCAAGCTTATTTTTATATATGTCTGATTTAAAAAACAGAAACAGTGTATTGCAAAAAGCGGTTGCATTACATTACGGCGATCCGAATAATACCTGCGCTATTACGGTGAGCGAGGCTTTGCGAAGAATAGGCATAAATATTCCAAACTCAATTTGCAGGACGAATCAGGTGGAAGATCATCTTGCAGCCAGAGGCTGGAAACGGGAAATGAATTTAAACTTATTGCAGCCTGGAGATATCTGTTTCACTACAGATAAGTATGGCAATTTGCTTGGGGGACACTCTACACATACCTTTATCTTTATGGGGTGGGCAAATAAAGAGAAGACGCTGATGAATATCTGTGATAACCAGACCGGAAGATATAAAAGTGTACTTCATGAAAGAACAATTTACAGGTCAAGCATCACAGATGCTACTGCATTTTTCTATCATACCGGAATATCCAGTGTCACATCCATTCTAAAATTACCGTCATCAGCTAAGGCTGACCCGATTGCTTTTAATAAAGTTAAAATAACATGGAATACGGCTGACGGTGCATATGGTTATAAAATCTACAGAGCCACATCAAAATATGGCATCTACAGCTATATTGCAAGTACAAGAAATCAAACGTATACAGATACTTCGCTAAAAACCGGAAATACCTATTATTATAAAGTAAGAGCTTATAATTATAAGAACAGCCTTGTTATCTACGGAAACTATTCACAGATCCTTTCAGCGGCACCGGTATTATCAACCCCTTCGGCTAATCTGACTTCTGTGGCAAAGGGTAAAATAAAACTGAATTGGAAAGCAGTGAGCGGTGCAAACGGTTATCAGGTTTACCGCTCAGCTAGTAAGAATGGATCGTATACAAGAGTATCCTCCACTTCATATACCTCCATTACGAATACAGGTCTTGTAAGCGGCAGAGTCTATTATTACAAGATCAGAGCATTCCGTAATATCGGTAAAACGAAAGTATACAGTAAATATTCCTATCAATCGAAGAAGGCTCTCTAAACAAATATTAGCAAGCATTTGGACCTGGAGGTATACGCTTAATGAAGGCGTATACCATCCAGGTCTTTTTTGTTTCATAATACCGCCTATGAAATAAAACTCTCCGATGGATGCGCAGCAAAGGAATATGACATGCCAGCGAACAGTAACCTTTTGTTCCTTTCACATCCATCTTTATAACCGGAGCAGGACTTTTGCTCTTTGAAAATACAGAAGGATTTCCAAGATACTAAGAAGTGTTGATTATATCATGATCGAGGGTGATCCGGAAAATGTTGATGCGCAGTATCGTACCGAATTCTCTGTAAAAGCTTTAAAGGATGCAGGTATGGATGTAAAATGCCTTGATGATGAAGTTGGTAACTGTGATCAGGTTACAGCTCAGCAGTTGGTTGCGAATGCGCTCAGCCAGTATGGCGAGGATATTGAAGTAGTATTCTGTAATAACGATGCTATGGCACTGGGTGCTTTACAGGCTATTGATGCAGCTGTTGACTTTATAAGTGGTAAAACAAATGATTATTATATTGGTTGTGACTATGTAAAGGTTATGCAGTTGAAAATGGGCGTACTTACATTCATCCGTACTTTTTTTTACAATTCATTTAGACTAATTGTAGCTTCAGCTACAGAAATAATAAACAAAGAAGATATAATAGGAATGGAAATAAGGCATAATAAAACACAGGAGGTAAGTATGAGTGCATTTTTAGGACCAATCCATTTCTGGTTATATCATAAAATACAGCTGCAGCAGGATATGATAGAAAAAATTATAGCGATAGGTGGAGAATTTTCAGACAGATTAAGAGCAGATTTAGAGGAAAGATATGGTGCGGCAGTGGAAGGAACGCTGGAAGAAAATATTGATCAAGGCAATATCCATGGCTGGCTGCAGACTGCTGTATCACAGGTAGAGTATAAGCTGGCTGGCTGCGTAACTTTTTTATTAGAAAAAGATCCGGAAAACCTGCAGAAATTAAAAAAAGTTTTTCAAGAAAAGGGCGAGGAGGAAGCGGCGCTTACTTCCTGCAGTAATGTGGCAGAAGCCTATAAAGTAATCAGTGACAGTCTCTTGGACGGAATGCCCTGCGATCATGCCAATGCTATCCTGGAGGAAACGAATGAGAAAGTAATATGGTTAAGAAACCTTTGTGTCCACAGTCAGTATTGGGAAGAAGCGCACGGAAATATTGATATCTATTATATGCTTCGAGACGAGTTTATCAAGGGAATTCTTACTGGAAGCGATTTCGAATATGTGAAAATGGATGAAGTTACAAGTATGATTAAGAAGCTATAAACTTAGAGCACACAAGAAAAATGAAGAAAAAGGAAGTGGGAAAAAATCTTCACCAATTATTTGAGATGCCGTTTTGTGGTATCATGATTTATGTGTGAAAGAATAATCACTTGCATGCGCACGAAACATGCGCAGGAAGGAAAGAAACTATGAATGGTATTCAGCTGATGGTGGAAGAGCATAAGAACATTATGAGGATGCTCAGGGTCATGAGAAAAGCCAGCTATAAGATTTTGGATGGAGAAGCAATCTCCTTTGAAGATTTTGATAAAATGATTGACTTTGTCAGGAAATACGCGGATGAACATCATCATGGGAAAGAAGAAAAGATCCTGTTTCGGGAAATGGTGGACAATCTCGGAACGATGGGTAATAAATTAATAACCCATGGGATGCTTGTGGAACATGATTGGGGAAGGCTGTATATCAGTGAGCTAACAGCGGCACTGGAGCTGGTTAAAGCTGGAGAAAGTGAGAGCAGGCTGGATGTGATTGCGAATGCAGTCGGTTACGCCAATCACCTTGCAAGGCACATCAGCAAAGAAGATTCTGTGGTTTATACCTTTGCACAAAGACAATTAAAGCCTGAGATACTGGAAAGTGTGAACAGGATGACGGATTTTTTTGAGCAGGAGGCCGAGCAAAAAGGAATACAGGTACATTATATGAATAGCCTGAAAGAGTTGGAAGCAAAGTATCTAAATTGACTTATATATTCAAACTGAAATTAACTGTATAGAAAAAGGAGGGACATACCGGGAAGGCTTGTCCCTTCTTTTTTTATTACATAGGAAAGTTCGTCCTATGTAATAAAGCTCTCCGGGAGGATGCGCAGCTTCGCGCGCGGAACAAAAGCTGTGCATTATAGATTTATAATCGCGAGAGTGCGCGAAGCACACTTTTGTTCTTACATAGACAATACAGATGCTATAAAGTAGCTTTGCTGATAAATGTAATGCGGCATAGATTATTTCACTTTTTCAATCATGATGCTGCATAGCGGCATCCGATAACGGCATTGTGACAGTAATGGATAAGGCTCCTTATGATACAATTTATTTGATATAAGAGAGATATATTATAGAAAAAATAGGAATAATAGTAGAATAATGGCATGAATTTGCCACTATTCTAGGAGATATTATAATAAAAAGGTAATAAAGTAAGCAGAAGAGAAAATAAAAATACTGGTTTTTAAGCTTACTTTAAGCTTTTGTAACTATAATAATGCTTGGGCAGGACAATTAGTAGATTAGAAAGGAATCTGATTGGTATAAGGAGAGATATATGCGTTTGCTATTGGTTGAAGATGAACACGGTTTAGCTGATTCACTAAGCTTGGTATTAAAAAAAGAAAATTATATCGTTGATAACAGTTATGACGGAGAAAATGGTCTTCATGCTGCGTTATCCGAGATTTATGATGTGATTATTCTGGATGTGATGCTTCCGAAAATGAATGGCTTTGATGTACTGAAAACCTTACGGGAAGAAAATGTAGCTACCCCTATATTGTTGCTTACTGCAAAATACGCTATTTCTGATAAGGTTAAGGGATTGGATATTGGAGCAGATGATTACCTGACAAAGCCATTTGTGATGGAAGAGTTACTTGCGCGTATTCGTGCACTTGGTCGAAGGCAAGGGGAGCTGCATAACGACATTCTAAGTTTTGGAGATATGGAATTATATCCTGGCAAGTCAAAAATATATTGCAGGGTTACCGGTAAATCAGTACAGCTGGCACAAAAAGAATTACAGATACTGGAATATCTGATGTTGAATAAGAATCAAATTGTCACGAAAGAACAGATTTTTATTAAGGTATGGGGATATGAAAGTAGTGCAGAATACGGAAATGTTGAAGTATACATTTCATTTACTCGAAAAAAAATTGCTTTTATCGGATCAAGGGTAAAAATTAAAGCGGTGCGTTTGATCGGTTATGAATTGGAGGAATGAAATGTTTAATAGTCTGCGCAGAAAAATAATCACGATTATTATGAGTGCCTTGACAATTCTGATTGTCAGTATCTTAATTGCAATCTATATGGTGAACTATTTAAAAAGCACACAAAACACAGAGCTGATTTTAAGAAAGTTGTGTTGGCAGAGAGGATTTGAATTACTTCAAACAGAAACGGATAAAATTAGTCCGTCCACCTATTATTTAGTTCAGGTGGAGAAGGATAATCAGACAATTCTTCGAATGTCCAATGATAAGAATTCAGGTTATACGGATCAGGAGCTATCTGATATGGCACTTGAAGTAATTCAAAGAGATAATACCAGAGGAGAGATAGAAAATTTATCTTATTATAAGGCAGTAAGAATCAGAGGAACCTATATTTCTTTTTTCAATACAAATTCCCAGAAAAGCTATTTTAATACTTTGTTTTATACGATTTTAATTTTTGGGTTAATCGGATTGGTTCTATTATTTTTAATCTCGATATGGCTTTCGAAATGGCTGATTACTCCGATAGAGGAGACTTTTCATAAGCAAAAACAATTTATCTCGGATGCCAGTCATGAGCTTAAGACACCGATTACCATCATTTCATCCAATGTGGATGCGCTGGAGAGGGAAAACGGAGAGAGTAAATGGATAGATTATATTCGAAGTGAGACGTTAAGGATGAATCGTCTGATTTCAGATCTCTTACAGCTTGCAACACTGGATTTTGACGAGGATAGGAGTATATTCACCAGAATCGATTTCAGTGAACTGGTCATGAGTACAACGCTACCGTTCGAAAGTGTGGCATATGAAAAGCAGATCGGTTTGGAGGAGGCAATTGATGAGAATATCTATATTCTGGGAGATAGCATAAAACTTGCGCAGTTGATTGTTATATTAATAGATAATGCCCTGAATTATACAGAACCGGAAGGGAAGATCCGAGTTGAGTTGAAAAAATACCGTGAGAAAAGAATTCTTACTGTTTCAAATACAGGAAAGGAGATACCGGCTTCTGAAAGAGAACTTATTTTTGAACGCTTCTACCGTGTAAATAAAGCAAGGACCAGAGAAAAAGGAAATTATGGTCTGGGTCTCTCCATCGCAAAATCGATTACACAGCTTCATAATGGCAGAATATCTGTTTGCTGTAAAAATAATACAACAATATTTAAAGTAACATTGTAACAATTACCGGGCATTCGCAGTAATTAAAGGAGGTAAGCAAATGAAGGTAAGTATTATAATCCCATTTCAGAAAGGAATATCCTATCTGGAAGACTGTTTGCAAAGTCTGATAGCACAGACTTATCAGGAAATGGAGGTAATTCTTATTCTGGATCATGTGAAGGAGGAGCTGGAACAATTGTTGTCTGCATTTCATAAGCAGCTAAATTTAACGGTGACCAATATGCCAGAGAATAGTATGGGGGTTGCCGCTGCCAGAAACCTTGGGATAACTCTAGCAAAGGGGGATTATATTTATTTCCTGGACAGTGATGACTATCTGGATGAGAACACACTAATGAAACTTATGACAGATGCTTTTGATTTCCCGGATATCGTATTTGGAGAGATTAGGAATACCTGGTTTAAGCGAAGCACTTTTCTGGCGAATCCAGGGGAGTATACCAATGAAACTTCCACAGAAGAAAATATATATGATGCATCGGATACAAATAAAGAGGAAGAAGATGAGGATACGGAAAATGATAGCAACACAGAGCTAAGCAATCTCGGTAAAGCATTTCGGAATACAATTGATGCCGAAATTTTACGAAACAATGCAGAGATCGCATACCATTCTCTGATTACCAGTAAAAAAGGTTTAAAAGATATTTCGGTATTAAACATATTAATGAAACGGACACTTATTACAAATTATAATCTGCGTTTTTATGAAAGGGCGGTATATCTTTCCGATTATCCCTTCCTGTTTCAAGTATTGCATTATGCCAATTCCTTTTATTATCAGCAAAAAGCAATATATATAAAACGAAAACACAATGATCCGATTAATATGCCTTCTCTGAGCCAGAAATATAGTGGAAGGGAATATATGGAATATATTGATACCTTCCGTTATGCGATTGGATTGCAGGAGATAACGCCAAAGCTTCATACTTTTCTTTATCAAAAACTGTTTCGCTATTATGAGACAAGCTTTATTCCCAGACTGTACAGAGCCTCCGATCCATCCCGTCTGCAGGATGGTTTTGATGAATTACATAAATTAATGCTTCATCAGGAGGATACGATCTTAAAAAGCTGCCATGGCTATAGCAAACGATTGCTACAGGCTCTGATAGGAGCAGACAGAAAGAAAGCAGCGTCTGTCGCCAATCTTCATTTTAAGTGGAAAAAAATAAAGAAATTATTTAAGAATAAGAATGAATTTAAGAAATTTATATATAAACATTTATTTTTGAAGAAAGGTATGAAGGATAATTGGGTATTATGCGAAAGCTTTTTCGGAAAAAGTTATTCTGATAGTCCCAAATATATATATGAATATGTATCGAAGAACTATCCGGGAAGATATCGATTTATCTGGGTTATGAATAAAAAACAAACTGAAATTCCATATCGGCATAAAAAAATAAGACGTTACAGTCTTTTCTATTATTATTACCTGGCGCGCTGTAAATACCATGTCTTTAATGGAAGACAGCCGATATGGGTAAAAAAACGAAGAGGTAATATATTCCTGCAGACATGGCATGGCACTCCGCTAAAGCGGCTGGTCTTTGATATGGAAGATGTCAGTTCAGCGACGGCCAGATATAAGAAACAGGTTTACAGACAATCCAGAGCCTGGGATTACCTAATTGCTCCCAATCAGTATTCTTCCGATATTTTTAGAAATTGTTTTTTATATAATAAAGAAATACTGGAAACAGGTTATCCCAGAAATGATATATTACATACCCCGGATAAGAATCTGCTTATGAAACAATTGAAGAAGAGACTTATGCTGCCTTCTGATAAAAAAGTAATATTATATGCACCTACCTGGAGAGATGATGAATTTTATCAAAAAGGGAAGTATAAATTTCAACTGCAGCTGGACTTACAATTACTTAAAAAGTATCTAAAAGAAGAGTATATTATACTGCTGCGAACCCACTATTTTATTGCAGATCAAATAGACATGACAGGCTTAGAAGATTTTGCATATGATTTCAGTAAATATGATGATATCGCACAATTATATCTGATTTCAGATCTGCTGATCACAGATTACTCCTCTGTCTTCTTTGATTATGCTAATTTAAAGCGCCCCATGCTCTTCTTTATGTACGATTTAGAGAAATACAGGGATGTACTCCGAGGTTTTTACATTAATATAGAAGATGAACTGCCAGGACCAATTCTTAAAACATCGCAAGAAGTACTAAATGCTGTTTTGTCTGTTGAATTGATAAAGCACAAATATAATAGTAAGTATGAACAGTTTTATCAGAAGTATTGTTCATGGGAGAAGGGGAATGCATCCCAAAATGTGGCACATAGAGTATTCTGTTTAGAAAGTAAAACAGAAGAAAGTGCTTAGTCTTCACATCAACCAATCAGAAAAGGGGCTGTCACATTCCACATCATGTGATAGCCCCTTTATACATTCAAACCGGATATCTATAAATATTTAACGGTGGTTGTTGAAGCCTCTCTGTTCGCTTCTGCCATAACCACTATTATTTCTGCCATAGCCGCCGTTACCGTTATTCTTCTGCTGTTTATTTGCCTTTCTGCACTCAGGACATCTTTGAGGATCGTTATTAAATCCTTTTTCCTTATAAAATGCCTGTTCTCCCTCAGTGAAAATAAACTCTGCCTTACAATCTTTACATACTAATACCCTATCTGCCATGATCATGACCTCCTTAAATTTTTGCATTAAATATTTCTAAAAAATGCTGTTCCAATAATTTAAAGAGGTTTGTATAAAACCATTCCAGATTTAAATATATGGACTGCTTACAGTATATCATTAAAGTGAAAATCAAGCAATCATTTATCATTGTATTATTTCCCAAAATTTCATGAATTTTGTTAACTTTTATTGTAAGCTTCGTTTTGGCATGTAAAATATATACTAATCCGCGATTTCTATTTGAACCAGTCTAACTTCAAGTGGTTCAAGCATGGAGGAAATGGTTAAATGACCATCCATTATCTCTTCGCTATGAATATAGAGGCCCTCCGCGGAAGCAGCCTGGAGCAGGCTAAGGTCTTCCTGGTTAAGTGTTTCTGCACCCATCCGTACCCAGGTATCGTAGGAGGAACCATGCTCGCGGTTAATATAAAATTCCTTTACAGTGCATCTTGTGCCGGGAAGATTGCATAAATGTATCTTGGCGACAGCATCCTGTTTATTAAAGAAGGGTATATAGTGCTCTGTATTTGTCATTTCCAGAAGCTTTCCGGATGCAAAAAGCTTGGGGAAATGCTCATAGTTATAATAAATTATGCTGATTCTCATTTCATCTTTCGTAGCAAACCATCCGTCCCCTCTGCCTAAGAATGTTTTACCCAGATGCTTCATAATCCGTAATACATTATAGGAAGATTTTGGAATACCATTCATGGTCAATAAGCCAAAACCACCATGGAACAGGTGGGAGGGAGTCTGAAGCTCCTCAAAATAGTCAGTTAAATTCCAATACCCAAAGGAATCCAGCCGATCATAATTATCCAGTAAATTCTTGGCCAGATAACAGGATTTAAAGCAGGTATCATTAATCGGGTTACGGCTTGATAAGGTCAAATTCCATTCTGTTAAATAATGTGGTATTTTTGTATAGCCTGCAGTTTTCATCGTTTTCTTAAATTCGTTTAGATAGATAAACAAGGAACTTGGATCGGTACTCAGATTATTTAAAATACCGTATTCACTTAAATTATTAAAGACTAAATATTTATTATCCGGATTTTCTTCGATTCTTTTTTGCGTAGCGAGGGCGTCGTCATAGTAATGTATGTCAATGAAATCTGGTGAGCAGCCGTTTGCTTCAATATAATTGGTAAACCGGAAAAACCAGTCACAGTCAAAAAATGTGGTAGCAGGAGTACCAATTTTTATTTTTGGAAGCAGATTTTTGATGATATGATAGGTTTCGGTGTAGAAGACAAAAAAATCCTCTTCCTGATCAAAACTGAAAATACCGGAAGCGGGCTCATTCCAGATGTTAACCGGCCAGGTTAAAACTTCCTTTGTACCATAGCGGTTCATCAGATTTTGAAAGAGTTCTACAACCAGATATTTCCATTTATCCATGTCCTTTGGCTTACTAATCAGTTCCCTCTTAAAGAAAACATATTTTTCAGAAGAAGCGGCAAGTGCACGCGGCATAAAATTCAACCGGATAAATGGCTTTAGTTTGAGACTTAAAACGAAATCAAGTGCCTCATTTACCTGTGTAAAGCTAAGGGTTGGTTTACCCGCATTATTCTCGCCGTAAACCATCATATCATCAGAGATCAAGCCATGAAAACTCAAATACTCAAAACCAATTTCCTGTTGTGTTTTCATAATCATCTCCTGAACAGAGGCATATAACAAAAGCTTGGCTGAATTTATAGTAAGAACTTTACGGTAATTATGCTGAAGATTTCCAAGTGAAGAAGTGAAATCGATTGTTTTACAATCAATGGATTTCACTTTGTAATCTGTCATTGGTATCTCATGCTGGAAAAGATTTAGATATTTTCCCAGCTTCTCTAATTTTGCGGTATCACTCAGGCTGATAGAAGTCCACTTTGCGGTAGAATGAACCTGTTTTGGAACAACGGAGATACTTTTCGAATAATTTTTACGATATTCACTTGGACGAACACCATAGCTTTTCTTAAAGGCATTTACAAAGGAACGTGAATCGGAAAACCCGCTGTTTCTTGCAATACTTTCAATGGTTAAATCGCTCGACAGCATTTCGTTAACCGCATGCTCCAGCTTGATACTATTGGAATAATTAATAAAAGTAGTTCCCATATGCTTTTCTATAAATTTTGAGAGATAGGAAACGGACATATGCTGACTTTCGGCCAGACTGGAAAGTGTTATATTTTCCCTGTAATGACTTTTGATATAACGTGTTATCATCCGAATACGATCGTTATGCTTTTCAGAACCGGAGGATAAAAAGCGGTTCTCAGAAAATGAGGTATTTAATTCATTAAAAAGCATATAAATCAGTGCCATGGTTTTACAATTATTTTGAGAGATGGAATTTGTCTGTATGATCCGGGCTATCAGATACCGGATATAATTATAATCTGTGTAGGAATGCTGCTTATTTACAGAGCAGCACATAAAATACGTATCTGTTCTTATAGGGCGAAAGTAGATATGCTCTAAGTCTATTTGAAGAAGAATCATTTCACATGCTTCGGACTTCATATCATGAACGGCATCGCTGTTAATCACGATTACATCATCTTCATAAAGTACATATACTACGTTATCCACACTAACTGTCAATTGACCGCTCAAAATGAAGAGAATTTCGATGCTCGAGTGCCAATGCCTGTCTTCATAGCCTGTCAGCCGATTGATATAAAAGCGAAGCGGGATATCTGTATCATAGTGAATCAATTCATGCCTTTCATCTGTCATTCGAATGCATTCCTTTCGTAAGTAAATCTTATAATAAAATTTATCATAAATAAATTTGATTGTCAAAAATGTGAGTATAACTTTTATTTCTGGTAATTAATATCATTAAGAAATAGTATTTGAAGCATTGATAAAAAATACACAGAGAGTAGCTTCGGATGATGTGAAAAAAAAGTGGGTAATTAGGAGAAAAAAGTGAATAATAAAATAATTTTTTTGGCAAAGTAAAAATCGATAGAAAAAAGAGCGTAAAATGAACAGTTTTATGCTATAAACTCACTGGATTTTGACGTTGGATTTAGGAAATAGGCTTAATATAATATAGAGGTTTCCACGAAGGTTGATAAAAGCAGTAGAAATTATAGTATGTTGCAAAAAAACATTCCTGGCAGTATGGAAATGGAAGGCTATGTAGGTCTATGCAGACATGCATTAGAAGCATTTCAGATAAATGGTATTAATTGATAAGGAGGATATAAGATGAAAAGCAAGCTTTTAAAGATAAAACGGTATTTACCGTTGTATCTGATGTTTTTACCGGGTGCGGCTTATTTGTTTATTAATAATTACATCCCCATGGGAGGATTGGTTGTTGCTTTTAAAAAATACAATGTCCGAAAGGGTATATCAGGTAGTCCATGGTGCAGCTTTAAGAATTTTGAGTTTTTATTTAATACACCGGATGCATGGGTGATTACAAGAAACACAATTCTATATAATACAGCATTTATTATGATCAATATGGTTTTGGGAATAATTTTTGCGATATTTATCTGTGATACCGTAAATAAGAAGCTGCAGAAGACCTATCAGAGTGCTATCCTGTTTCCGTTTCTAATGTCTGCAGTTATTATAGGCTATATTGTATATGCCTTCCTGAGTCAGAGTACAGGAATTGTAAATAATACAATTCTAACAGCACTTGGAAAGAATGGAATTAACTGGTATTCCGAGGCAAAATACTGGCCTTTTATCCTGGTGTTTGTTAATACATGGAAGGGAATCGGATATGGATGCCTTATCTTTGTATCCGGTATCAATGGTATTGACCCTTCTTTTTATGAAGCAGCCGAACTGGATGGAGCCTCAAAATGGCAGCAGATTAAAAAAATAACACTGCCCTCTTTGGCACCTATTGTGATTACCTTGACGCTGCTAAGTGTCGGTCGAATTTTCTACTCGGATTTTGGTTTGTTTTATCAGGTACCTCGTAATTCCGGTATGATTTATTCTACAACAAATGTTATTGATACCTATGTGTACCGGGGCTTAATGCAGCAGTCTAATGTAGGAATGTCGGCAGCCGCAGGCTTCTATCAGTCCGTTGTTGGTTTTATTCTGGTATTGGTTGCAAACCTTGTGGTTCGGAAAGCAAGCAAGGAAAATGCATTATTCTAATTTTCAGGATAAATAATATGCGCACAAAGCTTGCGCAGGAATGTGAGGTAAATATGAGAGAAAAACCATTTTCTAAATTTCAGATACTGGCGAATTTAACGATGATTATATGGACATTGGTTGTAATACTGCCATTTCTATTACTATTTATGTCGTCTGTCACAGATGAAAATACTCTTGTGGCCAACGGGTATTCCTTTTTCCCGGCAAAATTTTCACTGGCGGCATATACCTATATCATCCGGTCAGGAGAAAAGATATTAAAGGCATATGGAATCAGTATTTTAGTAACAGCAGTCGGTACTTTTCTCAATGTATTATTGTCTGCTCTGATGGCATATCCCCTTTCGATTAAGAAGCTTCCGGGAAAAAATCTGATGAATTTTTTTGTGTTTTTTACAATGCTGTTTAACGGCGGTATTGTACCGGCATATCTGATGTGGACAGGCACGTTCCATATTAAGGATACGATCTGGGCCCAACTGCTGCCAAACCTGCTGCTAAGTGCTTGGAATGTTATGATGATACGTACCTATTTTATTACAAGCATTCCGGATAGTCTATATGAAGCGGCTGAAATTGATGGAGCCCATCAGCTGAAGATTTTTTCAAGTATTGTAATACCTCTTGGCAAGCCCATTCTTGTGACGATGGGAACCTTTGCTGGTCTGAGCTATTGGAATGATTGGACGAATGGACTTTACTTTCTTGTTAAAAATCAGAACCTTTATAATGTTCAAAATCTACTGAACCAGATGGTCAGCAATATTCAATACCTGGCAACAAGTACTAATTCAAATGTAACTTCAGCGGCATCAAATCTTCCGTCGACCGCAATACAAATGGCGATTGCTTTTGTGGCAATCCTGCCAATTATGTTAATCTTCCCTTCCTTTCAGAAGTATTACTCGAAGGGACTTACCCTTGGTGGTGTAAAGGGTTGATGAAAAATGAATGGAGATGCAGTATGCATTTTCAGATAGAATTATTTATTATAAGGAGGAAAAATTATGAAGAAAAGATTAGTTTCTTTGATGGTTGTATTTACGATTGTCGTAGCTATGCTGGCAGGCTGCAGTAAGAAAACCGACAATAAAGGTTCGGAGAACGCTACCGGAACACCAGCTGCATCTGCATCTACAACACCAGCACCTACAACATCCGGAGATAGCTCAGTTACAAAAACAGCGATTGGTGAGTATACAGAACAAAAACCGTATCACCTGGTATTTTCCTATATTGAGTTTTATAAGCAGGATGATACTGCACGTAAAGCAGTACAGGATGCAATTAATAAGAAGATGATACCACAGTACCACATTGAAGTAGAACTGCTTCCGCTGCAGTTTGCCGATTATCAGTCTAAGATTCAGTTAATGCTTTCCGGTGGCGATGCACTGGATGTTTTACCAATCTACTATCCATATGCGTCTAGCTGGATAAACATGGGCGGTATCTACGATATGAAGGAATTTATGGATACGGATGACGGAAAAGCTATTGTGAAAGCACTTGGTGAAAATAATGCAACAGTAGGGTCCATGAACGGTATACTTTATGGTTTCCCGGCTAATAAAGAATCGGTTGAGCTTGGCGGTCTCAGCTTGAGAGCAGATATATGCGATAAATTAGGTATTACAGAGAAATATGGTTTAAAAAAGAATGACGATGAGTATACAGGAAAATATTATGACTGGTCTGTTGCTACAGATATCTTTGCACAGGTAAAGAAAGCTTATCCTGATATGACTCCGTTATACATGTATAATTCTGATCAATTAGTACGTTTTGCATTCTTTGACGAATTAGTAGACGGATTTGGTGTTCTTGATTGGGAAGCTGACCACAATTCGACCAAGGTAGTTAATAAATTTGAGACAGAAACCTATAAAAAAGCTGTAAAAAGGCTTGCTGACTGGTATGACAAGGGATATATATTTAAAGATGCAGCTACAGATACACAGGGTAGTGCGACCATGATGAAGGCAGGAAATACTTTCAGCTATCTGTCTGCAATCAAACCAGGCTTCCTTGCTGAGAATAAATCCGCCAATGGTATGGATAGCTATGCAATGTATTTTGGTAATCATAAAGAAGGCGCAATTTCAACTACAAATGTTAGCTTTTTCAATACAGGTATTACTACGAACAGCGAGGATCCTGAAATGGCATTCAAATTTATTTCTGCTTTATATTCTGATTCAGAGCTTATGAATCTGTGGCAGAATGGTATTAAGGATGTAAATTATAAAGTATTGGATGACGGTACCGCTTATTTCGTAGATGGCGAAGACGGAACAAACTACAAATATCATCAGAATACAGGATGGTTTATGGGAAATCAATTCATCAGCTATGTATGGAATGATGGTTCCAAAACTCCCGATTACTGGAGCAAGCTGCAGCATCATAATGACTGGGCTCAGTATACACCGGCCTTCGGATTTATGTGGGACAGTACAAACTATTCCACCCAGATTACCGCTTTAAACAATGCACTCCAGACTTACCGCGCTGCGCTGGATACCGGCAGTGTTGGTTCTGCTAATGTTGATGCTACGATTAAGAAATTAAATGACGCGTTATATGCTGCAGGACTTAAGGATGTTATGGATGCAAAACAAAAACAGCTTGACGAATGGCTGGCAGGTAAGAAGTAATCATTGACTTTACAGTGAAATAGATATTAATGACAAGCTTATCAGCTGGTTGGTAAATTTGCCATAGAAAGAGGCTGGCCGGAGAGCAATCTTTGGCCGGCTTTTTTAAAGAAAACAGGAAACAGTTTACAATGCTCGTTTATTTAGATAACGAATTACCGTCAAAATTGAATAGGAAACATATAGAAATCATCAGACAAAAATATAATATTAATCTAATTATCGGAAAATAGTGAATAGTGAAATATTCCTTGTAAATAGAGACGAAATACTAGGGAGGACCTTATGCAGCAAGTAGAAAAATGGGATGTATTTGAGATTGAAGGGAAGGGAAAGTCGGATGGAAATCCATTTATAGACTATCAGATAAAAGCTACTTTCACCGGAAAAAATGAAGAGAAAACAGTGGACGGCTTTTATGATGGGGATGGCATATACCGTGTACGGTTTATGCCATCTTTTGAAGGGGAATATCATTATGTTGTGGAAGGCAATTATACGCAGCAGAAAAAGGAAGGAAGCTTTCTGGTTATCCCTCCCTCAAAAGAAAACCATGGTCCGGTAAGAATATATAGCCGTTACCATTTTCAGTACGAGGATGGAGCTGCTTATTACAGCATTGGTACAACATGCTATGCCTGGGTGAACCAGACGGAAGAATTACAGGAACAGACACTTAATACCTTAAGAAGCAATGTATTCAATAAAATAAGATTTTGTATCTTTCCAAAGCATTATTTGTATAATATGAGGGAACCAATCACTTATCCTTACGAAAAGGGAGCACAGGAGGGAATAAATCAGGAAATTCTGAAAACAAAGCTGATGATGCCTTCCTTTGAGAATCCTATTCAGGATTTTAATTGTTTAAAGCCAAATCCGGAACATTTCAAACGCTTTGATTTAAGAATTCGTCAGCTGCGGGATATGGGAATAGAGGCGGATATTATTCTGTGGCATCCTTATGACCGGTGGGGTTTTGCAGCTATGACGGAGGAAGCAGATGATTTATACTTAAATTATATGGTTGCCAGATATAGCGCCTATCGGAATGTGTGGTGGTCCCTGGCCAATGAATATGACCTGATGTCCAAAACGGTAAAAGACTGGGAACGCTTTGCCGGTATCATTAGTGAAAAAGATCCTTACAACCACCTTCGATCCATTCATAACTGTATTGAATTTTATGACTATACCAGACCATGGATTACCCACTGCAGTATGCAGCGGCAGGATCTTTACCGTCATGTGGAATATACGGATGATTATCGCAGACGATATGGCAAGCCTGTGGTTTGGGATGAAATTGCATATGAAGGAAACGTGGACCAGGGCTGGGGAAATATTACGGCCGAAGAGCTTGTAAGACGTTTTTGGGAAGCAGTTTTACGAGGCGGCTATCCCGGACATGGGGAAACTTATATGCATCCGGAGGATATCATCTGGTGGTCGCACGGTGGAGTATTACACGGTGAAAGTCCGGAACGTTTTCAATTCCTGTATCGCATTCTATGTGAGACACCGGGGCCGGGACTTAAGTGCAGACAGGGCTGGTTTGATGAAACCATAGCAGTTCCGGATATTCCCTTTCTAACACCCTTTACTTATGAAATACGCTACTATGGTTTTGGACGTCCTTCCTTTCGTATGATTGAGCTTCCGGCAGATGGGCGCTATCAGATTGAAATAATTGATACCTGGAACATGACAATTACTGATGCAGGGATTCACAGCAATACGGTACGTCTTGATTTACCCGGAAAACAATACATGGCAATCCGTATTCGGAAAGTGTAGAATGATAGCAAGGAAATTGTTTCAGTTAGGGTACTATTCATAAAGGATTCTTAAAGCAGTAAGATCAATATACTGTCGATATGGAATCTGTACTGATACACTGAAGCAGGAGAATGGAGACTTGTATGATAAAAGGAGTTAATTTAGGAAACTGGCTGGTGCTTGAGAAGTGGATGAGCCCGGTTGTATTTGATGGAATGAAGGATGTCGAAGACGAAACCTGGTTAGCCAGAACACTTTCCTCTGAAATTCTTAGGGAGCGTATGAAGGCACATCGAGAGACCTTTATTACGGAAAGGGATTTTGCATATATTGCAAAGCACGGATTGAACTCTGTCAGAATACCGATACCGTATTTTATATTTGGAGACAGGCCGCCCTTTATTGGATGTATCGAATATCTGGATCGAGCGTTCGGGTGGGCTGAAAAATATGATCTGACGATTTTGATTGATCTGCATACCACACCCGGCAGTCAGAATGGGTTTGACAACGGAGGCTTATGCGGCGTTTGCAAATGGGCGCAGAATTCAGATGAAGTGGAGTTTGTTCTAACCGTGTTGGAACGCCTGGCGAAACGTTATGCAAGTAGAACGGGATTATATGGAATCGAGATACTCAACGAGCCGGTAAGCTCTCAATTCTGGGAATTTATAGGGGTGCCTTCCAGATATCCGGCAAAGGATAAGAGTGAAGCAGAAGGATCCGCGGGAATTAGTTCTAAGTTTTTACGCAAATTCTATACGGAGGCATATTATCGGATCAGAAAGTATCTTTCCGAGGATAAATCAGTTGTTTTTCATGATGGTTTCCGTTTAAGGGAATGGAAGGACTTCATGCGCGGGGCTGAATTTAAAAACGTGGTTTTGGATACGCATCTATTTTTAATGATGGCAGAAGCCTTTGGCTGTGTTCAGAATATAGAGGGTTATCTTACTTACATTGAGGAAATCTTCCGGCAGGATGTGAAGGAGATGCGACAATACTTTCCTGTTATTGTTGGAGAATGGAGCTTGTTCAATTCAGCTGCCTGCGGTAAGGATACGAAAGCAGGTGTTTCACCGGGAAATGAAGATGAGATCGTACAGGATATTGATGCAATAGAGAAAAAAAGGATTTACCAGAAACTTGCACAGGCACAGCTTGAGATCTGGAAGGAAGGAGCAGGATATTATTACTGGAGCTATAAATTACTTTTAGATACGGTAAATAAGCCGCAATGGCAGGGATGGGACAGCTGGGATCTTGGAAAATGCATCGATCAGGGCTGGTTTCCGGATAATGTATCATAAAATGGTTAACCCGACAAAAGCTTGATTTAAGTTATGAAGATGGATATTGAGGATATGCCAGATATTAGAGAAGAAAGAGAGAATGGAGGAAGTTATATGATCTCAAAGTTACTATTTGGAGCAGCATACTATGACGAATATATGCCATGTGAAAGACTGGTACAGGATATGGAAATGCTTAAGGCCGCCGGAATGAATGTGATCAGGATTGCGGAATCAACCTGGGCAACGATGGAGCCGGAAGAAGGTATTTATAATTTTTATCATATTGATAGAGTACTGGATGCTTGTGAAAAGAATGACATAGCAGTGATTATTGGAACACCTACTTATGCGGTTCCCGCATGGCTGGTAAAGAAATATCCTGCCATCATGGTAACAACAGAAAAGGGGCAGGCTCTTTATGGTGCCAGACAGATAATGGACATTACCAATGAGGATTTCCTGCGGCATGCAGGGAATGCCATTGATAAACTAATCGCGCATGTGGCGGATCGAAGCTGTGTGATTGGCTATCAGTTAGATAACGAAACTAAGCATTACGGTACAGCTGCGGCAGGTGTTCAGACACGCTTTGTTTCTTATTTACAGGATAAATTTGATCATGACTTAGAGCGGATGAATGATGCGTTTGGTCTTAATTATTGGAGCAATAGAATAAACGCCTGGGATGAATTCCCTGATATCAGGGCAACAATAAATGGAAGTCTAGGAGCAGAGTTTTCAAAATTCCAAAGGATGTTGGTGGATGAATATCTTGCCTGGCAGGCCAAAATCGTTGCAAAATATAAAAGAGAGGATCAGTTTCTGACACAGAACTTTGATTTTGAATGGAGAGGCTATTCATACGGAGTTCAGCCGGATGTGAACCACTTCCATGCAGCAAAAGCCCTTACAGTAGCCGGTTGTGATATTTATCATCCGACACAGGATGATTTGACAGGCGAAGAAATTGCTTTTGGAGGAGATATGACACGTTCCCTTAAGAGGACAAATTATCTTGTACTGGAAACACAGGCGCAGGGTCAGCAATCATGGCTTCCTTACCAGGGGCAGCTGAGGCTTCAGGCCTATAGTCATCTTGCAAGCGGAGCGAACAGTGTAATGTATTGGCATTACCATTCCCTTCATAATGCATTTGAAACCTACTGGAAGGGACTTCTAAGCCACGATTTCGAAGAGAATGATACCTATCTCGAAGCAAAACAGATCGGAAAAGAATTTGCATTATATAATAAGAAGCTTGTTAATTTGAAAAAGAAAAATCAGGTGGCAATCCTTGTAAGTAATGAGGCATTGACTGCACTGAAATGGTTCCGCCTGGATACGGGTATGACGTTTGGAAAGAACGGGGCACCGGCAGGCTTCTGCGAGTATAATGATGTTTTACGCCAGGTATATAATGGTTTGTATCATCTGAATGAAGAGGTGGATTTTGTCACACCGGAGCAGACAGATCAGTTTGCTGACTATACCCTTCTGGTTATTCCGGCCTTCTATACGGCACCGGAACAGTGTCTGACAGCAATCGAACAATATATTGCTGCCGGGGGTCATGTATTTATGACCTTTAAAAGCGCAGTTGCAGATGAAAATATAAAGGTTTATCATGACAGATTACCTCATAGGCTTACAGAGTGCTTTGGTATGTACTACAATCAGATGACCTCACCGGGAAACACAAAGCTTTCTCTGCCGGAAATGGAGCTCTCAGAGGAGGAAAGCGGCATATCGGAATTTATGGAGCTCTTAAAGCCGACAACGGCAAAAGTACTGGCAGGCTACCTTCATGAGAACTGGAACAAATATGCAGCCGCAACGAAAAACCAATATGGTAAAGGAACCGCTACCTATCTGGGATGCAAAATCTCCGATCAGGCACTGAGAAGTCTTCTTATTTCCTGCCTAAAAGATTGTGGACTCTGGAAGGAGGAAAATGAAATAGCAAAGCTTTGCATTGTCCGTAAAGGGGTGAATGAGGCAGGGAAAGAGATTCTATATTATCTGAATTATCAGAAAACGAAGGCCATAATTCCCTATTGTGGCCCGGATGCGCTTGCCTTATTAAGTAACCAGAAAATCAAAGACGGGGATAAATTTACTGTAAACGCATGGGGAGTTGAAATAATAGAGAGGGATCCTCGTTAAGATATCGCGACAATATAGGTGTATGAAATAAAAGGAAGGATTATTTTCAGAATAATCCTTCCTTTTATTTCATACACACATATTACTTTTTATATCGGATTTTATTATCAATTCTCCATTCTCTTGGGGATACATTGTATATATTTTTAAAAGCTCTGGAAAAATGCAGCTGATTTTGATAACCTACGGCATTACTGATATCTCCGATAGAAAGATCAGTTAGCTTAAGAAGTTCTGCTGCTTTGGACATACGGTAACTAATTAGAAAATCCTGTGGGTTTTTTCCAATAGCTTCTTTGAATATCTTTCCAAAGTAACTGCGGTTTAGATTACACCACTGTGCTATATCCTCAACCGTTATATCATTCTGAAAATTCTGTTCAATAAAGGAAGTAGCCTCCCTAACATAAAAGTCAACCAGCTTGCCGCTTTTCACTAGGACTTTGCTTGCGGAGGAGCGTGTCAGATAATCCAGTATCAGATATAAGTGCCCGATTAAATGAAAAGCAGATTCATTGCTGTTTTGTACTAGATGCAGCATTTCATTTTTTAATTCATTGGATAGATCCTTTGCATTGGAGCGATAGATCGGTGCGTCGTAGGAAAGTCCGGCAAGATTAAGAGCTTCTTTAACACGCAGCCCGTCAAATTCCACCCAGGTATATTCCCAGGGATAATCTTTATCGGCTACATAGGTATTAATTTGCTTCGGACAGATCAAAAAACCCTGTCCGCTGTTTATTTTGTAGGTATGCTCCACCCCTTTTGAATCAAAGGAAGCGAGTGTACCCATACCGGAGATGACATAATGAAAAAGATAGTGATTTCTTATATAAGGGCCATAAGAATACAGAGGATCACAGCGCTCCCATCCATACTGATAAAGTACTAAATCAACAAAAGATTCGTTGGGGAATACCCGGAAGATAGGTTTGCTCATATAAATCCTCCTTACAGAATAGGAATATAAAGTAAATAGAGCTCAAAAATACTTGCTGCAAATAATCCTCACATTGATATAATTCTACAATGGCATGATATAAGATGGAATGACTTATATAACCTGTATAAATATTATATACCAAAATGCTAGTATACTTCAAGCTATAAAACAAAAAAAAGCATTGTGGTATATAAATTGTAATAGCAGGATATATGTTTTGTATAAAATGTATGATATTATATGTTTGACTTAAGAAAAAGTCATAAAAATGTTACAAAATATTAATACAAATTATCTTTCTGAAGCGGGCCTGCTGATAGTAAAGAAATGAAAAAAAGCACAATTGAGGTATGTTTATAACGAATTATGTCGTTTTGCTGTACTAATTTTATGGATTTATGAAATTAAAAGCAGTTATTGAAAGGGAGGTTCATTTTATGAAGAAAAAGATATTTGCACTCGTTATGGCTGTTGTAATGGTATTATCATTAACAGCCTGTGGAGGAAGTTCCAAATCAACTACCAGCACAGATGCCGGTTCGGATACGAAACAGGCTACGGCTACACCGGCAGCGACCGCATCCTCCGGTAGCTCAAGTTCAGGAGGCAAGATTACCGTAGCAATTTGGGATTCTAATCAGCAGAAGGGTCTTCAGCAGATTATGGATGACTGGTCAAAAACATCAGGCATTAAGGCTGAAATTCAGGTTGTAGATTGGAATAATTATTGGACCATGCTTGAAGCAGGTGCTACGGGCGGAACTCTGCCGGATGTATTCTGGATGCACTCCAACCAGGCTCAGAAATATATGGAGAATGGAATTTTATTGGATTTGACAGATAAAATTGCAAAAAGTGATAAAGTGAAACTTGATAATTATTATTCCGATATCGTAGCACTTTATTCCTCCAACGGCAAACAGTATGCGATTCCGAAGGATATTGATACGATTGGTCTTTGGTATAACAAAACGATGTTTGATGCAGCAGGAATTCCTTATCCGGATGACAAGTGGACATGGCAGACCTTATATGATACAGCTAAAAAATTAACGAAATCTGACGGCAGCCAATATGGTTATGCTGTTAATACCGGTAATAATCAGGATAGCTTTTACAATGCTATTTATGCATACGGCGGGTATGTAATCAGCGATGACAAGAAAACCTCAGGTTTTGATAATCCGAAAACAATTGAAGCAATGAGCCTGTTCTCCAAAATGGTAAATGAGAAAATTGCTCCAAGCCTACAGACAATCTCAGAAAATAGTGCGGATGTTTTATTTGAGTCCGGCAAGGTAGCAATGGTTACACAGGGTACCTGGATGGTTCCTGCTTTCAGAGATAACGAATATACCAGCAAGAACTGCGATGTCGCTGTATTACCGACAGGTCCGGACGGAACCAGAGTATCTATCTATAATGGTCTTGGCTGGGCAGCCGCGGCAAACGGCAAAAATACAGATGCTGCCTGGAGTTTGATTGAATACTTAGGAACCAAGGAAGCGCAGCTAAAGCAGGCAGAGCTTGGTGTTACCATGTCAGCTTATAAAGGAACCTCGGATGCTTGGCAAAATGCAGTTCCAGGATTTAACTTAAAATTCTGTGTGGATATGTTGAATGCAAAATTAATATTTCGTCCATATTCCAGAGATACGGTTACATGGGAAAATATGATTACGGAAGAATTAAAGGCTGCCTGGACAGGTGATGCAACAATAGAAGATACCTGTAAGAAAATTGCAGCATCTATGAATGAAACTTTAGCAGCGGAAAAGCAATAAGAATAAAACAGAAGTTAAACTACATAAATAGTTTGGCTGGCAGAAGATGGAGGATGATAATGATGAAGAAGCGAAAAGGGACAAAGCAGAGATGGAATGAATTTCTGTGGGGATGGCTGTTTATATTACCGACAATGATAGGCCTTGTGGTTCTGAATATCATCCCCATCTTCCAAACAATTTATCAAAGCTTTTTTAAGACCGGTGATTTTGGAAAAGGTAATATTTTTATAGGCTTTACAAATTATGAAAAACTGTTTCATGATGCGGAGGTTTGGCAGGCATTATGGAATACAATAAAATATGCAATGATTGAGGTTCCGTTTTCAATTGCAATTGCGTTAGTTATGGCGGTACTTTTGAATCAAAAATTAAGAGGACGTACTGTTTACAGAACAATCTTCTTCCTACCTATGGTTGCTGCTCCGGCAGCAATCGCTATGGTTTGGAGATGGCTTTATAATACCAGCTTTGGTTTAATCAACCATATCATCGGCAAAGAAATCTCATGGGTTTCGGATCCTCACCTGTCAATCTTTTCGATTGCTGTAATTGGTATCTGGTCCATCATCGGATATAATATGGTATTATTTCTGGCTGGCTTACAGGAGGTACCCAGAGACTTCTATGAAGCCTCTGAAATAGATGGAGCCTCCAAGGTGCGGCAATTCTTTCGCATTACAATACCGCTGATCTCTCCGACTATTTTCTTTGTTTGCGTTACCAGGGTAATTGGTGCGATGCAGGTATTTGATTTAATCTTTATGGTAATGGATAATACAAATCCTGCGCTGACAAAAACGCAATCATTGGTTTACATATTCTACAAATATGCTTTCACAAACGGTAACAAAGGATATGGAGCAACCGTTATTGTGCTTCTTCTGGTTTTGATTATGATAATCACGGTATTACAGATGATAGCTCAGAAAAAATGGGTACATTATAATTAGGGAGGAAAGGTCAAATGGGAACAAAAAATATCAGTAAGCTATTCATTCATTTGGTGTTAATCTTGTTTTCTATTACAATGTTAGTACCATTTCTCTGGATGATTTTAACAGCTTTTAAGACAGTCACAGAATCCACCAGTGTTGATCCATTTGTTATCTTTCCGTCAAAATGGAGAACCGATGCATTCAAAACCGTACTGGATAACATGAATTTTTTAAAGCTTTATCTTAACACAATCCTTATGATCGCTGGACGTGTTATTGCTGCTGTATTAACAGCAACAATGGCTGGATATGCTTTCGGTCGTTTGAATTTCAGAGGGAAAAATCTGGCGTTTTCCCTGGTGCTTTTTCAGATGATGGTACCATCCCAGATCTTTATCATTCCTCAATATATCATGGTTAGTAAAATGCAGATGCTAAATACGATATTTGCGCTGGTATTTCCCGGTCTGGTAACAGCGTTCGGTACCTTTTTACTTCGACAGGCATTTATGGGCCTTCCAAAAGATCTGGAGGAGGCAGCACGTCTGGACGGCTGTAATATAGGGCAGACCTTCTTATTTATAATGGCTCCTTTAACAAAATCAGCCATGGTTGCTCTGGGAATTTTTACAGCTTTGTTTGCATACAAAGACCTGATGTGGCCTATGATTGTATGCGCTGATAATAATAAAACCACTTTGGCATCCGCCCTCGCAAAAATGCAGGGACAATATGGATCGAAATTTCCGCAGCTGATGGCAGCTTCACTATTTGCTTGTATCCCTATGATAATCATTTACCTTATTTTCCAGAAGCAATTCATTGAAGGTATTGCAACATCGGGCGGAAAGCTATAAAGAATGATCCGAGGTATAGAAAGGAATATGAATGGCTATTGAATACAGAGAGAAGCACGGTATCTTTATCCTTCAGACCGTGCATAGCACTTATCAGATACAGATCGGTAAATTCGGACACTTGTTGCATTTGTATTATGGTGCAAGGGTAGAAGATAATATGGATTACCTTCTCACCTATGGGGACCGGGGCTTTTCGGGAAATCCTTATGAAGCAGAGAATGACAGAACCTATTCGATGGACAGCCTTCCGCAGGAATATCCGTCGCAGGGAAACGGAGATTTCCGGTCAGCATGCCTAACGATAAAAAATCCGGATGGTAGTTATAGCTGTGATTTGCGTTATAAAACTCACAAAATCATGCCTGGCAAATATCGTATCCCGGGGATGCCGGCAGTGTATGCGAAGGAGGACGAAGCAGAGACTCTCGAGATTGTGCTGGAGGATAAAAGCAACCGGCTTCAGGTAACGCTATCCTATGGCGTGTTGGAAAAACTGGATATTATTACAAGAAGCGCGAAGCTTACGAATACAGGGGAAGAAAAAATCATCCTTGAAAAAGCTTTCTCGGCATGCTTGGATTTTTTATACGGAGAATTTGATTTAATCAGTTTCTACGGAAGACATGCAATGGAACGTAATGTTCAGCGAAAAGAATTGGCACATGGAATACATACGATCGGAAGTAAAAGAGGCACTTCCAGTCATCAGTATAACCCCTTTTGTATACTGGCTGATAAAAAAACAACAGAAGATTACGGAAATTGCTATGGAATGTGCTTTGTATATAGCGGAAGCTTTAAAGCGGAGGCAGAATTAGATCAATATAATCAAATCCGTGTTGGTATGGGGCTTCAGGATGAATTGTTTTCCTATGATCTGGAGCCGGGTGCGGATTTCTATACCCCTGAAGTAGTAATGAGCTTTTCAAATCAGGGTTTAACAAGGCTTAGTCATCAGTATCATGATACCTTCCGCAATTATTTATGCAGGGGAAAATATAAAACGATACCCAGGCCGGTTCTGATTAATAACTGGGAAGCAACATATTTTGATTTTAACGGTGAAAAAATTCTTGGAATAGCAAAACAGGCATCTGAATTAGGGGTTGAAATGCTTGTACTGGATGATGGCTGGTTTGGTAAACGGGATAATGATTTAAGCGGGCTGGGAGACTGGTTTGTAAATGAGAAAAAGCTTGGCAGCAGTTTATCCGATCTGGTCAGAGCGATAAATGGACTTGGAATGAAATTTGGTATCTGGATGGAGCCGGAGATGGTAAATGAGGACAGTAATTTGTTCCGTGAACATCCGGATTGGGCTTTAAGTATCCCAAAACGCAAGCCCGTCCGATCCAGAAATCAATTAGTTCTTGATTTTTCTAGAAAAGAGGTTGTGGATTACATCTTTTTAATGATATGTAAGGTACTGGACAGCGCTAATATTGAATATTTAAAATGGGATATGAACCGTAGCATAACGGATGTATATTCGGTAACAAGCAAAGAGCATGACCAGGGAGGTGTACTATACCGTTATATGCTGGGGGTTTATGATCTGCTGGAAAGGCTGATAAAGCGTTACCCGAATTTACTGATCGAAGGCTGCAGCGGGGGTGGTGGTAGATTTGATGCCGGAATGCTCTATTACACACCACAGATCTGGTGCAGTGATAATACGGATGCGATTGATCGAATACGAATACAGGAAGGAACCTCGTACGCCTATCCGATTTCAGCAGTAGGTTCGCATGTATCAGCAGTACCGAACCATCAGACAGGGCGCGTGGCACCATTTTCAACCAGAGGAGTCGTTGCGATGGCTGGCAGCTTCGGTTATGAAATGGATTTAAATAAAATTACCGGAGAAGAGAAAGAATATGTTAAGCAGCAGATTGCTTCTTTTCATAAATATTGGGAGCTTATTCATAACGGAGATTATTATCGTTTAACCGACAGCCAGGAGAACCGTCAGTTTGCTGCCTGGGAGTTTGTGGCTAAGGATAAGAAGGAAGCGTTGCTTCATGTGGTAACGATTAACACTCACGCAAATCAGCCGGCACAATATATAAAATGCAAAGGCTTGCTACCGGAAGCAGACTATTTATTGGAGGGTACGGAGAGAGTTTTTCGGGGGAATTCTCTAATGAATGCGGGAATACCAGTACCGGAACAGAGAAATGAATACCAGTCCTGGCAAATTCATCTAAAACAGATAATAAATTAAATCATGTATTTTATTATTTTGAGAGCAGTATAAATTTTCATAAAATCCACCCATTAAATTAATTTAGTGGGTGGATTTTTTGATTTCGAACATAAAATCCTTCTAAGAAATAAAACTCTCCGGTGGATGCACAGCAATGGAATATAACTTGCCTGTGAACCGTAGCTTTTATTGCATGGAATGATAAAAAGTATCAGAAGAGTGATTGCCATTTGTCTAAAAATAGATTAACATAGGAAATACGGTTTATTTAGTTACGATATGTAAATATATGGCAACTGGTAAACGAAAGCAGGCAATAGCAAAAGGTTACGCAATTGCCACTGAATAGAAAATCATCGAGGTGACATAATGGAACATAGGAAAAAACGAATTATTATGGCTTTTGTGGGAGTATGTTTGAGCGGTATTAGTGTGGGTTTATTTAAAATGTCTTTATTTGGGACGGATCCCTTTCAATGCTTTGTGAATGGCTTGTCAAATGTGATACCCATTAGCTTTGGTACACTGTATACGATAATTAATCTTGCTATGCTGGTTCTGATATTTTTTCTATCCAGACATTATATTGGGATAGCAACCTTCATTAATATCTTTGGCACAGGCTATATTGTTCAATATACTACGCTGTTTCTGGGAAAATATTTATCCAATGTAAATATTTTGCTCCGCATTATACTTCTGGCAGTTGGAATTATTATCATGTGCTTTGCATCTTCCTTATATTATACTGCTGATTTGGGAGTTTCAACCTATGATGCGATTGCATTAATACTGGCAGATAAAAAGGTTGCAAAATTTAAGTACTGTAGGATCGGAACAGATTTAATCTGTGTTCTGATTGGAGTAGCTTTGCATGCAGTTGTCGGAATAGGTACGGTAGTCACAGCATTTTTTATGGGACCGCTGATCGAATTCTTCAATATTAGTTTTGCCAGACCATTCTTGGAGGGCAAGAAGATAGTGAGTAAAAATTAGAAAGTTTTTCAGTGACATCAAATGCTAAACCGATCCTTTCGCTAAAAAACCTTTTATCTTTGCTGGCATAAGCACAAAAGGGATCATTATAGATTGATTCTTGAAGTGAAAATGGTATAATAATAAAAATGACAGAAAAAATTGTGAACAGTCAAATTCCAAAATCATGCCTGCGGCATACTGTTGGCAGGTTTTGAAGAGAGGAATGGTTATTTATGAAACAGTTATTTCGGTATCTGCAATATTTTGCGGGACTTATTATATTGGCACTGGGAATTACATTAAATACAAAAACAGGTTTGGGTGTATCGCCGATTATTTCTGTTCCTTATTGTATCTCTCAGATCTGGCATATCAATTTCGGTTATGCAACACTTGCACTGTATTGTTTATTTATAGCAGCTCAGTTTCTTATAAAGGGAAAGAACAAAAGAGCGGCGGATTTGTTACAGCTTCCGTTAAGTATTGTATTTAGCTTGTTTCTTAATCTCTTGAATGATATACTGGCTTTTTCTTCTCGGGTAATATGGATAAATTTACTAATTCTGCTTATCGCAATCATATGTACCGGGGTAGGTGTTTCCCTTTCTGTTAATTCTAATCTGGTGGTTAATCCGGGGGATGGTATAGTACAAGCAATCGCTATGAGAACAGGTTCGCAACTGGGTTTTACAAAAAACCTGTTTGATCTTTCCTGTATTATCATTACACTAATCATCGGGTTCGCTTTTGCAGGTAAAATGATTGGAATTGGAATCGGAACAGTGGCGGCGGTAATCGGAGTGGGAAGAGTTGTGGCATTGACGAATTACATGATGAAAAAGAAATACGATGAGACTGGTATAATAACAGGAGAGCTTGTGAAAGAGGAATAGACAGGAATGTTTTAAACAAAAGAAAAATTTTACTTTTCAGCTTGGAAACAGTTTTTTACTGCAAAGAAGAGGTATAGGAATAATAACAGGAGGTATTCAAATGTTTTGTTATAAAAAAATTACGGAGGATTTGTTCTGGGTTGGAGGAAATAACCGCAGATTATCAATGTTTGAAGGAGTATATCCGGTTCCTGAAGGTGTCTCATACAACTCTTACTTATTAATGGATGAAAAGACCGTGTTATTTGATACGGTTGATCAGGCAGTCACAAAAGTATTTTTTGAGAATATCGCAGAAATACTTGGAGACAGAAAACTGGACTATCTGGTGGTACACCATATGGAACCGGATCACTCGTCTGCGATTGCGCAAATCATTCTACTGCATCCGGAAGTGAAGATTGTCTGCAATGCCAAGATTTCGGCTATGATGAAGCAGTTTTTTGAATTTGATACGGATTTTGATGAAAGAGCAGTCCTTGTTAAGGAAGGTGATATGATATCTTCCGGCAGACATAATCTTACGTTTCTCATGGCACCTATGGTACATTGGCCGGAGGTTATGGTTACCTATGATACTACGGATAAAATATTATTTTCAGCGGATGCATTCGGTAGCTTTGGGGCTTTAAACGGAGCGATTTTTGCCGATGAAGTGGATTTTGACCGTGATTTTCTGGATGAATCAAGAAGGTATTATACAAATATTGTCGGCAAATACGGAACCCAGGTTCAGGCATTGCTAAAAAAAGCATCTGCGGTTGAAATTAATCTGCTTTGCCCGCTGCACGGGTTTGTATGGAGAAAGAATATAGGCTACTATATAGAAAAATATATGAAATGGAGTACCTATACACCGGAAGATAACGGTGTCGTGATAGCCTATGCTTCCATATACGGTAATACAGAGAATGCCGCAGAAATTCTGTCCGGCCGTTTGCGGGATAGGGGTATCCGCACAGTAATGTACGATGTTTCGGTTACACATGCTTCGGAAATAATTGCGGCAGCTTTCAAATGGAGTCATCTGGTACTGGCATCTACCACCTATAATGCCGGAGTATTTATTAAAATGGATGACCTGCTCCATGATCTGGTTGCCCATAATATTCAAAACAGAACGGTAGCTGTCATTGAGAATGGTTCCTGGGCAGCAACCAGTGGAAATCTAATTCGTTCGGAATTGGAAAAATGTAAAAATATGACTATTTTAGACCAGAAAATCAGCATAAAATCCTCTCTGAAGAAAGGACAGCTCGCTGAACTTGATGCGTTAGTGCAGGCAATTGCGGATTCCATGCCAAAAACCGAAGCAATCAGTCATACGCAGAAAATTGAAACAAACTCTTTATTTAAGATTTCGTATGGTTTGTTTGTACTTACTGCAAGACAGGGTGTAAAAGACAACGGATGTATCATCAATACGGTAATGCAGATTACGAATGCACCAAACAGGGTTGCGATTGCTGTAAATAAGGCAAACTATACCCATGACATGATACTGAAGACAAAGCAATTTAATATCTCGGTCTTAACGACAGATGCTCCGTTCCAGCTCTTTAAGCAGTTTGGCTTCCAGAGCGGTAAGGATGTAGATAAATTTGCACAGGAGAAGGAAGAAAAACGAACAGAAAACAATCTGCGCTACCTGGGAGAGTATTCCAATGCAGTAATTTCAGGTAAGGTGATTGAGACCTGTGACTATGATACACATACAGTATTTATTGCGGATATTACCGAAGCAATGTTAATTTCCAATGCACCAAGCGTAACCTATCAATATTATTTGGATCATATCAAGCCAAAGCCACAGCCGATGGAAGAAGTAAAGAAAGGTTATGTATGCAAGATATGCGGTTTTGTATACGAAGGCGATGAGCTTCCGGAGGGATATATTTGTCCCATTTGCAAGCATGGAGTGGAAGATTTTGAACGGATTGGATAAGTATTCGAAGAGAAACTTGATTTTCTTTGATTTCGTAGTATAATAATTTTGGACAGGGCAATTTATATTGACTTGTCTGTAGTTTATAAAACGGGGTGCTCACAATTAGTGGGCTGAGAGTAAGCTGAATGCTTTAACCCATAACCTGATTTGGATAATGCCAACGTAGGGATATAGTATAGTAGTTTACTGCGTATATACTTCTTTGGTGTATACGCAGTTTTTTTAGTTCACAGGCAAAAATTTCTATAAAATAGACCCTTGGAAGGATGCGCAGCTTCGCGCATTCCATCCGCATCAGAGTTACAAATTAAAGATGTGCAAAAAAGCACAGGAATGGAGAAAAAATGATAAGTAACTGTATTGCTAATGTTCGTAAGAATGCACCGCTAGTACACAATATCACAAACTATGTTACCGTAAATGATGTGGCAAACATATTGCTGGCATGTGGGGGAAGCCCGATCATGTCTGATGATTTAGACGAGGTCCTGGAGATAACATCTATTTGCCAGGGACTAAATATCAATATCGGAACGTTAAATAAGAGCATAATTCCTTCGATGTTTCTAGCAGGGAGGAGGGCAAATGAACTGGGACATCAGGTACTTCTGGACCCGGTAGGTGCCGGAGCCAGTGTTCTTAGAACGGAAACAGCCCTGAAGCTGATGGGAGAAATCCGGTTCGATGTAATCAGAGGAAACATATCTGAAATAAAGACACTGGCACTTGGCAGCGGCAATACGAAGGGAGTAGATGCAGATATAGCGGATGCTGTGACAGAGAATACACTGGAGGGCTCAATTGCTTTTGTGAAAGCATTTTCCGAAAGAACAGGAAGTGTCATTGCAGTTACAGGCGCGATTGATCTTGTCGCTGATCAGAAAAAATGCTATGTTATCCGCAATGGTCGTTCCGAAATGGGGAAAATAACAGGAACAGGTTGTCAATTGTCAGGAATGATGACAGCATTTCTGTCTGCAAATAAGGACAACTGTCTGGAAGCCGCAGCGGCAGCCGTGTGTGCTATGGGTCTGGCCGGAGAAATTGGCTGGAGCAGGATGCTGCCAGGAGAAGGAAATGCAACTTACCGGAACAGAATAATAGACTCCATTTACCAGATGGATGAAGTCATTCTGGAAAGAGGAGCAAAATATGAAATTAGATAAGAAAACTTTATTATTATATGCAGTGACAGACCGTACCTGGCTGAAAGGAGAAACATTATACAGCCAGGTTGAAAGAGCTCTAAAGGGGGGAGTAAGCTTTGTACAGCTTCGAGAGAAAACCCTGGATACCGAAGCCTTTCTTTTAATAGCTCAGGAAATCAGGGAGCTTTGCAAAAAATACAAAGTACCGTTTGTGATAAATGATAATGCCACGATTGCTGCAGCCATAGACGCAGATGGTGTGCATGTTGGGCAATCTGATATGGAGATCCAAGATGTCAGAAAGAAACTGGGACCGGATAAAATCGTGGGAGTTTCTGCACAGACGGTGGAACAGGCGCTTCTGGCGCAACAAAGGGGTGCAGATTACCTTGGTGTGGGTGCAGTATTTCCTACAGGTTCGAAAGCGGATGCTATGGAGGTAAACCATGACACATTGCAGGCAATTTGCACAGCAGTCAGTATACCCGTAATTGCAATCGGAGGAATTGGTAAAAACAACGTTATGCAGCTTACAAATTCAGGAATATGCGGAATAGCAGTAATCAGTGCCATCTTCGCGCAGCCTGATATTGAGAAATCAGCGCAGGAGCTAAGAGCTTTAACGGAGAAAATGGTGGAGGAAGGATTATGAGAACAGCATTAACAATTGCAGGAAGCGATGTGAGCGGAGGAGCCGGTATCCAGGCGGATATTAAGACAATGACGGCAAACGGTGTATATGCCATGAGTGCAATCACGGCATTAACAGCACAAAATACGACCGGTGTTTATCGGATCATGGAGGTTCCTGAGGATTTTTTAGCAGCGCAGTTGGATGCTGTTTTTACGGATATAGATCCGGATGCAATTAAGATCGGAATGGTTTCATCATCAGCTCTGATTAAAATCATAGCAAAGAAATTAGTGGAATTCCACGCAAAAAATGTTGTGCTGGATCCTGTTATGGTGGCATCCAGCGGCTCCGGATTAATTAAGGAGGATGCAGTTTTCCTATTAAAGAAGTATCTTTTTCCTATTTCCGCACTGATTACACCAAACATACCTGAGACGGAGGTGCTTTCGGGTATGAAAATAAACACATCAGATGATATGATTACTGCAGCAAAGCAGATCAGTGAAGAGTATCACTGTGCTGTTTTATGCAAAGGGGGTCACCGTACAATGGATGCGAATGATCTCTTATATAAAGATGGAAGGTATCAATGGTTTATCGGTAATAAGATTGATAACCCAAATACGCACGGAACCGGATGCACTTTATCGAGTGCAATTGCTTCCAATCTGGCTAAGGATTACACGCTTGAACAGTCGGTTGAGAAAGCAAAAGTCTATCTCTCAGGAGCGCTTGGCGCTTATCTTGACCTGGGAAAAGGCAGTGGTCCTCTAAATCATGCATATGCAATCAAAGGAGAATATTAGTAAAGGGACAAGAGTTAAAATCTTAACAATATCTTTATTAGGCATTTCTGCGTTTTTCTGGTATGATATTATCCGATGAATAATTTATATAGAGTGATTTGATTTATGCAAATTGTTATAAGTGAATTATCTGGAATGAGTTGTTTCGAGTGAAAAGATGTTGATATTTAACAAATTATCGTTTTGAAATTTGGAAAAATCTATTAGATAGTGAAGGCATAAGAATCGATATGTATGTGTTTATGTACAATATGCTGTAAGGAAGGATTATTTTGCTGTCTTTAGTGATTCTTTTGATGATTTTGATGATTTTGAAATATATTTCTGGATTTATTTTAAAGAGAGGTATATTATATAGAAAAACGTTGGGAGTGATATGGCATGAAGAAAAATATAGTAAAAATATTATTGTCTGTATTTACCATAATACTGATTCTTTTTGCTTCATATGCTTCTTACTATAACACAATCAATGCGGTTAAAAGAGCTAAAATAAAAGAAGTGCAGGAAGTACAATATGAAAGTGCAAATTGTTTTTCTATCATGAATGCTCTTTCGTCCGACATTGATAATACGGCGTATGCACAGGAAAGTACCAGAATGGATTTAGTGGAGATTATCAGCAGCAGAGCTTTATCTATTATCTTGATTCTGGCAATTATTCTTTCATTATTTCAATTCTATTTATACATACGAAATTGGATGATTACAATTTCTCAATCTAATAATAATTTATTATTAGTGCATTATTTTCACGTGAAAGACGGAAAAAAAGATGCACTGTCTCGAGTCTGATAGGACCCCCATTTTCTTTGTTATTTTATGCTATTCAGTTATAAATATATTTTACTTGTGGGAATCGGTATCTTGTGAGTTATTTACCCAAGCAGTTTTTTTAATAGCTGATTAGTCATTAAAATTAAATATATTCTTATCTGCCAATGAAGGTTTTTTTTGGTGTTTTATTTATGTGCTTTTTTACCAATACTAATTTGCAGAAAAGTAAATTTTTAAGGAGGTGAAATGAATGCAGGACTTAGCAACTAAGCTTATGGATGAATTAGACAGCAAAACATGTTTTACCATACATGCTTTCGGAGGAATACCCGTCTCGAATTCAATCGTGGTCACCTGGGGCATCATGGCATTTCTAATGATACTTACTTTGATTTTTGTAAGAAATTTGAAAATGGTTCCGGATAAGCCGCAGATAGTTGTGGAGACGATAGTTGGTTTTATAAACAACTTCTTTCTGGATATACTGGGAGAACATGGTAAACGCTATGTTCCGTATCTTGGTACTGTAATGTTATATCTTGTCTGTTCCAACATTATCGGTTTATTTGGCTTTACACCGCCAACAAAGGATTTGAACGTAACAGCAGGTCTTGCCATAATGAGTATTATTTTAATTGAGTATTCCGGAGTGCATGCAAAAGGTGTGAAGGGATGGTTGAAGAGTTTTGCTGAACCTATGCCGATTATGGCACCAATTAACTTCCTGGAAATATTTATCCGGCCGTTATCACTTTGTATGCGACTATTTGGTAATATTTTGGGTGGTTTTGTTGTAATGGAATTATTGAAAATTATAGTTCCGGCGATTGTCCCAATACCGTTTAGCTTATATTTCGATATATTTGACGGAATAATTCAGGCATATGTATTTGTGTTTTTAACATCTTTGTTTATGCAGGAAAAGATGGAGTCGGAATAAGCTTCACATGCTATAGGGTAATTTATTGTGAAGCTATATGAGATTGGTTTGATCTAAGAGATAATGTGTAAAAAATAAATTGCAAAGTAAGGAGAGGATAACATGACAGCATTAATAGGAATTGGAGCAGGAATTGCAGTTTTAACCGGTGTGGGAGCTGGTATAGGTATTGGTATTGCAACATCAAAGGCTACGGAAGCAATCGCAAGACAGCCTGAGGCCAAAGGCGATATTAATAAAGCATTATTACTTGGCTGCGCATTAGCGGAAGCAACTGCTATTTATGGTTTCGTAATAGCACTTTTAATAATATTATTTTTAAAATAACAAATATAAAGGAGACTAAAACATGACAGCATTAATAGGAATTGGAGCAGGAATCGCGGTTTTAACCGGTGTAGGAGCAGGAATCGGTATCGGAATTGCAACTTCGAAAGCAACAGAAGCAATTGCAAGACAGCCGGAAGCGAAAGGCGATATCAATAAAGCATTATTACTTGGCTGTGCTCTGGCGGAGGCAACCGCTATTTACGGATTTGTTATTGCTTTATTAATTATTCTTTTCTTAAAATAATAAGCTTTAGGAGGGAATTACATTGTTAAATTTAAATTGGGAAATTATATGGGATATTGTGAATGTCCTGGTTCTTTTCCTTTTCCTGAAGCATTTTCTGTTTAAACCGGTAACAGAGATGATGGAAAAGAGAGCGAATACAATATCGGACTCCCTGCAGGAAGCGGATGACAGAAAAGCCGAAGCATATCAGATGAAAATGGATTATGAGGAAGACTTAAAGCATGCTTCAGAAAAAGCAACTGATATCATTAAGCAAGCAAGAGAAAGAGCGGATATCGAATATAATAAGAAGCTGGAGGATGCAAAGGAAGAAGCTTCCAAAGTAATGGCAGAAGCAAATAAAGCAATCGAGCTTGAAAAAAAGAAATCTTTGGAAAGTGCTCAGGCGGAAATAGCCGGTATTGCTATGCTGGCCGCTGCTAAGGTAATTGGTAAAAATGTGGATGACAATTCCAACAAACAATTCCTCGGTGACTTCCTGAAAGAAGTAGGTGCTTCAAAATGACATCCCAGCGTGCTATTAATTATGCAAAGGTTTTATATTCATTAGAGCTTCAGGAAGAAACGATAAAAAATACCAGGAACCTTCTGGCAAGCTGTGGTGAGTTAGTAGAGGCCCTGGAAAATCCGGCAGTAAAACAACCGGAGAAGGAAGCCGTAATAGATGCTCTTTTTGAAAAAGAAATCTATGGTTTTCTCAAGGTATTATGTGAGAATAATATTATTGGTAAATATGCGGAGATATTCAGTGCATATGAGGATATCGTATTAGAACAGAAGAGTATTCTGAAAGCAAAGCTTACTTATGCAATAAAACCGGAGGAAGAAGAGATTACTCTGATTAAAAAAATGCTTTGTGAGAAATATCAGAAAGCGGATGTTTTATTGGAATTGGAGAAAGATGCCTCTTTGATCGGCGGTTATGTATTGCAGATAGGTAATCGTGAATTTGACAAAAGTATTAAAGGAGCTTTATCAGAAATGCAGAAAACTCTTATTGGGAGGTGAAGTGTTTGAGTAACAACAATCAGAATGATATTATTTCTGTTTTAAAGAGTGAAATAAAAGATTATGAAATAAAAACAACCGTGAAAGAAACAGGAACAGTGATTAGCATTGGTGATGGTATCGCTAATGTGTATGGACTTGATAATGCAATGTATGGCGAGCTGGTTGAATTTGAGACTGGAGTTCGTGGTATTGTACAAAATCTTGAGACAAAGACAATCGGCTGTGTTTTGTTAGGCTCAGACTACGGACTTACAGAAGGCTCCAGAGTAGTAAGGACACAGAAAAGGGCCGGTGTACCGGTATCGGATCAATTGATTGGCAGAGTAGTGAATGCACTTGGAAATCCGATTGACGGAAAGGGTGCGATAGAGGCTAAGGAATTTTTTCCGATTGAGAATGAAGCTCCTGGTGTGTGCACAAGAAAACCGGTAACAGTGCCTCTGCAAACTGGTATTTTATCAATTGATTCCATGTTCCCGATTGGACGTGGACAAAGAGAATTAATTATCGGGGATCGTCAGACCGGTAAAACCTCTATCGCAATTGATACTATACTTAATCAAAAGGGACAGAATGTTATCTGCATTTATGTTGCAATTGGACAGAAAGCATCAACGGTTGCTCAGATCGTAAATAATCTGACGAAGCATGGAGCTATGGATTATTCTATCGTAGTATCCTCTTCTGCCAGCGATTTGGCATCTTTGCAGTATATTGCACCGTATGCAGGCACTGCAATTGCAGAATATTTTATGAAGCAAGGCAGGGATGTGCTAATTGTATATGATGATCTTTCAAAGCATGCGGTAGCATACCGAACCATGTCATTGCTGCTTGAGCGTTCACCGGGACGAGAAGCGTACCCGGGCGACGTATTTTATTTGCATTCCAGATTACTGGAACGTTCCTGCAGGGTTGAGGATGAGTATGGCGGAGGTTCAATTACCGCACTGCCAATTATTGAAACCTTGGCAGGCGATGTATCTGCCTATATTCCTACCAATGTAATTTCCATAACAGATGGTCAGATATTTCTGGAGAGCGAGTTGTTCTTTTCCGGTATCAGACCGGCCGTTAATGTTGGCTTAAGTGTATCCCGTGTGGGTGGTGCTGCACAGACTAAGGCTATGAAGAAAGCTGCAGGAGGTCTTCGTATTGACCTTGCACAATACAGAGAGATGGAAGTATTTACGCAGTTAAGTTCAGATCTTGATAAGACAACACAGGAACAGTTAGAGCATGGAAAACATCTGATGGAGCTTTTAAAGCAGCCTTTATCCAGACCATTGCCGTTGCATGAGCAGGTGATTTTATTGGTAGTTGCGAATAATAGATTGTTTAATGATGTTCCGCTGAAACAGATGAAGCAGTTCAGAAGCGATCTGATGGATTTTTTCAGAGCAAGATATGCTACAATTATTGAGGAATTAGATACAAAGAAAGTATTAACGGATGAATTGACAGCTCAGATTGTTAAGGCCGCACAGGAATTTAAGCAGTAAGTAAAAATATATAAACTGAATGATGTAAATAATATAAGAAGCGCACTTTTGTTCTATAGATTTAGAACTTAATTCTATTTGATAGAATCTGACTCATAATTCTAATCGGTAGAATGTAAAAAATCTTCTATTAAGAATTGTAAGGCTAATGGAGGTAATCATGGCAAATACAAGAGAAATCCGTGCCAGAATGAAGAGCATTCAGGATATCATGAAAATAACAAATGCCATGTATCTGATTTCTTCATCCAAAATGAGAAAGGCTAAAAAAAGTCTACAGGCAACAAAACCCTATTTTGATGCTCTTCAGGCTACCATTTACGATATTTTAATGCGTACTCCCCATATGCATCAGATTTTTTTCGATCGACGGGAGGAGATTGCACCATCGGATAGGAAAAAAGGTTTTCTGGTTATCACGGCAGATAAAGGAATGGCTGGTGCTTATAATCATAATGTAATTAAAAGAGCCGAAGAAGAGATGAGTAAGAGTAAAAATAATTCACTTTTTGTTGTTGGCCAGGTTGGAAGACAGTATTTTATGCGTAAAGGTGTCAGTGTAGACTGTGAATTTCTATATACTGCTCAAAATCCGACACTTTTTCGTGCGGAAAGCATTACAGATGCATTAATTGATTTGTTTGAGCAACAGAAACTGGATGATATCTATGTGGTATATACCAAAATGGTTACACCTATGAAATCGGAGGTGCAATTTGGAAAGCTTTTGCCTTTAGAAAGAAGAAAGTTTGAACGAAGAGCTTCCGGATATCAGCATGCAAGGTTTGAACCTTCACCGGGAATTGTTATGGAGCATTTGGTTCCTAATTATTTAAAGGGTTTGATTTTTGGTGTTTTAGTAGAAGCGTTTTCCAGTGAACAGAATGCAAGAATGACTGCTATGGAAGCGGCTACAAAGAGTGCCAAGGAAATGCTAAAGAATCTGGGACTTCAATATAACAGAGCTAGGCAGGCAGCCATAACACAGGAGATCACGGAAATCGTAAGCGGTGCAAAAAGCCTAAAAAAATAGGGAAAGGAGATATATTCTAGTTGCAGTATACTTAGAATAAATTAGTATATATGGATAAAGGGAAAATTATACAAGTCTTAGGACCGGTTGTGGATGTAGAATTTAGTAATGGCAAACTTCCTATGATAAAAGATGCGTTGGAAGTAACTAGAGACGGTAAAAGACTTGTGATGGAAGTCGCCAGTCATATAGGAAATAATATTGTACGTTGTATTATGTTAGCATCCAGCGAAGGCCTAATTAAGGGCATGGAAGTAACGGCTACCGGTTCTTGCATTAAAGTTCCGGTGGGACCTCAGACGCTGGGAAGAATGTTTAATGTATTGGGTGAAGTAATTGATGCCGGTGAACCGGTAATAGGTGAGGATCAATGGAAAATCCATAGAAATCCTCCAACCTTTGAGGATCAGAGACCGGTTGTTGAAATTCTGGAAACAGGAATAAAGGTAATTGACTTACTGGCTCCTTACGCTAAGGGTGGTAAGATTGGTTTATTTGGAGGAGCAGGTGTAGGAAAGACAGTTCTAATCCAGGAGTTAATACGAAATGTAGCAACCGAGCATGGCGGATATTCTATATTTACCGGAGTTGGAGAGCGTTCCAGAGAGGGTAATGACCTTTGGCGGGATATGAAGGATTCGGGTGTTATCAGTAAGACGGCCTTGGTGTTCGGACAGATGAATGAGCCTCCGGGTTCCCGTATGAGAGTTGCTCAGACAGGTCTTACTATGGCAGAGTACTTTAGGGATAGAGAAAATCAGGATGTATTATTATTCATTGATAATATATTCCGATTTGTACAAGCCGGCTCTGAAGTTTCCGCATTACTGGGACGTATGCCTTCCGCAGTTGGATATCAGCCAACTCTTGCGAATGAGGTTGGTGAGCTGCAGGAGAGAATTACTTCTACGAAGAATGGTTCCATTACTTCTGTGCAGGCAGTTTATGTACCTGCAGATGACTTGACAGACCCGGCACCGGCTAATACTTTTGCACATTTGGACGCTACAACAGTATTATCCCGAAAGATCGTGGAACAAGGTATCTATCCTGCGGTTGACCCGCTTGAATCCTCTTCCCGTATTCTGGAACCGGATGTAGTAGGTGAGGAACATTATGAAGTAGCAAGAAAAACACAGGAGTTATTGCAAAAATATAAAGAATTGCAGGACATTATCGCGATACTTGGTATGGAAGAATTGGATGAGCAAGATAAACTGGCAGTTTATCGTGCTAGAAAAATACAGAAATTCCTGTCACAGCCA
Organism: Bacillota bacterium; assembly: GCA_023418475.1. Classification (GTDB taxonomy): domain Bacteria; phylum Bacillota; class Clostridia; order Lachnospirales; family Lachnospiraceae; genus Mobilitalea. The sequence goes on from JAEZZO010000073.1 coordinate 82,656, forward strand.
TTTAATGTTGCTGAAAACTTTACCGGTTTTAAAGGAAAATATGTTCCGCTGTCTGAGACTATAAAAGGCTTTAAAGCAATTATTAGCGGTGAGATGGATCAATATCCGGAAGCAGCATTCCTTATGGTGGGAACGATTGAGGATGTCATTGAAAAAGCTAAGCTTATGAATGCGAAATAATGAATCCTTCCAAGTAGGAATTAACAGGAAATTGTGAAACATGATTGTGAATACAATAGTTTGGCAATTGACTTTCCTTGAAGGGCGAAAGGAGGAGCTATGGCGAAGAAATTTCCGATTGAAATCATAGCAAGTGATCATCCCTTTTATAAAGGAGAATGTGAAATGCTCGTTTTTCCCGGTATTGACGGTGAGCATGGTATATTAGCAAATCATGAAGCAATGGTTACCTGCTTAAACTCAGGAGAATTAAGGTTTCAAAACGATGGCGAATGGTACTATGCAGCAGTTAGTGACGGCATTGTGGAGATCACACCGGAGCATGTGATAATACTAGCAGATACAATCGAAAGACCAGAGGATATCGATTTAAAGCGTGCCGAGCAGGCAGAACTGCAGGCGGAAGAAAAACTACGTCAAAAGCTTAGTATCAGAGAATATTACCAAACCAGGGCTGCGCTTAATCGAGCTATGAATCGACTAAAGATAAAACAAAGACATATGTAAGTAATAAATAATAATTAGCTGCTATGAAAGAGTGAAGGTTGTGCTTCATTATCGTAGCAGTTTTTTTATTACATAGGAAAGTTCATCCTATGTAATAAAAACCCTTCGGGAGGATGCGCAGCTTCGCGCGCAGAACATAAGCTGTGCATGATAGATTTATAATCGCGAGAGTTAGTGAAGCGCACTTTTGTTCTTTCATACGTGGAAAGTTCATCCAAGCAATTTTATCATGACTGCTCACAGGCAAGTGACTTGTCTGTGAACAGTAACATTTTATCAACTAAATGCAAATGATTTGCATTTTATGTTTACAAAACGGTTAAAGAGGATTACAATCGACATAGGATAAAGGAAGACATAATAATACAAGCATGAATGGAGAAAAACATGATCAAGATAGAAGATTTAAGCTTCTCCTATACAGGAAAAGCACCTTATATTTTATCAGGTATTAATCTGGAAATCTCTGAGGGAGAGTATATATCAGTTATTGGAGATAATGGGAGTGGTAAGACATCATTAATGAGAATTTTGCTGGGTTTCTTAAAACCCACAATCGGGAATGTCTTAATGGATTCCTGCAAGATAGGATATGTTCCGCAAAAGTCCGACTTTACGAATACAGGCTTTCCCATAACGGTATATGAAGTGATGTATTCTTATTATAAATTACAAAAAGGCAAGGATAAAACGGCAATAGACAGAGCGCTTAAGATGACTGGTATGGAGGCTGTAAAGTCCTCACTTATGGGAAATTTATCGGGCGGTCAGACGCAGAAGATCTTAATTGCGAGAGCGCTCTTGGGAAATCCCGGTCTTTTGATATTGGATGAGCCATCTACGGGCATTGATGTAGAAAGCCAGAAGGAGATATATAGTCTTCTTAAGGATATGTGTATCAGTAAAAAAATAACAATTCTTGCTGTGGAACATAATCTGGAAGCCGTATTCAAAAATTCTACTAAGATATTTCATCTAAAGAACGGACATGGGCATCTTTGCAATCCGGATCAGTATACAACAGAATACTTTCAATATGGAAGGAGGGAATAAAGAATGCTTCAATATGCTTTTATACAAAACGCAATTATAGTTTCCTTCCTGATAGCCATACTTTGCCCTTGCATTGGTGTGTTTTTAGTGGTACGCCGTTATTCCATGATCGGAGATACGCTGGCGCACTCCTCCCTGGCAGGTGTTTCTCTGGGACTTTTGTTAAAACAAAATCCCATACTTGGAGCTTTTGTCTTTACATCCATATGCGGTGCGCTAATTGAGTTCTTACGAAATTATTTTAAGAAATATACAGATTTAATATTAAACATAATTTTGTCTTTAAGTATAGGGATTGCTATCTCAATCATTAGTTCAGGTAAACTGGGTACGAATGCCGAAGCTTATATGTTTGGCAGTATTTTAACTGTAACAAAGACGGATATGCTTACGGTTTTTATTTTAAGTATTATGTCTTTCTTGCTGCTGGTTTTTTTATATCATCAACTCTTATATATTTCATACGATGAAGAGGCGGCAAAAGTAGCAGGGGTTAGAGTGCGTTTCATTAATTATATATTCTCGATTTTGGTTGCCTCTTCCATAGCCGCATCCGTAAGAATAGTAGGAGTATTGGTTATTAGTTCTATGATAGCGCTGCCGGTAGCAACAGCTATTCAATTGGAGAAGGGATTTAAAATAACATTAATAGCATCCATACTGTTTAGCATCATTGATATTATGACAGGGCTTTTTCTGTCCTATTATATTAATGTAGCACCCGGCGGATTTACAGCAATCGTTTCGGTGGCTGTGCTACTTCTGGTAATCGTTATAAAAAGAATTCATTATTTTATAATGCATAAGATAGGGAGGCATGCTTAATGCAAGAGAATATATTGAAGAAAAACGGATTAAGAATTACAGAAAACAGAAAAGTAATTCTTGATATTTTGGAGGCAAAACATGAGCCCAAGACCGCAGATGAGATATATTTACAAGCCAGACTCCAGCATGAGCTTAATTTCTCAACCGTTTACCGGGTATTATCGGTCTTAACGGAAAAAAATATCATTTTGAAAAGTGTGGGGGGAGACGGTAAGGCATATTATCAAATTAACAGCCATAATCATAGCCATTATCTGGTTTGCTCGGAATGCCGTAAAAGAGTTCCGATTGAAGATTGCCCTCTGGATGCAATTGGCGAGAAGCTGGTTGAAAAGACCGGTTTTCATATTACAGGGCATAACCTAGAATTCATAGGGGAATGTCCAGAGTGTATAAGGAAGAAAAATAAACCTATATAGAACAATAAACCTATACAGAAAAATAATAAAACAGCCGTCATTCTTTTTATAGGAAAAACGGCTGCTTTTTTGTCATTCATAGACAATAGAAAGTGATTCATTTAATTATATATTCAAAGTTTATTTTTCTTCTTTATCTTTGTTAAACCTCGGCATATTTGTTACCTTAGCCAGCAGAATAACAATAAGGTATAATACAAAAATTACTAAAAAGATGGAAAACATCCCTTTGCCCATTATTTCTAAAGCCCATACAACTTCCTGATCCATAGTATTCTCCTTTCAACTATTTGACAGCATTTTTCAGAATTTCACTCACAATATTAATGACTACACCGCCGGCAACAACGGAACCGATCTGACCGGCAACATTAGCGCTGATAGCATGCATTAAAAGGTGGTTAGAGGGATCTTCCTTAAGACCCATTTTCTGAATGACACGAGCCGACATAGGGAATGCAGAGATACCTGCTGCTCCGACCATCGGATTAATCTTGTTCTTTGTAAACAGATTAAGGAACTTTGCAAATAATACACCGCCGATTGAGTCAAACACAAATGCAAGAAGACCTAAAGCTAAAATCATAAGTGTTTTTAAATTAACAAAAGCTTCTGCCTGCATACTGAATGCTATTGTGATACCAAGCAATAATGTAATCAAATTAGACAAGTTATTCTGCGCTGCGTCGGATAAGCTTCCAAGTACACCGCATTCGCGAATTAAGTTTCCAAACATTAAGAAACCAACTAAAGCAACTGATTGAGGAGCAATTAAACCGGCAATGATGGAAACGATAATCGGGAATAGAATTCTTGTGGTCTTTGTAACTGACTTCGGATTATATTCCATTCGTATCATCCGTTCTTTCTTAGTAGTAACAGCCTTGATAGCCATAGGCTGGATAATAGGAACCAGCGCCATATACGAATAGGCCGCGACTGCTATGGCACCCATGTACTGAGAATGGAGTATTTGTGAAACAAGGATAGAGGTAGGTCCATCGGCAGCACCGATAATACCAATCGAAGCTGAATCAGAAATACTAAATCCTAAAGCAGCGGCAACCAAAATTGTAAAGAAAATACCAAACTGGGCTGCGGCACCGAATAAAAACATCTTTGGATTAGAAAGCAGCGGTCCGAAATCAATCATTGCGCCAATACCAATGAACAACAAAATAGGCAATGCTTCTGAAGTTTCAATACCTGCTTCGAACAACCACTGTATCACACCATGGGTATTGCCGACACCATCGATTACCTGGTCTAGAACACCTGACATGGGTATGTTTACAAGGATTGCACCAAAACCCATGGGAAGAAGCAGGGAGGGCTCAAAGCCTTTGGCTATTGCTAAATAAATCAGTAAACCGCCCACAGCAAACATTATCCATTGCTTCAAAGTAATTGCCAACAAACCTGACAATAAGAATTCCATAATTTAATCCTCCTAAAATAATAAATCATTACTCGACCGATATTCTGGTAAATATACAAAAATGAAGTAACATATATTTGTATATTATCAGTACGGACAAGCTTATGACATTACTTCTATTCTAGCTCATATTTTATAATCATGTCAATGATTTTCATGTTAAATATTAGAACATATATGCTTTGAAATAACCATTACATGAATGCGTGCCATAATGGCTAGGAGGACGATAAAACTTATTTTTACTTTATATAGTTATGACAAAATATTCCTGTAAAATTTATTTGGGGCGGATCATACTAATATTTGTTGATGATATATAGTGTTTTCTAATACAATGACATGAAAATTGAATTATACCATATATATAAATAATATAGAAAGTATTGTGCGATATGCACAAATTAACAGCGTGTGAAAGGAAATAAAAGTAATTATAATTGTGCATAAAATATTAAATATATTTCAGTAAGCTTTTCTATTGCACAAATATGTTAAACGTGATAATATTTGTTTCAAAGTGAAAATTTACGGATTTTTACTTTAATGAAAGAAAGGGAGATGAGCATTTTGAGTTTCAATTTACTGTTTTTCCAAATTTCATCTATAGTTATTTCGGTTGTGGCATTTGGGGCGGCATTATGGCTCTACAGATGGGTTTCATCGCAGCCATCCTCAAATGAAAAGATCGCTAAGATCAGCCAGCTGATAAAAAAAGGAGCGAATACATTTCTTGCCAAAGAGTATAGGACGCTCGCGCGATTTTGCACAGTTGCAGCAATTGTAATACTGATTTTCCTTCCGTCGCCAATCTGGAAAGGTCATATTTTGGATAATTTCCTGATGGCTGTATCCTATCTTTTTGGTACCGTTTTTTCCGGAATAGCTGGTAAAATTGGTATCAGTATCGCTACGATAGCAAATGTCAAGGCTGCCGAGTCGGCTACGAAGGGAATAAAACCTTCCTTTATGTCAGGCTTCCGGGGCGGTGCAGTTATGGGTATGGCGGTTGTTGGATCAAGTCTGCTTGGTGTAACCCTGGTTCTATTATTAACAGATAATACAACTGCTCTATTAGGCTTCAGCTTTGGCGCAAGTTCAATGGCGTTGTTTGCTAAGGCCGGAGGTGGTATTTTTACGAAAACGGCAGATATCAGTGCCGACCTGGTTGGAAAGGTGGAGCTTGGTATTCCGGAGGATGATCCCAGAAATCCTGCTGTTATTGCTGATAATGTAGGGGATAATGTTGGCGATGTGGCCGGTATGGGTGCAGATTTATTTGATTCGAATGTAGCTTCCATGGCAGCAGCACTTGTAATGGCAGGCTCACTTGATAAGGCAAATTCCGGTGCAGATAATACCGGAATGGTATTCTGCTATGCAGCGCTCGGCCTTCTTGCTTCCATAGTTGGTGTTATGACAGCTAAAATGAAAGAGGGTGGAGATCCTACCAGAGCACTCAACAGCAACACTTATGTAACAACTGTTTTATATGGTATACTAACCGCTGTAGCAACAGGAGTGTTTGGCTTTTCCTGGCGTATCTGGGGTGCAAGTGCGATTGGTCTTGCAGTTGGTGTTGTCATTGGCCTTGCAAGTGATTATTTCACCGACGATAAGAAGAAACCGGTTCATGCAGTTGCAAAGGCATGCGAATCAGGCCCTGCATTTACTATTTTATCAGGTATCTCCTATGGACTTATGAGTGCCCTGCCGTCAATGATCGGTATAGGAGTATCGGCACTGGCCGCCTACAAGATTTGTGAACCGTTAGGCAGCGGTTATCCGATGTTTGGTATTGCTATGGCAGCTGTTGGTATGTTGTCCATAGTTGGTATGATAATTTCGAATGATGCGTATGGTCCGATTGTAGATAATGCCCGTGGTTTGGTTGAGATGGGTGATTTGGGTGACAAAGCTCTTGAAATTACAGATTCACTTGACAGTGCGGGAAATACGGTTAAAGCGGTAACAAAGGGCTTTGCTATTGGAGCTGCCGGACTTACTGTAATAGCTTTGTTAGGAGCATTCATGAGTGAAGTAAATTCAGCAGCCATCGATCTTGGTATCGTAAAAGAAGGAGTGGATTACGTAAGCGGTTTTGATATTATTAATCCGGTGGTTTTCTTTGGTTTATTGATTGGTGCTGCAATTCCGGCATTGTTCTCTGCAATGCTGATGCTCGGCGTTGATCGTAATGCACAGCGTATGGTTGCGGAAATACATCGGCAATTTAAAGAGATTCCGGGTCTTAAAGAGGGCAAGGAAGGTGTTGTACCGGAATATGATAAGTGTATTACAATAGCAACGACAGGTGCAATTAAAGAGTTGATTCCGGCTGGACTAATGACAATAATTGCTACACTTCTAGTTGGTTTTATCGGAGGGGTTCAGGCGGTTGGTGGTTTCATTACCGGTAATATTGTAAGTGGCTTACTATTTGCTTTATTTATGTCTAATTCGGGTGGTCTTTGGGATAATACGAAAAAATATATTGAGGCAGGAAATCATGGTGGAAAGAACTCTGCTGCGCATAAAGCGGGAGTTGTTGGGGATACCGTGGGTGATCCTTTCAAGGATACAGCAGGACCATCAATCAACACACAAATTACAGTTGTTTCCTTAGTTGCATCCTTAACGGCGACAATTTTCTTAAGCTTCTCACTCTTTGGTTAATCAAATTCTATACATAATAATTTATTTGCCCGACAAATGGAGAATAATAATAAAGCTCCTTCAGCCGGGCAAATTTGCTGCCTGTTGCTGTAACCGGTAACAAATATTGTGAAAAGAAAATGAAAGTTCCGTTATTGTTATTTCATGGGTAGTATTGTATAATTAATAAAGTATGCTCTGTGTAGAACCTGAAAAGAAATAGCTGTTTGATCAGAAGCTTAAAGAATATGCATTGTGAATGGTTCATTCGTAATGATTGGAGAGTTGGCTAATGAAAAGGAAACTTCTATCAACTGGAATTATCGTCATTCTTCTTGTGATTTTAGCTGGTTGCGGTACAGCAGGGAAGTATTACAAGGATGGTAAGAAGAATTTTGAAAGTAAGAACTATGAAAAGGCGGCAGATTGTTTTAAAAAAGCAATTGATAACAATCCAAACAGAGCAGATTATTTAATCTCTTATGGTCTTGCATTAACAGCACTTGGAAAATATGAAGATGCAATGAAACAGTTTGATCTAGCCTACCGAGATAAAAATATGTCGATAATCCGTGAGAATAATAAGAAAGCACTTCGAGGGAAGGGAATTGCTTTATATCGTATGCAGGAATATACAAAGGCAATGGATGAGTTTCATAAAGCGCTTCAAATCAATGAATTGCCGGAGGTCAATATGGATATATTGTATTATATAGGAAGCTCACAAAGAGCTGCCGGATTATATGATGATGCCATAAAGACCTATAATAAGATTATCAAGAAGAAAAAAAGTGCACAAGTATTTGGCGACCGGGCTTATTGCTATCAGTGTATGGGCAGTTATGAGAAAAGTTTAACAGATTATGACAAGGCAATTGCATTAGAACCTAAAAATTACGATTATTATTTTGGAAAATTTTTTTTACTGCTGGAGCAGGGGAATGGTGCAGGCGCAAAAGAGGTTCTTAATACAGCGGCGAAGATCGAGGTCAAAACAAAAAGGGATCATTATAATTTAGCGAAGCTACATTATTATCAGGAAAATTATAAAACGGCATTAACCGAACTGGAGAAGAGCTATTCGGATGGATTTTCGGAAGCCTATTATTATATCGGAGAAATATACAGAAATAACAAGGATTATCCTAAGGCTATCTTTTATTATGAAAAATACATCCAATCAGATAATATATCGTTGCCGAATGTTTATAATCAAATTGCGGTATGTCTGATCAAAACGGAAGAATACAAAAAGGCAATTAAATATTTGAATTCGGGTATGGCATATCAAAATCCCTTTCCATCAAAAATTTTAATGAAAAATGAAATTATTGCTTATGAAGGACTAGGTGATTTTAAGGCTTCCAATAAAAAGTTAAAAAAATATCTTAAGAAATATCCTAACGATAAAGAAGCCATCAGAGAAGCAGAATTTGTCGGTACAAGGATGCCGGGGTTTGCAGCAGATAACACTGGTAAATAGAATGAAATGCAGTGGAATGGAGATATGATATGGGACAGATGTATGAGATGAAAGAGCAGGAGGAACGGTTTATACTGGTAGGAGTAGCTTCCTCAGAGAGCGATGATACGGTACAGTCCCTGGATGAACTGGAAGAACTCGCTGTAACGGCAGGAGCAGAGACAGTCGGAAAGATAATACAAAACAGGGAAAGTATCCATCCCGGTACTTATATAGGGAAAGGAAAGATTGACGAAGTTAGAGAACTGGCGCTTGCGCGTAATGCAACAGGAGTTGTATGCGATGATGAGCTTTCGCCGGCACAGCTTAAAAATCTGGAGGATTCATTACAAATGAAGGTGCTGGATCGAACGGTAATTATATTGGAGATATTTGCTAGGCGGGCTTCTACCAGAGAGGGTAAGATTCAGGTAGAGTTAGCACAGCTTCGATATCGTTCTACCAGATTGGTCGGAATGCGGAATTCGTTGTCCAGACTGGGAGGCGGTATCGGAACCAGAGGTCCGGGCGAAAAGAAATTAGAGGTTGACCGCCGTTTAATTAAGGATAGAATATCATTTTTAAAGCATGAGCTAGAGGAAGTAAAGCAAAACCGTGAGACTTCGAGAAGCTTAAGGAGTAAGAACCGTGTTCCGGTGGTCGCTATTGTCGGGTATACCAATGCCGGTAAGTCCACTCTGTTAAACTATCTGACCAATGCAGGTGTATTGGAAGAGGATAAGCTTTTTGCAACACTGGATCCCACGACGAGAAACTTTGTACTCGAAAGCGGCCAGCAGATATTGGTGACCGACACAGTCGGATTTATAAGAAAGCTGCCTCATCACCTGATCGAATCTTTTCGAAGTACGCTCGAGGAAGCAAAATATTCGGATATCATTCTTCATGTAGTTGATAGCTCTAATCCGGATGTTGACAGTCAGATGCATATTGTGTATGAAACACTTAGTAAGCTGGGTATACAGGATAAAGTGATTATAACAGCATTTAATAAACAGGATAAACCGGAAGCTGAGAAGTTAATAAGAGATTTTAAAGCAGATTATACCGTAAAAATATCAGCGAAAACGGGTATGGAAATTAACCGGCTTTTAGAACTGATCGAAAAAGTTCTGAAGGAACAGAAAATTTTGCTGGAAAAAGAATTTTCCTATCAGGAGGCTGGCAAAATTCAGACAATTCGTAAATATGGTCAGCTATTGGAGGAGGATTACCGACAGGATGGTATTTTTGTCAGAGCATATGTACCAAAGGATCTTTATCAAAGTTTATAAATTCTGGCGGCTATTTGGGATGCTTTTATGTTTGAAATTGTCAAGTAAATATGTATAGGCCTAAATTACTACAAAAATACTAGATGTAGTGCTGAATGATACTATTCGCATATATCTAGTATTTTTGTATTGACTATCAGTAGGTAATCTGCTACTATTAGATCATAGAGATTTGGTAAAAAATTGAGTCCTGAAGAAAAAACAGGAAGAAAAGCTTGAAGAAAAACAGAAAGAAAAACAGATAAAACTTAAAACTGAATAACAAACAAAAGAAAAAAATAGATAAGAAGAGAGCAGTTAAAGCGTGAAGGGAGTTAGTTACATATGATTCATGTAATTAAAAGAGATGGACAGGTTGCCGATTTCAACCTGAAAAAAATCAGTGAAGCTATTACAAAAGCCTTTAAAGCAACACAGAAATTCTATACGGAAGAGATTATCAGTCTAATGACACTACGTGTTACTTCTGATTTTCAAAATAAAATTAAGGATGAAACAATACATGTTGAAGATATTCAAGATAGTGTTGAGAATGTACTTGAACAAACCGGTTATACGGATGTTGCAAAAGCCTATATCCTATACCGTAAAAATAGAGAAAAAATCCGTAACATGAAATCAACAATATTAGATTACAAGGAGATTGTAAACAGCTATGTGCAGGAAGAGGACTGGAGGGTAAAGGAGAATTCAACAGTTACCTATTCGGTAGGCGGTCTTATTTTACACAATTCAGGATCTATAACAGCAAATTACTGGCTCTCCGAGATTTATGACGAAGAGATAGCAAATGCACATCGTAATGCTGATATTCATTTACATGACTTATCCATGCTGACCGGATATTGTGCGGGATGGTCTCTGAAACAACTGATTAAGGAAGGGCTTGGCGGAATTCCAGGTAAAATAACTTCGGCCCCTGCCAGTCATCTATCAACGCTTTGCAATCAGATGGTGAACTTTCTAGGAATTATGCAGAATGAATGGGCGGGAGCGCAGGCGTTTTCATCCTTTGATACTTATCTGGCACCCTTTGTAAAAGCAGATAATCTATCATACAGAGAAGTGAAACAGTGTATTCAATCCTTTGTATATGGAGTTAATACACCGAGCCGTTGGGGAACCCAGGCGCCATTCTCTAATATTACCCTGGATTGGACAGTTCCGGGGGATCTTGCTGAGCTGCCATGTATCATTGGCGGTAGAGAGATGGATTTTAAATACAAGGATTGTAAAAAAGAGATGGATATGGTTAACAAAGCCTTTATTGAAATTATGATTGAAGGGGATGCAAACGGAAGAGGCTTTCAGTATCCGATACCTACCTATTCTATAACAAGAGATTTTGACTGGTCTGATACAGAAAACAATAGACTGTTATTTGAAATGACTTCAAAATATGGAACACCTTACTTTTCAAATTATATTAACAGCGATATGGAGCCCAGTGATGTCCGTTCGATGTGCTGTAGACTTCGTCTTGATTTGCGGGAGCTTCGTAAAAAGACAGGAGGTTTCTTTGGCTCCGGTGAAAGTACCGGTTCGGTTGGTGTTGTTACGATCAATATGCCAAGAATTGCTTATTTGTCGACTGATGAGAATGAATTCTTTAAACAGTTGGATCATATGATGGATATCTCTGCGCGTTCGTTAAAGGTTAAGAGAGGGGTTATTACAAAGCTCTTAAATGAAGGATTGTATCCGTATACAAAGCGCTATCTTGGTTCTTTTGAAAATCACTTCTCAACCATCGGATTGATCGGTATGAATGAGGTAGGATTGAATGCAAAATGGTTGGGCGCTGATATGACAGATCCTAAGACGCAGAACTTTGCCAGTAAGACTTTAAATTATATGAGAGAACGCCTCTCCGATTATCAGGAGAAATATGGCGATTTATATAACCTGGAGGCAACCCCTGCAGAATCCACAACATATCGTCTTGCTAAGCATGACAGAAAACGCTGGCCGGATATTAAAACTGCAGGTAAACTGGGAGATATTCCTTATTATACCAACAGCTCGCATTTACCGGTTGGTTATACCGAGGATATCTTCGATGCGCTGGATATTCAGGACGAGCTGCAGACACTATATACTTCCGGTACCGTATTCCATGCATTTCTGGGAGAGAAACTTCCGGATTGGGAAGCTGCTGCGAAGCTGGTGAGGACGATTGCATATAATTATAAACTTCCTTATTATACATTATCACCTACCTATTCTGTATGTAAGAATCATGGATATCTTCCGGGAGAACAGTTTATTTGTCCTCACTGTAAAGAAAAGGCGGAAGTATATAGCCGAATTACCGGATACTATCGACCGGTGCAGAATTGGAACGAAGGTAAGACACAGGAATATAAGAATCGAAAAATATATAAGCCTGAAAAATTCAGAAGTATGCAAGATGGTAAAAGAAGCACCGAATGCGAATGCACTGAGGATGCAGGGAAAATGGATGACGGATTATATCTGTTTGTAACGAAAACCTGTCCGAATTGTCTTATGGCTAAAGAATATTTAAGAGAATTCACATACGCTGTGATAGATGCGGAAGAAAATCCGGAACTTACGAGCGAATTCGGTATTATGCAAGCACCTACGCTTCTGGAGATAAAGAATGGAGCAGTAAAAAAGTACAGCAATGCATCCAATATCAAGCGCTTTACCGAGGAGCAGATGGTTCGCCTGTAACAAACTAAGCTTACAAGTAAAACTGACATAGAGTGTTCGTACCTGATAATTTCTATTCTTATCGGGTACGAACATTTTATTTATAGACATCTTTATTATCTGAAGCAGGATCTTTCAAGCAAATCTTTATGATGAAATAGCTTGCTAATTTATGCGAAATCTCGTAAAATCATAGAAGGATGCCCAACAAATACCGCTACTGTTGATCTTGGCAGTATAAAATGATGATTATCCGAATTTAGAAAGCAAGCGAAGATGGACAAAAGTATAGTTATTATTCAAATATAGAAATGAGGATGCATATGAGTTTGACGGATCAAATTTTTATATCGATGTGTAAAGATATAATAGAAAATGGAGTAAGCACGGAAGGGGAAAAGGTAAGGCCTAAATGGGAAGATGGTTCTTTTGCTTATACCATTAAGAAATTTGGAGTAGTAAATCGATATGATTTATCAAAGGAATTTCCGATTATTACGCTACGAAAATCACCGTTTGTTACCCCTATTGATGAAATTCTTTGGATATGGCAAAAAAAATCTAATAATATTCATGATTTACACAGTCATATCTGGGACAGCTGGGCTGATGAGGATGGTTCCATCGGTAAAGCCTATGGTTATCAGATGGGAATAAAGCATCAATATAAAGAAGGTATGATGGACCAGATTGACAGAGTTATCTATGATTTGAAAAATAATCCATACAGCAGGAGAATAATGACAAACATTTATGTACATCAGGACCTGCAGGAAATGCGACTTTATCCATGTGCTTATAGTATGACATTTAATGTAACCAAGAAACAGAACAGTGATAAATTGATTTTGAATGCAATTCTTAACCAACGATCCAATGATATATTGGCAGCCAATGGCTGGAATGTATGTCAATATGCAGTCCTGCTCCATATGTTAGCGCAGGTATGCGGATATCTACCGGGAGAATTGGTACATGTTATAGCGGATGCCCATATTTATGACAGGCATATCCCGATTGTTAAGGAATTGATTGAGAGACCTTCCTATGATGCACCTGATTTTTGGATGAATCCGGATGTGAAGGATTTTTATCAGTTTACTCTGGAGGATTTCAAATTGCAAAATTATAAGTACGGGCCTAAAGTTGAAAATATTCCCGTTGCCGTATAATATAGACAAAAGAAAGGTGATAGTAAATGAACTTAATCGTAGCGGTGGATCAGAACTGGGCAATTGGCTATAAGAATACACTTCTGGTGAGTATACCGGCCGATATGCGATTCTTTCGCAGTGAAACAACCGGCAAGGTAGTTATTATGGGGAAGAATACACTTCTGAGCTTTCCGGGCGGTCTTCCTCTTAAAAATAGAATTAATATTGTAATTGCATTGGAAAAAGATTATAAAGTGAAGGATGCAATCGTAGTTAACAGTATAGAGGATGCTCTCGCAGAGGCGGCCAAATATAACTCTGATGATGTCTATGTGATCGGAGGCGCCAGTATCTATAAACAAATGCTTCCTTATTGTAGTGTAGCGCATATAACTAAAATAGATTATGCTTACCAGGCGGACGCATATTTTCCGAATTTAGATGAGATGAAGGAATGGGAGCTGAAGGAAGAAACCGAAGAACAAACATATTATGATCTGACTTATACCTTCTGCAGATATGAGAAGTGTGATAAGAATTTTTAGAAGATAAAATTCTTTAAGGAAAGCGTCTTCTCAAATTATTTGATATGCCGATATGCGGCATTATGATTGGAAAAGTACTATAAAATAAGATGAAAAAATACTTGAAAAAATGACTGAGAAAGTCTACTATTAAAGAATATAAAAAATTGGCCGCTTATTCCAATTGGAGTTTAACAGGGTTTGAGGAATGACCAGATTGAACAAAAGGAAGGATGATAAGATGTTACAGATTAAAGTAGAGAAGACAAAAAACCCAAAAGTATTACCAGGAGCAGATAATCCTTTAAAATTTGGTACTATATTTACTGACCATATGTTCCTTATGAATTATGAGACAGGAAAAGGTTGGTTTGATCCTAGAATTATTCCTTATCAGCCGCTTAATTTAGAACCTTCCGCTATGGTATTCCATTATGGACAGGAAATGTTTGAAGGTTTAAAAGCATATAAAACAGAGGAAGGAAAGTTTTTATTATTTCGACCAAACAAGAACATTGAAAGAGCAAATAAGACGAATCGTAGAATTTGTATTCCTGAGATTCCGGAGGACGATTTCTTGCAGGCAATTAAGGAAGTTGTTAGGATGGATGAAGCCTGGATACCTACCAAACCAGGTACTTCCCTTTACATCAGACCATTTATTATTGCTACAGACCCTTATCTTGGCGTAAGACCTTCGGATAAATATTTATTTATTATTATTCTATCTCCGGTTGGAGCTTATTATCCGGAGGGACTTAATCCCGTTAAGATCTGGATTGAAGATGAATATGTCAGAGCCGTAAAGGGCGGTATCGGTGAGGCCAAGGTTGGTGCTAACTATGTAGCTTCTTTAAAGTCCCAGGTAAAAGCGCATGAGGAAGGTTATTCCCAGGTGCTTTGGCTGGATGGTGTTCATAGAAAATACATTGAAGAAGTTGGTGCGATGAATATTTTCTTTAAAGTGAATGGAACTGTTATAACACCTGAGTTAAACGGAAGTATTTTACCGGGTGTAACAAGGGATTCTGTTTTAACGCTTTGCAGAGAATGGGGACTGCCTACTGAAGAACGTAGAATTTCTATTGATGAAATTTATGAAGCAGCGCAGAACGAAACCTTGGAAGAAGTTTGGGGAACGGGAACAGCTGCAGTAATCTCACCGGTTGGTCAACTTCGTTTTGAAGAACATATTATGCAGGTACAGGATGGAGGTATTGGAGAAGTTAGTCAAAAACTATATGATACCATTACCGGAATTCAGCTAGGAAAGATTAAGGATAAACATAACTGGATCGTTGAGGTATAATATTCCCGCACGAAACAATGATCCGTAAATTCTTAACTTGTAATTTATTGTGTGAACAAGTTACCGGATAAATTATTGCGATAGAAGGAAGAAGTATATCATGCATTATAGGAGGTATTAAATGAATCAAACGTATGCGGAAGCAGGGGCAAAAAGAAAGAATACAGGAATGACATTGCTGTTACGTGCTCTCATGGTATTCGGTATTGCTGTGGGAGTAATTCTGACATTAACAAGAGGATATCTGGCTATCGTTGGGATTGTTATTGTGGTTGTACTGATTTTTCTGTATCCAAAGTTGAACGTTGAGTATGAATATGTTTATGTGGACGGGCAGATAGATTTTGACCGAATTAGCGGAAAATCAAAACGTAAAACCCTGCTGCGCATCGATATGGAACAAGCAGAGATAGTTGCAATGGAAGGATCTCATGCCTTGGACAGTTATACGTATGTTCAATTGGAAAAGAAGGACTTTTCTTCCGGAGATAAATCACAAAAACCATGCATTATAATCGCTAATGTTGAGCAGAAGAAATATAGAATACTATTTAATCCCAGTGAAAAGATGCTTACTATGATGAAGCAGAAGAGCCCGAGAAAAGTAGTGCTGGAGTAATGCGTAACTAGAAGGACCGAACAGATGATATCCTGTAGCTTATCATAATAGGATTAAGAATGCTTTCTATACAGGATATTGCGTTTACTTTTTTATAGTATGCTTCATACTTAGATTTTTAGAGGATGGCTCAAGATTTCCTTGAAACGGAAAGCTTGAAGCATCCTCTTTATTATACCTGCAAAACAAGGAAAAATATGGAAATTTCAAATTGTGCGCAAAAGTTCCGAGGCTACTGTATACGGCAATGGAATCTGGTTAGCCGGTGTACAGTAAAGAATAGTATTATGAAACATTAAATAACATTTATTCATGGTTGACAATGTTGTCTTTATTCGTTATACTTGTAAAAATTAATTTTAAATAACCCCAGATAACAAATTAAAGAAAGTGAGGAGATTAACAAAATGGGACAAATAATCGGTGATGGAATTACATTTGATGATGTACTGTTGGTGCCGGCCTATTCGGAGGTAACACCAAATCAAGTTGAGCTGACAACCTACTTAACCCCTAAAATTAAGCTGAATATCCCGCTCATGAGTGCCGGAATGGATACTGTGACTGAGAATCGTATGGCAATTGCAATGGCCAGACAGGGAGGTATCGGTGTTATTCATAAAAACATGTCAATAGAGGAGCAGGCAGACGAAGTAGATAAGGTAAAACGTTCAGAAAATGGTGTAATCACAGATCCATTTTATTTATCTCCGGAGCATACGCTGCAGGATGCCAATGAATTAATGGCTAAATATAGAATATCGGGTGTACCGATCGTAGTAAACGGTAAGAAGCTGGTTGGAATAATTACAAACCGGGATTTAAAATTTGAAACTGATTTTTCAAAAAAGATAAAAGAATCTATGACTTCGGAAGGCCTGGTTACTGCGAAGGAAGGGATTACACTGGAAGAGGCTAAGAAAATTTTAGCTTCTGCCAGAAAAGAGAAGCTGCCATTAGTAGATGAGGAAGGTAACCTGAAAGGACTTATTACAATAAAGGATATAGAGAAGCAGATTAAATATCCATTATCCGCTAAGGATGCACAGGGACGCCTTCTATGTGCAGCAGCAGTAGGAGTCACGAATAATATTATGGATCGTATTGATGCGCTTGTTAAGGCAAAGGTTGATGCGATTGTGGTAGATACGGCACACGGACATTCTGCTAATGTAGTTAGAGTGGTTACAACAGTTCGTGATGCGTATCCGGAAGTTCAGATCATCGCTGGTAATGTTGCAACAGGAGAAGCTACGGAAAGCTTAATCAAAGCTGGTGTCAGTGCTGTTAAGGTTGGTATCGGACCGGGATCCATCTGCACCACCAGAGTTGTTGCCGGAATAGGTGTTCCCCAGGTAACTGCAATAATGAATTCCTATGAGATTGCAAAAAAATATGGTATTCCTATCATTGGAGACGGCGGTATTAAATACTCCGGTGATATTACGAAGGCAATAGCAGCAGGAGCGAATGTATGTATGATGGGAAGTATATTTGCAGGCTGTGATGAGAGCCCGGGAACGTTTGAATTATTCCAGGGAAGAAAGTATAAGGTATATCGCGGTATGGGTTCGATCGCTGCAATGGAGAACGGCAGTAAAGACCGTTATTTCCAGACAGATGCAAAGAAGCTTGTACCGGAAGGTGTGGAAGGCCGTGTTGCATATAAGGGTACGGTAGAAGATACCGTGTTCCAATTAATCGGAGGTTTAAGATCTGGTATGGGTTACTGCGGAGCCAAGGATATTAAGAGCCTGCAGGATAACGGTAAATTCGTTAAGATATCCGCAGCATCCTTAAAAGAAAGCCATCCGCATGATATACACATTACAAAGGAAGCGCCGAACTATAGTGTGGAAGAATAGCAAAGTAACAAACTGTAATCGAATACATCATAATAGGATAGAAAGCAGTAAGTTTCGTGATGTGATTGTATCATAATATGTTGGTATGCAGATGCTGACGCAGATAATTTAGAAGGACAGGAAATCAATTGATTTGAAGGTTTTCCTGTCTTTCTGGCGTTAGTGATTAAGAGTATCTTGTGGCATACAGTCAAAGAGAGCGGAAGATACAAAATTTACATAATATAAGCACAGAAATGTAGGTAAATATGAAGAAAGTTTTAACTAAGGAAAAGTGGAGAAGAAGAAAGCGCAGAAGGAGAAGATTATTTTGGACTCTATTAATTTTGATCGTATTAGCAATGGCAATAAAACCGTTGTTTTTTGTATCGAAAATGCTTTGGGATAAATTTGCTCCGAACAATATTGGTAAGGAAACAGTTATACAGACTCTATCTAACGGTCAATTAATTAAAGTGAATTATCTTACGCCAAATTCATATTCAAGACCTCAGAAAAAACTGAGGAGAATTAATGGAATTGTTGTTCATTATACCGCCAATCCGGGAACCACTGCCGAAAATAATAGAAATTATTTCGAAAATCTTAAAGATACAATGGAAACCAGTGTAAGTAGTCATTTTGTAATTGGTTTGGAGGGAGAAATTGTACAGTGTATCCCATTAACTGAAATATCGTACGCTTCGAATAATAGAAACGATGATACGATATCAATAGAATGCTGCCACCCGGATAAAACAGGTAAGTTTAATCAAACCACCTATAAATCTCTGGTCTCTTTGGTTGCAGCCTTATGTAGCGAGTTTGAACTAGATGATAAGGATGTTATACGGCATTATGATGTTACCCGGAAACTGTGTCCGCTTTATTTTGTGGAACATGAGGATGCATGGAAGCAGTTTAAAAAAGATGTGAGAACAATATTGCAGCAATAAAACATGCATATAAGCTTAATAAGGTGTATAATTAAGACAAGATCGATTAAATTGTGGATAATAGATCAATATTTTGCCTTCTGCGTGGATAAGATCATGAAAAATCAGCCACTCGTCAAATAGAATGCTTCGCATTTCAAGATGACGGGAGGCTGATTTTATTCTTCAAAGAATTATAATAAAAAGTTGACTACTTAGCATTGACATCCTGCTATTTGTACTTTAATGATGTTAGTAGTCCCTGACATTCCAAGAGGAACTCCGGCTGTGAGAACTGCTAATTCTCCTTCTTGCAGAAAACCTGCTTTTTCTACTGCCAATATCGCGTGATCAAATAATTCAAAAGTATCATGCTCAACTTGCATTAACAAAGGTGTAACCCCCCAAGCCATACTGAGCTGCCGGTATACAATGGGATCTGTAGTACAGCCAAGAATCTGACATTCCGGACGATATCTTGATATAATACGTGCCGTTTTGCCGGAGGTGGTTACCGTAATAATCATCTTGGCATTCAGGTCGTGAGCGGTTGTAACAGTCGCGCGCGAGATAGCATCTGTAATATCGGGGCAATCACATACATCAATCATTCGGAAACGCTTCTTATAATCAATATCTGCTTCCGTTCTAAGTGTAATTCTTACCATTGTTTTGAGTGCTTCTACCGGATAGCAGCCGGCAGCGGTCTCACCGGATAACATGATTGCACTGGTTCCGTCATAAATAGCATTCGCAACATCGGTAGCTTCCGCTCTGGTCGGACGGGGATTCTTAATCATGGAATCTAACATCTGGGTAGCGGTAATAACCTGCTTGGAGCTATTATATACTTTTTTGATAATCATTTTCTGAATAGAGGGTACTTCTTCATATGGAATCTCAACTCCCATATCACCGCGGGCAATCATGATACCATCGGAGGCATCAATGATGGAATCAATATTTTCCACGCCCTGGTAATTCTCTATCTTGGCTATAATCTTAGTTTTGGAATTGTGTTTGTTAAGCATTTTGCGAATTTCCTTGATATCATCTGCGGTTCTGACAAAGGAAGCTGCAATGAAGTCGTAGTTATGACTAATTCCAAAAAGGATGTCTTCGCGGTCCTTATCACTAATATAAGGCATACTTAATTGAACACCGGGAACATTAACACCCTTTCTGTCGGAAATCGTTCCGTTGTTTTTAACATAGCAGATAATATCAGTTTCCGTAATATCTTTCACAGTCATTTCAACCAAACCGTCATCAATTAATACCTTATCACCGATTTCAATATCATAGATTAAGTTTGGATAAGTGATAGAAACTTGATTTTCATCACCCTCAATATCTCTGGAAGTTAGTGTAAAGGTCTGTCCCTCTATAAGAGTTGTTTTCTTATGTTCTTTAAAGGTTCCGATACGAATTTCCGGGCCCTTTGTATCTAAAAGAGTAGCAACGGGAATTCCAAGTTCATTACGAAATTTTTCTATTTTCTTAAACCGTGCCAGATGCTCTTCGTGATTTCCATGGGAAAAATTAAAACGGGCAACATCCATTCCTTCTAAGATCAGCTGCTTTAATATTTTGTTGTCATCGGTTGATGGCCCAAGGGTACAAATTATTTTTGTCTTTCTCATTTTTATTCCTCCATACCTGCGCATATCTTCAGCGCATCAAAGTATTGTACCGAGATTACAAGGATACAATATGATTGGATTGAAAGTGCATTTTCTTTCAACCTTGTGTTACTTTAAATATCTTTTATGCATAACACGGACACAAACTCGTCGGGTGAAAGTCTTTAAAGACTTCACTCTGCCAAATCATAATATAAATTATAACATTGAAATAAATAGGGCAAGAAACGGTGATAAACTAAAATTTTAATCCATTATTTTTGCGGTATTTTATTCCGGTATTTTTCTTCTTGGAAAAATAGACCACTAAAAATAGAATGCTGAGTAATATCACAATACATATTATCATTACTGCACAGTGCATAAAAAATGCTTCGGGCAATATAGTAATAACAGGGTCTGTAGCCGGATCAAACAGCCAGTCATTATTCCGAAAGACTATTTTATGAAACAAAATAAAGGTACGGTCAAAATTAAGTGCAATTAAGATACCAAGAATTGCGGGCAATACAATGGACATAATTGCTGATGCGAAAAGGTAAGAATAATCCTTAGCTTTTGTTTTCCTGATAATTGTAATAATACCGATGATCAAAGTACCTGCTCCCAGGAAATAGAAAAAAGTAAATATCTGTTTTACCTGTACAAAATGATATAATCCGCTTGGAGAAGCGGTCAGAGTAGGAAAAACCAAATCACCTCCGAAAAAAGGAGAACAATAATCAATTAAGGCATTATAATTTCTAAGGATCTCAGCTTTTGCAAGTCCGGAATTTGCTTCTATATTAAGTAATCGTACATCCAGATAATACAGCGGTCTGAAATTAATGGTTATGATGACTGCAATTGATATAAATAGCACTGTAAATAGTATGCCAATTATTAGGTCGTATATTTTAAATTTTCTCATAATCTCTCCTGTTATTTTTCTGGGGTATACCAAAAGCCATAAATTACATTTTATTATCGTGTTCCAAACGCATTATAGTATAATTTAGATTTGATTGCAACACGAATATCATCGGAAATCATGATATTTCATTCTCGAAATAGGAATGCTTAGCAGACTGCAATGTTGATACTTCAAAAAATACAATACAGATAATAATGGAGATAGAGTAGTGAATAATGACAGTATGATAGATCACGAAATGGATTGATATATTAGAAATATCAATAAGATACATTAGTATTTATGAATTGAAAACATTTCCTGTGTAGTGTACTATTTGATTGAAGAAGCGTTCCAAGTTACTATTGCAGAGTTTGATTTGGAGGGCTGGTTACTAGTGTTTAAACCTGAATAAAAAGGTCAGGTGTTATTTCATAATAATGGTGTGAGGATAATGCTTAAAGCGGGTTTATTGCTTAAAGCGAGAATATGGCTTGTATAAATATTATACCATTTTTTATATTTTGTATTAGGAAGACACCGGGCAATGAAATAGAAAATACAGAGAAAAAGAGGAGAATAGATATGAGAGCATTGATTAGCGTATCTGATAAAACAGGAATTGTAGATTTTGCCAAAGAATTGGTTTCCTTAGGGATTGAGATAATTTCTACCGGAGGAACATATGGTAAGTTAAAAGAAGCAGATGTTCCTGCGATTGAGATTTCTGAATTAACAGGTTTTCCGGAATGTCTGGATGGCCGTGTGAAGACACTTCATCCTGTGGTACATGCCGGATTATTAGCGATGAGAAGCAATCCGTCCCATATGAAGCAGCTTGCAGACTTACAAATAGATACCATTGATATTGTAGTTGTTAACCTGTATCCTTTCAAGGCTACAATTTTAAAGGATGATGTAACAAGAGATGAGGCAGTAGAGAATATTGATATCGGCGGACCTACTATGCTGCGTGCAGCGGCAAAGAACTACCAGGATGTTGCAGTAGTGGTTGATCCGAGAGATTATGAAAAGGTGCTGAATGAACTGAAGGATAAGAAGGAAGTATCACTGGATACGAAATTCTATCTGATGCAGAAGGTTTTTATGCATACTTCTTCTTACGATACCATGATTGCAGATTATTTGAAAAAGCAGCGTAATGATAGGGAATTCCCGGAGAACCTCACGTTAACTTTTGAGAAGGTTCAGGATATGAGATATGGGGAAAATCCGCATCAGGCAGCAGCCTTTTACCGTGAAATCGGCAAGAAGAAAGGTTCGATAACAGATGCGGTGCAGTTGCATGGTAAGGAATTGTCCTTTAACAATATCAATGATACAAATGGAGCACTTGAGCTGTTGAAGGAATTTAACGAGCCTACCGTTGTAGCATGCAAGCATGGTAATCCTTGTGGTGTAGGCAGTGCAGAAAATATCTACGATGCATGGAAGAAGGCTTTTGGAGCCGATAAAACTTCTATCTTTGGCGGAATTGTAGTGGTTAATCGTGAAGTAACCGAAGCGATGGCACAGGAGATGAAAGAAATCTTTCTTGAAGTAGTTGTTGCACCTTCTTATACGAAGGAAGCATTAGAGCTGCTTACAATTAAGAAGAATATTAGATTGCTTCAATTGTCCGATATCGATGTAATGCAGGACGAAACTGCCTATGATTTAAAGAAAGTGAACGGCGGTTTAATTGTACAGACGATCGATAGTAAAATCTACCAGGAAGAAGAGCTTAAGGTAGTAACAGACCGTGCGCCTTCCGATAAAGAGATGGAAGATTTAAAGTTTGCATGGCGGGTGGTAAAATTCGTAAAATCCAATGGCATAGCATTGGCGAAAGAAAAACAATCCATTGGAATCGGACCTGGCCAGGTAAATCGTATCTGGGCTGCAAAACAATCAATTGAGCATGCAGCGGAATTAATTAATCAGGATATTACGAAGGGTGCGGTTCTGGCTTCGGATGCATTCTTCCCCTTTGATGACTGTGTAGAGGCAGCACATCAGGCAGGTATTACTGCAATTATTCAACCGGGTGGATCAAACCGCGATGAAGATTCGATCAAAAAATGCAACGAATATGGCATTGCGATGCTATTTACCGGAATGAGACATTTCAAACATTAAAATATAAGTATCCTGGTGTTCCAGGAAATAAGAGCATGAATTACCGGAAAAGCAGAACTGTATACGGATGATAATTTCCATAGAAGATATGAGAAAACAAATCGTATAACAGATAGATCAAATAATCTGATACTCCATGCTCTATTCTTATAAAAATTCGAGTGTCAAATTCTCGCGCTGATTTTCCGGCACCTTGGTTAATATAAACCCGCGTGAGGATTAGACAGCTTCCGGCAGATGCACACTTGCTTTACTCGGCCCGTTTATATAATAAAAGCCTGAAAATGAATGCCGTATGAATATAAGTGCATATATATCCATTCTGTAAATCATTTTTAGAATTTTACCACTTAAAAAAATATGTATTACTATGTAGCGGTAATATAACTGACTGGTGTTTGAAACAGTAATAAGATGACAGTCGTATAGATAACCATGCAAGAGTGTAAAGTACTTTTTGATCTTAATGCAGGTTGTTGCAAATATATTCGGTTGGTGTACAACCATAAAATTTTTTAAATGCGCTGTTAAAATGCTTGGCACTGACAAATCCGGTTTTTTCAGCGATTGAATAGATTTTTTCATTTGGATTACTTTTCAGAAGAAGCAAGGCTTGTTCCATTCGTATTCTGGTAAGAAACTTAGTATAGGGCTCACCCATAGATTTATGGAACAGGTCACTTAAATAGCTTGGATTAACATTCAAGGTGTCGGCTACTATGGCAAGGCTGATTGATTCACGGTAATGAGTACAGATAAACTCTTTGGCGCTTTCAACCATTTTCGTTGTTTCTTGCAGTGGAAGAATGAAATCACCATACGCAAGAACTTTTAGAACCTGCTGATAAAGGGAATGAATACTTTCCCGATCAAAGTGGTTGGCGGGGAGATTTTTATCGATAAAGCGTATCAACATAAATCGAAAGAAATGAAAAACAAAGGATTATATAAGAACGAATGTCAAAAGCCTGATCGAGGACATTCAAAACTTGTATAATAAAAAAGAGTCTGTTACAGCATCTGCTGTGGAAACAGACTCTTATTCTGTTACAAGCTCTTCAACAACTACGAAAATATGTATATATAAAAAGATATCTTTCAGTCGTTGTAATTATAACCTGGTCACATTGGCAGCCTGAGGTCCTTTTTCGCCTCTCACAACATCAAACTGCACCTTTTCGCCTTCTTCAAGAACCTTAAATCCATCCATTTGAAGAGCTGAAAAATGTACAAAAACATCATTTCCTTCTTCGTCGGAAATAAAACCAAACCCTTTTTTCGCATTAAACCATTTTACTGTACCTGTCTTCATAAAGTGCCTCCCAAAACATAAATGAATTGCATTACCGTTATTAGTAATGTTAGTATAAATTTAGCATAAATTCATTAAAATGTCAAACTTCTTTTGTTATATATATGTAATATTATCTAAAATTATTTTATCATAGAATAAGATTCTATCAATAATGTAAAAGAATTAGTGCGAATTATTAACTTTTTCGTAGCAAGAACTAATGGAAGGTATGAAATGACAAATTGATATTTTTGTGATATGATGAATAAGCATATACTATAAATTACCATACTTATGAATAAGAAGAATGCAGAGGATATTAGTCTGCGTTAAAAGTATAAAACTAAAATGGAGGACTGTCACATGAAATTTGAAATTCCTTCCTCGTATGAATTTATGTTTGAGGAAAAGCTTGAAGATGTTAATGGAATAGGCAAGCTGTTAGTACACAAGAAAACCGGAGCAAGGGTTGCAATTATAGCAAATGATGATACAAATAAAGTGTTTTCCATCGGATTTCGTACACCGCCTGCGAACAGTACGGGGGTAGCTCATATTATTGAACACTCTGTTCTATGCGGATCAAAGAATTTCCCGGCGAAGGACCCGTTCATTGAATTGGCAAAGGGTTCTTTGAATACTTTTTTAAATGCCATGACCTATCCTGATAAGACGGTTTATCCGGTAGCCAGTGTGAATGATCAGGATTTTAAGAATTTAATGCATGTTTATATGGATGCAGTGCTCTATCCTAATATATATTATAGACCCGAAATTTTCAAACAGGAGGGCTGGCACTATGAGCTTGAGAATGTGGATGCGCCTCTTAAACTGAACGGTGTAGTGTATAATGAAATGAAGGGAGCCTTCTCCTCTCCGGAATCGATGCTGTACCGTCTTATTCAGAACTCATTATTTCCAGATACTGCATACGGAGTAGAATCCGGGGGCGATCCGGATTATATTCCGGAGCTTTCCTATGAAGAATTCCTTGCATTTCATAAGACGTATTACCATCCCTCCAACAGCTACATTTACCTGTATGGAGATATGGATTTTGAAGAGCGGCTTAATTGGATGGACAAGGAGTATTTAAACCAGTATGATAGACTGGAGGTTCATTCGGAAGTGAAGAAGCAGGAGGGTTTTCAGGCACTTCGAGAGGTGGAAGCATTTTATTCACTCAGCGAGGAAGAGGATGTGCAGGATAATACCTATCTTAGCTTGAATACGGTTGTAGGAGATGCCCTTGATAAGGAACTGGGTCTTACCATGCAGATTCTAGATTATGTTCTCCTGCAGGCACCGGGAGCCCCGATCAAACAGGCTCTGCTGGATGCAGAAATCGGTAAGGATATACTGGGAGGTTTTGAAGATGAGATTCTGCAGCCTACTTTTACGATTATTGCAAAAAATGCCGAAGCCAGTAAAAAAGACCAGATGATCGGTATCGTATGCGATGTATTAGCAAAAATAGCGGCGGAGGGACTAGATGAAAAGTCCCTCCGTGCAGCAATTAACTTTTATGAATTTAAGTATCGGGAAGCGGATTATGGTCAGTTTCCGAAGGGACTGCTGTATGGCCTTCGTGCAATGAGCAGCTGGCTGTATGATGATCGCAAACCCTTTATGCATCTGAAGGATTCTAGTGGATATGCATTTTTAAAGGATAAGATTGGTACCGGATACTATGAGAAATGTATCCGGGAATATCTCATGGATAACAAGCATGCGTCCATGGTGATACTAAAGCCGAAGGCAGGACTTGGTAACGAGAAGGATGAGATACTAAAGAAAAAGCTTTCTGACTATAAAGCAACTTTGTCCAAAGAAGAATTGTTGAAAATTGTGAATGATACCGTTGCACTAAAGGAATATCAGGAAGCACCGTCAACAAAAGAGGAACAGGAGAGCATTCCTCTTCTGACACGTGCAGATATTGATAAGAAGATCAGACCACTTTATAATCGGGAGATAATGGTGGATGGAATAAAAGTGATCAGTCATCCGGTATATACAAATAAGATTGCCTATCTGCGGCTTTTGTTTAATCTGAAGGAGATACCAAAGGATTTGCTTCCTTATGTTTCTCTGCTATCTTTTGTAATTGGCTACGTAGATACGGAAAATTATAGTTATTTAAACCTCTCTAACGAAATCAATATTCATACAGGCGGAATATCAACTAATGTAATCAGTTTTTCTGTAAAGGGAAGCTCGGAAGACTTTTATCCGGTTTTTGAATTTAATACAAAGGTTTTGTATGACAAACTGGCAGAAGCTTTTCGTTTAATAGAAGAAATGCTTGCGCATACAAAATTTGAAGATACGAAACGTCTGAAGGAACTTGTAGATGAAATAAAGTCAAAGCTGCAGATGCATTTTAATTCCTCCGGACATTCCGTAGCCGTAGACCGTGCTACCTCCTATTATTCCGTTCACGGATTATTTAAGGAGACAACAACCGGAATTGCTTTTTATAAGTTTATAGAGGATCTTGCGGATAATTTTGCAGCGAAGTCAGAGACCGTAGTTTTGAAAATGAAGGAACTTATGCAGATGATCTTTACAAAAAGCAATCTACTGGTTAGTATTACAGCAGATGAAGAAGGTTTTCATCGTTTTGAGGAAAAACTGCCTTCTTTTGGGGAAAAATTACCTATGAAGACAGACAGTAAACTCTTTGAAGTATATGATACCTCTGCCTTAAAGCCGGAATGCTTAAATGAAGGCTTTAAAACTGCCATGCAGGTACAATATGTAGCAAGAACTGGTAATTTTATGAAGGCCGGATACCAGTATTCCGGTGCCTTAAAGGTATTGAAAACTATATTAAGCTATGATTATCTCTGGAACAATGTCAGAGTGAAAGGCGGTGCGTATGGTTGTATGTGCGGCTTTTCCGGAGTGGATGGGGATGCTTATTATACCTCTTACCGTGATCCTAACCTGAAGGAAACCAATGATATCTATGAAAAGGCGTCGGAGTATGTTAAGAATTTTTCGGCAGAGGAAAGAGAAATAACGAAATATATCATAGGAACCTTCAGCTCACTGGATGCACCTCTCACACCACAGTCAACAGGAAAAAGATCGCTTAGTATGTATCTGGCAGGTATAACAGAAGCGGATCTGCAGAAGGAACGTGACGAAGTTCTCGGTGTTACCGTAGAGGATATCAGATCTTTGCACAAACTAATTCAATCCGTGGTTGATGCAGGGAATATCTGTGTAATAGGTAATGAGAGTAAGATCACAGAGAACAAAGAATTGTTTAAGGAAATAAAGAGTCTTATGAAATAAAAGACAACAATGATAGGATAAACCCGACAAAAGCCTGATACAGGTTATGAAGATGGATATGAGTATAGCTATATTCCCCTGGACTTGTCTTTCACTTCCCCTGATTACCGAATGCAGGCAATCAGGGAAAGCCCGGTCTGCGCCATATGGATATAGTTACACTCATATCCATCCGGCGAATGATTTATATGCTTTTGTCGGGTTAATCATGATCTAATAGAGATAATAGTGATATATATGATAAATAGTGAAGCATTCATACACAGGAACGGAGATTGGAAGGATGGATAAGAAATTTAAGTCAGGGTTTGTAACCTTAATCGGAAGACCAAATGTCGGAAAGTCAACTCTGATGAATCAGCTGATCGGGCAAAAGATAGCAATCACATCAAATAAACCGCAGACCACGCGAAACAGAATACAGACGATTTATACGGATGAGAGAGGACAGGTTATTTTTCTCGATACGCCGGGAATTCATAAGGCAAAAAATAAACTTGGTGAATATATGGTAAATGTTGCCGAACGTACAATGAGCGAGGTGGATCTGGTTCTCTGGCTGGTAGAACCATCCACTTTTATCGGAGCGGGAGAACAGCATATAGCAGAGCAGCTGAAAAAGACAAAAACACCGGTTGTGCTTGTCATAAATAAAATTGATACGGTTAAAAAAGATGAGATTTTGATGTTCATTGCGGCCTACAAGGATATCCTGGAGTTTGCTGAAATCGTACCGGTATCCGCACTAAAGGGTGAAAATACAAGCTCTCTTTTGGAGGTAATCTATCAATATCTGCCGGAAGGACCGATGTATTATGATGAAGAGACCGTAACAGACCAACCCGAGCGTCAAATTGTGGCTGAGCTGATCAGAGAAAAGGCGTTGAAGCTTCTGGATGATGAAATACCGCATGGAATTGCTGTAAGTATTGAGCGTATGAAGGAACGTGCAGGTAATCGCGAAACGAGCGGCATGATCGATATTGATGCAACCATCGTTTGTGAAAGAGACTCCCACAAGGGGATTATTATCGGAAAAAGCGGCAGTATGCTTAAGGCAATCGGAACGCAGGCACGAAAGGAAATTGAAAGTTTACTAGATTGCAGGGTGAACTTGCAGCTCTGGGTTAAGGTGAAAAAGGACTGGAGAGATAGTGATTTTCTTATGAAGAATTTTGGATACCGCGAGGATTAAATAAAAATAAAATCAATTTGGCAGCTTCTTACCAGTTTAATGAGGCTTAAAATGGGAAACCTATTATTATAACAGATGATGTTAAATACAAGACATATTAGCAGATAAGCAGAAGTGTTCCGGAATAGCTATTCTATGTAAAAGATACCGATTAACAATATGCTTATCGTAAATATCATGGTTAGGGGGCTCATTTTATGAAGAATTATGAATATTGGAAAGATTTTGTCAGCAGTGGTAAAATTGACGATTACTTACACTATATTGCATGTACTCGGGAAGATGGATCGGACGAGCCTGTTAGGACTTTTGACACGTCGGAGCGGAACGCGGATTATGCAGTACATGATTTGAATTTATCTTCATGGGGAACAGGACATATCAAGGGATTATCCTGATGAAAGCTCAGATCAACGTATAAAGAAGGTGGATTTGTTGCCGGTATCAACAATTGTAACAGGGATGGTGTTATCAGCCATGCCTGTTGGCGACTATGACAAACGGCTTGTTATATTAACAAAAGAGCGAGGAAAAATATCGGCATTTGCCAAAGGCGCCAGAAAGCAAAACAGCGCCTTATTGGCATGCAGTCAACCTTTTTCTTTTGGAGAATTTAGCTTGTATACAGGAAGATCTTCCTATAATATAGTCTCAGCGGAAATCTCAAACTATTTCGGAGAATTAAGAGAAGATTTTGACAGCCTTTGTTATGGCTTCTATTTCTGTGAATTTGCAGATTATTTAACAAAAGAAAATAATGATGAAAAGGAAATACTTAAGCTATTATACCAGACATTTCGTGTGCTGATTAAGAAATCGATTGATGTAAGGCTTGTTCGGGCTATCTTTGAATTAAAAATAATGACACTTAATGGAGAGGCTCCCCAGGTTTTTTCCTGCGTAAAGTGTGAAAAACCGTTCGGTAATACCAAGCAGGAAGAAAGCAAAGCATACCAGGCTAAGTACTTTTTCAGTGCGGAACGTGGGGGAATCTTGTGTGATACCTGTAAAGTTTATAACAACGATGCCATACAAATTAATATTTCAACTGTATATACGCTGCAATACATAATTTCTAAAAATATTGAGAAATTATATACCTTCCGAGTAACAGAGGATGTCTTGTATGAATTACAACGATGTATGAAGCACTATCTGAATTGCTATGCAGAGCATGAATTTAAATCTCTTGAGATGATGAAGGGCATATAAATTAATAAAAATAGTTGAAATTATTAGATTTAAAGGTTAAAATGGTATGAACCCAATTCTAACATGAAGTGGTAAATCATTTGGCAATAATATGCCTGCAGCTCATGATTTGCAGGCTTCAGGAAAGGCATGGTTATTTTATGAAGAAGTTGGCTCTTTTTGCGATGGTTCTACTTTTGTTACCCGCTTTAACAGGCTGTTCGGGTAAGGAAAAATCGATTAAGGCGGAAAATGTAACAGGAAGTACGATGTTAGCAAGAACAGACGGCAGGATACAGGTAGCTACAATGGAGAATTTTGATAAATCTTATTATGATATAAAGGAATTACAAGGCTTCGTAGATAAGCAGATTTCTTCCTATAATAAATCAGCCGGAGGAAATAAAATAACAATTGATAAAGTGAATGTAATTAATAATAAGGCTGTAATGCTACTGACATATTCCGGTATGGATCAATATGCTACCTTTAACAAAGTAACAGCAGCTTATTTTAACGGAGGCGTTAAAGACATTGCATTAGCCCTGCCGGCTACGCTTGTAAATGCTAAGGATGAGGCACTTGCCAGTACTAAAGAAGTAATAGCAAACGAGAAATATAAGATATTAGTTTTGACAGAGCCCTATCATATCGTAGTAGACGGAAAAGTGAAGTTTTATTCCGAAAATGCAAAATTAGTTGATTCCAACGAGGTCGAAGGTGCTTCTGAGGGTATGACGGTAGTTGCATATAAACCCTGATAACTAATTTGTTTCCCAAATATAAAAGCAATGTGAGGATGAATGTATGGAAAAGACAATGGACAAAATTGTGGCGTTAGCGAAAGCAAGAGGTTTTGTATACCCTGGTTCCGAAATATACGGAGGACTTGCGAATACCTGGGATTATGGTAATCTTGGTGTAGAATTGAAAAACAATGTAAAGAAAGCATGGTGGTTAAAGTTTATTCAGGAAAACCCGTATAATGTTGGGGTTGACTGTGCAATTCTTATGAATCCGCAGACCTGGGTTGCATCGGGACATTTGGGTGGTTTTTCGGATCCGCTGATGGATTGTAAGGAATGCCATGAGCGTTTCCGTGCTGATAAATTAATAGAAGATTACAATATGGAAAAAGGCATTGTGGTAGAAGGTTCTGTTGATGCCTGGTCCCAGGAAGAAATGAAAAAATACATTGATGAACATAATATCGTTTGCCCGACCTGCGGCAAGCATAATTTTACCGATATCCGCCAGTTTAACCTGATGTTCAAAACCTTTCAGGGAGTAACCGAGGATGCAAAGAATGTTGTTTATTTAAGGCCAGAGACAGCGCAAGGTATTTTTGTTAATTTCAAGAATGTACAGAGAACCTCCCGTAAGAAGATACCTTTTGGAATCGGACAGATCGGTAAATCCTTCCGTAACGAGATTACACCGGGTAACTTTACCTTCCGTACCAGAGAGTTTGAGCAGATGGAACTAGAGTTCTTTTGTGAGCCGGATACAGATCTGGAATGGTTCACTTATTGGAGACAGTTCTGTATCGACTGGTTAAAGAGCCTGGGTATGAAAGCTGATGAGATGAGAGTACGTGACCATGATAAGGCAGAGCTTTCTTTCTATAGTAAAGCGACTACAGATATTGAATTCTTATTCCCGTTTGGCTGGGGAGAACTATGGGGAATTGCTGACCGTACAAATTATGACTTAACACAGCATCAGAATGTATCCAAGGAAGATCTAAGCTTTTTTGATGATGAGAAGAAGGAAAGATATATTCCTTATGTTATAGAGCCTTCCTTAGGTGCTGACCGTGTTGTTTTAGCATTCCTGTGTTCCGCATATGATGAAGAAGAAATAGCTGAAGGCGATGTCCGTACCGTACTTCATTTCCATCCGGCTCTCGCTCCTACAAAGATCGGTGTACTTCCGTTATCCAAGAAGCTGGCACAACCGGCTGAGAAGATTTATACAGAACTATGTAAGTCCTATAACTGTGAGTATGATGACCGTGGAAATATCGGTAAGCGCTACCGCAGACAGGACGAGATCGGTACACCTTTCTGTATTACCTATGATTTTGATTCAGAGAATGACGGAGCAGTTACAGTAAGAGACAGAGACACAATGGAGCAGGAAAGAATTAAAATTGAGGATTTGAAGACATATTTTGAGAATAAGTTTAAATTTTAGAAAAAAAGTCTTCCCTTATCTTATAAAACTATGGTATAATGCATGTTGGTGGTTAGAAATACCGATTTAGTGTTATAATTTGATAGTTGCTTTTATTTTATGGTACGAATGTCAGAGTACTTCTGGCATTCATGCCATCTTTTGGGTAATAAAAGTATTATGCAAACATAATGAGCAGATGAAAAGATGATTTTTTCGCGAATATTCGGACAGGTAGGTGTTCAATTACCATTCATTGTGTTTGCCTAGTACTTTTGGCGCTCAAATGCATAATAACTGGCGCTGTAACAAATTGTAAATATATAATTTTTAGGAGGGCACTTACGAAATGACAAAATGGGTTTATTTGTTCAAAGAAGGCAACGCTGAAATGAAAAACCTTCTTGGTGGAAAAGGTGCTAACTTAGCAGAAATGACTAACTTAGGACTTCCTATTCCTCAGGGTTTTACAGTGACAACAGAGGCTTGTACAGACTACTACAATAATGGTAAGAAAATCAGAGAGGATATTAAGGACGAGATTTTTGCATCTTTAGCAATTCTTGAGGAACAGCAGGGTAAGAAATTTGGCGATAACACCAATCCTTTGCTGGTTTCTGTACGTTCCGGTGCCAGAGCTTCCATGCCTGGTATGATGGATACTATTCTTAACTTAGGTTTAAATGATGTTGCAGTAGAAGGCTTTGCAGCTAAGTCCGGTAATCCGAGATTTGCATATGACTCTTACAGAAGATTTATTCAGATGTTCTCTGACGTAGTTATGGAAATTGCTAAATCCAAATTCGAAAGAGTACTGGATGAAATCAAAGAGAAAAAAGGCGTGAAATTTGACACAGAGCTTGATGCAAATGACTTAAAGGATGTTATTGCACAGTACAAGGCATTATATAAAGCAGAAAAGGGAACAGATTTCCCTCAGGATCCTAAGGATCAGTTAATTGAGGCTGTTACCGCTGTATTCCGTTCCTGGGACAACCCTCGTGCGATTTACTACAGAAGAATGAATGATATTCCTGGCGACTGGGGTACTGCTGTTAACGTTCAGGCCATGGTATTTGGTAACATGGGCGATACCTCCGGTACTGGTGTTGCATTTACACGTAACCCTTCAACCGGTGAAGCAAAGATCTACGGCGAATACCTGATCAATGCACAGGGTGAAGACGTTGTTGCTGGTATCAGAACTCCTCAGCCTATTACTAAGCTGGAACAGGATATGCCTGAAGTTTTCACAGAGTTTATGAGAATTGCTACCCTGCTGGAAAATCACTATACAGATATGCAGGATATGGAATTCACTATTGAAGATAAGAAGCTTTACTTCTTACAGACACGTAACGGTAAGAGAACAGCTCCGGCTGCTCTTCAGATCGCTTGTGATTTAGTAGACGAAGGAAAGATTACAAAGGAAACTGCTATCAAGAGAATTGAAGCAAAATCCTTAGATCAGTTATTACATCCTACCTTTGATGTTAAGGAATTAAAGGCAGCTAAGCCGGTTGGAAGCGCACTTCCTGCATCTCCCGGAGCTGCAGCTGGTAAAGTATACTTTACAGCAGAAGACGCTAAAAATAATCATGAAAAGGGCGAAAGAGTTATTCTTGTTCGTCTTGAGACATCACCGGAAGATATTGAAGGTATGCATGCAGCAGAAGGTATCTTAACAGTACGTGGCGGTATGACTTCCCATGCAGCAGTTGTTGCTCGTGGTATGGGTACAGCTTGTGTATCCGGCTGCGGAGATATCAAGATCAATGAAGAAGAAAAATTCTTCGTATTAGCTGGTAATACAGTGAAAGAAGGAGATTATATCTCCTTAGACGGTTCTACCGGTAACATCTATGTTGGTGACATTCCGACAGTAGAAGCTTCCATCAGCGGTAATTTCGAAAGAATTATGAAATGGGCTGACGAAATCAGAACCTTGAAGGTTAGAACAAATGCAGATACACCTGCTGATGCAGCTAACGCTGTAAAGTTTGGTGCAGAAGGTATTGGCCTTTGCCGTACAGAGCATATGTTCTTCAATGAAGACAGAATTCCTAAGATCAGAAAGATGATCTTAAGTAAGACAGTAGAAGCTAGAGAAGCAGCTCTTAATGAATTAATTCCTTTCCAGAAGGCTGACTTCAAGGGACTTTACGAAGTTATGGAAGGACGACCGGTTACCATTCGTTTCCTGGATCCTCCGCTACATGAATTTGTTCCTACAGAAGAAGCTGATATCGAGGCACTTGCAAAAGATATGGGCCTTACAGTAGCAGAAGTAAAAGCAACCTGTGATTCTTTACATGAGTTTAACCCTATGATGGGTCACAGAGGCTGCCGCCTTGCCGTAACTTATCCTGAGATTGCTAAGATGCAGACAAGAGCAGTAATGGAAGCTGCTATCGAAGTAAATAAGGAAAAAGGCTTAAATATCATTCCTGAGATCATGATTCCTCTGGTAGGCGAGAAGAGAGAGTTAAAATTCGTGAAGGAAGTTGTTGTTGAGACAGCAGAAGCAGTTAAGAAGGAAATGGGATCTGATATCGAATATCATATCGGTACTATGATTGAAATTCCTCGTGCTGCATTACTGGCAGACGAGATCGCAGAAGAAGCTGAATTCTTCTCCTTCGGTACAAACGATTTAACACAGATGACCTTCGGTTTCTCTCGTGATGATGCCGGTAAATTCCTGGATGCTTACTACAAGAGCAAGATCTATGAGTCAGATCCATTTGCAAGACTTGATCAGGAAGGCGTTGGCCAGTTAGTGAAAATGGCATCTGAAAAAGGCCGTGCTACAAGACCTAACATTAAGCTTGGTATCTGCGGCGAGCATGGTGGAGATCCTTCTACTGTTGAGTTCTGCCATAAGGTAGGATTAAACTATGTATCCTGTTCACCTTTCCGTGTGCCGATCGCAAGACTTGCGGCTGCACAGGCAGTGTTGAATAATAAATAGTGTTGAGATTTCAACGTTATTCGTTGGTTTGACCTAGGTTAGACTATATTGGATAATAGCGAAGAAATTATAGGGCACCCTATCGTGTAAAATGATAGGGTGCTTTTTACGTGCTCATACTGATTGATGTTTGGTTGTATTTATGGTAAAAATGTAATAAAAAATATACTGTTTTACAATGTAAATATATGCTTTAATGGCTATAGTCTGTTTTACTATGTGGAGATAGAGGATTATTTATAGCAGTGCAAAAAACTAAAAATTATGTAATAAGTATTTAAAATCGAATAATTAAAATTGACACTGTAAAGATTGTATAATACAATGTAGACAGCGTAAAGATTGTTGGAAAGAAGGGTAAATAAATGATAGAGAAACCATACCACCATAAAAATCTGAGAAACGAATTAATTGAAAAGGGTATTGAACTTGTAAATAATGAGGGTGAAAAATATTTTTCACTTCGCAAGGTAGCAATGGCTTGCGGAGTCAGCCATGCTGCACCATATAGCCATTTCAAAAGCAAAGAAGAATTATTGAATGCGATGCAGGATTATATAATGGAACAGTTTTTTAACTTATTAGAAACTACGATACACTCCAATCTAAATAGTCCAGATTTACTAACTCGTTTGGGAAAAGATTATGTTATGTTTTTTTGCAGAAACCCACATTATTATCCATTTTTATTTTCTCGCCAAAATATCGAGACTAATTTTTCGTTGGATGCTGACAAGATAAGTAATAATCGCCCATTTGAACTTTTTAAATCCACGGCTATAAGTGTATTTAAAAATTATGGACTCCCAGAACAAAAGATTAAAGAACGCATAATAGCAATGTGGGCATTGGTGCATGGTCTTGCTGCTTTTACCACTATGAAAAATGTTCAGTATGACGAAGACTGGGAAATGAAAATTGAAGACATTCTAAATGCATTATCCAACTAATAGGAGGGAACAAAGTGAGGATTGAGGAAACAATTGAAAGTGGGAAAACAAAGAATTACGTTCTAGAATATGTAATATGCACTTATGGATTATTTGTCTTATTAATGCTAACATTAGGTGGTATAGTTACAGTATTATTGCATGGAACACCGTTCGTTATGAGATGGTTAATTGCGATAACGGCATGGACACCTACATATGTACTCTTAATAATGTTTAAGAAGCTTTATCCAAACAGAACTGTAAAGGATTTTTATAAAAAGGCTTTTAGTTCGAAACTAAATATTGGTTTATTAATGACAACAGCTTTAATTCAAATTCTTATTTATATAGCAAGCGTTTTTATGGTGTCTGTTCAAAAAGGTGTTTCAACTATGAGTTTGCTGGATTTATCATTTCCAACGGTCATATCTGCACTTTTCTTTACACTGATACAGGGAGCATTAGGCGAAGAGTCAGGATGGAGAGGTTATTTACAACCGGCTATTGAGGAAAAATTAGGCGTAGTCAAAGGCTCTCTGATAGTCGCTCTAATCTGGTCATTCTGGCATGCTCCGATATGGTTTTTAGGTACAGGTTACAGCGGGGCAATATTGGTAAAATATATAATAGTTTTTGTGATTTGCATTTCGTCCCTCGGGTTTATAATAGGAATTTCCTATCATCATTGCAAAAACTTATTTGTTCCAATATGGATACACTTCATGCTTAATTTCTTTGGTGAAACATTTACAGGCTCTAGTGTGGATTTAATTACTTGGTTTGCAGTTTTTTATCTGATTACAGCTTTGGGATTTCTGTTATGGCATAAGAACAATAAGAAATTGAAAAAAGAAGAATATCTTTAAGAGGATATATATATTAGGGGATACCTTACATCCAAAATAAGCAGGTTTGGAAAATGGTTTCCAGTTATAATAAACTGTACTATTTTTTTATATCATCTAAGGCTTCCGCTACATAATATGCTTCGTATCTATGTCTTTTTACCTACTGCACATATAGCATTCATGAACACATGGTACTGAGGGTTTTAAGAGCTCATAAGAATTCTTATAACAATGTTAACACTTGCTATATTCAGATAATCTGTTATAATGTAATTAGAAAAGGCAATCGCCACAGGGTGGTTGACCAGTAGAAAAGTGTAAAAAACCTTCCTGTCTCGCCAAAGTACAGGGAAGGTTTTTTACGTTAATGACAAATCAGATAAATGAATGTCAGTAGAGCTATTATGAACATGCCGAATTGAATAATATCTTTAAAATCGAACTTATTGTTCATTAGCATCACCCCCATTCTATGTAGAATGAAGGTCAACCATCCTGTACACGATTGCCGGCAGTTACGAAACTGCCTATACAAATTATACCATATAACAATACAGAACACAAGTTCGGAAAGAATGATTTTATAAATCGACCTAATGTTTTGCTTGAAATAGCAAGGTATATTGACTGTTTCTGATATAATTCTTAGTGGTACTTTTATTGTGGTCTACACAGGCTGTGTTGAATAACAAATAGGCGAATGCCAATTTGGTTGAAATATCAGCGAAATTAAGCATGTTAATATAAGTAATTAAATAATAAGCTCCATATCTGCTATAGATTTATAGTTGATATGGAGCTTGTTTTGCTGTAATTCCGACATATTTTTTATTAGTTGTTTAATGCAGTACTATATATTAAATATACGAAAGAAAATGATAACAAGGTTGGATTATGCATTTTTCATTGTCAGTGCTTATTAAGAATTATGGTTGAGGATAATCGATTTATGTTGTACAATGTATATTGCTTCCAAATGATACTATTGTAGATAGGAGTGCAATGATAATGAACATAGATGATTTAATAATTAATAATTTTCGTGGTTGTGTTTTAATACAAAAAGATGGTAAGAAAGTTTTGGAAAAAGCTTACGGTTGTGCTGATTTGCCTAATAGGATTTTAAATGAAGTTAGTACTAAATTCGCAACCGCCTCTGCTGGAAAAGTTTTTGTGGCAGTAGGAATTTTACAACTTATCGAAAAAAGTTTGCTAAAACTTTCTGATACAATCGGTGATATTTTTGATTTTGACTGGAAGCAAATAGACACTTCAATTACGATAGTGGAACTTCTTACACATACTTCGGGAGTACCTGATTATTTTGATGAAAGCATTATGAATGAATACGAAGAACTATGGACGGATTTTCCAAATTATAAAATTCGTTCAAATGCTGACTTGATTCCATTGTTTATAAATGAACCTATGATGTACCCCCGCGGGAGTAAATTTCAATATAATAACACTGGGTATGTTATACTAGCAATGATTATCGAAAAGATAACAGGTAGTAAATTTGATGAGTATTTGCAAGATAATATATTTTCACCTTGTGGGATGACAAGCACTGGATATTATGAATTGGATAGGCTTCCTGCAAAGTGTGCGACTAATTATATATACGATGAAAAACGAAATAATTACCGCACGAATATCTTTAGTGTTGATGCCAAGGGCACAGGTGCTGGTGGAGCATTTACGACTGTAAATGATATAAGATTATTTTGGAAACATTTATTGTCTGAGAATTTGCTTTCAGCAGAAATGACAAGAAATATGATTTCTAATCATAGCGGAGAAGCAGAATGTTATGGTTATGGCATTTGGCTTTATAAAAGTGATAAATATTTAATTCCATATTTTCAAGGATGTGACCCAGGAGTCAGTTTTATTTCTGGTTATGATATTAAAAAAGAGTTACTGATAGTTTTAGTAAGCAACTATGGAGATGATGTTTGGCAGTTATTTAGAGATATAAATAAACATTTCGAAATTTAAAAACGTATAATATGGAAGAATAATTGAAATCGTGATATACGAAAGACAATGAGAATAAAGAGCAGGAAAGATTTTGCGAATAATACAAAGGGCGGAGTAAAATGAGAATTGGAATAATAGGATCTGCTGTAAATCAACGTGTTAATTTATATTGATATTTATTTCTATATCATTTATAATTATAGTATAAGGAGATGATGATTACGCCAAATATTAAACCAATATCCGATTTACGAAACTATACAGAAGTGCTTAACGAAGTAAAAGAAGATAGTCCTGTTTATTTAACTAGAAATGGTAGAGGTGAATATGCAATTATTAAGGTTCAAGAATTAGATAAATTGAAATCTATAATTCGATTGTTGGCAAAACTCGAAGAAGGTGAGAAATCAGCAAGAGAGAAGGGATGGCTTTCTGCGGATGATGTTGAAGCTACACTGGGATTAAAATAATGCCGAAACTTGAGTATTCGCCTATGGCACTTAATGATATGCAACATCTGAGAGATTATATATTAGCAAATTGGGGAGAGAATGATGCGAAGAGAATTTTGAAAAAGATGACTTCGGATATTAGAAGATTAGAAGAACATCCGCTATTAGGAGTTGATTTAGGAAAGATTATTGATGTACCGACTGATTATCGCTATTTAATTGCTGAAAAGAATTATGTTTTTTACCATCTCGAAGTTGAAAAAGTCAGAGTGGTTCGAGTGTTAAATGAGCAGCAGGATTATATGAAGCAATTGTTTGGTATTATCACAGAAACTAGTGAAGATTAATAAAGTGATTTCTTGTTATATTAACAATGAAATTTCTTATTTAGTTAGTGTTTCTTAGTGGTATTTTTATTGTGGTCAGGCAGTGTTAAATAACAAATAATGTTGAGATTTCAACGTTTTTCAATGGTCTGACTTAGGTGAGACTGTATTTGATAATGGCTAAGAAATAAATATTGCACCCTATCATGTAAAAGTGGTAGGGTGTTTTTGAATATTATTTAATGTAATCAATTAACCAGTTATTTATAATTTGATAAATTGAAATTGTTTGATAGAAAAGCTAGTTGTTATGAATTGACATGAAGATATTTCCAATATATAATGATGGAAAAGAAAGGAGTATTTTAATGTATACGAGAATGCTCTGGGTGAAAAAGTTCAGTCGTAAGCTCCATGCAATTCTTTAATATAATTATTTGAATGTATGGAGCGTTATCATAGGTACAAGAAAAATCATCTAATATAGAAGAATTGCATTTTAATATAAGTTCAATAATCTTATAATTAAAGGAGCGATTCAAAATGAAAATAGAAATTAAATTAGTAGATAATACAAATGGTTTTATAATTAAAAATATGTATCCATTATATTTACATGATATCTCAGGAATTCATGGTATTCTACCCAATGAATATGGAATATTCGAGGAAGAACCAGTACGTACACTTGCAGAACAATATGATATTCAACAAGCATGGTTTGAAAATCCTAATTTATTATATCCATATTTGATTATGGTTGATAATATTCCAGCTGGCTTCTGCCTTGTCGGAAGTGGTAGATATGCACCTCAAGATGTAGATTATTACATATATGAAACATTTCTTTTAAGTACATTCAGAGAAAAGAATATTTCCTATCAAGCATTAATTGAAATCTTTCAAAAGCATCATGGCAAATGGATGTTATTTACACATTCGACAGAGAATAATAATTGTGCGAAAGCTTTTTGGCATAAAACAATCGGTAGCTATACAGATAACGAATATACAACCGAAGAG
The DNA here is from genome assembly GCA_023418475.1 of Bacillota bacterium. Classification (GTDB taxonomy): domain Bacteria; phylum Bacillota; class Clostridia; order Lachnospirales; family Lachnospiraceae; genus Mobilitalea. Next base: position 123,921 of record JAEZZO010000073.1, read on the forward strand.
AAGTTAATTGATGGAATGCCAAAATTATTGTTTCGATTTGATAATTAACCCTGTCACTTAACTGCAAAGTGAGCAATATTTAGAAATTCAAGATTAAATGCTAAAGGTTATCTTTTCTTTATAAGAACAATGTAATCGCTTGCAATATTACGATAATCTGCTATAATATAATTATTAAAGGCAATCGCCACAGGGTGGTTGACCAGTGGAAAAATGAAAACACCTTCCTGCACCGGGCAAAGTACAGGGAAGGTGTTTTTAATTTAGTGACATATCAAATAAATGAATGTCAGTAGTGCTATAATGAACATTCCAAATTGGATTAAGTCTTTAAAATCAAATTTATTGTTCATAAACATCACCTCCATCCTATGTAGAATGAAGGTCAACCACCCTATACACGATTGCCAGCAGTTAAGATAACTGCTTAGTAAAATTATACCATAAGTACAAAGAGAACACAAGTTCGAAAAATATTAAGTATATTTATTTGGCTAATAGATATTAATCGCTTGAAATATAAATCTAAAGCTTGTTTTTAGAATTAATCCGATAGCTATGTTTTCATTGAGGGCAGCACAGGCAGTTTTAAATGCAAAGAAATAATTGAAAGTTCATTGTTTTCGATGGTTTGACCTAGGTTAGACAGTATTGAATAATAGTGATGAAATAATAGAGCACCTTATCATGTAAAAAATGGCAGGGTGTTTTTTGTGGTGCAGTAATAGATTTAATTTAAAGAGGCTATTCTAATATAGGCGTAGAGGAATATATGATTAGAAATGCTATGATAATTATGTAGAGGCAAGTAAATAATGGAACTTGGGTATGGGATTGTTACCCCGTTATAACTGTCTGGCAGGGTTTAATACCCTGCCAGATCTTTCTTGGATAAACACATTCTAGAAGGCAAAGATTTGGTGCATTTCGTAAAATATCAAGAGGAAAATAAAGCATTTTTTGTACGAGATATATCCACTAATAATTCGTCCTCCCATGTTTGGATATACCGTTCAAAAAGTGCACTCTTTTCGGTATTTTAGTGCACCCCTATCCGGTAAAACAGTGCAATACAATCCGGATAGTAGGTGCAGTTATTGATTGATTCTTGGTGTTTAGTATTCTGCTGGTATTACGATTCCTGCATCTCGTAGCAGTTTTTCTAATAGAACAACCCTATCCTGTAAGTGTTGAATCTCCATCCAATTGCTATGGCATAGATCATCAGCCTCCTCAAGTTCGTATCTAGTAAGTTCATAGTC
>JAEZZO010000085.1 GCA_023418475.1 Bacillota bacterium
CTGTCCGGTCAGGAACGCGAATAACCGGGTCGAGGTAGCGGTAAGCGGTGCGGGAAGACTTGTCGGCCTGGACAATGGAGACAGTACGGATTATGATGCTTATAAAGGAACCTCCAGAAAATTATTCTCCGGAAAACTGCTTGCTATGATAGCAGCAAAGCAGGAAGCGGGTAGTATTACCTGTCAGGTATCATCACCGGGAATGGAAACAGAGGTACTGTACCTCGAGGCCCTACCCTGTGAAAAGGTGGCCGGGATTTCTTCTATCACTGAAAATATACAATCGGTTAAGGAGGAAGAGATACCAATCCGTAAAATTGAACTGATTAACAATGGGGTAGGGCATTTAACCAAAGAAAAGCCGGAAACTATAGTAAAAGCCAGGATACTTCCGGAAAATGCAACCTATGAAGAGATTGAATGGAAAGCGATGACTGCAAATGGAATCCCCTCAAACATAGCAAAGGTAGAGACGAAGGATAAGGAAGCGGTTATTACTGCAATCGGTGACGGTGAATTTCGGCTTTGCTGCACTGCGAAAAACGGAGGTAAAAACCCAAAGGTCATTTCGGAACTGGAATTTGATATAACCGGGTTGGGTGAAATTCTAATAGATCCTTATCAGTTTGTTTGCGCAGGGCTATATAATTATGGTAACCGTGAATTTCATAGCGGTCTCCTTGGCGGAATTGCTACGGAAAATGCATCGAATTATATAGGTTTTAAAAGGATTGATTTTGGTCCGTATGGATCGGATGAAATAACCATACCGATATACAATTTAAGTAATGATGCTGCTCGGATAGAGTTTTGGGAAGGTATTCCGGGAGAGCAGAATTCGATACTGCTATTGGATACAGTATACCATAAGAACTTTATTTGGAATACCTATCAGGAGGAGACATTTCGTTTCCCCAGACGGTTAAAAGGGGTTACCACCTTATGCATTGTGATACAGGATAAATTAGATATCCAGGGCTTTTCTTTTAAGCACTATGAAAAAGCTTTTGCAAAGCTATCGGCGAGGGAATATGATAACATCTATGGGGATTGCTTTACTATTGCGGATGATTCAATAGAAGAGATCGGAAATAATGTAGCCATTGATTACAAGGATATGGATTTTGGGGCTACCGGAGTGCAAAAAGTGGTTATTTGCGGGAGATCTCGGATTGATAAAAATTCAATCCATATTAATTTTGAGGGAGAAGCCTCGGAAGAAAGACAGATTTTTGAAATACCCTATTCCGTTGATTATGAAGAATATGAATTCCGAGTTAACAAAGTAACAGGAAAGCAAAAGGTGAGTTTTTTATTTTTGCCGGGCTGCAACTTTGATCTTAAATGGTTTCAATTTTATGCGAAAGAATAAGCAAAACATCCCAACAAATTATTCGGCAAATAAGACCGTCGGTGCTCATTTCGGGTTTTTTCACTACTTATTTTAGCTGCCGCGCCGTAGGGATTGAAAGGGTGAAGAATAATATCTTCACCCTTTCAATTATGTAAAATGTGAACAATAAGTACAATATTTAAAATATTGAAGTTAAAAATACCGAATAACCTTTTTTTGTTTCGTATACGTCGGCTTTACTTACAACTTCCCAGGGAGCGTGCATATTTAAAACAGCAACGCCGCAATCGATGATTTCCATTCCATAATGAGCTAAGATATATGCAATCGTGCCGCCGCCCCCAACATCAACTTTTCCAAGCTCTGCTGTCTGATATGCAACTTTATTATCATCCAGTACCTTTCTTAATTGTGCGATATATTCTGCATTTGCATCATTGGAGCCGAATTTTCCGCCGGAACCGGTATATTTATTGAATACCATTCCCTTGGCAAAGTATGCGGTATTATTTTTTTCAAAAGCAGAAGAGAAGATGGGATCATAGGCCGCACTGACATCCGAGGAAAGCATCTTTGAATTAGCAAGGGTACGTCTTATGGTAAGTTCGGAATAGATGCCCATTGCGTTTAACAGCTCTGCTACTGTATTTTCAAAAAATTTGGATTGCATTCCGGTTGCTCCGACACTTCCGATTTCTTCTTTATCCACCAAAAGAGTACAAGCTGTTCTCTTTGCAGTTTCAAGCTCAAGCATTGCGGCTAAAGAGGTGAAAGCACATACCCGATCATCATGACCATACGCCATGAGCATACTCCGGTCAAGACCAGCCTCTTTTGCTTTTCCTGCCGGAACAACTTCTAATTCGGCTGAAATGAAATCCTCTTCTTCAATATCATATGTATCCTTAATTAATTTCAAGATTCCTTTCTTGACTGCGTCTTTTTCTTCATCCTTTAGCGGTATGTTACCGATAATGATATCCAGATCTTCTCCTTCAATCACTTTTCTTGCCTTTTTATCCAGCTGTTCACCTGCCAGATGAATTAGAAGATCAGATATGAATACAACAGGATCGTTTTCATCCTCTCCTATTATAATATCTAGAACACTGCCGTCTTTTTTAGCAACCACACCATGAATAGCCAGAGGTATTGTTGCCCATTGATATTTTTTAACTCCTCCATAATAGTGAGTATCAAGATAAGCCAGCTCTGAGTTCTCATACAGAGGATTTTGCTTAATATCAAGCCTTGGGGAATCAATATGTGCGCCTAAAATATTCATTCCATCTTCGATTGGATTTTCTCCGATTAAGAATAAGGCAATTGATTTTTTCATGTTGATGGCATAAACTTTATCTCCGGCCTTTAATCCAATTTTATTCTTGATTATTTCATCTAGATTTCTGTAGCCGGCTTTTTCAGCCATTTTGGCACTAATTGTTACACATTCGCGTTCTGTTTTTCCGCTATTAAGATAGTTGCGATATTCTTTATTGATATCTTCCAGTTTCAGCAACTCATTATCGTCATAGCTATTCCAAACATTTTTTCTTTCCATGGTAAGTGTCCTTCCTATTCTTGTTGTGTATCTTGAATTATAACACAATATTACAGGAATGTTTATACTTCTTAATAATTAATCGTTATAAGTATCTCATATATTACTTATTGCTTCCCAGCCCAATTCCATTGCCGTGCATCTGACAGATACAAATCAACGAACAACCATATTTCGTCAAATAACGTCAAAAACTTTCCTCTAACATAGATTATTGCTTGCTGATTTTAGCAAGTTGGGATATGATAGAAAAAGAAGGTAATGCTGTAAGAATCGCTGGACGTTGGAAAGGGCATGGTTATTCGTATGGAAAAACGGTTATTTGGTAAAACGGGGATTGAAACAAGTATATTAGGGTTCGGGGGATTCCATCTTTGCGAAATTCCTTATAGTAATGCAGAAAAATTATTAAATGCCTATCTGGATCGGGGAGGCTCTTATGTAGAAACAGCTCCCAGTTATGGAAATGGAGAATCAGAGATTAAAATAGGTAAGGCTATTTCTCATCGAAGATGTGAATATAGCTTAGTTACAAAAGCCCATCAAAGAGATTATGCAACTTGCAAGGTGACATTTGAGCAAAGTTTAAGAAATCTTAATACAGATCATGTGGATGTGCTTTTGATGCATGCAGTTGATAGCTTGGAAACATTAGAAAAAATTCTTGGTGAAGATGGTGCGATTAAGGCTGCTGAGGAAGCAAAACAAGAAGGGAAGATCAAACATATCGGTCTTTCCATGCACGGACAGCCGGATGTTTTGATTGAGGCAATCAAACGCTATCCCTTTGAGGCTGTCATGGCCACCATCAATTATTATGATGTATGTAATTATCCGGAGCTGGTAACGGAACTTATTCCGTTAGCAAAGCAAAAGGGAATTGCCATCATTTTAATGAAACCCTTGGCGGACGGATTTTTATATAAGAGTGTAGAACAGGCTTTTGATTATGCATTCAGCCAGGATGTTTCTGTTGTTGTGACAGGAATGAATTCCATGCAAATGCTGGAAACAGATTTTAAACTTGCCGAAAGCTATAAGCCTAATACGCAAGAGCGATTAGAAGCAGTGTTAACGAATGCAGTTGAATTAGGAAATTATGTGTGCAGACAATGCGGAAAGTGCATGCCTTGTCCGAAAGGAGTCGATATCACCGGGATTTTTGCCTTGGAAGGTATTTTTGACCGGCAGATGACACGGGGAGATGTTGAAAATGCGGCGGAATATGCATTAAGTGAAAGATTAAAGCACTGGTTCGGTACGCAGGAGAGAGCTGTCAAATCCTATGCTGACAAGGAAGATAATGTAAACAAATGTAGCGAATGCGGCATATGTAATGAAAAATGCCCATATGGTATTGATGTGATAAATAAACTAAAATGGGTTGATTATAAACTAAAACCAAAATATGGAAGAATATGGGAGTAGTCAGGCAAGAACAGTTAAATGAACTGTTCGAATATAATCCCATCCAAAGAAACGAATAAAATAGAGCTTACTCTGTTCTTGGGAGTAAGCTCTATTGTAATGACTTGATTGGATTTATGTAGGTATTTTAACCTAAAAAAACCAATTTTATATATAATTTTTTATATATCATTCTATAATAAGTAAATTATCAAATTATACTAGATATGCCAGGTTTTCATACGAATGAAGGAGGACGTTTTCTTGGAAAAACTAAAGAATACTAATTTATTGGACTTTAAAAAAATGCATCGGGTTAATTTAGCTGTAACAATTGTACTGGTAGGCCTTATCGTTGGCCAAATACTGGTCTTTAGAGGAATTGCGGACAATATAAAATTCCTGTTTATCGGTATAGCGATTATAGCAATTGCTGTTTTAAACTATTTTATTAAAATGAACGACTATATAAAAGGTTTTTTCTTTGCGTTTCTTCCATCACTTATTATGTTTGCCTTATTTTTTCTGGATCGATATGCTTTGAATAAGCATTATATCCTTCTTATCACCGTTTTGATGTGTGCTATCTATTTCAATCAAAAAATATTCCTGATTTACTGGATTTACATTAATATTGGAATGATAGTATCTTATCTTTTTCATCCTGATATTGTAATGGGTAGCGATACTAGAATTCCCACATTTGTAATTGTTATGACTGCATTCAATGGAATTCTTCTGCTGATTTTTCTATTAACGAAATGGGGGCGTAATTTAATTTTAGCTTCAATCCAAAAAGAGAAAGATGCTATCTCTTTGTTAAAGGAACTGGAAAATACTTTTACAACATTAGAAAAAGGGGTCGCTACACTGGATGGAAATTTATCAGGGTTTTCCGAGCGAGCCGGTAGTATTCATACCTCCGGCGGCACAATCGTAGAGACTGTAAAGCAAATGTCACAATCAATTCAGGAGGGGTCTAATTTCGCAGATAATATAAAAACTACAATAGATCATTCTCTTTCAAAAATAGAAACAGCTCTCACCGGTTCAAAGGATATTGTATCCAGAACCGATGAAATTAACAGGAAGGTTGAGAATAATTACAAAAGCATTAATGAAGTAGTCGAATTTGCCATTACTGTGAATGAAGTAATCGGAGCCACAACGGACACTGTCTCTGACTTAAATAATAATCTTGACCTTGTCAGCTCTTTATTAGAAGGAATTAAGAAAATATCGAAACAAACAAATTTATTGGCGTTAAATGCTGCTATTGAATCGGCCAGGGCAGGGGAACAAGGGAAAGGCTTTGCTGTCGTTTCAGAGGAAATCCGCAAGCTAGCCGAACAAAGTGCATCCATTGCCGAAAACATTTCAAAAGTGACACAAGCCTTATCTTTTAAAGCCCAAAATGCTGACGAAAAGGCTGTAGAGGGAGGAAAAGCGGTAAGTAAAATCCAAGCTTTGCTGGAAGATGTGAATACAGGTTATAGCAGCTTTATGTTAGACTATAGTCGCACAAATCAAATTCTTGGTGAAAATATGGATAAGATTAACCAGGCAACCGGAGACTTTTTGGAAATTCAAACCCAGATAGACCGTATAGTGGATCAGGCTACGCAAAATACTACATCTGCGAGTGAGATCTTATCCACGCTTGAAACCCAAAATGATTTGATCGGAGAAATGAACAGCTCTGTAATTGAATTAAATAGCTTAAGTAGTGATTTAAAACAATTAGTTCATCGATAAGATAAGAGGGGGCAACCTGGAAATAGGCTGCCCTTGATTAAGTTGATATAATGGATTAAGTAATGTAAAATATAATAGGCATTAAAGGTATTATTCGAATAAGAAATGGGAGATATCAATGAAAAATGTAATGAAAAGATCATTACTCTTTGCGTTATTATTTGTATTTGTTCTATTTATTGGTTATATATATATTCCTGAAAAAAACATCTACAGCTATAGTAGAGGGGATAGGGTTTGTATTAGGAAATCATGTGATTAATTTCTATTATTTTAAAAGGAATAATAAATAGCAGGAATAGGAATAAATCCTGCCGGAAAAATCAGAATCACTGCTGAATGCTACTTTGGGATATGATTGAAAAGTAGCATTTTTATTTGCCGGTACAGGAAGATTATTAATTTGAGAGGGAATTATGTTAATCATTGCATATCATATACTTTGCAACTATCATCAAGTATGGTATTGTTGAATGTAATATGAAACCGGCGGGTTCCTGGAATATAAGTTCAGAGGACACGGAATATAGGATACTAACGGCATAAAATTGGGAGGATATTTATGTTTCAAAGCGCCAGATTAAACTACAGAGAACTAACTGAGAATGATTTTGAATTGTTTTACGATTTGTATTCGAATAAAGAAGTAATGAAATATGCCTATTTGGATCGTATTTGTTCAAGAGAGGATGCGATAGAAGCATTTGGCAATATTTTAGCGGACCAGAAAGATAATGAGAAAGGTACGCAATATGTTGTCAGCTTAAGGGAGTTAAATATTATGATTGGAATAGTAGATTATTTTGTTATCCTTAATCATGAAAAGGGCGGAATTTATGAAATCGGATATTTTATTAAACCGGATTATTGGGGAAAGGGCTTTGGTACGGAGATGGGAAAGGCTCTAATTGATTATTTGTTTACCAATTTCAATATACATAAGGTTACCGCCAGCTGTAATTTTCAGAATAAAAATTCAGAAGGTATAATGATAAAATTAGGGATGACAAAAGAAGGAATATCCAAAAAGGCAAGATATAAGGATAATCAATGGGACGATGAGATGAAATATGCTTTGCTGAAAGAAGAATGGATCGCTAACACAAGAGAATAATATATGATGAAAATTGAAGCCATAGGAGGAAATTATGATTAAAGTTCAAAATCTGTCCTATTCATATCCGCAAAAGGATTTGTATAATAATATTTCATTCACAATAGAAGATAATGTGCATTGTGCATTGATTGGTACGAATGGGACAGGAAAAAGTACGTTACTTGACATACTGATGCATTCCGAGGAATATCTGTATGATGGGAAAATAATGTTCAACAATACGAACAAGATTGGGTTTGTTAGTCAGTTTTCACAATTAGTATCACAAAATGACATGACTGTATTTCAGTATATTAGCGAGGAGTTTGTAAAACAGGAAGAAAAATTAAATGATTTTTATAAAAAAATGGAAAACTCCGTTGAGTTAGAAAAGATTCTAGAGGACTATCAAAAAGAATTAGATGAATGGAATTCGATTGATGGAGAGTCTTATGAAATAAATATCAAAAAGCAATTAAAACTGGCTAATCTGGAAAAATTAGAGGAGCAGAAAATTAGTAATCTGAGTGGCGGAGAGTTTAAACTGGTACAGGTAATCAGAGAGATGATGCTGACACCGGGGTTTCTTATTATGGATGAACCGGATGTGTTTTTGGATTTTAAGCGTTTGAATGCATTAAGAAATCTGATCAATGCTCATAAAGGAACACTTCTTATAATTACACATAATCGGTATTTGCTAAATCATTGCTTTAATAAAATTCTTCATTTGGAGAATCTGGAGGTCCAGGAATTTAACGGGACCTATACAGAATATAATTATGAACTTCTTGCTACAAAGATTGCTTTGCAGGAAGCATCGTTCGCTGATCAAGAAGAGATTGATCGTCAGAGTAGAATCTTAGAAAAATCCAGAGCGAAAGCGACGGCGATGGATAATGCTTCATTGGGAAGTGCCGTACATGCAAGACAGACCATAGTGGACCGGTTGAAGGCAAGAAAGACAAAGGCACCTTTTGTGTATATCAAACAACCTGAGATTTGTTTTGGACTGGAAAATGAAGTTGAGGATGAAATTATTCTGGAATTGACGGAGTATAGTGCGGCATTTGAGGAGCAGCTCTTAGAGCATGTGAATTATGAAATGAAGCATGCTGATCACGTAGCAATTGTAGGTGGGAATGGAACCGGAAAAACAACAATGTTATATGATATTTTTGAAAATAAGAAGGATACGATCCGGATTAGTAAGGATGCTATGATTGGCATGTTTTCTCAGATAACCGGTACTTTCTATAACGAAATGAAAACACTTCTTGAAATCTTCGAAGAAAAAGGGTTTGATAGAAAAAATGATATAGAAAATTATTTGCAAAAATATGGCTTTGAAGGAAAAACATTGGAACAAAAAGTGAGTGAACTATCCGGAGGAGAGAAAGATTTGTTTCAATTAGCGGTGCTCTCTTTAGAAAAATCCAACTTTTTACTGCTGGATGAACCGACAGGGCATTTGGATGTTTATGCACAAGTAGCATTAGAACAGGCAATATCAGAGTTTAAGGGAGCAATCCTTATGGTATCCCATGACTATTATACGGTAGCCAATTGCATGGATTATGTGCTTTTAATAGAAAACAACACGGTACGCAGAATGAGCATCCGCAAGTTTCGCCAGATGATTTACGCCAATTATTTCGATAAAGATTATCTGCTTTTGGAGCAAACAAAAAAAGAGACAGAAACCAGAATTTTGCAAATGCTTCGAAGGAATGAATTTGAAAAGGCGAAGGAGCTAATGGTTTCTCTGGAAGAAATGATAAAAAAAATGAAATTGTCAAGGACGTAATACCTTTCTATCGTATAGATCGAAATGAAAGAGTGGGAAAGAAATTCTTTAACAAAATAAGCAGAAAGTGACTTAGACACTTTCTGCTTATTTTATGGAGATTAATTGCGAAACAGGGATAGTACTTCGCAATTATCATTAGTGCTGAATTTCAACTGAGGGAGAAAACAAATTGAACTTTGGTGCATACTTCTTATGGAGCGCAAGAAGCTTATCATCATGATTATGACCGACATGAGATTTGATATCCAAAATCATGCAGGCCTCATCCTCCGGTTTGACCGCAGGCCATTCGGGTAAAAGAGGATTATTCGGATTACCGGTACGGGCAAAATTAACATAGGCGAAAGCAACTTGTTCTTCCAGCTCGTCAGATCCCGGAAAATTGCAATACTCCACCTTATCGGTATTATGAAAAGCGAATGGAATATCAGAGCAGTGCCACGGAGCTTTTCCGGCATCCAGAGGCATCTGGGCGGTGAACAGGTAGGAATAAGTGGGAGCCTCGGTATACTGGGATTTTGCAGTGACATAATGCTTGATGGCAGGACGGAATATAGCATCAATCACATTGGCATCCATCGGATTCTTGCCAGGGTAAGCTTCTTTAAAAGCAGCGATGATCTCATCAGCATGTTCGATACCATAGAACTGACCGACAACTTCACGGATTTCTTCATCGGCAGCTGTTTGACGGTTCATAAATCCCGGTCTGAAAGCAAGAAATTCACCCAGAACAGATCCAACCATCAGGGGAGTCTTTTTTAAGCGCTCGGAAAATCCGGCCGTCATGGCTTCACCAAGATACCAGCTATTCGGTTTTGGCGAGAATGCAAAAGAAGCACCTGGCCCGGCAATTTCATTGTAAGCAGATGCCAGAAGCTGATAGGGTACAGCAGCCAGCTCCTCACCTGTTTTGACTTCTAATTTTGTCATTAATGCCGGAACGATCCCGGTCAAATCGGCAGCAAACATATCGCCTTCTGCAGTGCCTGACATAGCAATACCCTTCTGGAACAGACTATCGGCGGCCGGGGTCTGGCAGAGGGAGGTAACCTTCATACCACCACCGGACTGACCAAATATTGTTACATTTTCAGGGTCTCCTCCAAAGCTTAAGATGTTGTCCTTAACCCATTGTAATGCAGCAACAATATCAGCATTTCCAACGTTAACCGAATTCCAGTACTTATCACCCAAAGAAGAAACATCGAAATAACCAAGGATGTTAAGACGATGGTTGAGGCTAACGACCACCACATCACCATAAACACTGAGATTTTCACCATCATAAGCTACCTGCTCAATACTGGAGCCTGCAGCAAAACCGCCGCCGTGCAGCCAGACCATAACTGGCTTCTTCGCATTTCTATCAATACTCTGGCTCCAGATGTTCAAATACTGACAGTTTTCATTCGTCGGCCAATAGCGATGCGGACAGCTGAGTTCACCGGAAGATGGCTTCTCTTCATTCATCAAAGGGCAGACATATCCATAATTTAAAGCGTCTCTTACACCCTCCCAGGGTTCAACCGGTATAGGCATCTCCCAACGCTTTGCATCTGCATATTTGATACCGCGGAAGACATAGGTTGTATCAATTTGGAAACCACGCAGCTTACCTGCATTTGATTCTACGATAGGGCTATCATAACTACAAACAAATTTTCTTGACATATTCGTGTTCCTTTCTTTTATTTCGTTCGCTGGATTAGTACTGAGGTAAGAAGTCAAGTACTATTTACGGACTCTTTACAATTGTTAATTACTCATCCTGCCAAAAGGCCTTCGATCCAGATATATTTAAAGGGTACAAGTAAAATTATAGAGGGTTACAAGAATTTATGCTATCCAAAAATTCATATTATAGATCGTTTTTTGGGGAGTTATTTGATTAAAATTAATACATAGGAAAATTTGTGTTTTTAGTGCTGATAAAAGTCAAAAAAGGGAATAAAAAAGCAGAGCCAGCTCCTTATAATATACAGAAACGGACTCTATTGCTAATATACTTATGCAGGTAATAACTCGATAAATAGAACCTCCTGGGACTGCATTCTCTCTTTGATAATTAAATCTCCGCTCACATATACTTCTCTTGTTTCATATCCATATATTGATTTTTTTTCAATATAGTTTACTTCATCGTATAACATAATTTTAGGTGCACCTATTGCAAGCCAGGTATCATAGGCTGAACCATTTTCCCTATTAATTCGGTAGATTTTTTCAATGTATTTACCCGTAAGACCCCTTACTGTAAAACTGGTTTCTTTTGTTTTATCACAAAAAACATGGTACCGGTCTGTTGTTGTTATATCATTGTTTTCACATTTTAAATCAGGTATAAGAAAGTGGCAATAATGATAAACAATGATTTGAATAGTATCATTTTGCCCTCGGGTTACGATATAATCCTCACCCTTTGTTATCACTTCATTACCCAGTTTGTTCAACAACTGATATGCATAATAGGCAGGTTTTTTTATGCCATTATTTGTAATTATACCCATTCCGCCATGGAAAGTGAAATGATTGGTTTTTGTCTCTTCAAATACATCACTAAAAGCCCAGTAAGCCATTCCGTTTATTTTATTGAAATTCTCTAAAATATTTTTAACTAGAAAGGCTGATTGAAAGCAGGTATCATGTAGTAAGTCACTTGGATTGGGAGTCGTATTCCATTCAGAAATAAAAACTTCCGGTGGTCTGCAATTATGCTTATCCAGCGTTTGAATAAACGAATTAATTATTTTACTGATGTGATCTTCTTCGGCATAGGAGCAAATTTTCATTAAATTTTGTGGAATATATTGTGTATCAGATACATTGATCAGTTCATTCAGATCCTGCTTTGTTTGAGCTTGTACATTAAAAGTTATTAAATAGGCTGTAAGCGAAATAAAATCGAAAACAATATTTTCGCTCTGGATAAACAAGATGAAGTCTTCCAAGGCCTGAAGCCCGACACCGGCTCCAATTCGTAACTTTTTGCTAATACCTTTTACCGCATCATAGGTATTTTTCATGAAATTAAAGCAGTCATCTATTTGCGAAAACAGCAAAGAATGATTCCAAACCTCAAAATACCAGGTTTGTACTTCCTGGATGCCATATCTCTCTATTAAATGAATAACAAAGTTATTAACAAGAGCAGTCCATTTTTCCATGCTTTTTGGCAAGCTGATATTTGCTTTCCAGTGAAAGAGGTGTATTTTTTCGGAAGCAAGCTGCTCCGGCATAAATCCGAGCTCGATAAAGGGTTTTAGCTTATTTCTCAATAGAAAATCAATAAGTTCGTCAACATAAGAAAAATTGTATTCTGCATGACCTGTCGTATCTTCATTGTAAACCATCATCTCATCAGAAAGAATTCCGTGAAAACGTACATACTCAAAGGTTATATCCTTTTGAAGCATTCTTAGCTGATTTCTAAGTTCCTCCCTCATACATTCAGAGGCCCTTCCGAAGGCCATAAGTTTCTTCCAGGTTTTACGGAAAGGCTCACCGATTGTATCACAATTGATAACAGGGGCATCTAACCCATTTGGGAGTGTCCTATATTGGTGAATGGAGTGGGATATCTTATTACTGCTTAATGTAGTATAATAAGGTGTAATTTTGTTATTATTTATTTCATGCAGATAAAGACTTCGATATCTTGAAGGAGTCATATGGAAAGTATCCTTAAAGGCTTTAAAATAGGACTTCAGATTAGGAAAACCGTATTCCAATGCAATATAAGTAATCTTTTTTTCTTTGCTGCTTAAGTCTTTTAATGACTCCTGTAACCTGATTTTAGAGATAAAGGTATTCAGAGTAATCCCCATATGTTTGGAAAAATATCGCGAAACATATTGCGGATTTAGATTTAAGTAAGCTGCGATGTCTAACAGACTTATTTTTTCTTTGTAATGAATCAAGATATAATGAATGATATGATTAATCCGTTCTTCTTCCTGGTGATCCGTGAGAGCTTCGGCTGTCAGGTTATCACTGAATTTGTTGATTAAGCATAATCCTACTTCAAATATCAATTGTTTTGCAAGCAATAAATAGCCATTGTCTTTTCGGGCCAGAGTATCCACAAGCTTTACTAAAATATTTTTTATATAGTTGTAATCGTTTAATTTATTCTCATCATAAACAGACGAATTTAATCGGAATTTTAATTTGTCAAAGCCGGTATACAACTTACTAAAGTATACACCATCTATCTGTAATACAGCAATTTGATTGGAAGAAAGACCCTCTATCCGGTAAACACAGTTGGGATTTAATGACAGTAGGTTATCCTCACGTAAAGTATAGCAATCCTTATCATGATAAACATATAGCTCACCTTTTATAACAAAGAGAAGGCTTAATTGAGATAAGCACCGGTATTCCGTGTTTTTTATGTTTTCGATATATAATTTTGCTGGAATTTCTTCCGTGTTACCGAACAATTCATAACTGTATTTCATGATGATACCACCTTACTTTTTATTAAGTACATTCAAGGTTTTTCTGTCGAAAGAAGGAAGAATAACACTTAACTGTATCCATAATAACTGAAAATTAATAGGAAACCACATTCTAAGCTACATTCGTTGTTTTAGATTATAGTATACTAATTTCATCCATAAATCAAGAATATGAAAATGTGTCAAATTCTTATGCTGATTTTTCAGCACCTTGGTTAATAGAAACCCGCGTAAGAATTAGACAGCCTCCGGCGGATGTACACTCGCTTCGCTCGGCGCGTCTATATAATAAAAGCCTGACTCGAGTGAACGGTAACGCAAACTGTATTTGCTTTTAAGACAAAATAGAAGATATTCTTTACATTATATGGACAATGTAGTATTCTGACATGGGCTGCAAATAACAATCACTCTATAAACGGTTCACACTTATACAGGAATGAGAAGTTACCATCGCAGGATGAGTTATAAATAACCAGAACAAAGAAATCGGATGGTTTCCAGTAAGGATGAGCAGTAAGGTACTCGTAAATTCATTGCTTCCCTCTTTCCCCCAAAATCCTGTAGTCTTTGAATGGCACAGTGATACCTTTATTGATTTACTGGAGGAAGCAGAGATAATTGCCGGTAATGAGGCCTGTACAAATCAGGCGTTTATCTATAAAGGAAGAGTTTTTAGATTTCAGTTTCATTTGGAGGATAGCATCACTATTATAATGGACCTTATTGTCAATTGTGCACAGGAGATGATTCCGGGCTTATATGTTAAGACTGCTGATGAAATATTGTCATGCACAGATCATATAGAAGAAAACAACCGTTTCGTGACAGCCTTTTTAGAGAAGCTTGCCAACCGGTATGAGAAGGAGATGTAAAATGGAAAAAATACGTTATATACAACGAAACTGTACTGACAGAAATAAAATCGAGGAATTTTTACAAAATACCAGAATAGGAGTAATTGGAATCCACACGGGTAAATATCCGTATTCGGTTCCTGTTAATTATATATGGTATCGTGGAGCTATCTATTTTCATGGTATGGGATCCGGTAAAAAAAATGAACTTCTCCTTCAAAATCCCTTGGTAAGCTTTACGGTGTTTGAAGAATATGGAACAGTGAAGGATCCGGTTCCTTGTCATGCCGACACTTCCTATATGAGCGTGATGCTCTTTGGAACTGCGGTGCAGATAGAAGATTTTGAGGAAAGCGCTGATGTGTTAAAGCAAATAATGGAGAAATATATGCCGGATTTTTATAAATCCAAAATGCCCGCAAGCTTTGTTCAAAAGTATCGATCCTCTTATGATAACAAAGCCGTTGCCGTATATAAAATAGTAGTTGAAGAGATCACTGCAAAGATAAATGAAGCTTTGCAGGATGATATATTCTAGAGCAAATTTTTTTGGCTTCGTATCCTTAATCAGATACCATCGAGATTCTTTAAAACATACTTATTCCTTTGAAGGCTGTGGCAATGACATATCATCCATTACAAAGAAAATCCGACAATGTACTTACCTATGCCGGATTTTCTTTCAGAACAATAGAAAGTTTGCGAATCGTTCTTTTTATCGTTTCGTTAATATTTCTAGCAATTTAACGGTTCCTCCCACCATGAAAAGCCAAGAGTTGCACTAGCAGGTTTATCCGGTGTCTCAGGGTTTGATAAGAAAATCAGGAAAGAACCGCCGGGCGGAAATATGAATTTCCCTACCTCTTCATCACTGATGGTAACTCCGGGTAGTGCTCTTCTTACAAAAGCTCTGACGCCTCCCTCCGGCTCACCGGATACATTAGAGGCCTGATATAATTCTATTTTGGGTATTGGAGGCGGACATAAGGTTGTGTTACCTTGAAATACAGTATTTACTTTTGTTCCTTGTCCAGGCGGATCAGAATTGAAATACATTCGTGCCCGGATTGGTGTTGGTCCTGTATTCGCTACTTCCCAGTAATATAGGTGTAAATTGACTTTGGAGTCACATGGGTTAAATAAACCTGCCCAGGCGTTTTTGCCGGATCCAAAAAAGACTTCTCCGGTATAACCTGAAAAATATTTGCCCTGAATAGAAAGATACAGTGAGTAGGGCATTGCGGCAATTTGAGGTATTGGATTGGTTGGAAGTAAATTGCATTTATTATATCGTTCCATTTAGTAGACCTCCTATTTATGAATAGCTTCTTCGTACCATCCGAAGGCAACATTTGCTATTCCTGATTTATTTGTTACTTCCGTATTGATTAACAAAACACTGAAAGATCCCCCCGGAGGAAAGATAAAACAGCCATTTTCTTCTCCAACGATAGTAACCTCCGGCTGAACTTGCCTTTCAAAGATTTTATCTCCACAGGGCGGAGTGTTATCAACATAATTTGCTTGCAGTATCTTTACCCTTGGACGTGGTAAAGGACAGATAGCGGTATTAGCAGGCGTAATAAAATCAGATATGGTCGCATCTTCCGGAACTTGGGTATTGAACCATATCTGTGCAGTTAAAGGATATGAACCAAAATTTGTTACAGTCCAGACATAGACATGAAGATTTACACAGGAATGGGAAGGATTTACCAGTCCTGCCCATCCGTAATGATTATCATCGAATTTAACATCGGCAGCATAACCTACATAATATTTTCCCTGAAGTGACTGATATAAGGCATAAGGCATCTCAGCGGCTTGCGGTATTGTGTTTTGAATAATACAAGAAGTAATATTATCTTTACAATCTATCATCTCGTTCATCTCCCTTACGGAAATTTGATATTAAAAATAACCCATACTATAATATGTAGAATAAAGTCAAATTGTGAAACACCATCCGATGTTCAAAAGTCTGCCGCTTGGAATACTGCTCTGATGCATGGGAGATCTTCGAAATGATCCCGAAGTCTTCTGGCGACGATATCAGATGGATGGCTTATCTTCTTATTTTTATATTTTGATATTTGAGTTTTTTCAGGAAAATAAATTGGTGAATATGAGTTCCGTAAATGCGTAACAATATAACTGCTACATAATAATGGAAACAGAGGGGTTTTAATGTGACATTTTATGTGGTATTGTATTATTGTAACAGAGTGTTGTGCGCTTTAATAATGTCAAATGTTTGGAGGCTTAGAATATGGAGAGAAAGATCAAGCAATTGATACAGGGTTTTAGAACGCAGGATGGAGCAGGCGTAAATCTGGTCAGGGTTTTAGGATATGAAACACTGCAGGAGTATGATCCGATTTTAATGTTGGATTCCTTTGACAGTATCAATCCGGAGGATTATACTGCGGGATTTCCCATGCATCCACATAGAGGAATTGAAACAATCAGTTATGTATATCATGGGTATATAACCCATAAGGACAGCCTGGGCAATGAGGATACGATCGGAAATGGAGAAGTTCAATGGATGACAGCAGGCTCCGGTATTTTACACGAGGAGAAAATGCCCCCGTCCGAGAGATTGCTTGGTGTGCAGCTGTGGCTTAATCTTCCGGCTAAGGATAAAATGGCTCCGCCGGTGTACCATACAATTAAAAATGAGAAGATTGAAGAGATTGATTTACAGAATGGAAAACTTCGTTTGCTGGCCGGTGAATACAAGGATAGAATAGGATATCGCAGTAAATATCTGCCGCTTAACTATTACGATGTGCATTTAGATCCAAATGCGTCAATTGTCTTAAATACAGAAAGGGAACGCTCCGTGATTTTGTTTACCCTTTTAGGAGAGGTCTCCATCGGAGGGGAAGCGGTAAAGGAGAAGACAGCAGTAAAACTTAGCTTAGGAGATTATGTGGAGATAAAAACAGCTGATCAAAATGCTCAGGTTTTATTTATCAGTTCGGTTAATCTGAAGGAACCAGTGGTTTGGGGAGGTCCGATTGTTATGAATACGAAGGAAGAACTGAGCAAGGCTTTCGAGGAGTTGGAAAACGGAACATTTCTGCAGAATAAGATTTCTTATTAAAATGCAGCATACAATTTCGAAAAGATACATTCGTTTAGAAATATCTTTACACCAAGAAAAACTCTGGAAGGTTTAAAGTGATGCTCACTCCGGAGAAAAATGGAGGAAAAAATGAAAGAGAGATTTTTAAGATATATAGCAATCGATACAGAATCAGACGATACGGTTCCGGGACAAATTCCCTCAACAAAAGGACAATGGACACTGGCCAATCTGCTGGTTGAAGAATTGAAGGAACTTGGAGCAGAGGATGCTTACGCGGATGAATTCTGTACCGTATACGCTCATTTTGCTGCAACCGAGGGCATGGAGGAGAAGGCTTCTTTTGGATGTATAGCTCATATGGATACAGTATTATTCGGTAAGGATATTAAACCCCGTGTGATAGATAATTATGACGGTAAGGATGTAGAATTGGAAGACGGTACGATTATGGAGGTGTCTAGACATCCAGAGCTTCCGGGATTGAAGGGAAGAAGTCTGATTGTAACAGATGGTACAACAATCCTGGGTGCGGATGATAAAGCCGGAATTGCCGCAATTATGGGAATGTGTGAGAAACTGAGCAAAGAAGCAATACCACATGGGCGAGTATGCGTTGCGTTTACTCCGGATGAAGAAGTAGGGAATGGAGTTACAAAATTTAATTTAGAGAAATTCGGTGCGGATTATGCGGTAACTGTGGACGGCGGAAGTGAAAATGCAATTGAATATGAGAACTTCAATGCGGCTTCTGTTAAAATTGAAATAAAAGGTATTCCGGCACATCCGGGCTCAGCAAAAGGCACCATGATCAATGCAGCAAAGCTTCTGTATGAATACCATAGTATGCTTCCGGAGAAGGAGTGTCCGGAACTTACTGAAGGCAAGGAAGGCTTTTACCATTTGATGCATCTGGAAGGAGCCATGGCAAAAGCTGGTTCCTCCTATATTATCAGAGAATTTGATCAGGAAAAGTATGAGTATAGAAAAGAATTCATGAAAAAAATCGGAAAACAGCTCAACCAAAAATATGGAAAGGATCTGGTTTCGGTATCTATAGAGGATAGCTATTTTAACATGGCACAGGTGATTAATCAATATCCGCAGATACTCCTAAATATTGAGCAAGCTATTAAAAATGCAGGTATGACCCCCGAATATTTCCCGATACGCGGAGGGACGGATGGCTGTAGATTATCCTTCATGGGTCTTCCTTGTCCTAATCTGGGTGCAGGCGGTTATGGATTTCATGGCAAGAGAGAACACTGTACAGTCGAAGGAATGGAAAACTCGGCACAGGTACTGTATGAGCTGGTTAAAATCTATTCCGGTATGGAGAAAGCAGCAAAATAAGAGGATAACCATGCGAATACATCGTCTGGAAATTATGGATTTGAATAATATATTCTTATTATGACAAGTGAAACGCTTTATTGTTTCACTTGTTTTTTATATTACATAAGAAAGTTCGTCCTATGTAATAAAACCCCTCCGGTAGGATGCGCAGCTACGCGTGCGGAACAAAAGCTGTGCATTATAGCTTTATGATCGCGAGAGTGGGAGTGAACACACATTCTTCATCCGAATTGCAGTTTTTGAGATTAAATGTCGATAAAGTTTATAAAATGTACTTTTGTTCTTGTAACCGGATAAAAAATTTGTTATAATCTAATGAATAATAGAATATTCGAACGTGACGTAGAATTCCAAAATATTGAAATATGGTGAATGATTCAGGGGATAATTGACCGGATTTGGAAGCTTATATAGGAGGAGTTACTGTGCGGAGTGGAAATAACATCAATGTCTTGGAAGTGAAAGAAAGAGCGGCATATGAAAGGTTGAGTATTCCGCTTGCTCTTTACCAGCTGGTAAACGATAAGGTGATTACACTGGTAGTATCTGAAGGGCTGTGTGAAATGATCGGGAAGGACAGAGAGTCTCTTACCCGGCATTTTAATAATGATATGTTTGGAATTGTGCACCCTGAAGATGTCGAGATGCTGGCACAGATTGGTTATCGGTTTGCTCATGACAAAGGCGTCTATGATGTTATTTACAGGATGAAATTATATGGCAAGGAAGAGTATCGCCTGGTTCATACAGTCGGTAAAATTCAATACACTGTTTCCGGTGTACGGACGGCATTCTTTACATATTTTGACGTAACAGAGGTAAATAAGAAGATTATTGATAATTCATCAGAAATAAATAATCCAAAAGTGGACTTTTTTAACGAAAACCTTGGACCAATGGTTGTGATTGCACAGAAAGATCAACGACTGTTATATTATAATCAGGCAGTCTGCAGGATGATTCCGCCAAAAGTTAATTTTGACAGTGGTATAACCTATCAGCAATTCTTTTATCCGGATTTTCCGGAAGGAATTAAGGGTTTGAGGGATGCCGTAAATTGCGGGCCAAGAGTTGTAAAAGAACCATACACAAATCGTGATTTGGAGATTAGTGTGATAGCGTCGACCTGGAATAAAGAAAGAGCATACGTTATTTATTTCTATGAATTACTATCTTCCGGGGAAAAAGAGCGGGAGATGGAGCTTGAATTGGCAAGGAATAATGCGGTTGAAGCTAACAGGCACTTGCAGGCAGCTGTTTTGAAGGAAAGGGAGAAGGTGGAAGCAATCCTGGTTCAAACGATTCTGGCTGTCAGTAAAACATTAGATGCGAAAGATCCTTATACCTGCCGCCATTCGGAACGTGTAGCAAAATATGCTTCGGCGATTGCACAAAAATTGAACTGGAGTGATAAGAGGATAAATAATATTTATCATATCTCTTTGGTGCATGACATCGGGAAAATAGGTATCCCGGATGCACTATTAATGAAACCTACCTCACTGACAGCCAATGAATACGAAATAATAAAAGGGCATGTAACCATTGGGAGTAATATTTTGCATGATTTTACTGCAATTGAAAAAATATATGAGGGTATTTTATATCATCATGAAAGATATGATGGCTGCGGGTATGTATTCGGTTTAAAAGAACAGGAGATACCGATAGAAGCGCGCATCATTGGAATTGCAGATGCGGTGGATGCGATGTATAGTACCAGACCTTATCGGGAGAGGCAGGATGTTGAATATATTATTAAAGAGCTGGTAGATGGAAGTGGGAAGCAATTTGATCCGGAGCTGGTGGACATTATGCTGGAACTGATACAGACAGGATTACTTGAATTAGATCCAGATAATATATAGACAAGCAATAGGCGACTAATAGGGAAAGGAAAGTATGATTATTGTTAATTAAATATCATACAGGAAGAAACATGAAGCTGTTTAAGAAATCAAAGAAAGAAAAAGAAGACATATCTCTTGTGATTGATAATCTTGAAAGAGAAGAAACCATCGACAGTATACGCAAGAAAGAATCATGTCTGAATGAAACGCTGATGCAGGTGAATAATTTACTGCAGTATATGACCAACCTTGATTATGTGAAGAATATGGTATTAGATGCCAGAAAACAATCGGATATGATAGCGGCAACAGCAGCGAACAGTGAAGAAATGGCTGCCTCAACAGAGGAAATATCAAGTTATGTGCAGGAATCCAGCAGCAAAATTCAAAGTACAATGAAAGAGACAAGAGCTTGTATTAGTCAGGTGGGACAAACTTTTGATACGATTGAGAAGAATATTGAAGAAATTGATGTGGCAAAGGACCTTATTCTTAAGGTTCAGTCAGAGACCGATAAAATCAAAGATATGGTGACTGTTATTAAATCGGTTGCCGACAGGACGAATTTACTCTCCCTTAATGCATCAATTGAAGCCGCCAGGGCAGGAGAGCACGGCAGAGGGTTTGCAATCGTAGCGGAAGAAATTAAGAAATTATCGGAGAATACAAAGGAACAGGTTGGATTTATTCAGAAAACAGTAGTGGGATTAAATGAAAACATTGAAACTGCGGCAAGAGAAATGCAGCAGATCGTAAATGCTTTCTCTGGTTCAAAAATATCCATAGAAAATGCTTCGGGCGGAATGGGACTGATTACAAGGACAATGGAAGAAGTGAATGAAAACTTACTTACGATATCTGCTAATGTGGAGGAGCAATCAGCTGCAACAGAAGAAATATCAGCAAATCTGCAGTCAATCAGCGAAAAATCAATCTATCTCGGTGAAGAAGCGGATCGAACAGGAAAAGCCTTTTTTGACATCTCGATGAAAGCAGATAAGGCAAGAATTACAGCATATGGATGTAATGAGAATTTGGATAGTATTTCAATGATAGAGATAAGTATCACGGATCATATGATGTGGAAGTGGAGAGTCTACAATATGATCATGGGATATATTACTTTGGATATTTCTGCAGTGGGAGATCATCATGGATGTAGATTAGGTAAATGGATAGAGACATTAGATTGCCGGGACACCAAAGTGAAGACGATTATTGATCAGATTGAATTTCCGCATGCGGAAATTCACAATGCTGCGAAAACAGCAATCCAGGAATATACAAAGGGCAATTTAAGTATAGCTGAACATAAATTAGCCGAAATAGAGAAAAACTCAGCTACAGTAGTCGCACTACTGAATGAGCTTAAGAAAGTACTATAGAATATTGCTTTCCTGCTATATAATAGAATGAGGCGATCAGATCATGGCCATCTTATTTGTCGATGGTCATAATTTATTGGAATTGAAAACCCATCAATCCTGTCGGATGGCCTATATGATTGCATCGGGTGTGGATTGACTATACAATTGGGGAACTTATTGATTTTAGGAGAAGACATATGGATCTGTATAGCATAATATATAAAAAGTGCAGAAAATCTTTCATAAGAATTGCATTTTTTCTTTCCGCCGTGAACTTGTTTTTAGAAATCACAATGTCAATTTTATTAATTAAGCAGCACCCGGAGTTGATTAAATTAGATTTGACAAGCTATTGTATGCTTTATATAGTGGTTCCATCGCTCATTAACTTTACCTGCTGTATCTTAGGAGGGTTACTAGCCTCGTCAAATCGATTCTCAGAACGAAAAAGAAATTATATAGCAGTTCTCACATTATCCGGTATCTGCTTTACGATGTCTTGTGTACATAATGTGTATTCTGTCCTTTCTTGTACTCTTTGTTTTCCGATCTATGTCAGTGTTTTGTTCTCCGATAAAGAAATGACAAAAAAAATTTCGATTATATCCTTTTTTATGGTATGTATCAGTACTGTCTTTGCCGGCTTTGACGGAAGAGCGAATGATAAATTATTGTTTGTGGATCTATTTATTACGATCGATTTGGTAGTAAGCTCTTATCTGATTGCAAGGTATTTGTTAAGATTGGAGATAGAAAAACATATCCTGCTAAAGGAGAGCAATCTTAAGCAAATTCAACTTACGGAACAGCTGAAATATGATGCATTAACCGGTTTGTACAATATGAGTACTTTTTATAGTATGCTAAGTACTGCAATAGAAAGGGAAAAAATACCGTTTAGTGTAGCAGTGATAGACATTGATGATTTTAAGAAAGTAAATGATACTTATGGCCATGATAATGGAAATAGTGTATTAATTTATTTAGCCAGACTGCTAGAAACCCATTGCTGTGCAATGGGGGATGTCTTTCGTTATGGAGGAGAAGAATTTACTGTAATCTTCCGGAATATGACTGCGCAGGAAGTGAAACCAGTGATGGAAGATATGCAACATATTTTTGAGAAATATCAATTTGAGTTTTCAAATCAGTCCGGAATTACATTTAGCTGTGGAATTGATACTGCTCTTGACAAACAAATGAAACCGAGAGATTTATTTAACCGAGCAGATGAAGCAATGTATGAGGCAAAGGCTTCCGGTAAAAACATGACGGTTATATACAGTAAGATGTAGTCGGCATACACTGTCGTTACAGTTTAACCATCCGCTAAACTGTAACCTTCTTTGCTTTTTAAGCCTTAATTGCCCAGCGTAATTTTGCACATCGAGCTCTACTGTTGGAATTACATTCCGAAGCACTTGGCCGTATGGCTACAGGAGCAATTTCTTTATAGACGCCTTCCCGGTAAAAATGCTGGAAAGATTTCTTGACAAGACGATCCTCTCCAGAATGGAACGTAAGGATGGCGGCACGTCCGCCTTCTGCCATAGCAGCAGGAAGCTTTTCCAAGAACTCATAAAGCACTTCAAACTCATTATTAACATCAATTCGCAGTGCCTGAAAGCACCTTTGGCAGGATTTTTTGATTTCCTCATTTCTATCCTTTTCCGGAATGAATTTTAATGCAGCCTGGATGATTTGCTGAAGCTGGCTTGTTGTTTTTATTTCAGTACCCTTTCTTACGGCGGATATTATGGCGCGGGCGATTTCTGTCGAATGAGGTTCATCCGCGTTCTCAAGCAGCATACCATATAATTCATCCTGCGAAATGGACTTTATACGATCTGCTGCGGAGATGCCCTTAGACGGATTTAAGCGTAAGTCCAGCGGTCCATCGGTCTTATAAGAAAAACCTCTTTCAGGATTATCAATTTGCATAGAAGAGACACCTAGATCGGCTAAAATAAAATTTAAGGGTCCCGATAAGGTGGTTATCTGATCTATATTTGAAAAGTTTAATTGCCGGATCGTCAAAATCTCAGGACCATATCCTAAATGCTCCAGACGTTCCCATGTACGGGGCAACTCGATGGGGTCTACATCGATAGCATATAAATGTCCCTTCGCATTCAGACATTTCAGCATCTCCAAGGTATGGCCGCCGTAACCTAAGGTTGCGTCTAACCCGGTTTGTCCGGGAGTGATTTTTAATATTTCCAGGATTTCGTTTACACATATGGAACGATGCATACCGGCAGGAGTACTGCCCTTTTGAATAACCTTAGCCACTGTATCGGCATATAACTCCGGCTGCAATTCCTTATATTTATCTTTAAAAGCTTTTGGATGAGTCCCTTTATATCTGGGGCGACGCTGATGTTTTTGTTCTTGTTGATCCATTTTTGTTTCCACCTTTTCTATCTCAGTTTTATGGATACATACATCCGTAGTACAATATAGCATTATATAGCGATGAAGCTGCACTTTGAATATCCTTGCCGTATATATGATATCAAATACATACCGTAAAAGCAAATGTATCTAAGAATTATATAAAAATAGTTAGTACCTGCGAACAGTTATCATAAATATTTATAGCATAAGAGCACAAAGTAATTTGTATTGCATGGATTGGCATCTCCATGTACAATAATCTTGACAGATAACTTTGTTCAAGCACTTTATTTTTAATACGATTAGATTGAAGGGAATGAGAGGCTAAGGATGGATATTAGTAGTTTTCGAGATTTTAAAATCAGTGAGGATATCATAAAAGCACTTAATTGTCTGGAATATGTTATACCTACACAGGTTCAGGCCAGGGTTATCCCTCCTGCATTAGAAAAAGTTGATCTTATTGTACAGGCGCAGACTGGCAGCGGTAAAACGGCCTCTTATGCGATTCCGATCTGTGAAACAATAGAATGGCTGGAGAACAAACCACAAGCACTCATATTAACTCCCACAAGAGAACTCGCTGTTCAGGTGAAAGAGGATTTTATCAATATAGGCAGACTGAAACGAATAAAAGCGGTGGCAATTTACGGACGTCATCTGTTTTCTGTTGAGAAAACGGAATTGAAGCAAAAAAACCATGTAGTTGTGGGTACGCCGGGACGTGTAATGGATCATATAAGGAAAGGTACGCTGTTATTAAGTCAGTTGGATTTTTTGATCATTGACGAAGCGGATCGAATGCTTGCTATGGGATTTATCAGTCAGGTGGAAGATATCATAAAAGAACTGCCTGGGGAACGAGTTACAATGTTGTTTTCAGCGACTATGCCGGATGAAATTAAAAGGATAGCATCAAATTATATGAAAAATCCCGTAAGTATTGATATTAGTGAGGGTGGCATTACAACTGCCGATATTAGTCATACTCTATATCGTACGGAGGAAGAAGAGAAGTTTGAGCTGCTTTGCGATGTAACAATACTTGAAAAGCCGGATCGCTGTATGATTTTTTGCAGTACCAAGGATCGAGTGGATATGGTATGTAACCGTCTGGTGGATTTAGGCTATCCATGTATTAAGATACACGGCACAATGGAACAGGAGGATCGTTTTCTGGCAATGAGAAGATTTAAAAGCGGCGAGTACCGTTACTTGGTTGCTACAGATGTGGCAGCAAGAGGAATTGATGTAGAGAATATTTCCCTGGTGATTAACTATGATATTCCTATGAACTGTGAAAACTATGTTCACCGTACCGGAAGAACGGGACGTGCCGGACAAAAAGGGAAAGCCATAACCTTTATTGTTCCAAGGCAAATCAGATATTTACAGGACATCGAAGCATTAATAGGATTTGAAATTCCGGAATTAGAGAAACCGTCCAAGGAGGAAGTGTCACTTCAGAGATCAGCTTTTGAGAAAAAGCTATATACGGCTGCTCCGGTTAAGAAACAAAGAAGTGATCGATTAAACAAAGAGATAATGAAATTGCGTTTTAGCGGCGGAAAGAAAAAGAAACTCAGGGCAACCAATTTTGTCGGAGTAATATCCAACCTGGAGGGAATGAATGCGGAGGATATCGGAATAATAACCATACTAGACACACTAACCTATGTGGAAATATTAAACGGAAAAGGTCCTATGGTGCTCGAAGCAATGAAGGATACGAAGATTGGCGGTAAGTTATTGAAGGTATCCAAAGCTATCGACAATCGGTAGAATGTGTCATTGGATAGTGATAGAGAAAAAACCAGGAATGAATACAGGTATATCAAAGTATGGATAAAAATGACAGAGCAAATCTTTGATAGCAGAAATCAACGAAAGCATGATAAAAAAATAGAGATGTGTTATAATTTAGGATATAAGAGGGAAAGCTTTTATGTCCTTTTTTTATGACAATAAGAAAGATTTTGACATCGGATTTGACAGAGAGACTGAAATGGAGTGCGGGACATGAAAAACAAGGCTATCAGTAAATTAGAAAATGTTTTCGAAAATATGCTTGATGTAATTATGGTATTATCCCTGGAAGGACATGTATTATATGCAAACAAAGCAGCATGCCTTTTTTATGGATATAAAAAAGTTGAAATAGAAGAATTGAAAGTAAAGGATATTGATCGGGATATCTCACAGGAAGATATAAGATCCCTTTTAACTGAGGTATTGAATAAAAACATTGAAATTGACGTTGTGCATACAAAGAAGAATAAAGAAAGAATTCCGGTGAAGGTTCGTTTAATGTCTGTTTCTTCAGAGGCAGGCAGGGATAGGGCGGTTATCTGTGTAATTCATGATATGCATACCATGGTAGAAGAAAATGATAGAAATGGGATACTTAGTATGTCTTTTGATTTTGTGAATGAGGCTATCATAATATTTGAAAAAGATTTCAGTATCAGCAGTTGGAATAGAAAGGCCGAGGAATTGTTTGGTTTACAGAAAACCGATGAGCTGACGGTTAAAAAAAGTTCAATTGTACCTGAGGATAAATGGGAGGAATTGCTGGTTATCTATGATAGATTAAAGAGAGGAGAGATGATATCCAATTATCTGACGTCCAGGTGTAACAGAGAAAAAATAGAGATTCCGGTATTAGTTTCCTATTCTGCGTTTTATGACCATAATAGAGATTTATCGGCGTATGTTGGAATTTACAAAGAAATTACAGATGCTGAAATTGACAGGATGAAGCTGGAAAATATTCAGAATAAATCGATGATGGCGCTTGATGGTGGTAACTTTGGAATGTGGGACTATAATTTAATAAATAATACGGCAGAAGTGTATAACCACATTATGGAGGGCGGAGGTATCGTACTTCAGGGAGGCAATGCCATTAAGCAATATATGGCAGAAGAAGATGTGGAATATTGTATCGATAAAATTAAGCTTGCCAATAAACAAAATGATACGATTGATATAGAGGTACGTACGAAACAACAGTTTTCTGCAAAAATTAAATGGGTGCGGCTGAAAGGAAAAATATTTGAATATGATTTATACAATAAACCGGTTAGGATGGTTGGCACAATGGAAGATATCACGGCAACCAAAAAACTCGTTGAGGATCTTACCGGTAAAAATGAAGAATTGAAGTGTCTGATGGAAAGTTCAAAGAAGGCAGATCGGTCAAAGAGTATGTTTTTGGCGAATATGAGCCATGAAATCAGAACCTCTTTAAATGGAATAATTGTAGCAGCAGAAACCATAAAAAAAGATTTATTAAGTGATCAGCAAACAAAGCTCTTTTCCATAATTGAAAGCAGTGCGATGACTTTAAATGGAATTGTTACAGATATTCTGGATTTTTCGAAAATAGAGCAAGGTAAAATGCCACTTAATTATGACCTTATAGATATGGAAGAAATGATGCAGACATTTGTAATAGAAATTCAAACTGCTGCTAATCGAAAGGGACTGGAAACAGGCTTTTATATTGATAATAGAACGCAGCATAGATATTATGCAGATATACAAAAAATCAAGCAAATTTTAAATAATATGATTTCAAATGCCTTGAAATTCACAGAAAAAGGAAGTGTTAATCTCAAAGTTCAATTACAGGAGGAAAATGAGGAATATGCAGATATCATTTTTCAGCTTGCCGATACGGGAATAGGAATTAAGACAGAGCTGCAGGAGCATATTTTCGAAGTCTTTTATCAGGCGGATGAATCTACAACAAAATCTTATTCCGGCACGGGACTTGGACTCGCTATATCGAAAAAGTATGCACAAGCGATGGATGGGAGATTAACCTTCACGAGTCAGGAGAATGTGGGAAGCGAATTCTGTTTCCAGTGCAGATTATATAAACAGCCCAGAGAAGCTTCGGAAACAGTTAGATCCGATTATGCAGAAATGGAGAAAATAATAACAAATAGAAAAGAAGAACTACATGAAGTGATGAAGAAAAAAATACTCAGTATTGATGATAATATGATTAATCAGGAATTGATAAAGAGAATACTGGAGGAAGCCGGTTATGAAGTTTTTTTGGTTTATTCACCTGATAAGGCAATGCAGACACTTGCGGAGTGCAGACCGGACCTTATTCTAATGGATATACAATTACCCGGTAAGAATGGATATGAAATCACGCATGATATAAGAGAAAATAAGCTGTTTCAATCGATTCCGATCATCGCAATGACTGCATATACCAGGAAAGAGGATGAGGAGAAATGCAGGAAAGCAGGTATGAACGATTATGTTCCCAAACCACTTAAAATTTATACCTTAAAAGAGAAAATAAGCAGGTATATAGGGTGAGATTTATGCATTACGAAGGAGCTGTCAAATGGAACGTCTGAAAGATTTGGAAAATATTTTTGAAAATATGATTGATATTGTATTTTTCTTGTCACTGGATGGATCTGTCATTTATGCAAATCGTTCGGCAAGAGAGTTTTATGAATATAATGAAGAGGAATTTAAACAATTAAAGCTATGGGATATCGATAAAAATGAAAAAAAATTCTTTGAAAAGGACAAGAACCGCCTTTTTGAAATACCGGATAAAGTAGTGGAAATTGAAGCAACACATACTTCGCGCAGTGGAAGTACATTTCCGGTAAAGGTATGCATAACCTGTGTGACAGCAAAAACCGACAGAAACAAAGTATTAATCAATATGGTTTATAATATGGAGCAAATAAAAACAATTTCAAGACTTAACCGTGTTCTGGAACTATCCATTAATATTGTAAATGATGCAGTTTTGATATTTGATTTGGACTTTTCCATCAGCTTCTGGAATAAAAAAGCAGAGAACTTATTTGGTATTACAGAAAATAAATTAACGCAAGAAAATATGAGATGCTTAGTTCCTGAGGATAAACAAGAGGAATTAAATATATTGAAAAACAAGCTTCGCAAGAAAGAATCGGTAGCGAGATATCGAAGTGTCAGAATGAATGGTCAGGGAGAAAGGATAGAACTGTTTATATCATATATCCCTTATATTGATTACTATGACCAGTTAAGAGCATATATCGGAATTTATACAGAAGTAACAGATGAGGATATTTGTAAATTAGAACTGGAAGAATTTCAAAAAAAATCTGCCAAAGCTCTGGAAGGCGGTTATTTTGGTATTTGGGATTATAATTTTCTGACGAAAAAAGCAGAAGTATTAAATAACATGTGGAGTGATAAAACAGTTCACTACAGAGATAAAATGAGTATAGCGAAACATATGGAAGTGGAAGATGTAAATAATATCTTTCACAAGCTGCAGCAGCTTAATAAGAGTAACGACAGAATAGACGTTGAGTACAGAATAAAAAATTGTAATTATACGGATTTGAAGTGGGGAAGAGGTAAGGGCAGAATACTGGAGTATGATAAAAATGGTTCACCATTAAGGATGGTTGGTACTTTCGAAAATATAACAGAACGTAAAAAAATAGAGATGGAGTTGAAGCGTAAGCAGGAGCAACTGCAGAATATGGTTGCTTTAGCAGTGAAGTCCAATCGTTTGAAAGATCTTTTTCTTGCAAATATGAGCCATGAAATCAAAACACCTCTCAATGGAATTATCGTTGCAATAGAGTTGATTAAGAAAGAAGATCTGAATAGTATTCAAAAAGAATTATTTTCTTTTCTTGAAAATAGTGCGAGGTCACTGGAGACAACTATTTCAAATGCAATTGAATGCTCTGATTATGAAGCTGATAATATGACATTAGAGATTACACGGGTAAATCTCGCTGAAATTACGAAAAATGCAATTATATCCATTCAGATGTCTGCTAATAAAAAGGGATTGGCAACAGGATTTTATTGTGATCCGGGTACACAAAAATTTTATTTTGGAGATGGGAAGAAAATCAGGCAATGCCTGGATAATCTTATCTCAAATGCTGTAAAATTTACCAGCAAAGGATGGATTAAGTTAAGAATTAAACTGGTACAGGAAGAGGATAACTATGCAGATATAGTTTTTGAGATATGCGATACCGGCTCAGGAATTCGGGCTGATTTGCAGGAATATATTTTTGATCAATTTTTTCAAGATGGGATTAATTGTGCTGAAATAAATAAGGGTACCGGGTTGGGGTTAGCAATTACCAAAAAATATGCCAGGATGATGGGCGGAGATCTGACTTTTTACAGTCAAGAGAAGGTGGGGTCTACCTTTCGATTGCAATGCAGACTTTATAAATCGGAAAGTGATTTTGTTGAAAATAGTATGGCAGGAAACTGACTTTTACCTTAATTTCTAGATTAGTTTTTGTTGTAACATGTCAGACTATTTGTTATAATCTAATAAATGATAGAATTATCGAACAATATGTAGAAGAAAGTATTTTGCCACAACGACTGATTTCATATAGAGAAAGGGAGAATATCAATAGTATGAAGGCAAGTAAAAATGCGGATATATCTAGGTATATTAGAGATGCGGCATTTAGCCTTTTTTTGGAAAAAGGATATGATGGAACGAATATCAGAGAGATTGCCGAAGAAGCAGGTTATAAAGCACCATCCATTTATTTTTACTATAAATCCAAGGATGAATTGTTTCTTCAAGTATTAGAAGATGTTTGGCAAAATCATATTAGAGCAATAGAGAAATTAGTATTGTCAACTTCGAATATCTGTATAGATCCGAAAGAACTATTTCGGAAAAGAATAGAAGCCATTTATACTGATTTTGCTGCTTACCGGTTTTTGCTTCGATATCGTGTATTTCCGGCAAGCGGATTGATGGATGCAATACGCGAAATATATCTTAAATGGGAACTTGCAGAGAAAGAATTACACCAATCGATCATCTGTAAATTCCATCATCAAGAAAGTTATAATCGGAATATAGGCTGGGAAACTGTATATGTGCAATATAAGAGAACACTTAACAGAATTATCAATGACATCGTAATCTCTGGAGAATTTATTGATGATAAGGATATCGATATGTATTGGAACCGATTATTATCAGAACTTCAGGATTAGTACACATATAAGTAGATTAGCCTGACAAAAGTCTGATCCAGGTTGTTTAAGATTATAGGAATGAATGTATCTATAATTCATTTGTACTTGCCTTTAACCTCACCTGATCAGCAAGGCAGGCAATCAGGAGAGACCCG
This sequence comes from Bacillota bacterium, assembly GCA_023418475.1. GTDB lineage: Bacteria > Bacillota > Clostridia > Lachnospirales > Lachnospiraceae > Mobilitalea. Next base: position 31,528 of record JAEZZO010000085.1, read on the forward strand.
GTCTGCGCCAAATAAATATAGATACACTCCTATACATCCGGTAAATGAATTTTAGGCTTTTGTCTGGCTGATGATAAGAAGAGAATGAATAGGAACTACTTAGTTTACATGAGAGATGAACACATGTATGGAGGCGGCAGAGTGATACAACAGATAACAAATGATATTTTCCGCTATATCATGAAAGGAAATGAATTCAATGTTCATTTCCAACCAATTGTGAGTGTGGGAAAAGGAAAGTTAATTGGAATGGAGTCCCTGTTAAGGGCATCCTTTGATGGAGAAGGAATAACGCCGGGAGCTATATTTTCATACGCAAGAAAAGAAAAACGACTGTATGAATTAGATATTTTTTGTCATTCCCATGCGATGAAACAATATACAGGTGAACGTAGAGATGCGTTATTATTTGTAAATGTGGAAGCTTCCTTATTGCAGGATTATTTACGTAATCGCGATCAGATATTAGAAAAACTGGATCGGCTTGGTATCGCAAGAAAATCAATTGTAATTGAAATCAGTGAGCGTATTGCGGAAGATGAGGAGTATCTGTCTGTAATTTCACAGGAATGTAAAAAGGCTGGATTTTTGGTGGCGATTGATGATGTGGGAACTAAAAATTCAAATCTTTGCCGAATCCTTAAGGTGATGCCTGATATTATTAAACTTGACCGATCAGTTATTAATAACATACACAAGGACTATATGAAACAGGAGGCGGTCAGAGGAATTTGTGAAGTCTGCCAAAGAATTGGAGCAATCCCAATTGCCGAAGGAACTGAGCTTGAAGAAGAAGTAGTAACTTGTATGCTGTGTGGAATAGACTGGTTTCAGGGCTTCTATTTTGATAAGGCAATGTCACCGGAATTAATAAGAGGTCAGTCTTATAGCAATAAATGCCGAAATCTTGCGGAAGAATATCGGCAGAGAGTAAATCTGATACATAAGCAAAATACCGTTCTTATAGACAGGCAGAAAAACGTATTTCATAAATTGTTAAGACTGGCGGAGCAAAAGAATAGCAGGGACGAGGAGGGCTTATTGTCTGAAATGGTACAATCCGATCCTTCCATCGAATGCATCTATATTCTTAATGAGGATGGAATACAAATCTCCGATACAGTGTTTCGTGATTCTGTTGATATCAGGAATCAAATTACATTTTCTTCCATGAAAAAGGGAGATTATCATATCACAAAGCAATATTATTATCTGGTTGTTAATAAGAAGAAAAAAATATATGTTAGTCAACCCTATATTTCACAGTTGACCGGGAAACTCTGCAGAACAATATCCACCTTCTGTAAAGGAGAATACGTTCTTTGTGTAGACTTCTTCCAGAATAGTTTTAAAGACAGAGAGGTTATTGACTAATATAGCGAGAGCATGCTATACGGTAGTTGTAAAACAAAGTACTGACAAAAAGGCAAATCAGACTATTCCTACAGGAGAGGATTATCCTTCCTATATTGATCTGCCTTATTCACTAATACCATCAAGACCACCGCAGGATTCCCTTTCAATGTATTGGATGGGGAGTAAAGTGGAATAAGGTTCACTTGATACATTTGCGATAAGATCTGTTATGGTACGAAGACACTGGATAGCCATTTCCTCCATGGGAAGCTTAATAACGGAAAGAGAGGTGCTGGCGTATTCCTCCTGTTCCTTATCGCCATTGCCAATGCTGATAAGCTCCAGATCATCCGGCAGTTTAATTCCATTTTTGTGAAAAGCACGCAAAGCACCGATCGCAATCGCATCCGACGCACAGAAAATGCAATCAGGAGAAGTTTTTCGATCGGATATCAGATCGATTGCACCGTTAAAACCGCCTGACATAGAATTAGATACTTTGCAGATATTTACAATATCCAGGTTAAACTCCTTGCATTTTGAAAGAAAGCTGTTGATTCGTACGTCCATTCCTGGATAGGAAGATGCTGATGTAAGAACAGCAGCTTTTTTATGACCTCTTCCGGCAAATATTTTAGCCGGCATAGTTCCCATTTCCTTATCATCTATATTCACGGTACAGTAATGACTGGAGGTACGATTATATAAGACGATTGGGAAGCTGAACTTATTACCTTCCAGGTAATTCATATCTGTCTCGGATGCATTACAGATGATAGCAGCATGATACATACTGTTTCGCAGGGATGTAATATCACATAAGGTATCATTGGTATAGGGCTGTATCACTATTTCATATTGTTTCTTGGATTCCATAAGCTCTTTTTGAATTCCGCGTAAAAAACGCACCATCATATGCGCACGGAAGTCTGTTGCCCAGAAGACAGCAATAATTAGTGGAAGATTTTCTGAACGGTCCCGAAGTCTTCTGGCGACGATATTAGGCTGATAGCCAAGGACTTTTGCAGCTTCCCAGACCCTATCCTGTGTTCGCACAGGAATATTGCGTTCTTCTGATTTGCCGCGAAGAACGATAGAAACGGTACTGGGAGAAAGCCCTGTATAAGCAGCAAGTTCCTTAATGCTTGCCATATTTTACCCCCTTTGATGAGAATAGTAGTTGATCTGCAAAAGTCAAAACTATATGAAGTAATATATCAGATAGAATATAGTTGCATTCATGTTCTATAATTACTTTCTATTTTGGCTTATGACAAATAAATGATGATATATTGTTATTTTTTACAATTGATTATAAAGGATATTAATCTATAAATCAAGTAAACGTCTATAACTTAGAAAGCAATATCATATTACCAGGCAGATGCAGTTCTTGGCTAAACAGAGTATGAATGATTTATTTGCTTCGGATGATTTAATCCGATGAGACATTGCAAGAGCAATTGATAAATTTCGATACTTCTGCTAAAATATAGAAAAGATCCGAAATAAGCTGGAAGAAAAGAGATGGAAGATGCAAAAAATCAGAAGAAAAATTAAATTAACATTATTGCTGTTCCTTTCTTTCCTGTCCCTATTTGTAAATATCTTAGCGGGATTTATTCTTATGAAATATAACTATCACCATTTTATTGAGTTATCAAAATCACATATGGAGCAGCAGTATCAAAATCTAACACAGCACATGGCAGTCATGGGAGAGTACACTCGTTTCTTTTCTGAAAATTCCAAATTGATCCATTCGATCCAAGAAGAGGAGTGGAGTGATGTAAATGCGGAAATTCTGGAATTTCTTCAGAGTTCAAATGAAATAGTTGGGGGAAGAATTTATCTGCTTCAGGAGGATAGCATCCGTTGTGTCGTCAGTAGTAGTATTAAACGCTTTATTGATGTAAAACCCGAGGAATTACGTAATTTGCTGAAGCTGCAGAGTAGCAGCAGATATCATTCCCAGTGGTTTTTTAGAAAGGAATTATCAGGAGACTATAATTGCCTAAGCTATCTGTTCCCTATTTATAAGGACGATAACCTACTGGGATTTTTTGTAATAGATGTAAATTGGAAAGCATTAACCGAGAAAGTCAGGGGTAATAAAAATACGTTTTGGCAGGAAACTTTACTGGTGCGTACCAGTAATAATATCTGGAATGAGACTTCGTCATGGAATGAGCTTATCAACAATAGAATTGTGTCGGAGGATCATAGTAATTACAGGAATAAATCGACAGTGATATCCTATCAAAAATTGACACAATCCGAAGACTATTTTATACAGATTATATCCTTAAAGCTTTATCGAGTCTTCCTTCCCTTGTGTGTGACACTTTCTGTTCTATTTATAGCTAGCATAATAATATTTGCATTTTTTATAGAGATCATAACAAACAGCATCATGCTGCCGCTTGCAGATATACAAGATAAAATAAAGAAAACATTAAGCGAAGTAAAGATAATCGATACGAAGGAATAGAAGAAAAGGATCACAATTAAATTCAAGCATAATTTTTCCGAATAAGTGATACCGGTTAATCTTATTAGGATTTATCTATTGTGTTAACCGGTAAATCTTCCAATGGTTTATCTATAATGATATTCGCTTATGAAGCATGAGAAGCAAGAATGAAATTTAAGAGGAGAAGTTAGGATCATCTTTGATAAATAAATGGAGACGAACCCGTGTACCAGAGCCTTTTTCACTCCAGATCTCAAGAACATTCATTTCGCCGTATTCCAGTTGAAGACGTTCTTTTACATTCCGCAGACCATACCCGCTGCCTTTTGAAGAGGAAGGAAGAGAACCCTTTATGACTGTAAAACCGGCACCATTATCAATCACCTCCAAATATACATGATCCCCTTCGCGGTATCCGGCGATCTGAATGCTTCCGGGGCGGCGGACCTGAGAAACACCATGCTTAATTGCGTTTTCCACGAGCGGCTGCAGAATGATTTTAGGTACCAGGATCTGTTTGATTTCGGATGGAATATCATAAGTGACTTGAAATTTTCCGGGGTTACGCATTTGCTCAATATTAACATAGCTAGCGGCAATTCCAATTTCATCTTCAATTGTAATTCTCTTATCCCCACGGTGAAGACTTAGCCGGAAGAAGTTGGATAGCTCTATTACCATTCTTTCTATTTCCGGCTGTTCCTTCAGGCGTGCGATCCATCCGATTGCATCCAGAGTGTTATATAGAAAATGAGGATTAATTTGAGCTTGCAGAGCAATAAATTCGAGTTCCTGCTTTTTCTCCTGTTCCAGTCTGTTCCGTTCTATCAGATCATTAATTCTTAAAACCATTTCGTTATATCCCTGTTCTAATTCCCAAAGCTCATCGGCGGGTTTATTCTTCATAAATGCGTCCAGTTGTCCGTTTGCTAAATCCCGTATTTTCAGCTCCAAACGACGAAGTGGCTTTGTAAGCCCCCGGGAGATGGCAAAAGACAGGAAAAAGGCAATTAATAATACTATCACAGCGGTAGCAAGAATGATAGCGAGTACGTGGTCAAGTATCTGATAAAGCTGGCGATAGGTAAGAATACTGACGAGACTCCAGGAAAAACCGATATTCTGACTGCTGGAATTTAACGGGGATACAATTAATACGGAATGCTTTTGATCAATCGTAATATCGGATATATTTTTCGTGTGTTTCTTTCTGCAAAATAAAGTATTAACCTGACCAATCTGTTCACCATCGCTATGCGATATGATATGATTGCTGGAATCAACAATAAAGGAAACTCCGGTATTGGTAAGAAGATTGCTGTACAATTCGGCTATTGGTTTTTCAGGAAGATAAAAGATCAGATAGCCGATACTCTGACCGGTATTGAAATTATAAAATTTCATACTTAAAGGAAGGTATGCACTATCATGCGCATCCTTAAAAACAGAACCGATTTGATAATAAGAAGTATTTTGCAGAAATGGTAATATGGATAAATCCGGTAATGGTAAATTCGTATTATCATTCCGCAGGGGATAGATATTCTTATCAAAATCAATTAGATATACATTACTTACGGAACCTGTTAAGGGAGAAGGAAGCGCTGCTGCGGCCGACTGCAGTTCTTTTTCTTTCTGGAGAACGGATAACTTCTCATCCTTCATAATGCTATAAAATTCACCATTGTTTTTATAATGTAAGGATATCATGATTACTTCTTCCAGATACAAGTCAATATTATTTGCAACACGTTTATGTTCGGATTGCAGATAACCATAAAGGTATTGATTTGTAATATTTAAGGAAAAATGCCTTACGACAAGAAAGGTCGTTGACAGGATGAATAACAGCGACAAACTAAGGAATAGGAGCAGACGGGTTCCAACCTTTAATTTACGCAGGCTCAACGTGGCTATGTCATGAATGTAATGCATAATGCAACCTCACATAATCGCTTGGATTTAATTGTGTATACCGTTTAAAAATTTTATTGAAATATTTTACATCCTGGTATCCAACCTGTCTTGCAATTTCGTAAATATGACATCCGGGCTCTTGTAGCAGCTCTTTCGCAACCTCCATTCGATAATCCGTTAAAAATGTATTAAAAGTTTTGCCCAAATCATTCTTAAAGATATGCATAAGGTAGGAGGGGCTTAAGTAAAGTTTCTCTGCGACTGCCTGTATCGTAATATTTTCATTAAAATGCTGCTTCATATATTTAACTGCTTCTCCTACTTCCGGGCGAACTCCTTCCACACGATCGGTGTTGGGATAAACCACACTGTTTGAGGCAGGTATAAATTTCTTGTTGGCAATACGGGCAGCTTTATAGGCCTGACTGCTGTCAGTTAAGGAATGGAATACCGGACTTATACTGATGGACACTGTATGGGAAACAGCGATTTGCAAATCTTTAAAGACACGGCTGATATTCTGGTGCAGCTCCTTTTCTATATTTGATGATTTGTCCAGATAGGAAAGAAGCACCGCCCATTCATCCGGAGCAATCTCGACTAAGATTCCGGTAAAACAGCTTCCCAATAACAGCTGCTCGGAAAGATGATATTCAACCGTTTTACGAAGATTACGAAGCTCTGTTGAACTAAGCTGGCGCTCCAAAAGGTGATAATCATCTAACTTAATATTCATAACCTGCATATTCTCGCTGTCCAGAGTAATATCCAGACTGTTAATTTTTCTTTGTATGATCGACTCAGATGTGATTTTTCCTACGAGCAGATCCCTTAAAAATTGCATCTGGATAACGGAGATTTCCTGGGCAATTAATTTCTGATAACGGTGTGTACTTTTTCTTTTATGAATAGTTTTGCTGGCATTCTCAACCACATTCAGCAGCTTCTCTTTTTCTATGGGTTTTAGTAAATATTCCAAAACTCCGTTTTTAATCGCCTTTTGAGCATATTCGAATTCATCAAATCCACTTAAAATGATGATACCGCATTCCAGCTGATATTCGGATAATTTCTCCATTAATTGAATTCCGTCTAAAAATGGCATACGGATATCCATTAGAATCAGATCCGGATTAAGCTTTAATATTAATTCTAAACCCTGTTCTCCGTCTTCTGCTTCCCCAATTATGGAAACGTCGATTGCCTCCCAGTCAATTGCATTTCGTATCCCCAATCGGATATAATATTCATCATCAATTATCAACATTGTTGTCATAAAATCATAAATCCTTTCAAATTGATTATAGTTGATTATTATTAGAAATAGGATGGCTTTGTTAAGCTGTAACCAGCTTCATCATTTACTTGATTTATAGTAGTATTATAGCAAAGGAAGAATTCATAGTCAAAGAACAGATGGGACTATGATAATAGTAAGCAGATTTGTCTACCCTTTCGCAGTATTGTTAAATAGATATCGTTCGATTGTTTATGATAATATAAATTTGCTGATACAAACATAACAAATTACGAGGAAAGCAGGAGGTTAAAAATGAGGCTAAAAAGATTAGTAAGCGGCATATTGGCATTGATGCTGGTATGCACCATGGTAACGGGGTGTTCAAAAAACAGTGCAAATGAGGACAATAAGGGAACGGCTACTCCGGAGGCTGCAAAGGCAGCATCGGCTGATACGGCTGTGGGCGCTCCAAAAAGCGGTGAAAAAGTTAAGATTACAATAGGAGACTGGCCAACACCTGATAATGAACAGTACCAATACATGGAAGATTTAAAAAAAAAGATGAATGAAATGTATCCTGATATTGAAATTGTTACAGATGAATATAGTTATTCCGTTGATACCTTCTTACCCAAAGCAGCCAGCGGACAATTACCAAATCTATATCGTACATGGTTTACAGAAGCAAATAAAATAATCAATGCAGGATACGCAGAGGATATTACAGAGGTACTTAAGAAGAATAATGTGAGTACCAATATAAATCCGGATCTTCTTGCTTTGTGTGAAAAAGAGGGCCATTATTATGGACTGCCGACTTCCGCCTACAGTATGAGCATGATGTATAACGTGGATCTGTTTAAGAAAGCAGGACTTGTGGATGAGAAGGGAATTCCGTTATTTCCGAAAACCTGGGAAGAAGCAGCAAAGACAGCAGTTACTATAAAGGAGAAAACCGGTAAGTATGGCTTCTTCTACCCGACGAAAAACAACCAGGGCGGATGGATGTTCATGAATATCGCCTGGGGATTTGGTGCTGATTTCGAGAAACAGGTAGATGGAAAATGGAAAGCAGTTTTTGACAGTAAAGAAGCTGCAGCTGCTCTTCAATATATAAAAGATTTGAAATGGAAATATAATGTTCTTCCGGATAATACGCTTGTAGACTTATCCGATTTCATGAAGCTTTATGGCAGTGATCAGGTGGCAATGGGGCTTTGCCATATTGATATGGTGAAAAATATTGTGAAGAATACCGGCATGAGCAAGGATAATTTTGCGCTATCAACCGTTCCGGCAGGTCCTGCCGGTAAGGCTGCTCTAATGGGAGGAAGCTTATATATGATTTCGCCTGGAACCACACCGGCACAGCAGGATGCTATAATGAAATATCTGGAGCTTCGGGGAGAAGCACCGGAATTTACAGCAGAAACGAAGGCGGGTTTTGAAACCCAGTATAAGTCAAGAGCACAGGAGAATAGTCCGGTTGGACCGATGGGTGTCCGTATATGGACCTCCGCGGATAGAATTAAGCAGGAAAATGATATTCTTGACAAATACAAAAATGTGAATATGGATTTATGGAATGCATATTGTGAACATTCCTCTGAAAATATTAAACCGGAACCACCGGTTAACAGTCAGGAGCTTTATGGACTTTTGGATGCATTAATCCAGGAAGTACTTACAAATAAAGATGCAGATCCGCAGGAACTATTAACAAAGGCAGCAGCTAGCTTTCAGAAGGACTACCTTGATGTGGCGCAGTAATACATAATAGAAAAACATAATATATCTTAAAGGAGAACTATCCTGGATGTTGTATTCTATCTAATATGACTGCAATATCCGGGATAGTTTACGTAATAGGATTTTCTGGAGCCAAATCCTGTCAATTATTTCTGAAATAGAATAGTAGCATATCATTATATTTTATAGAATGGGAGGGAATCGTTTGAAAAACAGATACATAATAAAGTCCAAACAGCAGGCATTGAATAAGAATACGGATACTGCGTCTGCCAGGACAAGAATTCTTTCTGCTGTATATTTTGCGATCAGACGAGATATCGGTTCATGGATCTTATTAGTGCCTACTGTATTTTTATTTGTGTTTATCCTATGGGAGCCATTACTATCCGGTTTGGTTCTATCCTTTTATAAGACAGTAGGTTATGAGGCAACAGAGTTTATCGGATTTCAAAATTATCGAGACATTATCTCAAATTCAGAATTCTTAGCGGCACTAAAGAACACTTTTTTATACACGGGATGGTCCCTCTTAATGGGATTTCTGACACCTCTTATCATTGCCGTAATGCTTAACGAGATGGTTCATATGAAAGCTGCATACCGATTTTTATTTTATTTTCCTAATATGATTCCCGGTATGGCAACCGCTTTGCTTTGGTATTTTATTTTTGATCCGAGCAAAGGCGGGATACTTAATATTCTGCGCGGGGTAATTGGTCTGGAACCGTCACAGTGGCTGCAAAATCCAAAGCTATCCATTCCATTAATTGTACTTACAATGACCTGGCGTGGATTTGGTGGTTCTATGCTGATCTATCTGGCAGCGCTGCAGGGAATCAATCAGAACCTTTATGAAGCAGCTAGTGTCGATGGTGCAGGTTTTTTTCGCAAGGTATGGAATATACAGCTTCCACAGCTTCGTAATCTGATTTTATTGATGCTCATCAGGCAGATTATCGGTGTATTTCAGGTTATGCAGGAACCGCTTGCTATGACGGCCGGAGGACCCAATAATGCTTCGATCAGCTTGATGCTGGAAAGCTATTATTATGGATTTAAATATTTTCAAGCCGGTCGTTCTATGGCAGTTGGAGGTATTACCTTTATTATACTGGCAATTTTTACGATAATATATCAATTCGCATCCAAAGCGAATCAGGAATAGAGGAGGTGATGAAATGGGTCGATTTAAAAATAAGAATACCGGTGTACTTAGTTCAATGGAAATGCATCGTACAAGCAATCAAATAATTTACTGGGGGATTTTTGCCATCCTTTTTGCCATTGCTTTAATCTGTCTGCTTCCGCCCTTATGGATCTTTCTCTCCAGTATGAAAACGGCAAAGGAATTATTGCAGATACCGCCGGTTATATTTCCTACCAATGTTAATTTTCAAAAATATGCCAATGTATGGAAAATGGTGGATTATAGCAAATATTACTTAAATACCATTGTAATAGCGGCAGGTTCGGTAGTATTTGCGGTAATCTTCAACGGAATTGCAGGCTATGTTCTATCTGCCTTAAAACCAAGAGGTACGGTCGCTATATTGACAGCTATTCTATGGACTATGCTGCTTCCCAATACACTTAGTATGGTACCGTTATTTAAGAATATGATTAATTTTCCTGTCTTTGGTTTTAATTTATCCAATACCTTCTGGCCGATGTTGCTTTGTTCAGGTGCGAGTGCATTCAATGTATTATTATTTAAAGATGCTTTTGATAATCTTCCGGTCTCACTGGTAGAGGCAGCCCGTTTAGATGGCTGCAGCAAGCTGGGGGTATTTCGGCGTATTATTCTGCCGCTTAGTAAACCGATTATTTCCGTGGTTTCAATATTTACGGTAAATGGAGCCTGGGGAGATTTTCTTTTACCCTATCTGATTTTAAGTGATCGTAAAAAACAGACAGTAATGATACAGATCTATAATATACAGTCAAGTAAAAACTTTCCCATGGACCAGCAATTGATTTCACTGGTGTTTGCTATTATACCACCAATATTAATTTTCTTCTTTTTTCAGCGGTTTATTATGGGAGGTGCAACGCTTGGAGGCGTAAAGGAGTAAAAATGGATTTTAGTATAGTTTCCAATAAATATAGACCCATACCGTTCTGGAGCTGGAACAGCAAACTGGATTGCAAGGAAACAGCCCGTCAGATAAAGCTGATGGAGCATGTGGGTATCGGGGGATATTTCATGCATGCACGAGGCGGATTAGTAACGAAATATATGGGCGAGGAATGGTTTGACAATATTGAGACGGGAGTGAAGGAAGGGGAAAGAAGTGGGATGAGTGTCTGGGCCTATGATGAAAATGGCTGGCCTTCCGGTTTTGGTAATGGCTGGATTAATGGCATGGGAGAAGAATACCAGCAGAAATATCTTAGAAAAACATTATCTAGCCAGAACGTCGAGCATGAAATAGCAAGGTGTGGTGAAACGGTATATTATTATGAAGTAAATCCTTATTATGTGGACGTCCTTAATCCGGAGGTCGCAAAAGAATTTATTCGGATGGTATATGAACCTTATTACCAAAAATTCAGTAATAGAATTCAAGGCTTTTTTACAGATGAACCGCAGGTTTCCCGCCATGGCATACCTTGGAGTCATATGCTTCCTGTTTTCTATGAGCAGGCTTATGGAGAAAACATATATGAGCATCTGTTAGAGTTATTTGAGCCGGTTGGAGATTTTCAGAATACCAGAATGAAATTCTATAAGCTGGTCACCGATTTATTTTCCAAGCATTTCATGAAGAAACTCTATGAATGGTGCCAAAATCGGGGACTTGGCTTTACCGGACATTTACTTTTGGAAGAAAGTCTGGAATCCCAGTTGCTGCCAAATGGTGCTGTTATGCCACACTACGAGTATTTTACCATTCCGGGAATGGATTGGCTGGGAAGAAATGTATGCGACTGCCTTACAGTACTTCAATTAGGTTCGGTTGCGCAACAGCTTGGAAAGAAACAGGTACTGGCAGAGGATTTTGCTCTCTGCGGACATAATGTCAGCTTTGAGGAATTAAGACGTATTCTGGAATGGCAGATGGTACGCGGTGTAAATCTGATGTGTCCTCATTTGCAAGGCTATAGTCTGCTTGGCAGTCGAAAGAGAGATTACCCACCGGCGATGTATTACCAACAGCCATGGTGGGAGGATTACCGTTTATTTGTTGATGCGATGTCAAGAACTGGAATGATCTTAAGTGAGGGGGAAGCAGTGTGTGATATACTTTTGTTGCATCCCCAGACATCCGCATGGATTTGCTTTGATTTTGATAAAAACGAAGGGCTAAAGCAGCTGAATGACAGCTTTCTTGAAACGATAAAGGTTCTCGAACAAAAGCATATATTATTTCATTTGGGGGATGAAACGATTATGGAGCGCCATGCATATGTCAAAGGTGCTGCACTTGTCATCGGAAAACAGATATATAAGAAGGTTATTATACCGCAGCATATTGATTTTCTACCCTTTACGAAAAAGCTTCTGCAGGATTATAAAGAAAACGGAGGTGTATTTCTATCCGCCTTGGAGTGTGAAGCAAATGATATCATCGACAATCCTGCTATAACCTATACCAGAAGGATTTACAAAGATTTTGACATTCATTATTTTGTAAATAGTACGGATCGGAACCAGATAAGCTATATAAAAGTGGGAAACCGTCTGATTGACATGAAAACAGGAGAGTTATCAGAGTTTGACGGTTCCTATGAATTCTTCCCTTATGAAAGCCTTCTTGTAATGGACGACCGGTCTCAGAAAAGACATCAGATAGAGAAGATATACTTAAAAAGCCTTAATTTAGAAGGTAAATGGAAAATAAAAGACAGAACTTTAAATGCAATTACCCTGGATTATTGTGATTATTATTTCGATGGTAAACTGGAAGAAAAAAATGGTTATGTTTTGAATATACAGAGCAGAGCCTGCTCCCTCGAGCGGCCGGTAGATATTCGTTGCGTTTATCACGTAGATATTGTAACGATTCCCACCCAATTGTATCTGGTCTGTGAAAGACCGGAGCTTTTTGATATATGGATAAACGGGCAGAAGATAGAGAAATCGGACAAGGGATATTTTGTGGATACGGCATTTCGAAAACTAGATATTGTAAACTATATAAGAACAGGACAAAATGATATTTTGCTGAGCACAAAATTTAGCCTATCATCTGGGGTATATCAAAATCTGAAAAAAGCAAGAGTGTTTGAGAGTGAAAAGAATAAATTGACCTTTGATCAGGAGATGGAAGCGATTTATCTGGTGGGTGACTTTGCGGTAATGGCTAAGGGTGCATTGGCAAAACTTGATAAAAATGCTTTCCGATGTGAGGGAGCGTTTGTAATAGATAAACCCGGTAAAGAGATTACTCTTACTGAGATTGAAAGACAGGGGTATCTGTTTTTTGCGGGAGAGCTCCGTGTCGAGAAGGAATTTCATCTGAGCGATACAAATTATGAGCTGGTATTTCATAAGAAGGGGGTAAATGCCATCCGGGTATCTGTAAATGGAGTGTATGTGGATACGGTTATCTGGAATCCGGCGAGAATAGATATATCCGGATATCTGGTAAGCGGAAGGAATGTAATTCGCCTGGTCATCGTGAATAATCTCAGAAACCTGCTTGGCCCCCATCATAGAAAAGAAGGGGAGAGCTATGCGGTTGCTCCGCGCTCCTTTATGAAAGAAGCCTGTATTTGGAACTTCAATCCTGAGGGAGAGTGGGAGGATGATTATTGCTTTGTTGAGACGTCGCTACTATAGAAATGAAGGAAAAATAGGAAGGAAAGTATCAACACACTTTAAGAAGAACCGTATAATAATTGCAGCTATACTCGTTACAGGCAACTTCACCTTCTATTTCAGTTATGGAGAGCAGAATAGAAAAGAGGTAGAATATGAGAAAAATTCATCTGTTATGTAATGCACATCTTGATCCTGTATGGCTTTGGCAGTGGAAGGAGGGAGCCGCTGAGGCAGTATCCACCTTCCGCGTGGCAGCAGACTTTTGTGAGGAGTATGAAGGGTTTGTATTTAATCACAATGAAGCCCTTCTGTATGAGTGGATAGAGTTATACGAACCAAAGCTCTTCAAGCGAATACAGCGATTGGTACAGCACAAGAAATGGATTATCATGGGAGGCTGGTACCTGCAGCCGGACTGTGTTATGACCTCGGGTGAAAGCTTACTGAACCAGATCCGCCTGGGGAGAGAATATTTTATGGATAAATTCAAGGTGGTCCCGAGAACTGCCATTAATTTTGATCCCTTCGGTCACTCACGGGGATTGGTACAAATTCTCAAAAAGACCGGTTTTGACAGTTATCTATTTATGAGACCCCAGGAGTTTCAAGGTGATTTCCTGTGGGAAGGCTTTGATGGCAGTATGGTTCTTGCCCATGGAATCTTTGAAGGCTACAATACTTTAAAAGGCAGGGCGGTGGACAAACTAAAGAAATTGGCAGAAAGGGAGGAGAGGGATAACACACTGTGCCTTTGGGGGATTGGAAATCATGGAGGCGGGCCCTCTAAAATTGATTTGGAGAGGATAAATGCCTTTATAGTACAACACAAGGAAATCAATATCGTGCATTCGAATGCAGAAGCGTATCGGGAAGAGGTTAATAAGACCACCCTCCCTATTATTCATAAATCACTGATACCGTCTATGGTAGGCTGTTATACCTCTATGGTAAGAATAAAACAGGCGAACAGACGCTTGGAAAATGCAATAGCGGTAACAGAAAAGAGTATGAGCTATGCTTCCCTTGCAGGTAACTATGAATTTGATGTACAAGAGCTTAATAAGGTAAAAAAATCCCTTGCATTTTGCCAGTTTCACGATATCCTTCCGGGATCATCAATCAGAGCAGTAGAGGAAGATAGTCTGAGAAAATTTGCTTATGGAGAGGAGCTTGCAGATCAGTTATTTGCAAAAGCTTTTTTTGCATTATGTGAAGGTCAGAGGAAAGCAGAAGAGAAAGAGATACCAATTATGGTATTTAATCCGCATCCCTTTGAAATTGAAGGTGAACTGGAAATTGAATTTATGCTGGAGGATCAGAATTGGAACATGGGGGAAATGACAGTTGCCAAAGTCTATGATGAGTATGGGAATACCCTGGCTTCACAGAATGAAAAACCGGAAGGTACATTTCATCTGGACTGGATACAGAAAGTAGTCTTTTATGGTAAACTGGAACCTTCCTGTGTTAGCCGGTTTCATTGCAGGCTTGCAGTTGTTTCGCAAGAATGCATTAGGAAGCCAGAAGTTGTTGATTATTTTATCTCTTATACAAATGATCATATATCAGTGAAAATTGATAAGAGAACAGGTTTCATTGCACATTACGAGGTGGAAGGCAGAGTACTGGTGAAGCAAAGCGGTGTTCTGGAAATATACAATGACAATGAAGACCCTTGGGGAATGACAGTTGATTCCTTTCAGGATAAGGCAGGCGAATTCGCACTGCTGTCAAATGACGATGCAAATGTATTTATCGGCTATCCGGACAGTCAGGAGGAAAGTGTGCGCGTTATCGAAAATGGAGCCGTGAGAATGAAGATACAGGCGTTTTTTGGATATGGAAGATCGCTTGCTGTAGTGGAATACACAATTCCCAAGAAAAGTAATTATATTGATGTTAATATTATGCTGTATTCCAATGAGGTTAACAAATTCATTAAATACAGACTGGATACTAAAATAGATCAAGGAATTGCTTATGGACAAACAGCCTTTGGGTGCGAGAAATTATCCGGTGACGGTAAAGAGGCGGTATTTCACAAATGGTGTGGCCTGCAAGAGGATAAAAATGGACTTTATATAGTAAATGACGGAATTTACGGAGGATGCTTTTCAGAAAATACCATATGGCTTTCCCTGCTTCGAACACCGCTGTACGCAGCACATCCGATTAATGACAGACAGATAGCACCCCACGATAGATATATGAAGCATATTGATATGGGTGAAAGATGTTTTCGTTTCAGAATAACGCCAGAAAATAATATTGAAAGAGAAGCTATGATTTATAACGAGAGACCTTATACGCTTTCCTTCTTCCCTTCCGGAACCGGCAAGCAGCAGAAGGAAATTATTATGATTGATAATCCACAGGTGATGATGACATCCATCGAGAAATATCATAACGGGTATATAGCCCATTTATATAACAGTTCTGAAAATAATTGCAGTACAGGTATTTCAGTATTGCATGGGAAGTGGAAAGACACCTTATATTTCCGAAAATATGAATTGAAATTTATTCTCCTCGAAGAGAACAAAATAACAGAAATAGAAGATCTTACACAATTCCAGGGGAACTCGTAAGGAAACGAAGCGTGAACGGCTCCGCTTTGGAAGTACTTACCCGATGTACAGCTCATTTATGACTTGCCTGTGTGCAGAAACTTGGGATTTCACTTACCTAATGCAGCAGTATTTTATTTTACAGACAGGAATATAGAAGGAGGTCTTTATGGAGAATTTATCGAAATGGATTGGTTGTGAGCAAAGCAATGTCACGGATAGTATGCTTTTGTATTTTAGACGTAAATTTCAAGTCAGTGTTGATAATGCAGTGCTGCAGATTAAGGTAAGCGCGGATAGCAGATATAAATTATATGTGAATGAAAGTCTGGTTTCCATCGGACCCTGTAAAGGCAATGAAGATACCTGGTATTATGAAACAGCAGACGTATCAAAACATCTGGTTCTCGGGGAAAATATTATTTCGGCACAAGTGGTGCATTATCCGGATTTCACGATAGGAAGGTATGAGCAAAAGGGACCATTTTCGGTTGCAAGAACCTCCAGCGCTGCTTTTTGGCTGGAAGGTTCTTTGAAAAATTCGGATCAGGAATTACTGGAGGACATAAGTACGGATGCGAAGTGGAGAGGTATGCAGGAAAAAGGCATTGCATTTTTACCGCCTGTTACGGCGTATCTTTCTGGTGGATTGGAACATGTAAAGTGCAAGAAAATTACATACGGATGGAAAAGGGCGGAGTTTGATGACAGCTCCTGGCCGGAGGCCAGAGTCATAACGAATGCATATTTTGATCATCACAGTGCGAATTCATATGGAGAGCTAAACCCCTGGAATTTGACAGCCAGGCCAATTCCCCAGATGTATCGAAAAGAAAAACTATTTACCAAAATCACAAAGACGGATCTATCTTCCGGTATTTGGTCGACATTTATCCAAGGTAAGAAGTCTATCAGTTTCTCTGCAGGAAGCACTTTTACTATGGATGTGACGGCTGGCGAGCTAACTACCGGTTATCTCAAACTTTGTTTTACCGGGGGAAAGGGAAGTAAAATCAAAATAATCTATTCGGAAGCATATGAG
The DNA here is from genome assembly GCA_023418475.1 of Bacillota bacterium. GTDB lineage: Bacteria > Bacillota > Clostridia > Lachnospirales > Lachnospiraceae > Mobilitalea. The sequence goes on from JAEZZO010000085.1 coordinate 48,640, forward strand.
CAGAATATAGAGGGTGCTTATACGAAAGGGATAAGAGATGACAGCAGCGGTATCCTTCGGGGTAATTATGATTTGATAGAACCGGATGGAAAAGAAATTATCTATGAGACGTTCTGGTTTCGAACCTTTCGTTTTATTCGTATCGAAATCAACACTGGTGCAGATGCTTTGACGATTAAAAACTTAAGCTATATAGAAACCGGCTATCCGCTTGCGATTTCCGGTGAATATGAATCCTCTGAGGGATCGCATCGAAAGCTTTGGGATATCAGTCTTCGGACTCTGTTAAGGTGCATGCATGAGACCTATGAGGATTGCCCTTACTATGAACAACTGCAGTATGCTATGGATAGCAGACTGGAAATGCTTTTTACCTACCAGCTTTCTCAGGATGACAGATTGGCCAGAAAATGCATTCAGGATTTTCACAGTTCATTACTTCCAAACGGCTTATTACAGTCCCGCTATCCCTGTATTGTGAAACAGATCATTCCGGGGTTTTGTCTGCAGTTTATATTTATGCTGGAAGATCACTATATGTATTATGGAGATTTGAAGTTTATAAAACAATATCGGCCTACGATGGATGCTGTGCTCTCCTGGTTTGACAGAAATATTCAAAAACAAGGCCTGGTGGATAAGACAGGTTATTGGAGTTTTGTGGATTGGGTAGAAGGATGGGAGATGAATAGTGTTCCTAAGGCTAATCAAACTGGTCCAACCACTATCTATAATTTAATGTATGCCAAGGCACTCCAAAGTGCTGCTTTTCTTAATAAAGCTACGGGCAGAGAAGGAATGGAAAAGGAGTATCTGGATAGAAGCAGGGATATATTGAAAGCAGTCAGAACCTATTGTTATGATGAAAAGAGGAATTTATTTAAGGATGGTCCTGAGGTTAATGAATATAGCCAGCATTGTCAGGTTTGGGCTGTTTTATGCGGTGCTGTGAATGGACCGGATGCAAATGAATTGATGAAAAGAGTTTTAGAATGTAACATATCAAAGGTTTCTTATGCCATGTCTTTTTATCTTTTCAGAGCACTGGAAAAGACCGGTTTGTATGAGTATGTGCTACCGCTTTTTAAAACCTGGAGAGATCTTGCAGATTTAAATCTGACAACTTGGGTTGAAGATCCGGTCCGACAAAGAAGTGATTGCCATGCATGGGGAGCTGTCCCGTTGTATGAATTTTCAGCAATGATACTTGGAGTACAGCCGATAGCAGCTGGTTATACAAGAATTCAGATTAAACCATTTATTGGTACGTTGCGCTTTGCCAAGGGCACCGTAATGACAAAGTTTGGTAAAGTACAGGTGAAATGGAATATTATGGGAAACAACTTCACGCTGCAAATTAATTCGCCGGAGAAGATGGAAAAGGAGATTATAATGCCGGATGGAAGCCGGCATATCTCTGCTGATGTCAGTATTTTACTTAGTTGCCTGCTATAGAAAGGATAGTTTTACAGTATAATCTAAGAAATAGGACCGCTTATTTTCAGTAGTATGAACAGTAACTATGAAGATATGCGGTTCTTGTTTATTTTTATTTCACTATTGACATTAACATATGAACGATGTATCATATGAATATAAATTCATATGAAAGGTTGCTCAATAGTATGAAAGAAAAACATAATCATGAAGAAACGTTAAAAAGTGTTATGGCAGAGATGCCGCCGGACGAATTTTTATGTGATTTAGGTGACTTGTTCAAGGTATTCGGAGATACGACGAGGATAAAAATTCTCTTCTCGCTATTTGAATCAGAACTGTGTGTATGTGCGATCGCGGAGCTGCTGGGTATGACGCAATCAGCGATTTCCCATCAGCTTAAGGTATTAAAGGATGCGAAACTTGTCAGCAATCGCCGTGAAGGGAAAACAATTATCTATTATCTTGCCGATGACCATGTAAGATCAATTATCGGTCAGGGCTATGATCACTTAAAAGAGGAGGAAGCAGAATGAAAAAAGTATATGGACTTGAGGATCTGGATTGCGCTAATTGTGCAGCAAAAATGGAGGACGCTATCAAAAAAATAGATGGTGTGAAGAACGCTACGGTAAGCTTTATGACGCAGAAGCTTACGATCGAAGCAGACGATGTCAGCTTTGATGAAATCATGAATAAAGCTGTGAAGGTGTGTAAAAAGATCGAACCGGATTGCCGTATTAAGTTGTAGGGGCGGTGAGTCTATGTCTGGAAGACAAAAAAGAGATCTAATTAGAATATTAGTTTCTGCGGTACTGTTTGCCGCAGCAATCACGCTACCGCAGCATGGATATTTACGTTTACTTGCTTTTTTTATTACATATGCTGTTATCGGGTACGATGTCTTATGGTCGGCGGCGCGTAATATATTTCATGGGCAGATTTTTGATGAAAATTTTTTAATGGCTTTGGCTACGGTTGGTGCATTTGCAATCAGGGAGTATCCCGAAGCGGTGGCGGTTATGCTGTTTTATCAGGTGGGTGAATTGTTCCAGGGCATTGCCGTGGGTAAAAGTCGTAAATCAATCGCCAGCCTGATGGACATTCGCCCTGACAGTGCGACTGTGATCCGGGATGGAGTTGAAATAGAGGTCTCGCCGGAAGAGATCTTGGTTGGAGAGATAATTATTGTAAAGCCCGGTGAGAGAATTCCGCTTGACGGTGTTATTACCGAGGGTACTACGACAGTGAATACTTCCGCACTTACGGGAGAATCACTCCCCCGTGATAAGAGTGTGAGTGAGAGTGTCGTCAGTGGATCGGTAAACTTAAGCGGTGTTATCAAGGTTGAGGTTAAGAGTGAATTTGGTGACAGTACGGTTGCAAAGATTCTGGATCTGGTGGAAAACTCAGCAGCAAAGAAAGCAAGGGCTGAGCGCTTTATAACACGATTTGCGAAATACTACACACCCTGTGTCGTTGTGGCAGCACTCCTGCTTGCAGTAATTCCACCGTTGTTCTTTGCGCAGAGTTTTAGTAATTGGCTCAACCGTGCACTCATATTTCTTGTTGTATCCTGTCCGTGTGCTCTCGTTATCTCTGTTCCGCTCTCCTTTTTCGGAGGTATCGGAGGAGCTTCCCGCAGCGGAATACTGATTAAGGGTGCGAATGATCTGGAAGCCTTAGCGAAAGTTAAGACCATTGTTTTTGATAAAACTGGTACGCTGACGAAGGGATCTCTGACGGTAAGCGCGATACATCCGCAAACCGTATCCGAAGCAGTGATTTTAGACCTTGCGGCGGCAGCAGAAAGTTACTCAAGTCATCCAATCGCATGTTCTATTGTCAGAGCACATGGCGGACATATCGATAAAGGCCGGATAGGAGAGATTACAGAGCTTTCCGGTTTGGGAATAAAGGCACAGATCGATAATAAAACTGTCTATGTGGGAAATGGAAAGCTGATGGATCAGATCGGTGCCGATTGGCGTGAATGTCATAAATCCGGTTCCATCGTGCATATTTCAGTTGAAAAGGAATATATGGGTCATATCGTAATTTCTGACGAGATAAAGCCGGATGCTGCTAATACAATAGCGGAATTGAAAAAAACAGGTATCACAAAGACTGTAATGCTCACAGGAGATATCCGTAAGGTTGGTGAAGCAGTCGGAGCGGAGCTTGAAATTGATGAAATCCATTTTGAACTACTTCCGGATAAAAAGGTTGAAGAAGTGGAACGTCTGCTGCTTGATAAGCCAGCAAAATCTACACTTGCTTTTGTAGGAGACGGTGTAAATGATGCACCTGTTTTAACCCGTGCAGATGTCGGTATTGCAATGGGAGCGCTTGGAAGCGACGCGGCAATAGAGGCAGCTGATATTGTTCTGATGGACGATAAGATATCCAACATAACGAAAGCGATTATGATATCACGCAGAACGATGCATATAGTGAAAGAGAATATTGTGTTCGCTCTTCTTGTGAAGGCGGTTGTCTTAGTTTTAGGAGCTTCCGGGTTTGCCAATATGTGGATTGCGGTCTTTGCGGATGTCGGTGTTATGGTGCTCGCAATCATTAATGCAATGCGGACTTTGAAAAAAGTATAAGGATTAGACTTGGTATTGTCAGGTAAAAGAATAAAGCTGTCTGCTTAGGTAGACAGCTTTATTCTTTTATCGAGGAAGTATGCGCTATAAAAGAAAGCCTTCCAGGGGATACGCTGTTGCGTTTACAGTACAAAACAGTATATTTTATGTTTATGATAACGAGAATGCATTAAGCAATTTAGATGTTCACACGTTTCTTTTTGAGATAGAAGAAGTACCCTGTCAGGATTATAATCGATAATACTGATCCCAATGGAGATGCCAGGCCCATTGGTAGAAGGCTGTTCGGATAACAGCGGCTTAAAAAATATGCGGCAGGGATACGAACCAAAAAAATTGAAAGAGTATTATGAAACAGTGTAATAATAGAACGATTCATACCGCATAGATATCCATTCATACAAAAAGTAAAAGCAACTAAAATACAGTCTATGGAATATGTCTTCAAATACGCACCGGCAGACAGGATCACGGTTGGATCATGGGAAAATATTGATGTAAGAGCATTTGGATAGAGCTGACTGACTGCGCACATCAGGATACCAAAAGCAGCGGTTATCCATATTCCATATTTTACGGTAGCTGTTGCCCGCTCAGGTCTATGAGCACCCAGATTCTGTGCCGTGATTGCAGAAATAGCAGAAAGCATGGCAGATGGAATGAGAAACATAAACATGATTAGCTTTTCTACCACGCCTACAGCTGACGATGCAATTAAACCACGTTCATTTGCAATTACTGTAAGCACTATAAAGGAAATATTTATTAGTGTGTCTTGTAATGCAACAGGAAATCCGACGATCAGGATTTTATGCAAACTGGATTTATGAAAATGCAAATCGCTTTTACGGAAAGGGAATGATAAGCCACAGTACTTAAGGTATATAAGTCCGCAGAATGAACAGATCATCTGAGCAACGACAGTTGCGACGGCAGCACCTGTAACACCCATATGCAGAAAACCCGTCAAAAGAAAATCTCCCACAACATTGACTACGCAGGCAGCACCAACAAAAAGCATCGGTGTCTTGGAATTTCCGATGCCGCGCAGGAGCGCAGCAATGACATTGTAAATTATGATAAAGGGTAGGCCAAAAGAGCAGATCAATACATATTGAGTTGCTTCATGGATTGCGTCTGCGGGAGTTTGCATTACTTCTACCAGCGTACCTGATTCCCAGATCATTAGTGGGGTGGAAACTACTGCGAAGATAATAAATAGTAAAATTCCATTACTTACAGTTTTAACGGCTCCCGCTTTATCTCTGCTTCCAATGTTATGTGCCAGAGCGACTGTAATACCCATGGATATACCGATTACAAAGCCGGTAATGATCTGAATAATCTGGCTGCCGATATTGACGGCTGAAATAGCGGAGGTGCCACTGAATCGACCTACTACAAACAGATCGACCGCACCATAAAATGCCTGCATAATATTTACAAATAGAAAGGGTAACATGAATCTGAGCAGATTTTTCAACACACTGCCCTGTGTTAAATCATAAGATTTTTTCATTTGTTCCTCCAAATAGAAAATAGGATAAAATCCATAAAACGGATCTTATCCCACTTAAGTAATTTGTCTTATTACAAGTCCTCTGACAAGTGCTTATGATTATAACAGGCCATTACCGTACTGTCAAATTTTATTAAGTTTTATATGATGATTTGCCTGAGAAAAGCTTGATTCCTGATTTTAGTTATGTAAATACACCCATATCCATAATCACAGCTTTTGCAGGGTTATTTCTATGATTATTTACCAAAGAATTTATCTCATAATCCTACAGTGCAATTGCATAATATTACTAAATGATGTAAAATTGTAGAAATTACGTATGCTTAATACATCAAGGCAAGCAATCGATTGATCTTAAAAAGTTCTAAATTATAGGATAGAAAGGAAAAGATTGAATGAAACTAAAAATAATGGGATTATGCTTGATTCTTATCTTGATTTTATCGGGCTGCAGTACAAACAGCAGCAAGGAAAGTGCAAAATATCTGAAGGAGGGTAAGAATATTACAAAGGAGAATTCGGCTCCAGCAGCGGATAATAAGCCAGGCACTGCATCAGTGGAAAATATTCTGGCGAGATTAACTCTGGATCAAAAAGCTGCTCAGATGGTACAGGCGGCAGTGAGTAATATTTCGGCTGATAAAATGAAGGAGAATTGTTATGGCAGTATTCTATCTACCTACGGCATTCATTCCCTCAATTCGAATGAATGGAAAAAATTGATACTCAATTATCAGAAAGCCGCCATAAGTTCGAAAGCAGAGATTCCCTACCTATATGGAAATGATGCGGTTCACGGGGTAAATACCTGCGAAAGCACAGTCATTTTTCCGCATAATATTGGTATTGGTGCCGCTCATAATAAGGAATTAACGTATCAGATGGGATTGGCTGTGGCGAATGAAGCAAAGCTGACGGGAATGCTATGGAGTTTCTCACCGTGCTTAGCAGCGACTCAGGATCCAAGATGGGGACGTACCTACGAGAGCTATTCCTCGGATACCAATATTGTTACGGAGCTTGGTACATCCTTTACAAAGGGGATGATCGATGGCGGAGTTCTTCCCTGTGCAAAGCATTTTTTCGCAGACGGTAATGTTATGTATGGTACAGGTGATACGGTGGATGGGGTAAACAGATTAATCGATCGTGGTGATGCAAAGCTTTCTGATGCAGAAATTCAGACTTCTCTAAAGGTTTATCAGGCTATGATTGATGCCGGTGTTAAGACAATTATGATCAGTCATAGCAGTGTAAATGGAATTAAGATGCATGCGAATGAGAAATACATATCCATGTTAAAAAACAAGATGGGATTTCAAGGCTTTATCATAAGTGATTGGGACTCTATTCATAATATACCGGGTGAAAACCTGAAGGATCAGACAATTACTGCAATTAATACCGGTATCGATATGCTGATGGAGGATACCAAATATGAGGAATGTCGGCAATATATTGTGGAAGCGGTAAAGGAAGGTAAGATTCCCGTTGATCGTGTCAACGATGCGGCCAGAAGAATCCTGACGGTAAAGAAGGAGATGGGCATTCTGGATGATCCGATGATGAAGAAAGTAACCTCCAGGGAAAGCAGTGTTGGATCAAGGGAATACCGGGATTTAGCAAAAAAATTAGTGGAACAGAGCCTTGTATTATTAAAGAATGATAATTCTATCCTGCCGATAAAGAAAGGAACAAAGCTATTTGTGACCGGACCAGCCGCAAATGATGTCGGAGTGCAGTGTGGAGGTTGGACGATCACGTGGCTTGGTAGTTCAGATGCGGATAACGGTGGTCATAAGTGGGTACGGGAAGGAAAAACCATCCTTGAAGGACTTAAGGAGCTTGCCGGTGAGTATCAACTGGAGATTATCACTGATCCAGAGAAAGCAGTGGATGCTGATATGACATTACTATGTCTTGGAGAAAAAACATATGCCGAATGGAAAGGGGATAGTACAGATATCAGTATAACGGGCGAGTTTGGTCTTGACGGCAATGTGAAAGCAATTGATCTTGCAAAAAGCCTGGAACATCCGACGGTAGCTTGTATTGTAGCAGGAAGAAATGTTATAATAAGCGATTATAAGAAGCAGTGGGACGGCATTGTAATGTGTTACCTGCCGGGAAGTGAAGGAGATGGAATTGCGAATGTATTAACCGGTAAAAGCAGCTTTAAAGGAACCTTACCAATGCCATACTATGCAAGGATAGAAGATATCAGGACAGACAGGGTAATGTATCCGGTAGGATATGGATTGAAATATTAGAAAGTCCTTCGATAAAATATACAGAATAATATTACCTTCAGCTATGAAGAGCTGTACCGCTGCGTAATGCCATTCCGAAGAGCGGCTCTGTTTCGGAAGTACTTATCGGAGGCACAGCAATGGGATTTGACTAGGCGGTGAACAGTAACGACAAAGCGTTACTAATATTAGTACTTGTATGCTTGAGGATTGAATAGGATGCGAACACATGATATTCTTAAGTAAATATAGTAATAGCAAACAAACATTTTATTATCACTTTCGTGATAACAAGCTTTTTTCTTGTTAATACAAACTAAAAATTTAGCACAAGGAGAAATAGCATGAACTTGAAAGAAAGAGCAAAGCAATTAAAAACGGATGTTCCGGCAGTGTTTTTATGTTTAATAAGTAAAGATACACCATTATCAGCTAAAATTTTAGCAGGGGTTACAGTTTGTTATGCTCTCTCACCTATTGATCTGATTCCGGATTTTATTCCAATTCTAGGCTACCTTGATGATGTAATAATCCTGCCGGCATTGATTGCACTTACAATTCGTCTGATACCTGGGGATAGTTTTGAACGATATAGAGAAGAGGCCAAAGATATGTGGAGTAACGGAAAGCCAAAGAAATGGTATTATGCGTTACCGATCGTTGCTATCTGGCTGTTGGTGATCTGGTTGTTTATAAGAGCACTTAAAATCATCTGATACATTATTTTCGGTATTCTCCTGGGAGAACGCCGACATTTCTTTTAAATAGCACCGAAAATCTGCTGGGATTGGTATCCGATGCTTTTCGAAATCTGTTTGCAATTTTAAACAGCTGTTTTTTGTCGTGTGACATCGTCACAGAAGGATATATCATATCGTGATATACTACCAGGTAAGCCCAAGTAAAATATATTCGCCACAAATACGAAAGAGATTGGTGTGATACATCACGAAAATAAAAAATAGCTGGAAAAATAGATTAAACCATTTACCGGTACAGATGGTATTGCTGATACTTATCATTGTTGCAATGGTGGAATTTATCTCTGTTTCTGTAATCATACTTAATTTGCTGAAGAAATTGAATATTAATCCGGATGATAAAATAATACAATTATTTATGGGAAAGATAGCAATGATTAATGTGAGCATGATCCTGCTTTTCGGGCTAATTGTATTGCTCGTATCCAGGGTTTTTAAGAAAATAAATAACTATGCTTTCTATAACTGTACCACCGGATTACCCAATAAAAATTATATGATGAACAATTTGATCAGTGAGATTACCGGGAACGGTGAATTTGCAGCATTAATCAGCCTGGATATGGATGATTTCAAAGCAGTCAATGATACGCTGGGACATCTTGCAGGAGATGAATTACTGCGGCTGACCGGAGAACGATTTCAAAATATCCTTCATACAAGAGACTGTGTTTGTCATATTGGAGGAGATGAATTCCTGTTCTTTATAAAATCGGTAAAGAATAAAGCAGAAACAGAACTGGTTGCAAAGGATATACTAAGAATATTTGCAGAGCCTTTTTACATCAATGGAAGTAAGGTGGACTATGTAAGCGCGAGCATGGGTATTGCAATAACACCCAAGGACGGAACAGATTTTCAGACCTTGTATAATTGCAGTGATGACGCAATGTATATGGCAAAAAAGCATGGAAAAAGCAGTTATATTTTTTATGATAAAAAAATGAGCTTCCATCTTTATGAAGATACGATTAAAAAGAAAGAAATAAAAGAAGGGATTAAACAAAAGGAATTCAAGGTATTTTACCAGCCCAAATATTCCGGGAACGGACTATTAATGGGCGCTGAAGCATTAGCAAGATGGGTGAAAGCAGATGGAACACGGTTGCCGCCTTCGGAATTCATAGAATTTGCGGAAAAAAATGGCCTTATCATTGCGATAACGGATTTGATTGTTGAGGAAGTATGTAAGGATATTCTTTCCTGGATCAAGAAAGGGAAAGAGGGTTTTGTCGTCTCTATAAATATTACTTCAGAGTATATTACCAATAGAAGATTAATGAAAAAATTAATTGACAAAATTGAAGATTTTCGGATACCCACAAAATACATTGAATTTGAAATAACAGAATCCATGGTAATAGAGGATTTTAATAAAGCGGTAGAAAATATTATATTGTTAAAGAGTTATGGAATTAAGGTGAGTATGGATGATTTTGGCACAGGATATTCTTCTCTTAATTATCTTAAGACATTACCAATTGATATCATAAAAATTGATAAGTCGTTTATTGATTCAATCAATCAGGAGGAAAAAGATAGAGTACTGTTAGAGAATATTATTCAATTGGCGCACGGCTTTCAGCTTACCGTAATTGCAGAAGGTGTTGAAAACAAGGCTCAATTAGAGGTATTACAAAAGATGGAGTGTGACATGTTCCAAGGCTATTACTTTGGGAAGCCTGTGGCGAAGAAGGATTTCGAGAGGATGTTCTTGACAGATAAGATATTGAAACCATAACGAGAAAGAAGGATTTGGGTAAAAATGATACATAAATATAAAGTGATTAATAAAGGCAAGCTGGACAGCCCAAAACGCAGGGAGGCACTTCCTGTCAGGAAAATAGCAAGCGAAATTGGAATAAAATATGCAGATAGGATAGCCGACATTGGATGCGGAATTGGTTATTTTACATTTCCGCTATCGGAGGTCGTAGGAAGTAAAGGTCTGGTGTATGCTCTCGATATAGAAGAGGAGATGCTGCAGGATATCAAATGTAAAATAGCAGAAAATAATATTAAGAATGTGGTGCCGGTTATCACCAGACCATACCAATTGACTTTAGAAAATAGTATGGTTAGAGTTGCATTTTTATGCACCGTTATGCATGAAGTGAAGATGAGGGAAAAGTTCCTGAAGGAGGTAAATCGTATTTTATTAGCGGATGGTAAAATAATTATTATCGAATGGATCAAAAAGGATAGCGATTATGGACCGCCGGCTGACCACAGATTGGATAAAGATAGTATCAAAAGAAATCTATTGAGAACGGGTTTTCAGGACATAGAAATTAAGGATTTTAATGAATATTTTTATATTGTGACGGCAAATAAGAAATAATTACAGAACCTGGTATTTTACACCGGAAGGGATATTAGAGTTGAGACAAGCTGCAGATACTATATATCTATAATAGGACGAATAAAAACAAGTAATAAGAAAGTGTTCGAAGGGAACAAAAGGGCTAAACTTTTTATCATCGTACAAAAGTGATTAGCCCTTTGTTATGAGCAAAAATACTGAAATAATATATGATAATTAGCGCTATTCCAGTACCAGTGCTTTGCGTGGACAAAAATTCGTACATTTACCACAACGGATGCAGGAAGCAAGATCAATTGTCGGTGCAGCAAATCCACGTTGCCGCAGTGCACCTACCGGACAGATCGGAACCGATGGACATGGATGATTCTGTGGACAGTTCGCTGTTACAACTACCAATGTTTTTGTACTCATTCGAAATACCTCCATACGATGTAAATCCATTTAGGATTTATTAAGAATAGTATAGAGTATTGATGTCGTATTTTCTGTAACTATATCACATGTCATAATATGATTTACCCTGAATTATATCATGCTTTCTCATAAAAATATCCCAGGCAATGGATCAGGATTTGCAATGGGATGTTTTCATCTGATTAGTGCTGGCAGCCATGCTCATGTTCGTGGCATGTAAAACCGGAATCTTTGACGGAACCGGAAAGCCATGCAAGAGCAACTTCCTTTACATTTCCCTGACAGCCGCGTACAACATCAATACCGGAATGATTAAGTACGTTTACTGCCCCATCGCCCATATTTCCTGCGAGCATCATAGTTACTCCCTTTTCTGCGAGAACAGATGCTACATTTGATTTACATCCACACCCGGCAGGGGAAGGTACAATTTCCTGACTGATAATTTCTGATTCGTTTACTGTAAATACAGTAAAGTATTCACAATGGCCAAAATGACTGTCAATAAGGTCTCCACAGGAAGGTAATGCTATTTTCATAATTACAACTCCTTTGATTTGTTTTTTTATAAGCAAGATGTTTTTGTAGACATCCTATTGAGTTATTTTAGATTAGTTATTGACATATGTCAATAACTAAAAGTAACTTATTATTTTTACATTGTACTAAGATTTGTCCTTCTTGTAGAAGCTGTTGATAAAGGTATTGCGGAGGGGACTTTGAAAAAATGAATGGTCAGCAGAAAAACCGCATAATTCTATTGACTTTTACAATGGGTCTTTTTAACACCAGTAAGAGAAAGAGCAGTTATTTAGAAAATTATCATCATATCTCATCAAAGGAGTTCAAAAAGAATCCTATCATTACAGCATGAGATTAATCGAAGAAAAGGACTCGAAATCAATATACCTTACCGCAGTAAAACTCTACGGAGCGTTGATTGTATCTTCCGGTACATTTGTTTACACTAATAGAGTAGACAATTGTTGTTATTGAATGAAATTACATTTTTTGTTCAATAACAACCGAATATGATATTCAGAAAGTATCCTATCTTAAAATGATGGAACAGAAAAGAGGTGCCGATCATGGATTTGGCAAAACGAAAGGGATTGAAAAACGCTTATAAAGACATACAGGCTGTCGGAGGTATCTACTGTATTGAGTGTGATGGCAACCATCGCAGGTGGGTGAAAGCAACAACAAATCTGGCAGGCCAGCAGAATAAATATACATTTGCTATATCAACAAATTCCTGTCCTGAGCCTGCAATGCGTACAGAGTGGAATCAATATGGGGTAAATTCATTTTCCTTTACGGTCCTAGAGGAACTAAAAAAGAAGGAAACACAATCGGATCGTGAATTTTCAGCAGATATCGATATACTTCTGGAAATGTGGCTGGAAAAATATAATCAGGATGGACAACTGTATGGAACAGAAAGTTAATATAGAACGATTTCTCGACAGTACCGGAAAAATCATGCAGCTGCCTCAAAAGCAGGCAATAAAACGCGAGCTGCTGAAATACCTGGCCTCCAAATTTGAAGAGGGTAGTATTTATTCCGAACGGGAAGTGAATGAGATCTGCAATGAATGGCATACCTTTGGAGATCATTTCCTTCTTCGTAGGGAACTTGTTGATCATGGCCTCTTATGCCGTAAGCAGGATGGTTCTCAATATTGGAAGACGCAGATATAAGGTGATACCGTGTATCATTTGATAGATCGCTAAAATAAGCATTTATGAAAAGGCAAAAATCGAATAAGATTTTTGCCTTTTTGGAGGTATAGGAGATGTTTTTATATGAAATTCATTAAATTGTAACAAGAGAAAGAATAATGTTTCCTTTATAAAATGATTATTCGTAATTCAAAGCGGTAAAAAATGTAATTAAATATTTGCTTGGAGCAGGTTTGGATTAATGAATTAAGGTATTGAATAAAAATGGGTGCAGCAGCCACCCTTTTTTTACGTCTTTTTTTAATTAGTACTTGCTAATGACGTAACGTCGCATGATAGTATATTAATAGGATTTCATTATGATTAGTTGTAAGAAGCGGTATTACATGTATATGGCTAGATACTAATTATGACAAATTATAGTTACGATTACTTAAGAGCGATTAATAAAAGAAGGAGAAACGATATGGAAAATAAGGAAGAACGTCTGTTTACGATTGGAGAATTGGCTAAGCTTGTGGGAGTATCTGTGAGAACACTGCAATATTATGATCAAAAAAAATTACTGAGCGCTACTTATACCGATGGACATAAAAGAGTTTATACCCGAGATGATATCCTAAAGCTTCAACAGATTATTTTTTTGAAATCATTAGGGTTCCCTCTGCAAGAGATAAACAATAACTTATTGAGATCAAAAAATCCCATAGAATTAAAGAAAGTTTTTACCAGGCAGCGCGAAGTATTATTACGTCAAATTACAAACCTGAATGAAATCGCTGTTACACTGGATCAGGTAATAGCGGAAGCGGAGGACGGGCAGGAGATTAGTCTTGACAGACTGATTACTATCATGGAATTGATGAAGCAAGGAAATCCTTACTCCTTTGTTGTAAGATATCTGAACGACGAGCAGCTTAAAAGTGTTACGGATAGATTAATTCCCTCGTCAGAAAAAAATAAAGTTTTAGTAATGGAAGTATTCGAGGAATTAGATAATCTCTATCGCCAGAGAGCTGATCCTGCCGGCGAAGAGGGACAGGAGCTTGCCAAACGTTGGTGGAACATGGTGAATGATTTTACTACAGGTGATATTGACTTACTTGGAAAACTTATTTTGGCAGGGAGAGATATCAACAACTGGCCCAAAGAAACGAAAAATATCAGTGAACCGATAGAGAATTTTTTGAAAAAGGCAATCAGTATTTACTTCTTGAATAATGGAATTCATATAACAGATACAGAAGGAATATGAAAGATATTAAAAAGGTAAAAAGTATATAACATAAAATAAAAGGAATTATTTGTAATAGGAAAATCACATGAAATAGTAAATATATTTTTATAGAAGTTATTTGTCAAGAAGCATTGAATGAATGCGATATTGTAATTAGGCAGGTGACTATAATATTCAAATCCTGCAAAATACCTATAAGGGAGAAGAAATGATGAGTTTAATTAAGTTTTTAAAGAGTAAAGGAATTGTGTATGCCGTTATACTGGCGGCATTTTATCAGATTGCGATGGTGGGACTTTATATTTACGGTTATCATGTTCTGCCGTATGGCGTAAAACAGTTGGCAGTGAATGTAGTAAATCAAGATGGTGAGAAAGGAGCAGCGATACAAAAAGAGCTTGTTCCCGGTTTGTCTAAATCATTTCATAATATTATCACTAACAAAGACATGGATGAGAGTAAAAAAGAACTCAATAACCGAGAGATACAAATGATAATTGTCATTCCAAAAAAATTTGTGGATAATTTGTCAATTGGAAAAGCCACCTTTGATTTTTACATTGACGAGTCCAATACAACGACTGTCAGAAATACAATGGAGGCAGTTGCCAAAGCATTAACGGATAATTTTAATCAAGCGATTAATCAGAATAAACTGACAGCTATTTTAAATTCATTGGGAGTCAAATCAGATCAGCAGATACAGATTTCAAAACAGATGAAAAATTCAGTGGGACAAAATAATGTGTATATCAATAAAGCGCCCGGTAGTATGGATTATGTCATGGCACCATCCTTCTTATCAATTGCAGCATATGCCTCTTCTATGGTAATTGCAATTGTACTGATGAATATCTTCCTTGCCATTTTTCCGGCAATCGGAAAATGGAAAGCTTTTCGATATATTGAAGTTGCAAGCTGCATGATAGCGATACTTGTACCCTTACTCGGTGTTATGATGGCAAGAATTTTACTGACAATCAGTTTTCAAAAGCTGCTGTGCCTGTATCTGCAGCAATTCATTATGCAAATTACGGCCTTCCAATTCACGTTCCTATTCGCACTTTTGCTGGGACAGAACGGTATTTTTATCAACATACCATTAATATTTGCGCAAACAATAGCCGGCGGAGGAACTATGCCACTGCAAATTATGCCGGCTATTTTTAAGATCGTAAGCTATATTACTCCTATGTATCCTAATACGCAGATTAATTTTGCCTTGATGTACGGAGGGCCGATCGCTATATTTGAAATACGTTTATTCGTAATCCTTATGATATCCACACTGATCCTTTTTCTGATTGTTTGGCTAAAATGGCCGGTGAAAGAAGCCAGTAAGCAACTAGCTAAGAATAAAGTGATGTTATCAAACTAATCTATATCTTTATTTTATTTGAAAGCACCAGATTGAGAAAGGCAATTACAGCTGCGGCCATAAATACGGCAGGATATCCGACAGCCGTCCACAGAATTCCTCCAAAAACAGGGATTAACATAGAAGCAATGTGCTGCAGACTAACACCAGTGGATAGTGTTGGAGTCACATCATCAATACTTAACGCAATTTTACGTACGTAGGTTGAACGCGCCATTTCCACGGCTGACATGGAGTTATCGATGACATAACAAGCAGCTATGATCACCACAGCAATACCGGCAGGGAAAATTCTTGCTGAGAACGCATAACCAAGACAGATGATAAACAAAAGGAGGGCCTCCGCTGTCAGCACGAACCGTTCACCACGACGGTCAATCAAAGTGCCAATCAGCTTTCTTGTGGCAATACTGACGAAGGCAACCACCATACCAAGGATGGCAAACATCTGGGGCTTCACATCAAATACCTTAATCAGTACCCAAGGTGCAAATGTTAGAAAAATCTGATTCCTGGCACCACTGATAACAGCTAAAACATAAAAAAGAGAATATCGCTTTCTAAAAACAAACTTTATTTTACGAACCTTAGGAGCGTCCTTCTTCATTAGTCCAATTGAAAATGCGGCGAACAGATAGAAGATGGTACCGGTAAGAAAAGCAGTCTGATAGGTCATATTCATGAAATTAAAGCCAAAGAAAATGAAAAGATAGGCGAAGATACTTCCAAATAAGCTAAAAGCACTGATTGTTCCAAGTCTGGCACCGAAGGATTCCTGCCTGGACAGAGACATACCAATGGAGGGAGTGACGGGCATTGCCATATGTGTACCAAGACTGAACATCATCATCCAGAGAATCATAATCGTAAAGGTTGGTGACAGCATACCAAGACCAAGCAAACCAAGTCCCGCCGCGGTCATTCCAATCATTGCAATCCGGATGTCACCGAGAAAGCTTAATGCTGCCAGGATTATCATAATACAAAAACCCGGTAATTCTCTGGGTACTTCAAGAAAGCCTCTGACATTCTCGGAAAGTTTAAAAACATCACTTAAGTAGTTATTGAAAATGGAGGTATTAATACCGGAACCGACTCCGGCAAATAGTCCGGCTAGTAAAAATAGATGAAAGTCACGGTCAGAATTAAAATTTCGAAAAAATCCAATCTGCAACTTACTTCGGTGTTTCTGCCAATTCCCGGGTGTAGATTCTTTCGTAAAACTCAATTCCGGGTGTACATTTTTGCCTGTTTTCATTTGTTTACCAACTTTCACTGACATAATTTCCGGCAATTGTATCATAGAAAATATCTGTTGTCAATAATACTATACTTGAGTTTCCGTAGTTTTATCCACAGTACCCTTGTTTCATCGGTATTGTAATAAACAACTTTAAGAAATTACCTAAAATATAAGGAATCCTCATCCTTTTTGTAGTAGAATAATGGTGTCGAG
>JAEZZO010000019.1 GCA_023418475.1 Bacillota bacterium
TATCCGGGGTTTCCTACGGATATGCAGTCACAATTAATGTCGGTTTTGTGTATTGCTGACGGAGTGAGTGTAATAATGGAAGAAATTTTTGAATCGCGCTATCAGAACGTCGATGAGCTTCATAAAATGGGGGCTGAGATTAGTCTGGAAGACGGAGGAAAGAAGGCTGTAATAAAAGGTGTAAAAATGTTACAGGGTAAGGTAATAAGTGCCCATGATCTGCGGGGCGGAGCAGCGCTTGTAATTGCAGGTCTTACAACTTGTGGAACAACAATTATACGTGAAGCTGGGTATATTGAGCGTGGTTATGAAGATATCTGCAGGGATTTGACTGCATTGGGTGCTAAAATCAGATACTGCAGCGATAATAGATTTATATGTGCGGCAGAGTCTGTAAAAGAGCTATTATAAGAAAATATTGGAACATGGATTTATAGAATTCACGGGAGTTAAGGATGAGAATGGATAGGCTAAGGAGTTCTAATAGTGTACGAAAGAGAATATGCCGGAAATTACTTACTGTAATACTTGTTATAGGCGTTCCTGCCACACTGTTTCTATTAACCTTTAGTCTGAAAAAAGCAGATGTTGTGGGAGCAGAACGTTATAGTAACAGTCAGATACGAGAAAAAGTTATTAACTCGCCGCTTGATCGCAACTGTGCTTTCCTGTACCTGAAATATCGTTTTTTTAAGACATCGAGTATTCCGTTCGTTGAGAAGATTAGTGTGGAGATGGATAGCACACATGCGGTAACAATATATGTTTATGAAAAAATGGTAGCAGGGTGTGTTAAGTTTATGGGCGAATATCTCTATTTTGACAAGGATGGCATTGTGGTAGAAAGCTCTCCTGAAAAGGTTGAGAATGTTCCCGTAATAAATGGCCTTCAGTATAATAAAATAATTTTGCATGAAAAGTTGAATATTCAAAATAATAAAGAAGATACAAAAGAAAAAAATGAGGAGACAACGGTTACTAAAAACGATAAAAAGTCTCAAATACAAAGTGAGGATACAACAAATACACAAAACGAGGAGATGTTTGATACAATCATAAACCTTACAAAGCTGATCAGTAAATATAGGCTCCGTGTTGATGCGGTTAATTTTGATCAGAATAATGAAATTACCCTGTTATGCGGAAAAATCAGAGTGTTACTCGGTAATAGAAACAGCTTTGATGAACCGCTCTCCGATCTGGGAAATATACTTAGTAAAGCCAAAGGAACAAAGCTTTATGAGCTGGATATGAGAGGATATACGAAAGAAACCGGTTATGCTGTCGGCAAAACAAAATAGTCGGTTAATTGATAGATATAGGCCTAATTTATTCTTGATTTTTTAAAATTGTGCTTGATTATTTGGGAATTTAAAGATATTATATAAGATAGGATTGTACTGTACCACAGATTGTATTATGATACGAATTTATCCCATTATCATGTGGTTTTTATTAGAAAAAAAAGAATAAAAACAGTGAAATTTAGGAGAATATTACAAGAATAATTGTCTTACAATTTTTCTTGCCATTAATTTGATAATATGATAAAGGAGGAAATAACCTTGCTTGAAATAAGAACGAATGAGGTAGATACCGCAGCGAAAATACTGGTTATTGGAGTAGGAGGAGCAGGAAATAACGCTGTTAATCGAATGATAGAAGAAAATATAAAGGGTGTTGAATTTGTTTGTGTCAATACGGACAAGCAGCATCTGAAAACCTGTAAAGCACCGCAATGTATTCAGATTGGAGAGAAACTGACTAAAGGTCTTGGAGCGGGTGCACAGCCCGAGGTTGGTCAGAAGGCGGCTGAAGAGAGTAAAGATCAGCTGACAGAAATAATTCGAGGTTCTGATATGGTTTTTGTAACTTGCGGTATGGGCGGCGGAACCGGCACCGGTGCTGCACCGGTTGTTGCACAGATTGCCAAGGATATGGGGATATTAACCGTTGGAATAGTTACAAAACCCTTTAAATTTGAAGCAAAAACCCGTATGCAGAATGCTGTCAACGGGATTGAACGTTTAAAAGAACATGTGGATACTTTAATTGTAATACCCAATGATAAGCTTCTGGAGATTGTTGACAGGAGAACTACGATGCCGGATGCTTTAAGAAAAGCCGATGAAGTATTGCAGCAGGGTGTTCAGGGTATTACAGACCTTATTAATGTACCGGGTTTAATTAATCTTGATTTTGCGGATGTACAGACCGTTATGAAAGATAAGGGCGTTGCACATATCGGTATTGGTTTGGGAATGGGTGATGATAAATGTATTGATGCAGTGAAGCAGGCAATTACCAGTCCATTGCTGGAAACAACCATTCAGGGAGCTTCCCATGTCATTATTAATATTTCAGGTGATATCAGCCTCATTGAAGCAAATGAAGCTGCGACACTGGTTCAGGAATTGGCAGGTGACTCCGCAAATATTATCTTTGGTGCAATGTTTGACGATGTAAACGCAGACACTTGTACCATTACTGTAATAGCAACTGGATTGGACAGTAAAATGAAAGAGGTTAAGACACCTGATTTCCTAAGACATTCCTTATCAACACCGATGGGAACAGGAGCAAGACCCGCGATAAAACCGGAGTTCAATTATAACAGACCGTATTCTTCCGGTTCTTCCTATAGTAGTACAAGCAGTCAACCGGCGCCGTCATCTGTATCTTCGATGAATTTTCAAACAGATCCAACCAGACGACCGGTTAGTCAGCCAGCGAAAGCTCCTGCTAATACGAATACTGATCCAACCGGAATAAAGATCCCGGAATTTCTTCAAAAGAACCGCCACAATAAGTAAAAATAATGAAGGAGCATATGCGGTTCTTTGGAACCAGCCACAATAAGTAAAAATAATGAAAGAGCATATGCGGTTCTTTGGAACCGCCACAATAAGTAAAATAAAGTGATCCAAATATTCCATAATTCCTAAAATGTGACGGAAAATATTTTTATGACTGTTTCAATAGAAAAACCTTAATACATAAGAGATTAAGGCTGTTAGATTATTTTGATATAAATAATCTGACAGCTTTTTTTGTACCCTAAGAGAATATTAGCATATAAACTGTAAAATATAGTAAATGAAAACAGTGATTCACACTCCAGAAATTGACATAAAATGGAAAGCAAACAAGTTATAATCGTACTATGCAAAAACAAAAGCTTAGCCAAAAACGAATGAGAAAAGAATTAGCGTGATTGACTGCTATTGGAGGTGAAATTTGTATCTTGAGATATATCCGGATATTATTTTTATCCTTAATTTTGTAATAGATTTCATCTTGTTATTTTTGCTGAAAAAGGTGAACCGGAAAGCCGGTACTATAAAAAGAATGCTTGGAGCTTCGGCCATTGGTGCAGTTATTTCGGCTATTGCAGGTGTTTTCCCGTGGATGAACATAATAATTCGATTTCTTGTTTTGAATGTTGGCGCAGCAGTTCTAATGATTTGGACTGCATTTGGAAGAATGAATAAGCTGGAAATGATCAAACAGGTTGTTACACTTTATTTGATTACTTATTTTGCAGGTGGACTGATCAATTCTATTTACTATTATACAGATTTTAGGGCAAAGCTTTATCATATCGGTAATTTTTTAGTCCTTAGCAATCTTTCCTGGAAAATAATCATTTTTCTGCTGCTCGCTCTTATACCGACGGTTTATCTGATACTTTGGCTGTATAGATGGTATCAGAGTGAAAGAAAAGAAACTTATGAAACTGAATTATTTTATAAGGATAAAAGTATACATACGAAAGGACTTATGGATACCGGTAATTGCCTGTATGATCCGATTTATAAAAAACCGGTGATGGTAATTGAAAATGAACTGTTAAAGAAACTGTTGCCGGAACAAAAGTTTAAGGAACTGGAAGCAGTGAGAAACTGCCTGAATGGAAATGAAAAGAGCGGGATACCGGAGATTAGTACTGATTATGATTTGTGTCTGAAACTAATTCCTTATCAATCAATTGGAAAGGAAAAGGGAATTATGCTGGGACTGGTACTTGATAAAGTAATCATACATTCAGGAAAGGAGACGCTATGCAATGAAAGAGTGACCGCTGCTATTTATGACAATTACCTGTCGGTAAAGGGTGATTACCATATATTGCTGCATAAGGAGCTTGTTTAGGATAGGGAATGGAAAATGGAACAACAGCAAAGGATTACTAATATGGGAGGTTTATCTATGTTATTAAAGTTATCAATTCAAAACAGATTTCAGTTCCGTATGATACCGGACTTAAAGACAATCATATTTGGACATAAGGGTGAAATCCATTATATCGGAGGTGCAGAGGTTCTTCCGCCGCCGCTTGATGCGCTAAAGGAAGCTGAAGTGATTGCGATGCTTGGAACAGAACGGGATGCAGAAATGAAATCCATTCTGGTAGAACATAATTTACGTCTTGTTGTTTACATAGCAAAGAAATTTGATAATACCGGAGTTGGGGTGGAAGATTTAATTTCAATAGGTACAATCGGTTTAATTAAAGCAATTAATACCTTTAATCCCGATAAAAATATTAAACTGGCAACCTATGCTTCAAGGTGCATTGAGAATGAAATACTAATGTATTTGCGCAGAAATAATAAAACGAAACTGGAGGTATCGATTGATGAGCCTTTGAATGTGGACTGGGATGGGAATGAACTGCTCCTTTCTGATATTCTGGGAACGGAAGAGGATGTGATTTATCGCAATATTGAAGAAGAAGTGGACCGTAAACTGCTTCGAAAAGCATTATCCAAGCTCTCTGAGCGTGAAAGAGTAATTGTTGACCTTCGTTTTGGATTAAATACAGATGACGGGATTGAGCGGACGCAAAAGGAGGTTGCTGATCTGCTTGGAATTTCCCAATCCTATATCTCGAGACTGGAAAAAAAGATTATTAAACGTCTAAAAAAAGAAATGGTCCGATTTGAATAATAATATGGAAATTATTTCTTGGTTTTTTACGGTATAAAGAGGAACGAAAAAGTGAATCATTTTATCAAGAAAATGATATGATTCGGAGGTTTCGTTATGGCTCTTTATAAGGTTGAGATATGTGGTGTGAATACATCTAAACTGCCATTGTTAAAAAACAGTGAAAAGGAAGAATTGTTTCAAAGAATATTATCAGGTGATAAAGAAGCCCGTGAGCTCTATATCAAAGGCAATCTGCGATTGGTTCTTTCAATTATTCAAAGATTTTCAAATAGTAATGAAAATGTAGATGACTTATTCCAGATAGGCTGTATTGGTCTTATGAAAGCAATCGATAATTTTGACATAACGCAGAACGTAAAATTCTCTACCTATGCCGTTCCGATGATTATCGGTGAAATTCGCAGATATTTGAGAGACAATAATGCAATACGTGTCAGCCGTTCTCTTCGGGATACTGCCTACAAAGCAATTTACGCAAAAGAGGCTTTAGTGAAAAAGAATGAAAAAGAGCCCACGATCAGTGAAATTGCGGAAGAAATCGGCATTAGCAAAGAGGATATTGTATATGCACTGGATGCTATCCAGAGCCCGGTATCCCTCTATGATCCGGTGTATGTAGAAGGCGGGGATGCTCTCTATATTATGGATCAGGTAAGTGATAAGAAAAATAAGGAGGAAAACTGGATTGAAGAGATATCCCTGAAAGAAGCGATGGATAAGCTCTCTGCGCGAGAACACAATATTATCAAGCTTCGATTCTTTGAAGGGAAAACGCAGATGGAGGTAGCCAAGGAAATAAATATATCCCAGGCTCAGGTTAGCAGACTGGAGAAATCGGCCCTTAAAAATATGCGTAACTATTTAGTATAAAAGTCTTTGCTCAAATAAGGCTCTGGTGCAAACTGTATCAGGGCCTTACTTTTGTCCATTGTTACTTATCTTATTCTGGTAAATTATTCTTGATAAGATCATTCGTCATCGGTTATAATAATAAAACATATTTATACACGGATACTTGCTGCACAAAGTTTGCAGGTTTAAGAAAGGTATGGTCATTATGAAGCATCATGTTGTCAGTCAGCAGAATCAAATCAGAAGTGCAGTGCTTATGACAGTATTAATTGTGGTTACCATTGCTGTTATTCTAAAGGATTATTCGATTGGCGAATTGATACAGGCAGTCAAAAGCATTCATCCGCTCTATCTGTGTGCTGGATTTAGCCTGATGTTTTTCTTTGCCGGTTGTCAGGGAATGAATTTTTACTTAATTATGCGGCGCCTCGGACATGCTTCTCCTTATACAAATTGTATTGAATATGCTTATATCGGCAATTATTTCGGAGCTATTTCACCGGGAGCCAGCGCAGGACAGCCGGCTCAGGTTTATTATATGAGTAAGGATAAAGTCCATATTGATTTATCTACAATCACAATATTTTTAATGGTTTTTATCAGCCAGATTGTTATTATTCTGATGGGCGGAGGTATAGCGCTGCTGCGTTACAGCATACTGATGAAAGCAGCATCATGGTTTATCTATATGTTATCGGCCGGTACCCTGGTTATGCTGGGACTTACCTTGATTTTATCCGCACTTATGTTTTCAGCAAAAGCATTTCCTTTCATAGCCAATTCTATCTTAAAATTGGGAAATAAAGTGCATCTGGTTAAAAATGGAATAATATGGAAAGCACGGCTTGATGTATTATTGATTTCGTATCAAAGTAAAGCAAAATTTATATTGAAGCATCCGGTACTGTTACTCCAGGTCTTTCTTGTTACAGGCCTTCAATGGATCGCTTATTGTCTGGTTCCCTATATGGTTTATCTGGGCTTTGGATATGGACAATATGATGCGCTGGATCTGATGGCAGGGCAAGCATTTATTAATATCTCTGTAGCGGCAGTACCGCTACCGGGATCTGTCGGAGTGGCGGAAAAATCGTTTTTGAATATTTACGGCTTATATTATTCACAACAAGACCTTCCTACCGCCATGATACTCAGCCGGTTGATTAATTTTTATCTGCCGCTGCTAATCAGTTTCATGGTCTATTTGCTGGCGCATAACAGAATAAGAAAAAGAAATAGTTAAATAAGTAGTTCATATATAATCGGAGATGATATATAATAGGAATAGAAAATGGTACTATAATTTACGGAAAATTGTAATAATTGAATTATGCGTAAAAAAGTGCAGAAATGGGGTAAAATATGTTGTTTGTTTTTGGAATATCCAATGGTGAAAAACAGCTGGAATTTGTACAAACCCTGTTATGCCCCGAATGCGGACAGTTTGGAAGATGGGATGCATATATGACGTATATATATTTCAGCTTGTTTTTTATTCCG
Organism: Bacillota bacterium; assembly: GCA_023418475.1. Lineage (GTDB taxonomy): Bacteria > Bacillota > Clostridia > Lachnospirales > Lachnospiraceae > Mobilitalea. The sequence goes on from JAEZZO010000019.1 coordinate 7,306, forward strand.
ATTTTTTATTGGAACAGACGATACTATATTAGGAGCTCCTGCTGCGGCACTGTATACGAGATAAATGCAGCGCTCGGAAAGCGTATTCAAAGAGGAAAAACTGTAAATGTGACAGAATATGACCTTCATAAGAGAAACAGTAACCCTCGGGGAGCACAGCAATATTGTCCGTCTTGTGGCTATCCGGCTGCACCCGAATACGATTACTGTCCAAAATGCGGAAGAAAATTATAAAAACAGACAATGCAGAATGCAGTTGGTATGGTCTGGCTTTTCATAATAAATGAATAAAAAAAGGGGATAAAGTATGCTGCGACAGACACTAAACGGTAATTGGAAAATGAAAGAAATAACCGAAAGCAACTGGATTGATGCAACGATTCCAGGATCAGTCATGTCTGCTTTACTGGAAAATGATCGGATTGAAAATCCGTTCTGGCGTGAAAATGAATATGAGGCAAGAGAACTATTTCGTAAGGATTACGAATTTCAAAGAGATTTTACCATAAACGAAGAGCTGTTTCAGAACGACCAGATTGAACTAATATGCTATGGTTTGGATACTCTGGCTGAAATCTATATTAATGACAAGCTGCTTGCGAAAACCAATAACATGCATCGTACCTGGAAGTTTGATATAAAATCATTTCTGAAGGATAAAGAAAATCAAATTCGTATTATTTTTCGCTCTCCGATTGAATATATTAAAAATTATATTCCGGAAGAGGGGAAAACATCGGATTTTGTATCAGCAGGCTCCATGAGTGGAAATCAATATCTCAGAAAAGCACATTGCATGTTTGGCTGGGATTGGGGTGCTCAAATTCCCGATGCCGGAATTTGGCGTGATATAGAGCTCGCAGGTTATAGTGAGGGAAGAATTGAGGATGTAAAGATAATCCAGGAACATGACAAAGAGAAGGTTGCTGTAACAATAACAACGCAGCTGTCGCTCCTGCAAAGAGGTGATTATAATCTCGAATACACCTTTATTGACCCGGAGGGAAATACAAGAATGTTTACACAGGATGCTGCTGACGGAAAGAATACCTGTTGCATCACTGTGGAAAATCCGCAGTTATGGTGGCCGAATGGTTATGGTAAGCAGCCGCTGTATCATCTTAGCGTTGTTATGAAGGAGAAGGACAGAGAAAGTGATCGGAAGGATTATACACTCGGTCTTAGAACCCTAACGATCAGCCAAGAAAAGGATCAGTGGGGATCTGAATTTGCATTCCAGATAAATGGTGTGAAAATATTTGCAAAGGGAGCGGACTATATACCAGAGGATACCATTTACTCTTTCATTACAAAGGATAGAATTGAATTCCTTATCGCTTCCTGTGTGAAAGCAAACTTTAATTGTTTACGTGTATGGGGCGGCGGATATTACCCCTCTGATACCTTTTATGATTTATGTGATCGGTATGGTATCATTGTATGGCAGGATCTGATGTATGCCTGCAATGTATATGAGTTGACGACGGAATTTGAAGATAACATAATCGAAGAAACAAAGGATAATGTCAGGAGACTTAAGCATCATGCTTCCCTGGGATTGTGGTGCGGAAATAATGAGATGGAATCTGGCTGGTGCTTCTGGCCGGATATGATGAAACAGTCGGAGAAGCTTAGAGCGGATTATATTAAGCAATTTGAATATATTTTACCAAAAGCAGTTAACCAGGTAGATGATGGGACCTTTTTCTGGCCTTCATCTCCATCCTCTGGCGGCTGTTTTGATATGCCGGTGGATGAAAATCGCGGAGATACCCATTACTGGGACGTTTGGCACGGTTTAAAACCATTTGAGGATTACCGCAATTTTTATTTCCGTTTTTGTTCGGAATTTGGTTTTCAGTCATTCCCATCGATTAAAACCGTTAATTCCTTTACAGAAGAACAGGACCGTAATATTTTCTCCAGGATAATGGAAAGCCACCAGAAGAATGGAACGGCCAATGGTAAGATACTATATTATCTGTCCGAGAATTTCCTGTATCCGAAGAGCTTCTCTGATCTTATCTATGTAAGTCAAATCCTGCAGGGAATTGCCATCAAATTCGGGGTAGAGCATTGGAGAAGAAACCGCGGCCGTTGTATGGGATCTATCTACTGGCAGTTAAATGACAGCTGGCCGGTGGCATCCTGGGCAAGTATTGATTATTATGAAAGATGGAAAGCACTGCATTATATGGCTAAGAACTTTTATGCGCCGGTTGCGGGTTCCCTGGCACGTACGGGGAATGTAGTGGAAGCATCTATTCAGAACGAAAGAGTGTTTGATGTAAAGTGTCAGGTAATTATGACATTAAAAGCGGTGGATTTAAAAGTGCTGCATCAGGTAAGCTGTGAACTTGTGGTTCCTGCACTCTCTTCTGTAAAATTATTAGAACAGGATTATAATGAACGAATTAAGGGAATAGAAGATAAAGTATTTGTAGAAGCTGAGTTTACCGATGAAGAAGGTTATCAGAGTATTGAAACAGAGTTTTTTGTACCATTCAAGCATCTTTGCCTCGAACAGCCTGCTATTACGTATGAAGCCACGGAAACAGCGGAGAAGTATCTGATTACACTTCAGGCTGAAAAGCTGGCATGCTTTGTGGAACTGGATTTTGCTGACAGGGATGCTGTATTTAGTGACAATTATTTTTATCTTACAGGAGAAAAGCCCAGAATAATTGAGCTTCTTAAGTCGGATCTGAAAGGAAAAGCCTTCAAGAATGCCGGAGACCTTCAGCAACATCTTCTGGTTCGCAGCTTAAGAGATACTTATTAATTGTTAAGGAGATGGCTGGTAAGTAATTAAATTATTTATCAGCCTCTTTTTTTGGTTGACCTAAAAATTTATTTATCCGCTGCTTTAAAAAATAACAGTATACTATTCTATCATAAGCTGCATACATATTTAGTGATGGGGTTAGGAAAGCAGAGGACTACGATATGAATAGAAGTAAAAATATATTTTCCATAATAATTCTTTTGTTTGCATTCACAACGGGTAACAATAAAAGACAAAATGGAGTAACAAAAATAGAAGAAGCAGAAGAAGTTGTACGAAATAGTGATACAGTTCAGAATTGGAACTGGAGGGATCCGAATGAAGACAGTATTCAAAATGTGTCCTACAACCGTGGTGGAATTACAGCACAGTATCCAAAGCTGGTAGCAGGAGGCAGTAAAGAGGATTTAGAGCTTTGGAATAAAATCATAGATAAAGATCTGCAGGATATAGTGAATATTTATTCTTTTCAGCCTTATCCGGAATCAAAAGAACCCTCTGACATTGCTCCGGCCAGTTTGAAAATTACATATCAGGTGATGCTAAATAATAATCGTTTTTTAAGTATACGCTATTTGGCAAATTATGTAAGTCCCTACTCAGCATATCCTACTGAGCTGGTTTACACAACAAATATTGATAAACAAAGAAACGAAAGAATTAAGCTGTCAGACCAGATATTAATTAATCTTGATTTTGTGCAGGACTTCCGCACCTGGGATTTTATTGCATCTGAGCCGGAGAGCAAGGAGTATAATCAGGCGGTAAAGGAATACGTTGAACATATTAATGATGAAGATTTGATTAACGGATTTGAGACTGCCGATATCATCGGATCAGGTAATCATTGGGGTATTTACAGTTATATGACCCCGGATCGGCTTGGACTTAGCTTAGGGGTACCCAATTATATCGGCGATCACGTTGAATTTGAACGGGAATACACCCGGCTGGGCAGCTTTATGAAGTATAAGCTGCATAATGGGGCTGTATAAATACAGCCCCAATCGTAAGTGCGCCCGACGGGCGCACGTTTCAACGGGTGTAAGTCCAGAGTCCGCCTGGTAGTAGGAAGGACATAGCCAATGGCAAGGGTGTCGTGGGTAACTACGAATCTAAAGGAAGCCGGATGGCAAATCTCTGGTCTGACGCACAGAAATCATATCAGGCTATAATCGGGGGTAAGGCTGCTTATCAAGTCGAAACCCAATAACTACACGGAACCGGTTGTGGTAAATATGGCAGATGGATGGAGAGAAGGAACGGAAAGGGCATCTATGTCCGAGTTCATCCGAAGTCATGGAAGAAGTTTAAGTCACAGCTGAGGATACTTTCTTCCCAAAGGTCTGTTCAGAGCATACGACCGGCACTCGAAAAGGTAAAGGTATATGCTAGAGGATGGCTTAACTATTACGGTTTGGCAGACATGAAGAAACCCATCGAGGACATCAATGGATGGCTCTACCAT
>JAEZZO010000040.1 GCA_023418475.1 Bacillota bacterium
GATCAGACCTCCCGGTCCTGTCGTATCCCCTACGGATTGATAGATACCAAGTCGCTGTGGCAGATGCACATCGGATTCCATCTCATCAAAGGTTCCGGGCAGGATAGACAGTATGACAAATTCGCATCCTGTCAAGGCTTCTGCCAGACTGCTGCAAGCTTTATATTCCCATCTTCCTTCGACCTCTGACCGGGATAATAAACGGTTCCCTATAATTTCGTTATTCAGGCAGGCTTTCTCATCAATATCATATAAATGTACTGACCCGCTTAAGGATTTCTCCATGGCAAGATCCTTCATAAGCGACCACGCCCATCCCCTTGATCCGCCTCCAATATATGCTATGTTAATCTCTGTAACCCTGTCATTCTCATATCTCATACTATTTCCTCCTCTTACGCCGTCAAGGCTAAAAAACTTCTTTTTCTCCTTGCAGTATCGTTCTGTTTTCTTTATAATAAACGAATATAATACGAAAAGCTTATATAATTGTGCCTATTTCCAATCATTTTCAAACTATTGGCTACTTCATTTCCCGTATCAAATCAAAACAGCCTGTTTCTGTATAGAACAAGCCAAAGGAGCTCCCTATGAAAGATATAATCAACGAAGCATATATGCAAGGCCTTTCCATAAGCAAAGTTAAACGTGACTATTCCTTCTCAATGGAACACATTCATTTTCACGACAGCTACGAAATTTATTTTCTTTTAGAAGGAGAACGATATTATTTCATTGACAAAGAAATATTTCATGTAAATTCTGGTTCCCTTGTACTGATTAACAGAGAACAACTTCACAAAACAAGTACAGGTTCAAATGCTTCACATGAAAGGATCGTTCTTCTATTAAGCGCATCCCTATTCCGCAGCTTTTTCATCGACCTGGGATTACCTGACCCTGATCTGTTTTTCAATACACATTACGGGATAATCGAATTACAGAAGGAAGATCAACAAGTCGCAATTTCCATATTCTCTGCAATTTTCGATGAAATACAAAAGAAAAATGACCGGTATGAGCTTATGGTTAAATTAAAGGTTACAGAGCTTATGATATTAATCCACCGGTATTGTAAAGCTTCGATTTCAAATGATACATCAGAAAAATGGAAGCCAGTAAAGCATTCGAAGGTTCAGGAGATTGTGGAATATTTATCAGAGCATTATGAAACCAATGAAAGTCTTGATAAAATAGCACAGAAACATTATATCAGCAAATCCTATCTATGCCGTATTTTTAGAGAAATCACAGGATTAACTGTGAATGAATATATCAATCTTATTCGAATAAAAAAGGCAAAGCGTATGCTTAAAAGCAGCCAATATTCCATCACCGAAATATCCGTTAATTTAGGCTATGCCAGTATTACTTATTTCGAAAGAGTGTTTAAAAAGCTTGTTGGAATATCTCCCCGCACCTATCAAAAGCAAGATAGAGAACTCAACGCCCTGTAAATTGTGCTTTCCTATATTTAATGATTGACACTTTTTGACGAACGGACTATACTAAGATTGTTAAGTTGTTAACAATCAATATTATCTATTTGTGAAAAACAAATTACTAACAGGGGTGTTTACAAATGAATATCTATATATGTGTTGGCAGTTCATGCCATCTGAAGGGTTCTTATGACATTATTCAATTAATGAAGGATGCAATTAAAAGCAATCAGCTAGATGATCAAGTCAATTTGTCCGCAGCCTTTTGTCTTGGGCGGTGTACTGATGGGGTAACCGTTAAAATAGAGGATGAAATCATTTGCGGTATTTCGAAAGATAATTTTTCCGAATTTTTTGAAAGTAATGTGCTTTCAAAACTACAAAACATTCATTCATAACATTAAATTACTATACTACAAACATTGCAGAAAAGGTCGTGTGACATGAACCATTACATACAACTAAAAAAATCAAATTGCAAAAATTGTTATAAATGTATTCGGCACTGCCCTGTAAAATCAATTAAATTTGCAGATCACCAGGCAAATATCGTTAAGGAGCAGTGTATTTTATGCGGAGAATGCTTTGTTGCATGTCCCCAGAATGCCAAGCAGATACGAAATGACGTAGCGGTTGTGAAGAGGATGCTATCCTCCGGTAAACCTGTTTATGCCAGTATAGCACCGTCTTTTATCGCGAATTATGAAGGTGCTGACCTTCCGTCTATGAAAGAAGTCTTAGGAAAGCTTGGTTTTAGCGATGTCCAGGAAACGGCTTTAGGGGCTACCCTGGTTAAAAAGCAATATGAAAAAATGATAAGCTCCGGTGAGAAAAAGGCAATTATTTCCTCCTGTTGTCATACCGTGAATATTCTGATACAGAAATATTATCCGGAGGCCCTGCCCTATCTTGCTAAAGTATTATCGCCCATGCAAGCCCACTGTATGAAGATAAAAGAGGAGCATCCTGATGCTTATACAGTATTTATCGGTCCCTGTATTTCTAAAAAAGAGGAAGCAGACCAATATCCTGGCATTGTAGATTGTGTGATAACCTTCGAAGAATTATCTGATTGGTTAAAGGAGGAGGAACTTTCCGTTGTGCCTGCAGGAGAATATCCTGCCGCCAAAAACAATGCCTCTTCTTGTGGTGATATAAACAGCAGCGCAAGCTCTTCCTTCGGCAGCGCAAGCTCTTCCTTCGGAAGAGCTAGGCTTTTTCCGATTCCGGGGGGAATTATCCGCTCAATGCAATTTAAGAAGGAAAAGTATGACTATATCGCAGTGGATGGAATTGACAATTGTATTCGTGCCATCGGTAATATCATTAACGGTGAACTAAACGATTGCTTCATTGAAATGTCTGCCTGTGCCGGTAGCTGCGTCGGTGGTCCGGCGATGGACAAAGAAAACCGGCAGATGCTGTCGGACTATATCCGGATCAACCATTCCGCCGGGGATCAGGATTTTCCGATTGAATTACCGGTAAATCTGCTTGACAAGCATTTTAACTATCTTGGCTTCAACAATCAAATGCCCGGGAGTCTTGCAATTAATGAAATTCTTCATAAGATGGGCAAGTCCACCCCTGAGCAGGAGCTTAACTGTGGAAGCTGCGGTTATAATACCTGCCGGGAGAAAGCCATCGCCGTTTACCAGGGAAAGGCTGATCTTACAATGTGTCTGCCCTTCTTAAAAGAAAAAGCAGAAAACTTCTCAGATAATATTATTTATAATATGCCAAATGGTGTTATTGTACTGAACGAAGAGCTTGAAATTCAACAGATCAACCGTGCAGCGGCGGCATTGCTGAACATTGAGAACAAGCACGATATTATAAACCAGCCTGTAATGAGGATTTTAAATCCCTCCATATATCTTGAGGTGGCTACAAACGGCCGAAACCTGCATGACAAACTGACCTTTCTGGATGAATATCAGAAATACATTGAAGAAACCATTATATATGATAAAACTTATCATATTATTATCAGTATTATGAAAGATGTCACCGTGGAAGAAAAGCTGCGACTTAAGAAGGAAAAAGTCAATAAACAGACTGTTGAGATAGCCGATAAGGTGATTGAAAAGCAGATGCGTGTTGTGCAGGAAATTGCTTCTTTACTAGGGGAAACTACTGCTGAAACAAAGATCGCACTGACAAATCTTAAGGAGAGTCTGAACAATGAATAGTCTTTGCACGGATGTAGGTTATCTGAGTATCAACAAATACGGTGAACAGCTTTGCGGTGATCATGTTGAAATTGCGGAAGGTAATGATCAATCCATTGTTATGGTATTGGCGGATGGTCTTGGAAGTGGCGTAAAAGCGAATATTTTATCAACTCTGACCTCTAAAATTATTTCTACTATGATGGCAAACCATATGTCTATTGAGGATTGCGTAACCACCGTTGCCTCCACTCTGCCTGTTTGCGAAAAGCGCGGTATTGCTTATTCTACCTTTACGATTATTCATGTCATCGATAATAAGACTGCGGAAGTGATCCAGTATGATAATCCGCAGGTGGTTTTGTTGCGTAACGGTGTTCATTATGATTATCCAATGGAGAGTATGCAGATCGGCGACAAAAACATATACCAGTCAAAAATCGATCTGCTTCCTGGGGATGTACTGGTTGCCATGAGTGATGGTGCAGTATATGCAGGCGTTGGAAAGTCCTTTAATTTCGGATGGCAGAGACAGAATATTATTGAATTTCTGGAAATGATTTATGACCAGCACTATTCGTCCAAAATGGTATCCACTCTTCTTCTGGACCAGTGCTCCCAGTTATATGGAGGAGCTCCCGGCGATGATACCACGATTGCTTCTATAAAAATAAGAAAACGTAATTTTATCAATCTGTTAATCGGTCCGCCTTCTGAAAAGAAGGATGTCGAAACTATGATGTCTCTTTTCTTTGAGAAGGAAGGAAAGCATATTGTTTGCGGCGGCACTACTTCCTCACTTGCAGCCGGCTATCTTGGGAAAGAGATCCATACCGCTCTGGAATACCAGGATGCTTTAATACCTCCTATTGCAGAAATTGAAGGTGTTGATCTTGTGACAGAGGGTGTAATAACCATTAACCGTGTGCTTTATTATGCCAAGAATTATCTGGAGGATAATACCTTCTATCGGAAGTGGTGTTACCGTAAGGATGCCGCTTCGTGTGTAGCGAAGCTGCTTTTTGAAGAAGCAACTGATATTAACTTCTATGTAGGAAGAGCAATTAATCCGGCACATCAAAATCCCAGCCTTCCGATCAGCTTCAGCATTAAAATGCGTTTGATTGATGAATTGTCGGATTGCCTGAAAAAGATGGGAAAGCGTATTAATGTCAGTTATTTCTGACTATTTCCAAAAATCATATTCGATTACATACCAAAACGGGAATTGTAGAAGAAATATAACATAGAAATACCGTTCTGTTACAGCTAAAGTTTATGCTGCAGCAAAACGGCCGAATAATTACTCGATATGAAATAAGTCATAAATTCTTTCTCATAATAATTGATAAGGATTATTATAATATTTTTCATGTGCATTGTACTACTTTTTATCCAAGTGCTTAATAAAGCCATTTAAAATGAGGATATTTATACACTGCCTTGCCTTTTAATTTATTAAGTGTAACATATTTATTCTCCCAATATCTTGCATCCAGTGAATTATTCCGGTTATCACCCATCATAAAATAACTTTTATCCGGTATTGTATAAGGCCCGAAATCTCCTTCGGGCTTCTCTTTCACATAATCTTCCTTCAAGGCTTTCCCGTTAATATAAACTACTCCATCAATCCCTTCAATCGTCTCACCCGGTAAACCGATGATTCGTTTCACATAGTCATCCTCTGGATTATCCGGTGCCGGGAATACTACTATATCACCTCTCTGCGGCTTTCCAAATACATAGGCAAGCCGAAAGATAGCAACTTTTTCATCTATCATGAAAGTATTCTCCATCGAACCGGTCGGTGAACTAATATTATATAATACGAACATATTTATTGCCTTGGATAAGCCAAATGCAAACACAAATAATAGTACCCAGGTTATAATTTCTTTTATTATTTTCTTCATCTTCTATCTTTCTCCAAGCATTTTTCATTTGATTACGCTAATTAAGCCAGGAAAATCCCGGGTACTTAACTAACGCTTTCCCGATTATTTTACTACGTTTTACGAATTTATCATCCCAGACTCTGGAATCCTCTGAAGCATCCCTGTTATCTCCCATCATAAAATAACTGTTTTTAGGAACCACATAAGGGCCGAAATCTTCATCCAGTGTTGACGTAACATAGGGTTCCTCAAGCCTTTTACCGTTTATATATACATAACCGTCCTTACCTTCCACCTTATCTCCCGGAAGTCCTATAATTCTTTTTATGTAATCAAGGCTTTCATCATCCGGAAAAGGAAATACGATAATATCCCCTCGTTCAGGATCATGAAACAGATACGATAAACGCAGAGTAATTACTCTGTCTCCTACCATAATCGTATTTTCCATGGAGCCGGTAGGTACTACAACTTTAAATATAACCACTTTATTAATAAAAAATGCGATTGCAATTGCAAGTACAAAAATAACAGCCCAGCTTATAATTTCTTTTACAATTTTATTCTTCATATGTTACCTCATTCCTGCGCATGTTCTGTTCGTATATTAAGTTTGCGCCGTGGATTATGCAGGTACAAACTTTGTGAATGAAAGTGATTTTTCTATCACTCTTCCAAACAGTATGCCGCTTTGCGGCATCTCAAATAATTAGTGTGAAGACGCTTTATCTTTCACTCTTCGTCGATTAGTCACAGACGAAACATACTATTAATTATAGCCTTTACTGTATTATTTGTAAACAGAATAATATTAACTTGAGTTTCCGTAGTTTTATCCACAGTACCCTTGTTTCATCGGTATTGTAATAAACAACTTTAAGAAATTACCAAAAATATAAGGAATCCTCATCCTTTTTGTAGTAGAATAATGGTGTCGAGTC
>JAEZZO010000045.1 GCA_023418475.1 Bacillota bacterium
GTGGTATACCGGTCAGCATTGTTAAAATAGGTATTTTCTGTAATAAAACCATCCATTGGCAGCCAGATGTGAAAGGAACCGGGAAGATTACCCCGTGTGTAAACCTGAAAGCGCCAGACACCGGGGGATGGGTCAAGGAACCGGAACAATATCAATTGTTCTCCGGTATAGGTTTCAACTAGTCTGTAATTTACGGAGATTCGGCTTTTCTCGAAAATGAAACGTATCTCCTGGTTTGCCCGCAAGCTTTCCGGTATTCTTGGTATATACTCACCGGAAGGAGACAGGATATCAATTGAATATGTATTCGGTGAGGTTCCCCAAAGTTCCATTGAAAATCCGGGTTCATTTTCGCCAATATTTAATTCCACAGGAGTCATTTTCGCAGAGAGCTCTACTGTAGAGAAAAAATGTCTCTTTTTATTTCCTTCATTACCAACCGATAATGACACGGTAAGACCGGAATAATAGGAGTAAAAGTTGATAACATCATTTAACGGGCCCTTGCCGTCATGCGATCCCTGTGAAGTGCCAAGACCCAGACAGATTGCACAGGGACGTTTCAGCTTAGCTGCTGTATTTATGATATATTGAAAAGCCCAGATAATATCATTTTCCTGGTAACAGGGGACATTGTCGGGAATGATATAAAAATCTCTTAAATTTTGCTTGGCCTGTTTTAATTTTACAACAATAATATCTGAATCTGGAACAATACCGCTAAAACCGCTATCCGCTGTTTCAGACCCAGCCATTATTCCGGCCAGCATTGTCCCATGACCTATTTCGTCAACACTTGGTACTATCTCCAGAGGATGCTCACTGTGAACAGCACGATTTATCTGTTCCGCGTTATATTCGGTTCCATAAAAGGTGTTTTCAGGATACTGATCTGTACTGTCAATTGTCTGATCCCAAAGAGCTACGACCTTACTCGTTCCATCCTCATGGATGAAAATTGGATTTGTATAATCAATACCTGTATCCAGTACAGCAACCAATACCCCTTTACCGCGCAGATTAAAGGAAGGTAAACTGCGCAGCTTATTTACTCCGGAAGCATTAAGACCGAGTTCACTTGTCAGTCCATAACAATGCGGCAGCGGAGCATAGCCGTAGTTGCCTACAAAATTATCCTTTAAAATTGCAGCCGGAGTATATGCAATGGCATACCGGGTGTTCATAGAGTGTGTGGTCGAGTTTGGAAAGCGTGTTAATAACTTTTCGTTTCTGTTATATACAATAAAGAGATCGGCATAATCATTACTTATAATTTTAAACTTATCCTCCGGTGTCATTTTGCATCTACTCTCCTTTTCATATGCCACTGCGTAAACTGTTGAACAGGCTATAAACATCCAGTATACCATAACCCCAATCCGGATTAGGATAGCTGATAGCAGCATTTCTTCTGGCTCCGCGTATCATAAGCATTTTGACATCAGCCGTATTAATATAGGGCAGGTTGCCCTTTACAATACCCCATTCCAAAATCATGGCGGCGACGCCGGCTGTATGGGCAGCAGCAGGGCTGCTTCCGGTAACTTCCGTAAATCCCTGGTCCAGTGTAGGACTTATAATATTAACTCCTGGGGCAGCAATTTCAGGCTTAATTACACCGGATCTTGTGTAACCCTTACTGGCATTGATGTAAAGACTGTCATCACTGGTGTTATAGGCAGTTGCAGTAATCGGTTCATAGGCATTTCCAAAGGAAAGTATCGTAGTATAAGGATCGGATCGTGTGAAAAAGGTATCATTTGAGATAAAGCCTTCCATCGGAAGCCATACATGAAAGGATAAACTTAAATCACCCTTGCCGTATACACGAAACGTCCAGACACCGGGTGCCGGATCCGTAAAGCGAAGTAAAATAAGCTGATCTCCGCTTTGAGCTTCCACAACCTGGTAATCTATTACTATATGCGTCTTTTCAAAAATAAAGGAAATATCAAAATTCTCATTCGTTCTTGGAAGTATACGCTGGATGTATTCTCCAGAAGGTGTTTTGATATCCATTGCGAATAATCCGGGTGTATTTCCCCAGAGCTCCATGGAGAAGTTACCTTCGTTATTGCCGACATTTAGTTCGACTGTGTCATATCCAAGCGAAGGATTAACTCTTCCAAAATAATGTCTTCTTGCATTACCTTCATTTCCAGCAGCAATCGTTAGTGCAAAATTGAAATTTTCAGCCCTAAGAGATAAAACATAGTTTAGCTGCGACCTATTATCATGTGAACCAAAGGAAGAACCAAGCGCCAGGCAGATTGACATGGGCTTTCCTAATTGATTGGCAGTTAATTCCAGGTACTCTAATGCAATGGAAATATCATTTTCCTGATAGCATATAGCACTGGCCGGAATTCTCCAGAAATCCTTCAGATTTTGTTTGGCTGGCTTTAGCTTTACCACTACAAGCTCTGCATCCGTGGCAACTCCTGAGAAATTGCTTTCGGGAACTTCATTTCCGGCTGCGATACCGGCTACCATTGTCCCATGTCCGTTATTATCCCGAGAGGGTACGATATCATATGGGTTTCGATTTTTAAGAGCCAGATTGATTTGTTCTCTGGTATATTCCGTTCCATAATATGTATTGGATGTGTAATTTTCTCCGATTATGGTTTGATCCCATAAAGCAGCGATTCTTGTAGTATTATCTGCATTACAAAAAACAGGATTGGTATAGTCAATTCCGGTATCAACTATACCAATTAAAACGCCCTGTCCACGGAGGCTAAAGCCTGGTATGCTGCGAATTTTTGTTATACCGGAGGCATCCAGGGGAGGCTGACTGATAAGACCTGATAAGGACGGTATCGCCTGGTAGCCAAACTGGGTGATCGTATTGTTTGTAATTTGTTGAACCGGGACATAGAGAATAGAAGTATTCTGTCCTAATATTTTAACGGTTGAATTTGGAATGGAATTTACTGAGGATTGGTTTGCCTGAAATTTAAGCATCAAATCGAAATAATCATTACTGTAAATTCTTTCGCCAGTTTCCTGTATCAATCATATCACCCCTTACAGATCATCTGCTCTATGCAAATCCAATACCTGGAGCGCAATTGCATATGCTAATAATATTATATAAGAAGGCGGTGTAATAAATAACAGCTCTTCAAAGTTTTGATCATAAATAACAATAGTAGCGTAGAGATATTAATTGTTTAGGAGGGAGGAAAGTATATACAGAATTCATATTAGATTAAAATACAATGAAGAAGGATGAGTATTAGAGACTTAATGGTATAATGGCAATCAATGATAAAGTGTCGTTATAAGAAAGAAGGAGGAACAAGATTATTCCGATCAATGATTCTTTTACAGTATATGATGCAGACGGGAATTGTCTGACAGATTCCTGGATCACCGGAAAGAACACAGTTTCTTTGCAGGCTGGCTCTTATCTAGTGTTTGCCGGAGATACCGATGCAGAGTTTACTGTAAAATTAGTACAATAATTTATAGATAAAGTAATTGATCTTAAGAAGGCTTAAATAGAGAGGCTTTTCAGAATAGAAGCAGATTTGATTTACAGGAATAAATATCCTGTTCGTAATATCAAGAAATGCTCATTTTGAAAAGCCTGTTCTATTGAGGAAAGTTCAATTATTGGAGTTACGTAAAATACGTTTCATCTAAATTAATTATTGATTGTAATTCTGCTTGCACTGTCCGGAATAAGCGGATTTTGTGGATCTTGGTATTTCTTTATGTAGTGTAATAAAGCGTCTCGTGTACTGGCGGTGCTAAGCCTTGTAATGATTTTTACATTGGAAGCTTTGCTGTAAGTGGGATTTAACAGATTAAGCATAGTGTAACCATCACTTGCTTGCGCTAGATAACGATTAATTACTACCTTGTAATTTAGTCCTTTATTGACAAAATCACCATTTGGCAGAAGTATGTTTTGTATTCTTGAACCGACCGGCTGGCTTAAATTAAAGCTATAAGTGATACCGGCCACCTGAAGAAATTTACCGCTAGTTTCATGATAAGAACTTACTCCGTTTTCCAGTGCATCCCAAAGGGTTTTACCGCTCATTTCAACAACAAATAATTCATCATCATAAGGCAGAGCATCGTAGATGCTGCGTAGTGATACAGCTTCTCCTGGTAATCCTGCCCGAATACTTCCTCCGTTTATCAGCGCAATCTGCGAATCATAGGCAGAGGTATAATCTAACATAGCATCAGCTATCAGATTACTGATTTCAGTACTCTGTGTACAGACAAGTGAACTATCCCACTGCGCACCACTTGACGTTAAGTAACCTACAATATCGGTCATATTCAAATCGGCCTTCTTTTGATACTCTGAAATAATATCGTTTACAACGGTATCTTCCCTGTAGCTATCCGTTATAATAATCTCATTATAATTTATGCCGCATAGTTTACCTTTGTAAAGATTAAGATTGATCTGATTAAGAACCTCAGAGGCATTGCCCGGATTAATCAGCATGGAATGATTGATGGGTTGGGGCCGTCCAGTAATACCATCCCCACCGCCGATACATAAATCAATACCGTTAACCTTCTCTAACATCGCAGCATTTTTTGAATGCAGATGGGAAAGGGCAATCACTAGATCACATTTTTCTTCATTCTTTAATTGCTTCACAATTTTCCCGGCAGTCACAATATCGTTTTTAAATTGAATTCCTTTTGTATTACCACTTAGGGTCATTGAAGCACTGTCATCATCTGTGATACCCAGAATTCCTATCTTCAGCCCGCCTTTGTGGATGATTGTGTATGGCTTTATCGGTTCAGGAAAAGCACCGGAATCGTAATATGTATTTGCGCTTAGAATAGAATAGTTGGCATAACTGGCAAGTTTTAATATATTGTCGATACCAAAATCAAAATCATGACTGCCAAGAACAGTTGCGTCAAGACCCAATTGATTAAAGACAGCGACAGTAGAAAATCCGTTGGTGACATCTGCAAGTGTGGTATGATAATGCAGGTCCCCTCCATCAACATAGAGTACATTTTCATCACCTAGACTGTCTCTGGCTTCTTTTAATATAGCGGCTATCCTTGATACAGATCCTAATTTGAATTTTGCATCGGCAGAGTTAAAAGGAAGCATATTTCCTTGAATATCGGAGGTTGCATAAACAGAAAGCACTTGAAAATCTTCTTCATCGGTAAATTTGAGAAGCTCCTTTGCTAAACCAACAGTAATATCCTCATTACTAACGGGATAAGTAATAATACCATCCTTATAAGCCTGACTTAAATAATTAATCTTTTGATCCGGGCCATAAAAAGCTTTGGCGATACAGGTAGCAAATTCTTTTTCAGTCATTATTTTGGTTGGCATAAAGCTTTTCTCGTCAGAAGACAGGCCCATAATCCGTGCATTAAGCACGCTTTCTATGCAGGACTGATTATCATTTTCTACGCAGTCCTTAGCGGCTGCGATAACATTATAAGGACTCAATTCTTCTGCAGATGGAGATAGAGCGAAATCTTTCGGGGCATTATCATAGTCATTAATATCTTGTGGTATAATTTTGTCAATTTTGAAAGCACTCGCTAGAAGTACAGCGGCCTGCTCTCTGCTAAGAAGATGAGAATCCTGATATGCCGGGTTTTTCTCTGCGGAATATACTTTGTGATACGGAACAATCGCGAAAACAAATGCCATTGCAAAAATTAAAAATGCTGATAAAATTTTTTTGAGATAATTTATTGGTTGAAACGCTTTCATTTCATCCTCCATTCTGCCATTAAATGGTATAATAATGTTATACTATAATCATAACATATTCTAGAAAAATATGTTATAAAAATAAATAAAACAAGAAAATATTTATAGTGTATTCTTTGGCTTTAACAGAGTAGAGGTTTGCTATTTTTTTTGTTTTCTGATAAAGTAATAATGATTTAAGCATATTTGCTAATGAATTCAATATCTGCGGATAAATACGACATACTTAAAGCGTGATGACAAACGCTGGAACGGAGAAAAATGAGACAGTATACACTTGACATGGAAAAGTACAAGAGGCTGGCCAGACAGGCCTCGGCAGAAGGTTGTGTTCTTCTTACGAATGAGAATAATGCACTGCCTATAAAAAAAGGAGAGAGAGTATCCATATTTGGCAGAAGCCAGCTGAACTATTATAAAAGCGGTACCGGTTCGGGAGGCCTTGTAAATGTTGATTATGTAACGGGGATACCAGAGGGATTATTTGCGGATCAGGATATAACGGTCAACAAAGACCTGTATCATATATACCAGGCCTGGGTAAAGGAAAATCCATTTGATGTTGGTATGGGCTGGGCGCAGGAGCCCTGGTTTCAAAAGGAGATGCCGGTTGAAGAGGAATTCGTAAGGACTGCAGCCGGGCAATCGGATATTGCAGTCGTAATAATAGGAAGAACTGCTGGTGAGGACAGGGATAACTCCGCTAAGGAAGGAAGCTATTACCTTACTGCAGAGGAGAGGGAACTGCTGAAAAAGGTAAGAAGCTGTTTTGACAGAATGATAGTTGTGTTAAATGTCGGAAATATTATCGATATGAAATGGGTAGACGAAGATAGACCGGATGCTGTGCTGTATGCATGGCATGGCGGACAGGAAGGCGGCAGCGGCGTTGCTGATGTGCTTACCGGAAAAGTAAATCCTTGCGGGAAATTAACCGATACCATAGCTGATTCCATATCGGATTATCCCTCGGATCCTAACTTTGGTAATGAGGATGCCAACAGGTACGCGGAGGATATTTATGTAGGCTATCGCTACTTTGAAAGCGTTGCAAAAGAAAAGGTCAGGTACCCCTTTGGATACGGACGTTCCTATACCTCCTTTCAGATACAGGCAAAGTATATTAAGGACCTCTCAATTGCGATAACCGTAACAAATACAGGAAATACAGCGGGTAAAGAGGTGGTACAAATCTATGTGGAGGCACCCGCAGGGAAACTAGGGAAGCCGGCCCGTGTCCTGGTTGAATTTGGTAAGACAAAATTGTTAGGGAAAGGTGAAAGTGAAACCCTGCATTTTAAAATAGAGAAGGATAAATTGGCATCCTATGATGACAGCGGCTGTACAGGAAATAAATCCTGTTATGTGCTGGAGGCGGGAGAATATAAATTTTATGCCGGAACAGATGTAAGAACGGCTTCGCTAATTGGTGGCTTTGAGCTTGAGAAAACGGTTGTAACCGAAAGGCTTGCAGAAGCTCTTGCACCGACGGAAAGCTATGAAAGGTTTAAAATGCTGGTGAATGCGGATGGAAGCCGTACAGTGGGCAGAGAAACAGTTCCGCTAAGAACAGTGGATTTACAAAAGCGTATGAAAGAAAACCGCTCTGTCAAAGTCTCCTGCACAGGAGACCGTGGTTATCTTCTTTCCGATGTCCGGAGAGGGAAGATCACAATGGAGGAATTTCTGGCCCAGTTAACGGAAGAAGAGCTGGCCTGCTTCGTCAGAGGAGAAGGAATGTGCAGCCCAAAGGTGACGCCGGGAACTGCAGCAGCTTACGGCGGAGTAACACAGAAGCTGAAGGAATATGGTATTCCGATTGCCTGCTGCAGCGATGGTCCCTCCGGAATTAGGCTTGACAGCGGAACAAAGGCCTTCAGTTTACCCAATGGAACGCTGCTTGCGTCTACCTTTGACCGGGAACTGAATGAGGAATTATTTGAAATGGTGGGAATAGAGCTTGGCCGGAACAGGATTGAGGCACTTCTTGGACCTGCTGCTAATCTTCACAGACATCCGTTGAATGGCAGAAATTTTGAATATTTCAGCGAAGATCCATATGTATGCGGACAGATTGCAGCTGCACAGATCCGTGGAATGCGCAAACAGGGAACGGATGGTGTATTAAAACATTTTTGTGCGAATAATCAGGAATACCATCGCAGAAGCTGTGATTCTATTGTATCGGAGCGAGCTCTTAGAGAACTTTATCTGAAAAGCTTTGAAATCGCAGTAAAGGAGGGAGGAGCACGCTATATTATGACCTCCTACAATCCGGTCAATGGTATCTGGGCGGCAGGGAATTATGATCTGAATACAACCATCCTGCGTGGGGAATGGGATTTTCATGGTATTGTCATGACGGACTGGTGGGCAGAGATCAATGAAGAAGGCGGTAAGGCAGCAAGACAGAATACTGCATTTATGGTCCGCGCGCAGAATGATCTGTATATGGTGGTAGAGGATGCCGGAACATATGCGGATAATACACTTCAGCTACTGAGGGAAGGACAAATTACCAGGGGAGAGCTAGTAAGAAATGCTGCAAATATCTGCGAGGTCTTAATGAATTCTAATGCAATGGAACGTTTACTTAATCCGGAGCTTTATGTGAAAAACCCGGACGAAGACGGGGCAGAGGATACCTTGTATGCAGAAGATATCGTCTACCATGATATTGATAACGGCAGTGTACTCGATCTGTCTGACGTAGATACAAATAGGGGGGCATCAACCGTGCTGGGAATCCATATTGTGAAAAGCGGTGAATATAAGGTGACTTTAACAGCACGTTCTGAGCTAGGAGAGTTAGCACAAATTCCGCTCACCATATTCTTTGGAGGCTTTCCAATACTCGCCTATACTTTAAATGGGACAGGAGGGGAATGGGTTAAGAAAGAGAAAAATACTATGCTTATAGGAAAAAATAATTATCTTCGCTTTTATTTTGGGCAAAGCGGAATGGAGGTTCGTGATATCCGATTTGAGCTTGTGAAAGAATTCAGGGGTTTCTCAGTATAAGCCTATTCACTTTTTGATTAGGTGATCAAAAAGTGAAAGAAAAATCCCTTTCACTCAGTAAGAACTCCAAAATGAAATCCATTGGAATTTCATCTTGAAATTCTTTCAGGCATTGTTTGTGCCGCCGCTGGCGGCGGAATGGAGTAAAATATGAAATATGATTGTCTGATTATTGATGATGAAACGGAGCTTGCTGCAGCCACCAGTGAATATTTTAATATGTTCGAGGTGGTCTCGGCTTCTGTCAGAGGTTCGCAGGAATGTCTGACTTTTCTGAAGGAAAATCAGGTTCGGCTTATTCTGCTGGATATTAATCTGGAAAATGAAAGCGGATTCACACTATGTAAAAGGCTGCGGGAGATGTCGGATATACCGATCTTATTCATCAGTGCGAGGCAAAGTGATGATGATATTTTGATTGCCCTTAATATCGGCGGGGACGATTATATTAAAAAACCCTACTCTTTAAGCGTATTGCTGGCTAAGGTTAAAGTGATTTTGAAGCGGTTTGACGGAGCAGGAAAGATAAGAATGGAGAAGGGGGCCATCACTATTGATGAAAATGCCAGAAAAATCTATGTGGAAGGCCGTGAGCTGCAGCTGAAGAATAAGGAGTTTAATCTATTTGCTTACCTGTATGCTAACCGTAATAAAGTTGTGTCGAAGGAGGAATTATTTGCGAAGGTATGGGGGGATGAATTCTTCAGTGATGGTACCCTGAATGTGCATATCCGCAAGATAAGAGAAAAAATCGAGAGGAATCCGAATGAACCTAGATATATTAAGACAATCTGGGGAATCGGATATATTCTGGAGCTATGAAATTAAAGCTGATTTTACTTCTGACTACGGCAGGTATGCTGTTTACGCTGGTCTTCCTTGAAAAATATATTGCAGCACTAAGTTATAAGGCATGTGACATTGTAGAAATCAATGATATTTATAAGAATATTGAAAGTGATATGAAACAGAAAACAGTGAAGGAGGTAGAAGCTTCCTATGGCTGTAAAATAGTAAGGAAGAATGATGCGAATTACAGCAATGAACTGTATAGTGCAATCCGGAATTCTGATATTGTGATTGATTATCTGGATGGTGACAGATTGCTGGGGAAGATCGTGTTTCCAGCTAATTCCAGCTCATTTGCGCAGCTAAAGAGAAAACTGGCTGTCTCAGTGGGAGCGGCTTTTGCTGTGGCGATTCTCATTCTATATAGTACGGCCTACAGCATCTACCATAAAGTGCTTTGGCCGTTTCAGAAGCTAAAGCTCTTTGCGGGGAATATATCCTCCGGTAATCTTGATATTGCACTTCATATGGATCGTAATAACTATTTCGGGGCCTTTACAGAGAGCTTTGATATTATGAGGGAGGAGCTTAAGAGGGCAAAACTGAGTGAATACGAGGCAAATGTCAGCAAAAAAGAACTGGTAGCCGAGCTCTCCCATGATATCAAAACGCCGGTTGCTACGATAAAAGCCTTGTGTGAACTGCTCGAAGTTAAGGTAAAGGATGAGGATACAATTGCAAAGCTACATATCATTGATCAGAAAGCGGACATCATTGATAAGCTGATCAGCAACCTATTCCATGCTACCTTAGAGGAACTGGAGGTACTGAAAATAGAACCGCAGGAGGAGCTTAGCACTATCCTTGTGCCGATGCTTTTGGATCTTAATCATTATGGTAAAATTCATCTTAAAAATGAGGCTCCGGGTTGTCTGATTTACTGTGATAAACTAAGACTGAACCAGGTAATCGATAATGTGGTTAATAACTCTTATAAATATGCAGATACGGATATTGATGTGACCTTTTATGAGCGGGAACCTTTCATTGAAATGGAAATCAGAGATCATGGCAGCAGTCTTTTAGAAGGGGATTTGCCCCTGGTATTTGAGAAGTTTTTCCGGGGAGATAATGCCGCCTCGCATTCCGGCTCCGGACTGGGACTTTATCTGGCAAAGCAGTTTATGAAGGGTATGGAGGGTGCAATTGAATGCAGTCTGGACGATGGCTTTGTTGTTAGGCTGATGATTAAGAAGGTATAAAAAGAACAGTGAATAATAGATTCTCAGGTTATAAAAGAAGAAAGCTTGTAATCAGGCTTAAGTCTAAAAAGAATTAGTGGTAAAGGCGATGCAGCAGAAAACAGTGATATTTAAGAAATGGATAAGGATTTCATAACATTTAGGAAAAGGCTTCCTAATAATTTCCTGTTATAATAAGGTTGTAAGGTTGAGTGATATCAAGCTTACAACCTTATTTTTATTACATAGGAAAATCGATGTAATAAAAACCCTCCGGGAGGATGCGCAGCTGCGCGCGGAACTAAAGCTGTGCATTATAGGTTTACCATCGCGAGAGTGTGTGTGGCACACTTTTGTTCCAGGAAAGTTTCAAAGACAGGAATATTATTGGGGATATCGCTTTGCGATATTATGAATGGAGGAAAGTATGAATGAGATATTAGAAGCAAGGAACCTTTGTAAATCCTACTCAAGCGGAAGTGTGATGCAGCATGTGCTTCGCAATTTGAATATTAAAATATACGAAGGAGATTTTACTGTAATTATGGGCAATTCCGGTTCAGGTAAATCAACCCTTCTGTATGCACTGTCCGGCATGGATAAACCCACTCTGGGTAACATTAAGTACAAAAATGAGGAGATTAGCGGTTACAATAACGACAGGCTAGCTGTTTTTCGAAGAAAGCATTGCGGCTTTGTATTCCAGCAAATGTATCTGAATGATACGATGAATGTAATGGATAATATTTTAATCAGCGGACTTCTGGTTAGTAAGGACAGAAAAACGTTAAAAAACAAAGCGGAGAAATTTTTAAGTGCAGTAGGCCTGGAGGAAGAATGCTATAATAAATTTCCCAGTCAGCTCTCCGGTGGAGAAGCCCAGAGAGTTGCAATAGTACGTGCACTAATTAATTCACCTGAAATTGTATTTGCCGATGAACCAACCGGTGCCCTAAATTCCTTAAATGCAACGAATGTCCTGGATGTCATGTCGCAGATTAATGAAGAGGGGCAAAGCATCGTAATGGTAACCCATGATATGAAAACCGCAAGAAGAGCCAACCGGATATTATATCTTAAGGATGGGATAATACTGGATGAATTAAACCTCGGAAGGTATACAAAGGGGGATACAATACGGCATAATCTCTTAAGAGAATTTCTGGAAGGAATGGGATGGTAAATGAAATTATTTATGATTGCAAAGAGCAATATTTTCAAAAATAAAAGTATGTCCCTGACACTGGCAGCACTGATTATCCTGGCATCCATTCTACTTTATATAGGGGCCAGTGTGGTATTAGATTTGAATACCTTTCTGGATGATAAGAATAAAGAACTAAACGGCGCAGACTTTTCAGTGGCGGCACCGCTAAAATATAAAGAGATACTAGGGGACATCATTGATAAAATGGGAAAATATAAGCAAAAAGAAACAGTCGATGCCGTAACCTTTTATACAGAATTTAAGAATTTAACGATCGGTGAGAAAAGTCAGGCAATCGGTTGTGTTTTCTTAAATGGTGACAGCAATGAGAAAATATCAAAATTGAAAATAATAGGGCAGAGTAATCAAAAGTATGCAAACTCTATTGTTTTGCCCTATTATCTAAAGGCAGCAAAAGGATATAAAACAGGAGAAGAAATATCAATAAAATTGGAGGGGGAAGAATATAAGTTTGTTATTTATGGCTTCTCAGAGGATATTATGTTTGCAACTCCCACCAATATGTCCTATTATAAATGTTATTTATTTGGAGATGAGTTTGACAGCATTTTTAAGGATCATGCAGAAAGCCAATTCTGTCTTATGAAAATGAAGCTTGAGAGAGGTACAGATTTAGCTTTATACAACGATAATTTTGTTAAAAATATGAATAGTGTAATTGAAAGTTCAACCTCCAATGTTATGGTAATGGATTTTTCTACAATGAAGGTTGGTGTCAGCATATTCCTTGTTATTATTATGTCGGTATTGATTGCATTTTCAGCAATTATCATATTGATTACCCTAACGGTTATTTGGTTTTCGATTGTAACCTATATGGAAGGAAATATGAAGAATATCGGTTCCATGGAGGCGCTTGGGTATACCGGAAGAGAACTAATCTTTAGCACAGTGTTTCAATTTGTTCTGATTACTGCAGTAAGTATTGTAATCGGGCTGTTACTTGCTGTTTCCTGTACCGGTATCGTAACAAATCTGGCTTCCTCCTCCATCGGTTTGGTTTGGAACAGTAAGGTCAATCCACTTGCAGTGGGAATGGATGCAGTTGTCATCCTTCTGCTGGTAATAGGTATCGCTTATCTGGCTTCCGCAAAATTAAAAAGGATCACTCCAGTTACTGCTTTACGAGATGGAATTCAGACTCATAATTTCAAAAAGAACCATTTTCCACTAAGTAAGGTTTCTGTAAATATCAATACAGCAATAGGTTTAAAGGCATTAATGCAGAATATGAAACAAAATATAACCATTTTTATTATAGTAACCCTGATGTCCTTTGTATGTGTCTTTGCATTTTCTGCAAATTACAATTTTAATGTTAATAATCGTGCATTAATAACGATAATCGGTTCGGAGAAGTCAGATCTCATGGTAACCTACCGTGGAGAGGATGCGTTGCAGGTGTTTAAAGAAATCGGGAAGATGCCTCATGTCAAAAAGATAGTGCGCCTATCCAGTATGAATATGACTGTCTGCAAAGGCAGCAGAGAGATGACATCTGCTGTTAATGTAAGTAATGATTATAATAAGTTGGAGATAAGAACGATCGTAAACGGAAGATATCCGGTTCATGATAATGAAATAGCAGTAACCGGCAGAGTTTTGGAACAGCTTGGTGCAAAATTGGGAGATGTTATTTTTATTAAAAATAATAATAGTCAGCAGGAGTATATGATTGTAGGAGTAATGCAGCAGATTATGCATCTTGGTAAGGGAGTTAATATTACCGAAGAAGGAATGAGCAAGATAATTCCAGGTTTTATGCAGTCGGATTCTTACGTTTATGTAGATAACGCAAAGAACATTTCGTCTTTGAAGAAAGAGATCGAAAAACAATATAAAGGAGCGGTTGTAAGTAATTTGGCAGATTTTTTTGATGCTATGCTCGAATCCTTTAACAAGGTAATGGTAATTCTCTGTCTGTTCTGCATCGGTATAACGCTTGGAATTATCGCACTAATTCTATATTTACTAATCAGAATAAAGCTGATGAAGGAGAGGATAAGAATGGGAGTTAACAAGGCAATCGGGTACACAACAGGGCAGCTCATAGCCCAGATTATCACAGGATTTTGTCCGATCTGCATTCTGGGTGCTTTGGCGGGGACAATTTTAGCTGCTTTTCTAATTAATCCTACCTTTGCAGCATTATTATCTGCTTCTGGAATAAGAAACTGCCATTTGGCTGTTGATCCGTTGATGACTTTCATTACCTTTCTTGCAATCGCATTGTTTTCTGTTTTTACTACTGCCCTAGTAGCGTTATCGGTAAAAAAGATTACACCCAGGGAGTTGTTTCTATAGAGTGTGGTGAAGCACACTTCCAATCATGATGCCGCAAGGCGGCATCTCAAATAACAACAGAAAGATTGCATACAGTTCACAGCTCGTAATATGACTTATCTGTGAACTGTATGCCCCTATCTGTTGTTACTCGCATTGGAGTATTTGATACATATTGTAAATACATAAAGGCATGGTATATAATAAACAAAAACTTAGTATTTTGACCTAGGAGGGTTACCATGCCAAAAATCATGATTATCGAAGATGATGTGCAGCTTAGAAACCAGATCAGGGATGTACTTCTGGGCTATCAGTATGAGGTTTATGCTGTGGAAGAGTTTCAAAATATAGAAAAACAATTTCTTGCCGTTAAACCGCAGCTGATCCTGCTTGATATTAATCTGCCTTATTATGACGGAAACTATTACTGCCGGATGTTTCGCAAGCATTCTAAAATTCCGATTATTATAACTTCTGCTAGAAACAGTGATATGGATCAGATACTTAGTATGGAGCTGGGAGCAGATGATTATATTGTAAAGCCATTTCATATCCAGGTCCTGTTAGCAAAGGTAAATGCTTTGGTCCGTAGACTTTATGGAGATTACGCGGAGCAGGTTAATCAAGATGAAATATCCCTGCTTGGAATCACCCTGGATAGTGCAGACTTTAAGCTGTCGTACCACAATCAGGTAACGGAGCTAAGCAAAAACGAATATAGGCTGCTGAAGAAGTTTCTGCAGAATGCAGATAAAATTATAGCAAGGGAAGAACTATTGGAGGAGATCTGGGATGAGAGCAGCTTTGTTGATGATAACACCCTGACCGTAAATGTCACCAGAGTAAAAAATAAGCTATTGGATCTGGGGTTAGAAGAGGTTATCAGAACAAAACGCGGAGCCGGCTATCTGTTTGATACGGCTTCCCTCAAATGAAAGTCTTGGCTGCATAGGAGATATAATTTGTGTCTATTTTGCCAGTAATTATAAATGTTATAGAATATCCACAGGAGGTTGAATTGTAAAATGAACAGGAGAATTTTGTTC
Source organism: Bacillota bacterium (assembly GCA_023418475.1). Taxonomy (GTDB): domain Bacteria; phylum Bacillota; class Clostridia; order Lachnospirales; family Lachnospiraceae; genus Mobilitalea. Next base: position 15,343 of record JAEZZO010000045.1, read on the forward strand.
TGCTTTATCAAGGACTATATCATAGACAGCATCGCATATTTTACGGCTTGTTTTCTGATCGGGATATTTTATTATATTGATACCGGCAAAGAGATAGAGATTTTATACCCTCTGTCTCTAGTTCTATTTGTCTATTGTCTCTGGATGCTGTTGCGTTTTCCGGGATATTACAAATTATATAAGGAGCTTGATAATATGGCTTGTTATCAGGAATATCCGGTTAATATAAGCAGTGCGATGAACCGGAAAATATCAGATACGCTCAGAAAGCTGCACGGCGAATATCTTGACAGGCTTTCCGCTTCGGAGGATATCAGAAAAAAGGATAGACGTTTTCTATCCTCGTGGATTCATAGTATGAAAACTCCGATAACCGTAGCAGATTTATTGCTGCAGAGAATGGAACGCAGTGAAATTAGTACGGAAACCGGAATAAAGGAACTAAAAGCGGAAAACAGTAAGCTGCTTACAAGCCTTAACCATGTACTTAATATGATCCGTCTTGAAGAATTTGCAAGGGACTATGTACCCGAAGCATTTGACCTAGGGAAGGAGCTGAAATCGATTATCAATAAAAACAAAAGCCTTTTTATTTATAATCGTGTATTTCCTAAAATAATCACGGATTTGGAGAAAACTGTCATTCTGTCGGATAGGAAATGGAATGAGCTGATGATTAATCAAATTATCTCAAACGGTGTGAAATATTCCAGAGAGGAAGAGGGGACATCTAAGTATATCTTCTTTTATATAGAAAAGGGGGCGGACAGGATAACACTAACCATTCAGGATGAAGGTATCGGAATTCCGGAGCATGATCTGGGAAAAGTCTGTGATCCGTTTTTTACCGGAGATAACGGCAGAAGGGGTTACGCCTCAAGCGGTATCGGTTTATATTTTTGCAGCGAGGTTTGTAAGCGACTGGGACATTCTCTGGAGATTACCTCCAAGACAGGTGCTGGAACTGCTGTAAAAATCACTTACCTAAGTAAAGTGTAACAAGGTTTTCTTGCAAAATTGTAAGGTTAAATTAGTTAAATCAATGGAAGCAAAACGGCAATTTTCTTATGATAGACATATAAATCAAATAAATATTCAGCCTATAATATGATTTACCGACAAAAGACGGAGGTAGGTTATGTAGAAGGATATGAGCGTATCTATATTCATATCTCTTTGGTAAATGAACATCAGGCTTATGGCAGGCAGGTTATAAGATGTTTGTTTTAACAGCTATCGTGAGGCAACTCTACGTTATTATATAAGGCTGAATTTAGATTAACAGGAGGATTTGATATGTCGATACTAACAGCAAATAATTTAACGAAGGTTTATGGTGAAAAGAAAGGGGATTATACTACCAAAGCATTGAACGGGATTGATCTACAGGTGGAAGAGGGGGATTTTATTGCTATTATGGGACCCTCCGGAAGCGGAAAATCAACGCTGGTCAGCATCTTAAGCGGGATTATGACTCCGACCGGCGGCAGTGTTGAAATTGGCGGAAGCCGGATTGACAAGATGGACCAGTATGAGATGGCTTTATTCCGCAGAAGGAAACTGGGTTTTGTATTTCAGGAGTTCAACCTGCTGGATAATCTAACTCTGAAGGAAAATATCATGCTTCCGATGGTATTGGATAAAAAGGAAAGCAGATATATGAATGAAAAGGCGCTAGAAATTATGAAGCTGTTTGAAATTGACCAGCTTGCAGATAAACACCCTTATCAAATATCCGGAGGACAGCAGCAGAGAGCGGCAGTCAGCAGAGCACTAGTCAATGATCCGGTAATTCTGTTTGCGGATGAACCGACCGGAAACCTGGATTCCAAGTCGGCGTTGGCGGTAATGACGAGTTTTGAACGGATCAATCAGGAAAGAAGGGGAACGGCACTTATTGTTACCCATGATGTTTTCGCTGCAAGCTTCTGCAAGAAGGTTATCTTTATTAAGGATGGTAAGATCTTTATGGATATCGTGAAAAAAGGTTCCAGGAAGGAATTTTTTGACCAGATACTGGATTGCCAGGTAATCGTAGGAGGTGAAAACAATGACCTTTAAGGATGTGGTTTTCAAGAATTTAAAAGGAAGCTTTCGAAAATATCTGGCATATTTTTTATCGTGCTCTTTTTCTATCCTGTTGTTTTTTATGTATTCAACCCTGATTATGAATAAAGTGCTGATGGAAAGAGATGATACGGATGTGCTCTCCTATGTTTTCCCAATAACCATGGTCTCCATTGCATTGTTTTCGATTTTTTTTATTAATTATGCCCATTCTGCATTTATGAAAGGAAGAAACAAGGAATTCGGAATTTATATCAGTCTCGGCGTAACAAGCAAAGAGCTTAGAAAGCTGATTAATATGGAAAGTATGATTATTGGTTCCGTTGCAATTATAATTGGTACCGGTGTGGGAGCATTGTTTTCAAGACTGTTTCAAATGGTCATCCTTAGTTTACTTTCTATTAACGATATTAGATTTTATCTGGATTATCGACCGTTTTTATTGACTTTTATCGTGTTTTTCTTTATTTTTACTACTGTATTAGGAAGAACCTCCATCCGTATGAGTAAGGTTGATATCTCAAGTCTGCTTCGTGAAGCAAGAAGGACGGAGGGAAAGGATTATACCAGGAAAGACCTGCTTTTTGGAGGCCTTGGGTTTTCTATTATGGCTTTTTCGATTGTATTTCTTGTGTATATATCCGGTCATGATGATTTAAATTCTAATCCGATTGTGCTGATGAGTTACATGTTAACCGCATTTCTTGGAGTATATCTTACATTATCAAATGGGGGTAATCTGTTAATCCATTTCCTAAAGAGAGGCAGTTGTTACTATAAAAATATGCTTTCCATTACAGAACTGCATTACAAGTTTAATCAGAACAGGAAGATTATCTTTATTCTCAGTGTGCTTAGTACTATGACAATCTTTCTGGTTGCATCACCATTTTCTTTATTCAGCCTGAGTGAGACACTTGCCGAGATGGCAAAAAACCATCTGGAATATACGGAAACGAGAAATATTAACAGTCTTTCTGTGAAAGCGCTTGAGAAGATATTGGATGATCAGAAGGTTAAAAGCAGCCGTACGATCCGGTTTATCTATCTGAGTACAAAGAAAAATTCCAATGCGCTTACCGGCTGCGTACCGGTCATGTCAGCAAAGGAATATAATAAACTGACCGGAGGTAACATAGAGCTATCCGAAGGTGAGGCATTGAATTACATCATAGATTGGTATCCCGGCAATTATGGTATCGAGCCGGGTAGTATCCATGAGCTATACAACGGATCAGCGGCCTACAGTTTTCGCTTTCAAGATTCCCGCAGAGGAAATTGGATTGCTGAAAAAGCAACCTTTGGCTCCTCCTGTGTAGTAATTATTAATGATGTGGATTATACGAAGATAGCGGATAAAATAACGGATCAGAATGTGGGTTATTATCATTTAATTAATTTTAAAAACTGGAAAAAGAGCCGTGATGTTGTAATAAAACTTCGGGCTGCCCTTGGTGACAGTGAATTGAAAACAGTATATATTTATGATACCTATGAGCAGCTGCGAAGCGGTTATTCCGTGTTTCTGTTTGCTTCCACCGTAATGGGCATCATGTTCTTTGTGGCAGGCGGAAGTGTGCTATACTTCAAGCAGTTTACAGAGCTTTCCGAGGCGAAGGCTACTTTTCGAAAATTGTTCAAAATAGGAATTACCGATAAGGAAATGCGCAATATTATTGGTAAGGAGCTGTTTGTTGTATTTTTCCTGCCGCTGCTGTTTGGAACCTTTCTTGGTGTGTCTTTAATTTATCTTATGACCCATATCGTAGGGGGCGAGGCAATTATTGGAGAATTTATGCAAAATGCCATGATGGTGGTGGTTATTTATTTTATTTCCCAGGGAGCATTTTATCTGATAACCAAAAACAGGTACATTGCTGAAATTGTTAAGGGGTAAGCGCTATTAAAATAAAGAAAAAGAATGACAAAATATGGTATAATATGATACAATGATCATTAAATATAAATACAAACCTTCTGGATAAAACAACTTAGTAAGAACTAATATAGAATAAGCAGATGTATAGAAGGAACAGCAACACAATCAGGTGTTTGGAAGAAAAAGCAGAATTCAGGTGATAGGATTGCTATATAGCTCATGCAAACAATTGAAGAACTTTTTGAGATTACCGGTATTAGAGCGTGAACAGGAAGATTTTTACCAAAGGATTGACAGGGCGAATTTAATAAGCGGTCGTATAACTGCGCTGGCATTTATAATCATTGAACTTCTGCTTTCTGCTGGAATGATAGCTGTCAAAAGAGATAGAATGCTGGTAAGACCGTATTGCTATTATTCCTTGCTATATATTACTATTATAATTGGGATGATAATTTTCTTGTTTTTATTTAACAGGCTGGAAAAAAACATTCCGGGATTTCATAAGGCAATTCATATTACAGGATTTCTATTTATGGAATTTATCTTATCCTGTTGTGCAGTAATTTCCCTATTAGACCAGTTAACCAATGGAGAGATAATAATCTATGCAGTTGCGGTAATAGCAATTGCCGTAACACCGTTATACCGGCCATTGGATTTATTCCTGTCCTATATGCTCATACATATTCCTTTTTTGCTACTCCTGCCATATTTTAATACTTCAGGAAAGCATCTATATGGTGAATGTGTAAATAGTACCGCGATCGTTATGATTTCCTGGGCAATTTCATTTATGAGATACAAATACAGAATTGAGGATTATCTGAATAGAAAAAAACTTCAGGAGAAGACAAAGGAATTGGAAAGCGTAAATCAGATGCTGGAGGAGACTAATCAGAAGCTGCAGCAGGCAAATAAAAAGCTGGAGATATTATCACATACGGATAGTCTGACAGGTATTTCAAACCGTTCTGTATTTGACAAAATTCTGCAAAAGGAGTGGGAACGCTGTAAAGAAAGCAGGTGTTGTCTGTCCCTGATTATGATAGATATTGATTTTTTTAAATTATATAACGATCACTATGGGCATCAAGCCGGAGATTTGTGCCTTCGTCAGGTGGCCGAAACTATTTCGGAATGTGTGGAGCATGAATTTGCTACAGTAGCAAGATATGGAGGGGAGGAGTTTGCCGTAATTCTTCCTTCCATTGATCAAAAGAAGGCACTTATGCTGGCAGAAGGTATTCGAGCCGGTGTTGAGAAAAAGAATATTGTGCATGGCTATTCTTCGACTGCAGATTGCGTAACGATCAGTTTAGGAGTAAATGCGATAATTCCTTCGGAAGAACAAACACTAGAAATATTCATTAAATCTGCTGATATGGCGTTATATCAAGTCAAGAACAAGAGCCGTAATAAAGTTTTAGGAGTATAAAGGAATAGGAAAGCTGGATCTTTCTTACCGTAATTAACTCATAATACAGATAATACCCTGCCTGACAGACAAAGCTTAAGATGCCTGACCGGTAGGGTATTATTACTTAATTTTCGTTTATTTGTTCTTAGCCTGTCTGATTTTATATAAACGGAAGGCTGTAAGGATGGCCCCAACGCTGCAGGTCACAGCCGAAGCCAGATAAGCTCCCCGCATACCATAAACAAAGGCATCATCCCGGCCGCTAATATAGGTAGAGACCTGATAACCAATTTTACTGCTCATCAGAGAATATAAGATCAGAATAGAAAGTGAAGTTCCTGAAATCATACCGAGATTTCTTATTAATGCATTTACACTTCCGGCTATCCCAAGCATATTCCGTGGTGAATTCGACATGATGAGGGAAGTATTCGGTGATTGAAATAAAGCGTTTCCTGCAGACATGATTATAGTAAAGATAATCAGGGAAAGCAGGGAAGAGCTTTCATTCAGGGTGGACATCAGGAAAAGTCCCGTACTGGTACCGAGCAGCCCGACAAAGGTCAAAAGCTCAGATCCGATTTTGTCTGATAAATTACCGCTTATGGGGGCAATCACTGCCATAACAAATGGATAGACAATCATAATAATTCCGGTAGCGGAGGGTGAATATTTTAAAACATTCTGCAGGTAGAAGGGCTGAATAATCATAGTACTGCTTATGGATATAAACGAAATAAACGCACAAAAAATACTTAATGAAAACAAGTGATTTTGAAAAAGATTTAATTGCAATAGCGGGTACTCTGTCTTTTTTTCTATTATTATAAAAGCTATGAAAGACAGGATGGAAATCGAAAAGCCAATTAGAATAAAGGGAGATCCATAACCATAATCACTTGCCATATTCAATGTGTAAAACAAGGAGATAATGGAGAGGGCAAATAATATAGCACCTTTGCTATCCAGAGTTTCCGATACATCCTTATTGGACTTGGGAAGAATTTTAAGTGCCATCAAAAATACAAAAATACCGATCGGTACATTGATTAAAAAGATATCATTCCAGTTGAAATGAGAAATAAGAAATCCTCCGATCGGAGGTCCTGCCATGGAACCAAGTGCGACAAAGGTTCCGGAGATCCCAAGCGCCTTCCCTCTCTCATTGCTTGGAAATACCTGAGTAATAATTCCCTGGTTATTTGCCATGGTAGCCGCAGCACCGATAGCCTGGACTGTTCGGGAGATGATTAATAAGATAAGCGAATTTGAAATGCCGCATAATAAGGAGCCAATGGTAAAAATAACAATACCGTAATGGAAAACTTTTGTTTTGCCCTTTGTGTCACCAAGCCGGCCAAATACTAAAATAGAGGCAGAGATTACAATCAGGTAGGAGGAAACAACCCAAGCAATAGCTTCTGTGCTGACAGAGAGCTTTTCTGCCATAGTCGGCAGGGCAACATTCACGATACTTCCATCCAAAGTAGCCATAAAAGTCATTAAGACGACATTAAATAAGATTAGCATTCGATTCTTATAAACCTTTTCATTGTTCTGTTGCATAAAATATCCTTTCGTATGTCAATTTCTTATGTCTATAACATAGATAAATTATAATCATAAGGTAGATTATAATCACAATAAGTGAATTCTATAACTATTTTATAGCCTCGTCAAGATATATAAAATATTAGGAGCTGTGAACAGTAGCACAATAGAAAAGGTTTGAAGTTGTATTTTTTGTAAAATATGCAGTATATCGCGAGTAATTTAAGAGATACTACTATAGAATAGGCAGTAAGAATAGAAATAATAAGGAAGGAGCGGACTCTTGAGCAAACAATCTAATCAAAGATACAGGAAAGAAATAGAGAAAGAAAATTCGGTGAACGTTAATAAACAGGAGAGTTCTTCTGGCAGCTCTGTTGGAGGTAAAAATGACAGAAATAAGATCAACAGGGAATTCACTGATACAACAGATAATATGAATCATTGAGCATTAAAATCCCTAAAATAGCAAAAGAGCTGTTTCAGGGATTTTATATATGTTTACTTTAAGTATATTACGAAATACTAAATGCCTTTAAAATACATCTTTTACGCTGCATATAATTTCATTATGTATTGATTAACTATTATGAAATTCGAATTAATACTTTCTATGATGGTGCCTATTATGATGGTGTTCCGGATAGACTGGTTTTATAGTAATCTGTTCTTGCGCTAAATCTATCGGATTTTCAATTGTTTTTTCTGACAGATCAAGTTTTTGAGGCTTTTTTGTAATTTCATCCTTCGGGGTTATATTTTTTTCCTTTGTGACTGTTTTTCTTGTGTCAATAATTAAACCCAGTAGCAGACCAATCAGAAAGAATATGACCACTACTGAGATAAACAGGATTAAAAAATAATCACTGCCATTAAGATCTTCCAGCATCGGCAGGCGTAAAATTGCCGAAAAAATTACCATCATATGACACCCCCTATACAAATTACTTACTATTATATATGCATGTTACCTTGTCCTAGTTACCAGAAAATAAGAATATTTTATGTGAAAATAAATTATTTTATAAAAACTTGTATTAAAATCAGTATCTGCTCTAATTTGACAGTAAGATAGATGATTAATTTATATTCATGTTTTTACGGTTTATGCAATAAGCTGCTTTAGAAAATTAATAAGGTTTTTGATGCAACCTTTGTATTAAATTATAAGACAAGAATATCCCGTTATCGATAAGCATATGATGTGATATAAATACAAGATAAGAGGGTGAAGAACAGATGCTCGCAAGTTATCAGATGATTGTCAGAGAAAATGTACTTAGACAGGACATGTATTATAAGAATAATAAGATTTTGGAGTATACCATTAAATATCCGCAGTTTATTTCCGATACGTATCAAACCCTGGCTGATAAATTAAATTCTCTGTACCGGACAAAGGCAGTAATGTATGAAAGATCTAATGTGAATAATCTGTATCAGATGGCCATGGTTGACTACGAATATTCTATAGCTAATAATTTTCCTGTTCATCAATATGAGGCATTTGTAACATATGTTGTAACCTATAATCAAGACTGTGCACTTAGCCTTTATTTTGATCAATATGAGTATACCGGAGGTGCACATGGAAATACTCTGCGATATTCGGATAACTGGAACTTACAGAGCAGCAGAAGGATGGAGCTTTCAGATTTTTTCCCAGATAATGCGAATTACAAAGAATTTATTATACAGAATATTATAAAGCAAATTGAAAATCAGAATGCGAATGGAAATGGCATGTATTTTGATAATTACGAAAAACTTGTAGCGGATAACTTTAAAATAAATAATTTTTATTTAACGAAGGAGGGAGTTGTAATCTATTATCAACAATATGATATTGCACCGTATGTTTCCGGATTACCGTCATTTACAATTCCCTACGGTCCGGGCGGAGCCATAATGCCAATGTGTTGAAATCACCGTAGCTATGGGCGCCCGTTTCAGTGGGGTACTTAAATTGTTTATTCTCCTCCGGGGCCGCTTCGGGAAGGGCCATTGTCAGGTACCTGCGCGTGGCTATCCTTCATGGAGCCGCCCATAGAATTCCTGGAGCTTCCTGATGCAGTATTTTTATTGCTGCCTGAACTACTGGTTTTATTTCCTGAAGTATTCTTAAAGTTATTATTCTTTGCCATAATATTCTCCTTTCTGTAATTTATAGGACAAGTATATTATTCCAATATTGGATAGTATTATACAAAACGATAAGAGACATGTATTGATAGTACCGACGACTGCTGAAAGGCAGATAAACTGTTATTAAACCAAGTAAAATAATAGATCAAATAGTAGAATAAAACACTAGACGAAAAGAATAGACCTGCAGGATAAATTTCCATGCAGGTCTATTATGATAAGGTTTATGCAACACAAATAAGGTACTGTTACAGATAAATAATTCTATTCGGGAAGAGTAATACTGCCGATCTTTAAGGCACCCAAAGCCTTCTGGTGTAAGGAGTAGGTGTACTTTTCCTTGATCTTCTCGTATTCCTTGTTAAATGCGGTATCCTCAGCATTTGTTATGGCATTCTTAACGGCGGTATCATAACTTTCGGTGGAATTATTGTTCTTCATTCGAACGACATAATATCCGGTGGTGTCTTCATAAATATCACTGATTTGTCCGTTGCTCATTCCCATCATCATTTTCTTCAAATTATCGGAATATGCTGTGCTTTTCGTTGTAAAATTAGTATCCTTATATTTCAAATCCGTCTCTTTTGCCGGTATCAGCTTGGACCAGTCCTCCGTAGTTTTTGCTTTTTCGGCGAGATCTTTCAGCTTATTATATGCAGTTGCTTTCTTATCTGCACTCAGATCGGTTGTTTTGCCTTTATCGTCCGTAGACTGAGTGGAAATATACAGAAGCTCCACATCGTATTGTCTATAATCGTCATAGGAAATACCCGCTTTGATTTTATCCTTGTCAATTTTTAGAGCATCAATTTTATCCTGACGGTAAAGATCTACCAGCGTAGTTTTTGAAATTACTTTCGTTAAATATTTCTTTGTAAAATGATTTTTTGCAATAACCGGTTTAGGATACGTTTCCTTAAGCAGTTTATCAACGTTTGTACTGATGGATTTTTTCTGCTCCTCCGTTAATTTATAACCATCTTTAACTGCTTCCTTATAGAGAATTTCATAATAAATAGCTCTGCTTACCATATCATTCTTGGCAGCTTGTCCATACGTTATACCGGATTTTTCATCATAGGTCATATTCCAGGTGTTTGCCCCAAGCAGCTGTGCATAAGAGCTGTAACTGCTCTCAACATTATAGAAATAATAGGATACATCTCTGAGTTTATAATTCTTACCGTCAAGTGTAATCAGCGTGGGTTCGTAGAGCCGGTCAAAAATTAACCCTCCGATTAATGCAATAACCAAAACAACGGATACAATAATCCAGGGTTTTGATATACTTTTGATTGGCTTTTTACTGATTTTTTCTTTCTTTTCTTTTTTCGGTTTTAATTTTTTGGAATTATTCACTTCCTGCTACCTCCCTCGTATTCTCATAGATTCATTTTAATCATTTTATTTTATAAGTCAATACACAAGCAGTCTGTTCACAAAATATACTTAAATCTATCTGTTTTTTGTCTGAATCAGAGATAGAATGTTTATTTTTTCAATATAAGGTTATATTCTCCGATAAGGTTATGGTTCATTCCTCAATAAGATATTAGTATGGTTTTGGCATTGAAATCATACTTTGAAAACAGAGAAAAACATGATATAATGGACAATAAATTACAAAGATAGGAAGGGTATTACAGATGAAACCGAATTATGGAAATGCAATTCAGATCATAGATGAAGTTAATAAAGTAGTAATCGGAAAGAGAAATATTATTGGCAAAGTTCTTACTGCAATTTTAGCCAAGGGACATATTCTTCTTGAGGACCATCCGGGTGTGGGTAAAACGACTTTAGCACTGGCATTTTCTAAATCTATGGAGCTTGATTATCACAGACTTCAGTTTACACCGGATGTACTTCCGACTGATGTAGTCGGTTTTCATCTCTTAAACAAAGACGGAGAAGGGTATCAGTATAAAGAAGGAGCCATCATGTGTAATCTGTTTCTGGCAGATGAAATTAACCGTACTTCTCCTAAGACGCAATCATCACTTTTGGAGGTAATGGAGGAAGGAAAAGTAACGGTTGACAGTATCACCAGAGAGGTGCCTAAGCCCTTTGTTGTAATTGCAACACAAAATCCGATAGGTTCAATCGGAACGCAGATGCTTCCGGAATCCCAGCTGGACCGCTTTATGATAAGACTAACGATGGGCTATCCGGATTTAAAGAGTGAAATAGGTATTTTGAAAGAACGCCAGAGCGCGAATCCGCTGGACAGCATTGTTCAAATCGTGGAGAAAGAGGAGATTCTTGCAATGCAAAACGAAGTGGAAGAGGTATTTATTCATGATTCTATTTATGAGTATATCACATTGCTGGTTCAGCAGACGAGAGAGAATCCTTTGATCGAACTTGGTGTAAGTCCCAGAGGTTCGCTGGCTCTTATGAATATGGTTAAAGCAACTGCTTTTTTGAGTAAACGCGATTATGTAGTGCCTTCCGATGTCCAGTTTGTTTTTAAGGATGTTTGTGCGCATAGGATGATCTTAAGGCCCAAGGCACGGGTTAATAATGTTACTGTCGATAACCTTTTAGATGATATTTTAAAGTCAGTAAGGGCGCCACGGATTAATACAAAAGGCGGTAATTTAAATGCGTATACGGGTGTATACGCAAATGTTTAGAAAGGCATTGGTGAAGGAATGCTCCGCAATAAGGTTCGATATCTGTTTCTGCTAGGTTTTTTGGGGTTGCTATCTATTTTGTATAATATTTATTATACAGGGATTATTTTTCTTATGGTGTGTATACTGCCGCTGATCTTATTTGGCATATTAAGCTATACCTACGGGAAGATCAAATCAGAGCTGATATCAACGCTTCACATAGCAAATAAGGGGGATCAAATTCCGATTACGATCAATCTAAGTAATCCTACGATATTCCCTATGTCTTGTATTAAAATATATCTGATCTATTATAATTCTTATTCCTCCAGGAGCTATCGAAAAGAGGTTTGCTTATCACTAGATTGCAGAACGAAAAGCTCATATGTGATAAATTTATCCTCGCAATATGCTGGGAATCTTAATGTTACATTGGAAGGAATCCGGTTTTATGATTATCTGAGGATATTCTCCCTTAAAAGAAAACTGAATAAGGAATTAAAGATTGCTGTTTTACCATATTATTATGAACTTTCGCAGACAGATCTTTTCAGTAAGAATACACAGCTTGTAGAAAGTGAAAGCTATTCCCCCATCAGAAAGGGAGACGATCCCTCCGAAGTGTTTGAAATAAGGGAGTACAGAGAAGGCGACCGTTTGCAGCGAATCCACTGGAAGCTTAGCAGAAAGCAGAAGCAGCTTATGATTAAGGAATTCAGTGATCCGGTCAGCTGCTCAGTTCTTCTCTTTGTCAATCTATGTATGCCTAAGGATAGAACGGCCTTGTATTTTATGGATGCATTACTGGAATGTGCGTTATCCCTTTCCTATTCCTTTTCCATGAAAGGGGAGCAGCATTATTTGGCATGGTATGACGAAAAGCATGGAAATTGTCAGAGAATTCGTATCACACAGGAAAATGACCTGTATGAGGCGGTTGATGGTTTGCTGCAGGCATCCCTGTATACGAAAGAGAGCGAAGCACTCGCGGCTTATCTGGCAGAATATCCGAATGAACAGTATACGGACATGCTTTTTGTGACGGGAGATTTAACTGCATCTTGGATCGATTCCATTACGACGGTAAGGGCCCGTTCGAGGCAGGTAATCTATTTGGAGGATACGGGTTCCTCTGAGAATAATATGGATATTTCGCAGGACATATTGCAGCAGTATGGTGAAGCGGGAATTGATTTGTGGCCTGTGGAAGTGGGCAGTGTACTAAGAGATATGGAACAAGTAAGTATAGGCTAGAAATGGCGGTGTTAATTTGAGCAAAGAATATCAGGATGGTCTTAGCATGGATCGTTCTTTTTATATGGAAAAGGGAAAACAAAGCAGCTTTCAGTTATCAGCAAGAATTATTCAGTTTATCACTATAATCCTTGGAGGATGGGTTTTTGTCTCTGTTTTAAGAGAATGCCTAAATCTCTCTTTGAATATGCTTCTGATTTATCCGGCAATTTTGATTATATCAGGTGCATTTATTGCATTATCTCTGTATCCCGCCCTGGATTTGGTTAAGTTGTTTTTCTCTCTCTTATTTTATGGCTTGTTTTTCTTCAGCCGCCTGGACAAGATAAAAAATGGTTTTTATATCCTTGAAAATCTGATTTTGGACAGACTGGCGGATTATTATAGTTATGAGAGCCTGCAGTTTAAAGCAGATTATATCTATGAGACAGCAGATACAACCTTATTGCTCATTATGATAATAATACCTGTAATTGCACTTATTACCATTGCAATTATCCGAAACCGATTGCTTCATATTACCTGCATTATTTTTTGCTTACCGGTAGCAATCTGCTTTCTAGTAGGACTGATACCATCGGAAAAATATCTGATTTCTTATGTGGCAATGATGTTGTATCTGGTAAGGTCAGGGGTTTCCTTTCGAAGTAACGCTGATAAGGAGCAATTTAATCTGATTCATGAAATTAACTGCAGAGCTGCCGTATGGCTAAGCGTAATTGGTATCGCACTCATTTTTGTCTTAAAGCTTTTTGTTACGGAAGAAAACTACGGAAAATTATCTGGAATAAAGGAAGCAAAATCGGAAGTCCAATCAGTGCTATTAAATACTTCCATGGATGATATTGTAAATAAATTTAAAAAGCTCTCTTTGTTTGGAGATAGTATCTCTGCGGGCGGATTATATGGAGGAAAACTGGCGAGAGATGGCAATGTGAAATATACAAACTCAGAACAGCTGACAGTAACAGCTCCCCAGGAATCTTTTAAGGAGGGAATGTATCTGAAAGGATACGTGGGAAGTGTTTATACCGGAAGTAGTTGGAAGGGACACTCCAAAGAAGATAAAAAGTCATACGAAGAGCTGAGGTCTGAACTGGAAGTGGTGGGTTTCCCTCCACTCAATCAAACTTGTTATCTGCTTAAAAGGCTTATGACGGATCCAACCCTGATTGATAATTCCGATAGCAGTATCTCCCTTATTCTTTCCTCAAACCTTTCATTTGATAAGGGAGATTGCCTTGTGGAATACAAGGATGCGAATAAGAAATATATGTATGCACCTTATTTTACGGATTACGGACAAATGGGTGAGATAAAGCAAGAGCAGGATTTATATGCGGCCCCGGAAAAGAAGCAGGGGCAGTATCAATTTAGTTATTATTATGGTTTCAGGGATTTTATGTCCTATTTGACATTTGTAAATATTCCGGATGATATTTATTTACATTACGAAAAGCTTTACCGGGATTATGTATATAGGGTGTATACTAAAATGCCGGAGAAGCGTTTAGATAAACTGAAACTGGATTTTTCTAAGACAACATTGCCCGGAGCAGGGACAATGGAAAAAATACAATATGTCCAAAAATATTTGCAGGAGAATACCAGTTATTCTCTTAACCCTGGCAGATTACCGGATGGAGAGGACTTTGTAGAATATTTTCTCTATCAAAATAAGAAGGGGTATTGCGCACATTATGCTTCAGCCGCTGTTCTTATGCTTCGTTCCATGGGGATACCGGCAAGATATGTGGAGGGTTATTTTGTGGCACCAGAGCCAAATGCAAAAGTTCTGCCGGGTGCAAAAAAGAAAATTACCAAGTATACAGGCAAAGGCGTTTCACAATATGATACTGACGTAGCCAGAGTGTCTGTCAAGGATTTTAATGCCCATGCGTGGGCCGAGATTTATCTGGACGGGTATGGCTGGCTTCCGTTTGATTTCACACCAGGGGCAGCAATCAGCAGCATGATTGAAAGAAGTATGGCAGCGGGTGATAAAGAAAACCAAAAGCCTACAAAAGCTACGGACACTCCAACACCGGCTATGAAGGAGAGTAACAAGGATAAAAAGGATATTGATCAGCAAACCTCTTCCACCAGTGTACAAAATGAGAAAGAATATGCAACTCTTGATATCGTATTTCTGGCTGCTTTCATTTTGCTGGCGGTATCTGCGGTTGTTTTATTCCTGATATATAAGTGTGGCAAGAGAAGAAGTATCAAGAATTCGAGAAACCGTAATATGAGAGCTTTATATCTGTACAGGGAGATGGAGACACTGATGTCAATTGCCAAATTCCTTCCAGGCAGGAAGTCCTGTATTGAGGATTCGGAGGAACATATCAGACAGCATTTAACCGGGATTGATACAGATATATATGATACCTTTCTGGAAGCGGCTAGAAAAGCCCGCTTTGGCAATGGCAGTATTTCGGAAGACGAGCTTAGTATGGTGGAAACATTTCATCACGTTATGTATAAAGAGTTATATGAGCAAATGAACATTGCCGGAAAGATTTTCTACAAAATTGCTCTTTTAATGGAAATTTAATTGATTGATACTTCTACCTTACTTGAGTTTATGGTATACTGGAGATACCAAAACACTAGAATGGGTGGTGCTACATGAATAAAATAATTACGATAAGCAGACAGTTTGGAAGTGGAGGCAGGGAGATTGGTGAGAAACTTGCCAAAAAGCTTGGAATAGCATACTACGATAATGAATTAATAACCAGAGCAGCCAGAGAAAGCGGCTTTTCAGAAAAAGCCTTTGAAAATGCAGAAAAGAAGGCAACAAACAGCTTGCTTTATTCAATTGCCATGGGTGTGAGTGCATATGGTAATCAGGAGGTTGGCTTTACGAGATTGTCTTTGGATGACCAGCTATATCTTGCACAGTCCAATGTGATTAAGAATGTGGCAAAGGAAGGCCCATGCGTAATCGTGGGACGTTGTGCGGATTATGTATTGAAGGCTAATGAGAATGCAGTTAATATATTTATCTGGGCTGACATGGAATTTCGAAAGAAAAGGGCAATTACTCTGTATGGTATAGATCCTGCTAAGGCGGAGGATGAAATCCGTAAATCCGATAAGAGAAGGGCTAATTATTATAATTACCATGCGGATGAGAAGTGGGGCAGAGCGGAAAATTACCATCTTTCTATTAAAAGTGACTACCTTGGGATTGATAAATCGGCAGAGTGTATTCTCCGCTTCCTGGAATATGGAGAAAGGGAATTACGGTAAGCTGATGAAATGGAAAGATAAAATTAATTGGAAATACATGCAGATTTCGCTGTATGCAATAATTACTGTTGTTATTATTTATGCGTTAAGCCTTATTGTTAAAAATGCGCCAACTCTTACAGCAGAGCTTTTTGATAAAGTGAACAGGATTATCAGGGTGCTGAAACCGATTATCCTGGGTTTTGTATTTGCGTATCTGATGGACCCAATCGCTAACTTTTTTGAAAAGAAATATCAGAAATTGAAAAATGTAAAATTATTTAATCGAATTGTAGCACCCAGGACCTGGGCTACTTTTACCGCGGCAATGCTTCTGATAATTGCAATTACAGGTCTTGTTTCTTTGCTTGTTTTTACAGTAACCGACCAGATCAAGCTGGCCAGTCTGAATGATATTATCAAATTGGCGCAGGCATATAAAAATAATATTGATGCATTTTTTGATTCAGTGCAGAGTAAATTATCCGAATTTAATATTCAGTCACCCCAATTTGACCAGTATTTTGAGAATGCAACAACTTTTATACTGGATAATTTGAAAAATATTGCAACCTCTGCACTAACCTCGATCACGAATATATCGGATTATCTGACAACGATTATTTTCAGCTTTATTATTGGTTTTTATTTTATGATAGACGGAAGAATGTTTATGGCTTATATAGGAAAGGTCAGCCGTGCATTATTTAGTGAGAATGTAAATAAGAAACTTCTGAATACGGTACACGATCTGGATGAGGTGTTCTCCGGATATATCAGAGGGCAGCTGGCCGATGCATTTTTTATGATGATACTGATCAGTCTGGTTTTATCTGTAACAGGTGTTAAGTTTTCCATTGTAATCGGTATCTGTGCCGGCATCGGTAATTTGATCCCTTATTTCGGACCGATTGTTGCCTATGTCAGTACAACTATGGTATGTTTGTTTAATGGTGACATGAAAACGCTGGTAGCATCTATTATAGCGTTGTTTATAATTCAGGCATTGGACGGTAATATTATTGGTCCAAAACTTCTTAGTCAGTCCATACAGATTCATCCTCTGATCATTATTATATCCATAATCATTGGAAGCGCACTCGGAGGGTTTCTTGGTATGCTTCTGGCAGTACCGGTGGGAGCCTATGTGAAGCTGATCTTTATGCGTTTTATTGACCATAGGATAGAACATAAGGAAGAACTTAAAGCAATGGAACTGAAAGCGAAAGGCAGAAAGTAACCTGCAAAGATATGAACAGAAAAAAGATATATAATATATATTGACAGATGGTGGATAAAAATGTAAAATTAATTACACAAATTTTAACAAATTGTAAGGAAAAATTAAGAATTTTAATAGTCATTATTTAATATATTTGATGTAGCATATTGTAATGGGCCGTTGTCCCAGACTAACCAGAATGAGGTGACATAGTTGGCACAAACTTATAGGGCGTAGCGGGCATTAGGTACTCCTGTAATACAGCATTTCGCCGCTTGGCGGCAGCATGGAGGTTATTATGAGCGGCAATTCGACCGAAAACATTATAGAGGTTAAAAATGTAAAAAAAATATATAGAATGGGCAGAGAGAGGATTTGCGCCGTTGACGATGTTAGCTTTACAATTCAAAGGGGTGAATTTTGCTGCCTGTTTGGTGCGTCCGGTTCAGGTAAATCAACTTTGCTTAATCTTATGGCAGGAATTGAGAAGTTGTCTTCCGGGCAGGTCATTATGAAGGGTAAGAACGTTAGCAGAATGGGAGAAAAGGGTCTGGCAAAATTCAGACAGGATAATCTTGGTTTTGTATTTCAATCTTATAATCTGATTAATTCGATGACTGCTTTGGAGAATGTGGAACTGCCTTTGACTTTTAAACGTATCCCATCCAAGCGAAGAAGGAAAATGGCCACGGATATGCTTATAAAGGTCGGACTTGGTACAAGACTTCGGCATAAGCCAAAGGAAATGAGCGGCGGACAACAGCAGAGAGTTGGTATTGCCAGGGCATTTGCCGGAAAACCGGAAATTGTCTTTGCAGATGAACCAACCGGTAATCTGGACTCTAAAACGACCAAGGAAGTTATGGATATTATTAAAGATATTGCGAAAGCAAACAATCAGACAATTGTTATGGTTACACATGACAGAAGGCTTGCCGAATATGCGGACAAGATTATACATATTTTTGATGGTAAAATAGAGCAGATTGAACTTCGCAGTGGCGAAGCTATTACAGAAGATAAACAGGACCCTGGTAACGAAGACGATAAGGTTACGGCAAATACACAAGATCCGGAAGTGCTGACGGATGTATCTTAATATAGATAAAATAGCTTAAATAATTGAAGGAAGCAGAGGGAAAAAGAATGAAGATAAGAATGAAAAAATTATTTGTTGCCTTATTAGCGTTTGCTATGCTGGCAACAGGAACAGTTGGAACAGATATACATATTCAGGCGGCTTCCGACGATGATAATATTGCAATGACAGCTACTTCTGATCTTGTTGTAACACCGGGAGAAACGACTCATATAAAAATTCCGGTTACAGCAATGAAGGATTATATCATGAATCCCTCGATTAAAATATCAGCAGCAGCGGATGCACCTTTTACATTTAATAAACCGACCCTTCGGATCGGTGATACTATGGTAACCGTAATTTCAACGGGTTCGCCGACAATGTTTGAGTTTGATGTAACTACGGATATAACAGCAGCTATTAAGGATTATCCGATCACAGTTACCTTTAGTTATACAAGTAGAAGCACTGATACGGATACCACCAGCTCCTTTACTACAAAGTTAAAGGTAACGGAGGAAAAAGATCCGGCACAGCTTACGGTTAGTTATGCAAAGCTGGATAATACAAATATTGGAGGCGGTGCCAACTTATCTCTTACCGTTAAAAACGAAGGCGAACTTTCAGCGAAAAGTGCTTATCTTGTCATGGATTATGCAAGCTCGGCAGAGGAAAATTACAGTGCTGTAAAAATTAAACTAGGGGATATTGCGCCAGGTGCTACTAAGAATATAATTCTTCCCATTTCGATATTAAATTCAGCTACCGCAGGTAAGAAAACATGGGTTGCGAATTTTACATACAAAACAGTGAGCGGTACGGATGCGAAAAGTTCTTATAATATTTATGTCAGCTTAAGCTCCAGTAAAAGTTCTCCGAAACTGGCAGTTGATAATATAAGCTATAAGAGTGGCTTAAAAGCCGGGCAGAAATTCTCATTAACGGTTGATCTGGAGAATATAGGAAAGGGCAACGCGAAGAATATTACCGCAAATATCGATGATGCTTCGATTACACAGGATGGAATTATCAAAAAGTACTATACTAACGGAATCAACATAGATAATCTGGAGCAGTCGGACAGTACAACATTTGAAATACCTCTGGCTGTATCAAAGTATGCTACCACCGGAATGAAGAATCTTAAAATAGTGATCAATTATACAGATTCTTCTAATACATCCTATTCTTTAACAGAATCTATTTATGTTGATGTTACCGGTGCTGCAGCCGCAACAACTCCTAATATTATAATCAGTAATGTGGTACAGTCTCCGGAACAGCCCTTAGCCGGAGAGAAGGTAGTTATATCCCTTGAGATCGAAAACAGAAGTGCTGTGGATGCCAAAGAGCTTAAGATTTATGCGGACGGCCTAACAAATGCAACTTTTATACCCGTAGAATCAAAACCCTATCATTATATTCCATTGCTGAAAGCCGGAGCAAAGAAGAAGATTTCCATTCCGCTTGTTGTTTCGACATCCATATCCGATGGACTTAACAATCTAACCCTGAAGTATAAATATCTGGGTGGAGAGGAAAGCAGTGTTATCATTCCGGTTCGTAATATTAAGAATGAAGTAGGAAGCAGTAAAAAACCGAAATTGATTATCAGCAATTATGATGTTGGTAATAAGGTACTGAAGGCAGGTTCCACTTTTAAACTTACTTTAGACATCTATAATACAAATGCAAATGTAGCAGCTAAGAATATTCAGGTTACAGTTGTACAGGCGGATAATATCTTTACCGTAACCCAGGGAAGTAACAGCTTTTTTATCAATAAGATGGATCCGGGAGAGACCGTCTCCAAAACCTTAGAGCTTAAGGTAAAATCAGATGCTACCACAAAAGCATATCCACTTAAAATAACAACAGAATATGAATATGACGGTATGGTACCTAATCCGGAGACAGGTGAGAGCGGCGTATCGAAAACAGAAGAAATCAGTCTTCAAGCTGTAGAAAATGCTCGTCCGGTAGTGAATAACATACAACTTAACTCCTATGATGGAAGCGTTATGGTGGGAGGTAATGCGACTGTTTATTTTGAATTCTATAATATGGGTAAAGCGCCCCTTAATAATGTAACTGCAACCTTAGAATGTGACGGACTGACGATGTCAAACGGCAATATGCAGTATATTGGTAATGTAGAGGCGGGGGGTTCGCAGCCTGTCGAGATGGAAGTCGTTCCGAATGTAGAAGGTACAGTAAAAGGAATTCTGCATATTACATATGAGGACAGTAATGGGGATACCGTTGAACTTAAGAAAGACTTTGAAGGAAATGTTATGCCGGCCGCTGCTATGGATCCGGGAATGATGGGAGATGGAACAACTGATGCAATGAATCCGGCTGCTCTCATCGGAAAAAAGGAGATTCTCCCTATTTGGGCATTTGTAATCCTACAGATTGCTATATTTGCAATCTTTGCTCCGGTGTCCAGAAAGATAATCATTAATATTTATAAAGCAAAGCTTCGTAAAAAGGAAGAGGAGCAATACTAGAAAGAAGCAGGCTATAACCTGGGATGGAGGAATATATGAACACATTGTTAATTAATAATATTGCAGCTGGAGTTGTTTTGACGGAGGTATCGGCTGCCGTTGTCGGAACAACTACCACTAGCAAAACGACCGCTTCTTCAACAAGTGCCGCTGCAAGTACGGCAGCGGTTACCGGAGCAGCAAAGGATGAAGCTGCGGCAGTAACCGTTGCGGCGAAGGATGAAACTGCGGCAGTAACCGGTGCTGCAGCGGATGAGGCAGCAAACACAGCAGCGGTAACCGGAACGGTAGAAGAAAAGTCGACGGGGGATAAAGCAGCAGTAACCGGAGGAGCCGAGGATGGAACCACGACGGTTACACCCGCGGTAACCGGAGCAGCCGGGCAGGAAACACCTGCTAATGCAGCCGGTGGAGAAGCCGTACCGGAAGGTCAGGCGATGGATGGCGGTGGTATGGCACAGGGAACTATGGTAGATCCAACAATGGGCGCCGGAGCAAACACAAAAGATCCTTTGTTATCTTCCTGGACATTTGTGATTGGAATATCAGTGGCTGTTCTTTTTGTTAGTATCGTAGTTGGTGCATTTTTGGCAAAAAGAAAAATAAAAAAAGGGATAGATCTTTATGAGGATTAGCGATCTTTTTATTATGGGACTGAAGAGCCTTACCCGTAGAAAAGCAAGAACTATTTTGACGGTTGTAGGAGTGATCATAGGTTCACTATCAATTATTATCATGGTTTCTATTGGTAAAGGCATGGATAATAATTTTACTACCCAGGTTATGCAGCGTGGAAGCTTGACAATGGTATATGTCAACAGCAATGCTAATATCTTTGATAAGGATGGGAACTGGACGGGAAACAAAAGCCAGGCACTTACGGATAATCTGGTACAACAAATCAAGGCAATTGAACATGTAAAAGCAGTTACTCCAGTTGTACAGATAAATCCTTCCTTATATGCAGGTAAATATCAGACAGGGATTACTATTATAGGTATAGATCGTGCTGTCATTAAAGATTTTGAGTTTCCTGAACTGGAGTATGGAAGTTATCCCTCGGAGGAGGATGCTACATCGATTGTCTTTGGTCATTCTCAGCCATGGGGCTTCTGGAATCCTTATTCTAGATCAGCAGAGCCAATTCAGATTGATATGCGTAAACAGAAGGTAGTCCTTAAATTTGATCAATACCAAATTGACCCGAAAAAGAAGGAATTTAAGCTGATTATGCGTAATACGGCTAAAATGGTAGAAACAAAGAGTGGTTTTGATTATAATGTATATATGGACATAGGCTATTTAAAGAAAATTTATCGTGAATACTGTAATACACTGAAATTAGCAGACCGTAAAAGAGCATTAACTGCAATTCAGGCATATAGTTCCATTCAGCTTAATGTGGATAATATAGCAAATGTGGAGGCGGTGCAGGATAAAATAAAAAAGCTTGGTTTTTCTCCTGAAAGTGATATGCAAAATCTTGTGCCTTTGCAAAATGCTTCAAAAACAATGCAGATGGTACTTGGAGCATTGGGTGCGGTAGCAATGGTGGTGTCAGCAATTAGTATTGCCAATACCATGGTCATGTCAATTTACGAACGTACAAAAGAAATTGGTATTATGAAGGTACTTGGCTGTACGATAAAAGATATCCGCAAGCTATTCCTGTTTGAAGCAGGAATGATTGGTCTCTTTGGTGGAATGATTGGAATTGGACTGGGATATATCGCCTCCTGGGGAATTAATAAATTTGGAGCGCCGCTGTTCAAGGCGCTATTATCAGGAAACTATATGTATGACATGACCAATACAACATTTTCTCTTATACCGATTTATTTACCGTTTGCTTCTTTAGCGGTCTCAATTTGTGTTGGTCTGCTATCCGGTTATTTCCCAGCAAGGCGTGCGACCAAAATCAGTGCAATTGAGGCTATGAAGACAGAAGGGTAAAGTTTTTCTCTATCCTTCATAGCACAGGTGTGTATTGACATTTTGTACGGATAAGCAAAATAGATATAGGGTGTCTGTTAAGGTGATCGCCTTGGCAGATACTTTTTTTGTCACATAATTCGCCCTATGTAATAAAACCCTCCGGGAGGATGCGCAGCTTCGCGCGCGGAACAAAAGCTGTGCATTATAGATTTATAATCACGAGAGTGCGCGGAGCACACTTTTGTTCTTCGGATATACAGTCCGGAGGCTGATAGCCTGTGAACTGTAAGGTTTCGTTGGCAAAGAGGAGAGAATCAAAATGAAACGGGATTTGATTTTTAACCGGGATATGGTATAATGTCGACAGACAAGAAGCCATAATAGAAGAGTATGATTTACAGTTAATTAAGAATGAATGAGAGGTAGCAGAACATGAGTAAAATCAGAACAAGATTTGCACCAAGTCCAACGGGAAGAATGCATGTTGGCAATTTAAGAACGGCACTATATGAATATTTAATTGCAAAGCATGAAGGCGGAACCTTCATTTTAAGAATAGAAGATACGGACCAGGAACGTTTTGTAGAAGGAGCGGTAGATATTATTTACCGTACGATTAATGGGACAGGCCTGATACACGACGAGGGGCCGGATAAGGACGGAGGATATGGTCCTTATGTTCAAAGTGAACGACAGGCCAGCGGTATGTATCTTGAGTACGCGAAGCAGCTGATTGATAAGGGAGCAGCCTATTACTGTTTTTGCACAAAAGAGCGATTAGCTTCCCTGAAGACAACGGTTGGAGATTCAGATAGTGATGAGGATGAGGATGTTAAGGTCATCACGAAATATGATAAGCATTGTCTTTCCTTATCAAAGGAAGAGATAGCGGCTAACCTGGCCGCGGGATTGCCCTATGTTATCCGTCAGAATACTCCCACAGAGGGTACAACAACCTTTCATGATGCCATATTTGGTGATATTACAGTGGATAATGAAGAATTGGACGATATGATTTTAATTAAATCAGATGGTTATCCAACCTATAATTTTGCAAATGTAATTGATGATCACCTGATGAAAATTACACATGTGGTTAGAGGAAATGAATATCTTTCTTCCACTCCGAAATATACACGCTTATATCAGGCCTTTGGATGGGAAGAGCCTATTTATGTGCACCTGCCGCTAATTACAAATGAAGAGCACAAAAAGCTCAGTAAAAGGAGCGGACATTCCTCTTATGAAGATTTATTGGAGCAGGGCTTTGTATCAGAAGCAATCATTAATTTTGTGGCACTTCTTGGCTGGAGCTCTTCTGATAATAAAGAGATTATGTCCCTGGAGGAGTTAATCAGTGAATTTGATTATACACACATTAATAAAGCGCCTGCAGTCTTTGACATCGTTAAGCTTCGCTGGATGAACGGTGAATATCTGAAGAATATGGATTTTGAGAAATATTATGAGCTGGCTCTTCCTTATCTTATGCAGGTGATTAAAAAGGATCTGGATTTAAGAAAGATAGCTGCTTTAGTCAAAACAAGAATAGAAACGCTTGTAGATATCAAGGATATCATTGATTTCTTTGAGGAACTTCCGGATTATGATATTGCAATGTATACACACAAAAAGATGAAGACAAACAGCGAAAGCTCTCGAAAGGTACTAGAGGATCTTCTTCCCAGATTTGAAGCACTTGAGGATTACTCAGAAACAGGGATTGAAGCGGTTATTATGGGATATATCTCAGAAAATGGTATCAAAAACGGACAGGGCCTATGGCCGGTAAGAACAGCAGTTTCCGGAAAGCAGTCCACTCCCGGTGGTGCTTATGAGATTATGAATATACTGGGTAAAGAAGAAAGCATTAGGAGAATTAAGACAGCGATTGAAAAGTTAAGTTAATCGATCTGCAGCAGAATGGAGATTAAGATGCAAATGAACCAGTCACAGCAGGAAGCCATCCTGCATGCGGAGGGTCCCATGCTGGTGCTTGCAGGGCCGGGTTCCGGTAAGACCTTTGTGATAACGGAGCGAACAAAGCATTTAATTGAAAAACAACATATTCCTGAGGAAGAAATTCTGGTAATAACTTTTACGAAGGCTGCAGCAGCCGAGATGAAAGAGCGGTTTCTTCTTCAGAGAAGAACGGCAGGGACCAGAGTTAATTTTGGAACTTTTCATGCTGTGTTTTTTACAATATTAAAAGCCGCCTATCATCTGAATGCCTCTAATATTGTACGAGAAGATATCCGATTACATTATATGAAGGAAATTATACGTCATCATGAGCTGGATTATGAGGATGAGAAGGAAATGATTTCTGACTTATCCTCGGAGATAAGCCTGGTAAAAGGAAATCGGATTGAGTTGTCCAATTACTACTCAATTCACTGCGCAGACGAGGTCTTTCGGAGTATTTATACCGAATATAATAAGAAACTGAGAAAAGCAAACTTAATTGACTTTGATGATATGCTCCTTTTGTGCCACCAGCTGTTATCGGAACGGCAGGATATCCTGAAGCTGTGGCAGAGAAAATTTAAGTACATATTAATCGATGAATTTCAGGATATTAATATAGTTCAGTATGAAATAATTCGAATGCTTGCATTACCGCAGAATAATTTATTTATTGTGGGGGATGATGATCAGTCCATATACCGTTTCCGTGGTGCCAAGCCTGAGATAATGCTTGGTTTTTCGACTGATTATCCAGATTGTAAAAAGGTTAATTTAAGCATGAACTATCGGTGTACACCGAATATTCTGGAAGCTGCGAACAGGCTAATTAGGAATAATAAAATCAGATATGAGAAGAAAATTACAGCCGTTAAAAAGCAAGCAAAAGAGATCGTAACAATCGATTTTGAAACGATGGTACTGGAAAACCAGTATGTAGCACAGGAACTTCTGAAGCAGAAGAAAGCGGGGGTTTCGCTTTCTGATATGGCAATTCTAATCCGAACCAGTCTGGGTTCGGGATCTCTTATACATAAGCTGATGGAATATAACATTCCATTTCACATGAAGGATAATCTGCCTAATCTCTTTGAGCATTGGATCGCTGCGGACTTATTCGCCTATATTAAAATAGCTATGGGGCGTACAGAAAGAAGTCTCTATCTGCAAATTATTAACCGTCCGAAACGTTATATTACAAGAGATGCCTTTGATACACCGGAGGTGGATTTTGAAGCGATAAGGGATTATTATGAGGATAAGAACTGGATGCAGGAGCGTCTTAGCCAGCTGGAATATGACCTAGCGATACTGGGCGGTATGAATCCTTATGCAGCAGTTAATTATATCAGAAGGGGTATCGGCTATGAGGATTATCTGAAGGAATATGCTGACCTAAGAAGAATAAAAGTGGAGGAGCTGTTTGATATCCTTGATGAACTGCAAGAAAGTGCCAGGAACTTTAAGAACTTTGAAGATTGGTTTCATTATATTGAGGAATATAAGACGGAACTTTCCAGACAGGCATCGGACATGAGAAGTATGCAAACAGAAGGTGTAACAGTAGCTACTATGCACAGCTCAAAGGGTCTGGAATTTCATACGGTCTTTATTTTAGATGCTAATGAGGATATAATTCCGCATAAAAAAGCGGTTCTGCCGGAGGACCTGGAAGAAGAACGGCGGCTATTTTATGTAGCTATGACCAGAGCGAAGGAGGCCTTATATATTTTAAGTGCAAAAGAACGTTATAATAAGGTCTCCGCAAGGTCACGCTTTCTGGATGAACTAACCCAAATAGCGGATACTCAAAAAAAAATGCAGGGATAACCTGAGTAGCATGAAGGAATATGACACTAACTGGCTAGAAGATATACGATATACAATGTATGATTCAGTATCTGAATTATTCTATGCTTGTGTAAATTCGAAGGGCATCTGAAATGTTATATTGCTCCGTATCATGGTTGCCATCTGCTCCGGCAGTTACAAGGATATATTCCTTACCGTACTTTTGGGCAAGGGTTGCTAGACATAAACCGGCTTTGCTTGTATAGCCTGTCTTTCCTCCGAGAATACTTCCTCCGCTAAAGTTTGGATCAGTAATTTTATGAAATAGCGTACTGTATACGGTGATACCATCCGGATGAAGCTTAGTGGAAGCAGTGGAATGCTTCTGACTGGTGAAGATTTCACGAAAGGTGCCATTTTGCAGGGCATACAGAAGCAGCTTGGAGAGGTCTTTAGCAGTTGTATAGTGATTAGAATTATTCAAACCGGTGGAATTTGTAAAATGTGTGCTTGTCATACCAAGAGCGGCTGCCTTATCATTCATAAGATTTACAAAGTCATCCTCTGAGCCTGAGATGAAGTCAGCTAGTCCAAGACAGCATTCTGCACCGGAGGGTAGAAGAACACCATACAACAGATCTATCGCCCGCACAGCTTCCATTGGCAGAAAGCCGGCCATAGAAGCATCCTCCTCATATAGGGATGGGAACAGATCACTGGAAAGTAATATAGTCTCATTTAAGTCCTTCATATTTTCGATGGCTACAATGGCAGTCATAATTTTAGTCAGTGATGCGGGATAGATTATTTTATCGCTATTTTTTTCAAGAAGAATTTTTTGATCCTCAAGCCTTACTAATACTGCACTTTTGCTGTATAGCTGCTTCTTTGCGGTATTCAGAAGAGAAAGCTCATTTTCACCAGCTTTCTCTTTTTTTGAGGAAGATAGATGTGAGGTTTCAATTTGTGTAGTGATTTTCGGAGGGGTTATTATTTTGAAAGCGTAATTTTTTAAATCATCAACAGCGGTATGTGTCAGGTGAAAAGAACCTTTGATAATTACAATGATGATACAAATAAGAAAGAGCTGTATAAAGATTGCTTTAAATAATTTACCTTTCCTTTTTAAGTGACGATTATTCCGATTATTCTTTTTCATAAATAAAACTCCTTTCGTAATTAATTAAAGCACTTCGGAAGGTGTTTTGTATTAATTTTACTTTATGACAATCTTAAGATTTCATTATGAAAGCGAAACCTTAGATGCTGTGTGGCAATATTACTTTATGGGAACATAAAAAAACTGGGATCTCATAGATATTTGTGATAAACATTACCGCTTAGCGATTTATATGTCAAACAATTTCATAGGTTAGAAATATCAAGTTGTATGCACCGGTAGTGTAACAGAGAATACAGTACGTTCATTTTCGCTTTCCGCACAGATACAACCACCATGGGAGGTAACAATACTTTTGGCAATTGCAAGACCGAGACCGGAACCGCCGGTACCGGAGGATCTGGCATCATCCAGACGAAAAAATTTATCAAATATAGTTTCCAGCTTATGTTTTGGAATGGTGTTTCCATAGTTTGAAAAGGTAATAAGAACCGTATCCTCCTGCGGTAGCACACAGATTTCAATTTCGCTGTTCTCATAACCATAGGCAATGGCATTTTTCATGATATTGTTAAATACCCGGGCTAATTTATCTGAATCCCCATATAGTATGACATGATCCGGTGATTTCACGAGGGCTGTTTTACCACTTTGTGCTAACTGCGGGTAAAATTCATCCGCCATCTGCTCTAGCATATATGATAAATCAATTTCCTGTTTTTCTAAAAGAATTGTCTGCAGATTGTAACGGGTTATTTCAAAAAATTCATTAATCAGCTGTTCCAGACGAAATGCCTTTTCAAGTGTGATTTTGACATATTTGGCTTTTTGCTTCTCCGGCATATCAGGGGCCTCCTCTAGAAGAGATAGATAGCCGATCACAGAGGTAAGAGGAGTTTTAATATCGTGTGCAAGATAAACAACCAGATCATTTTTACGTTGTTCTGCATTCTGTGCATCCAGTTGCCGTATTTTGAGAGTTGACTTTATTTTGTTCAGTTTCTTCTCTATGTTTTCCATTGCCGGGGGCAGGGTGATTTCATCATCCGCATCCTCCAGCAGATGATCCAGTGCATTATTAACCTCATTAAAGTAGCGGATAAGAGGTAATAATGACCGGAAGAAGATCATAATCATGATAAAGCTATATAAAAGTAAAAGCCAGAGAGACTTATTATTGCGGAATATTAAGGTATACAAGGAAATGGCATCCTCCTCATATAAACCAAATAAGCTTCTGCTGATATACACAAAGCCACGAGCAAAAGGGTCTTGCAGCATTCCGTCAATAAAAATTTTAAGTAAAATCCAGCCGATTAGAAAGGCGAGAATTGGAGTAATTATTACCTGAAGAAAAATTCTTAGCTTTAATGCTTTAAAATTATTTATCAATTTTATAACCAACTCCCCATACGGTTTTTATATATTTGGGATGCTCGGCATTATCCTTCATTTTCTCCCGGATATGACGGATATGAACCATAACCGTGTTGTTATTCGTATAATATTTTTCACCCCATACATTATAGAACAGTTCATCTGATTTGACAACACGACCCCTGTTCTTGCTTAGATACCATAGCAGTGAAAACTCAATTGGGGTCAAGCTAAGCGGTTTCTCATTCAGAAGACAGGTGTGCGTATCCTTCTCAATCACCAGGCCGGAAAAAGCAATCGTATTATCCTCATGAGAGGGTTCAGCCCTGTTATAGCTGGTGTAGCGGCGGAGCTGAGCCTTAACCCTGGCAATCAGTTCGAGTGGAAGGAATGGTTTTGTGACATAGTCATCAGCCCCAAGAGCTAAACCGGATATTTTATCAATTTCCTGGTTCTTGGCAGTAAGCATTATAACCGGAAAATTATATTTTTCCCGAATTTTGCGGCAAATTGTAAAGCCATCGATATCAGGTAACATTACATCCAGGATCGCTAGATCGAGCTCCTGCTCGTCCAGACATTTTAGAGCTTCTTTTGCTGTATAGTATTTAAAGACGATAAAGCCCTCATTTCGCAAATACAATTCTACTAAATCCGCTATTTCCTGCTCGTCATCAATAATTAAAATATTTGCATTCATTCTTTAATCTCCAGTATTATTTATTTTACAATGTAAGTATTGACGGATAGTTTTAGGAATATCAGATAGATACTAACTTTGGACATATTTATTAAATTATAACAGAAATGTTAATAAAAGTGAATAAATTGCCTTAAGAAATCCTAAAATTATTCTTAATTAAAATTAATAAAATTCGAAGTCAAGAGCCTGATCCAGGTTATGTAGATGAATATGAGTGCATATATATATATTCATCTGGACTTGCCTTTAACCTCCTATGATTATAAAATGCCGGCAATCATAGGACATCCGGTTTGCGCCATATGAATGTATATACACTCAGATTCATGCGGTAAATCATTTTTAGGTTTTTGGACTCAAATCTTAATAAGAAAATTCGGAAAATATACATGAATGAGAATGCGGGCAACTTACTTTCGGAGGGCCTTCGTATATATGTAAAAAATGAAAGACTTATAAAAAGCTTAGGAATTAATTCGACAATTGTCTAAAATCCATTTACTCGATGGATAGGAGAGTATCTATCTTTCAGGAGGACTTTTGCCGTAAAAAATAAAAATATCCTGAAATAATGATATAACTATTTCAGGATATTTTTTTATTTTGCCTTGATATTTTTATATTCGGATCAAATATGTCTTGCTTCTTATCTAAATATCATCTGTAGATTATTCCTCATTATCCTCTTCGGCATCCTCTAAATCTTCATCGAACATCTCTTCATATTCCGCAGAATCTAAGAGCTCTTCGAAAGCATCAGCAACAGCTTCAAATTCATCATCATCATCGATATTTAACAGCTGAGGCTCCCCGTCATCATCCTGCAGATAGCGATACAAGAAAACATTATCGTCTTCTTCTTCACCCTCTTCCGGCTGAAGAGCAATATATTCCTTATTATCTACGGTGAAAATATCCAAAACAATGCAATCTAACTCGGTTCCGTCATCTAATGATAATGTAATGGAATCGTGTTCATACTCATGATCATGTCCACAGCCGCAGCTGCTATCGTGATTGTGTTCGCTCATAATACTACCTCACTTTTTTAATTAATAACAAGTAAATCTGGTCGATTTCAGAATTGAAATCAACATACAAACTTATCTTGGATACCCCAAAATCATAAAGAGGAATATAAGTAGAATGTACCAGATTGAGGAAAAAAATGCAATATGAAAAGATAAATTAATTATTAAATTCATTCTGGGCAAAACTGTATTTACATGCTTGGCAGCCGCGAACATACGTGCTATACTAGATTTATTGATGCCAGAAAAGAACGAAGTGTAAATTATGGCAGGTTTTTCTGTCTTGATTTATTAGGCATCTCAGTTGGCACGGATACAGCTTTTTAGAATAGGTGCCAAAATATAGGTGTAGAAATGGAAGCAACCATGCAGGAGAATAGGAAGGAAATTAAAATATCGGTCCGCAATCTTGTAGAGTTTATAATGTGCTCGGGGGACCTTGATAATACAAAAACAAGAAATGAGGCGGACGCTATGCAGGCCGGAAGCCGAATTCACCGTAAGCTTCAAAAACAGATGGGAGCGAATTATACGGCGGAGGTATCCCTAAGCATTACTATACCGGTTAAGAGGGACGATATAGACTTTGATCTTACCATTGAGGGCAGGGCCGATGGAATTATTACGAATCAAATCATACGGGATGAATTCGCTGTTCTGGATTTTAAAGAGGAAGAGAATCCGCCGGAAATTATTATAGATGAGATAAAGGGAGTCTATATGGAATTATCCCATATGACGGCTCCGGTAGGTGTGCACAGGGCGCAGGCTATGTGTTACGCCTATATTTATGCGTCAAAGTATGGACACGAAAGAATTGGTATACGAATGACATACTGTAATCTGGAGACAGAGAATTTAAGATATTTTGAAGAAAATTTCAGTTATGAAGAGTTAAGCAGCTGGTTTTGGCAGCTTATTCAAGAATATGCCAAATGGGCTGCCTGGCAGATAAAATGGATGGAAAAACGTAATCTTGCTATCAAAGCTCTGGAATTTCCATTTCCTTACCGTGAGGGACAGAAGGAACTGGTCACCGGGGTTTATAAGACAATACTGAGAAAGAAAAAACTTTTCCTGGAGGCGCCCACCGGCGTGGGAAAAACGATTTCAACCATATTTCCTTCCGTTAAGGCACTAGGAGAGAGCATATGTGAAAAAATATTCTATCTTACGGCTAAGACTATAACAAGGACTGTGGCAGAGGATACCTTCCGGCTTCTCGGAACCTGTGGACTACAGTTAAAAACAGTAACCATCACGGCAAAGGAAAAGGTCTGTTTCTTAGATAAACCAGATTGTAATCCAGGTTCGTGTCCGCGTGCAAGGGGACATTTTGACCGTGTTAACGATGCAGTCTATGACCTGTTAATTAGTGAAAATGATATTTCCAGAGATCATATCATGGCTTATGCCGAGAAATACTGTGTATGCCCTTTTGAAATGGGATTGGATGCAACTCTTTGGGCAGATGCTGTTATTTGCGATTATAATTATATCTTTGATCCAAATGTTTTTCTACGAAGATTTTTTATGAATGATAAACAAAGTGATTATGTGTTTCTGATTGATGAAGCACACAATCTGGTAGATCGGGCAAGAGAAATGTACAGTGCAGTTCTTTATAAGGACGATTTTCTTATGATAAAGCGCCTGATTAAGGATAAAGGCAACAAACTTTCTAAGCTGATTGAAGGCTGTAATAATGATTTATTAAAGTTGAAGCGTGATTGCGATGAGTTTGAGGTGATTGATAATGCGGACGGATTTGTGATGCATTTGATCAGCTTGATGGCAGAATATGAGATATTTCTTAAGGAGGGTTTTATCCCGGAAGGAAAAGAGGAATTCCTGAAGCTATATCTTGATATCCGGCATTTTCTTAGTATGTATGACCTAAGAGATGATAATTATACCATTTATACAGATTATGAAGAGGATAAGTTCCGGATAAAACTTCAGTGCATGGACCCTTCCAGGAATCTGCAGAACTGTATGGAAAAGGGAAGAAGTGCGGTTTTATTCTCTGCTACGTTACTGCCTATTAATTATTATATGGAGCAGCTTGGCGGAGCAAAAGATGATTATGCTGTATATGCGCCTTCCTCATTTTTACCGGAGAACCGTTTGATTATGATAGGAAATGATGTAAGTACGAAGTATTCCCGCAGGAACGAGAAGGAATATCGTAAAATCCTAAACTATATCAAAGATTTTACAGGAGCTAAAACCGGTAATTATATGGTCTTTTTCCCCTCCTATCAGCTACTACAGGAAATTGAAGCACTTGCAGAAGGTGAACTTGAAGGAGTGGTAGCACAGAGCAGCAGCATGACAGAAGCAGAGAAGGAGCTTTTTCTGGAGGAATTTGTTGAGAATCCGGTGAACAGCAGAATAGGCTTCTGTGTTATGGGAGGAATTTTCAGCGAAGGAATCGATTTGAAGAACAACCGTCTGATCGGAGCGGTCATTGTAGGGACAGGACTGCCGATGGTTTGTAATGAGAGAGAGTTGTTCCGCGGATATTTTGATGAACGAAAGAATGCCGGCTTTGATTATGCTTATTTATTTTCTGGTATGAATAAGGTACTGCAGTCAGCCGGGAGAGTAATCAGAACCAAAGAGGACCGCGGTTCTATTCTTCTATTGGATGAACGTTTTACACAAAAGCAATACTATAATTTGTTCCCGAGGGAATGGTTTCCGAATACAGTGGTTGATTTAGGCTCTATGAAAAAATTAATCGATGAATTTTGGGAAGAAGCTAGTACCTAAAATAACCACCCGAGTAATGGCTGCTTTTATCGCCTGAGAGAAAATCTCTTCCGGAAAAGGTGTAATAAATTGTATTGACCACAAAAAAGAAGAGATTACCGATCAGTCCGCCGATAAAACCATATAAAAGATCATCAATATCACAGCGTTCGTTGATCAGGAAGAACTGTAATGTTTCCACTAAAAATGGAAGCAAAAGCAGGAAAGCACACTTAACCAGACGATTTTTACTGTTTAAAACAAGGGAGATATAAAATCCATAGGGTACATAAAGCAGAACACGGCTTGCCAGATAGATAAGAATATCGTAAAGCGGTATTACCCTATAGAGAAAATCCTCAATCTGCTCGGTAATTACATTAAACGGGATAAAATTGGAAGCAGCTGAAATAGATTTATAAGCCCAAGGGAAGGCAGTTACGGAGAAATTGCCGTATAGAATTAAGGTTAGATAGCTAATTAAAAATATAAAACTGCTATTCCGATAAAAATTTATAAAATCTTCAGTAATAGATCCGTAGCCGGTCATATTGCGGATAAAACAATGAAGCATCGGTATCAGCCAGTTAATAAGTGCTATCCCCAGCATAGTATTTGAATAAGGGAAAAAGACAGTGGGATTTCCCCAGTAGGTAAGAATGACTACCAAAAGACTGATAAATAAGGTTAGAACACAATAGTGAAAGCAGACTGTGTATGTGAGAGTCTGTTCTATAAGAAGGTGGCAGCACAAGGCGGATATGAAACAGGAAATCCCCCAAATAATAATAGCGGTATCAATGTAATAATAAGAGATAAACTGAACCAGAATGGTTAATATACTTAGAGCCGTTACGGAGGAGGAGGTCTGTATATTCGTCCGTCTTTGCATGAAAACACCTGCTTTCCTTATAATATCATTCGAATTTGTCCTTGGATACACCTTACCTTAATATGGGAGCATATGGACGGAATTTCACCTTCTGTATGAACAGAGGTATCTTTATCAGTAATAATTTCAATATTTTTGCAGTCAAATGCCTTAACTCCTTTGAAATGGATATGGGATCCGTTGATTATAGTAGGAAGTAATAATAAAGCCCTTGCCCTGCTTAATCCATGAACCAGGCAAACACTTAATTTCCCATCACATGGAGAAGCATTCGGAGCCATTAAAAGTCCTCCGCCTTCATATTTATGTATCATACTGGACACCAAAAGCACTTTCTTATAGGTGTCTTTTTTTATGCCATCAACAAGTACTGTTGCACTTAGCGGCTTGACCGTAATCAGCTGCTTAAATGCAATAGCAAAATAAACGAATTTACCGGCACCAATTTTATTTAGCATTTTCTTTAAAGGAGAACACTGTACCTCATTACATACATTGGCATCATATCCGATACCGCTGTTACAGGCAAATTTCCTGGGAAGGGTGATACCGTCAAAAAAAGTAATTTCTCCGATATCGAGATATTTAAACTTGGTTGGTTTTAGAATACGGGAAAGTGCTGCAATAGGATCCTTCGGTATGCCATTGGCTCTGGCAAAGTCATTGCTCGAACCGGAAGGAATATAACCTAGCAGAACTTCCTTAAAATCAGGAATACCATTCACAACCTCGTTGAAGGTGCCATCACCGCCTAAGACGACAATATTTTTAATCCCGGGAGTATCATTGCATATCTGGCCGGCAAGTACTGCTGCATGTCCCATATGTTTTGTGAAAACAGCCGTGTAGGTGACTTTCAATCTATCCAATTCTTCTTTCACAGTCCACCAATATTTTATACCCTTTCCCGAACTCGATTTCGGATTGATAATAAAATGATACATGCTAAATTCTCCCTTTTATCAGTAGTATAGATACCATATTTAGTTAAATTTTATATTAAATTACCGGCAATGTCAATGATTTGCAGGGTATTAATTTTACATACAGGCACTGAAAAGTTCGTACTTCATAATATATATTGAACAGCAAAATCAGAGTATGCTGCTCGTTTATTATTTATGACAATTGAATATCATAATTTGAAATTGCCTGTAAATTACCAGGTTTATATAACTATATGACAGGCACGTATTTTCTTGTTTTGCCCTATTCAATTGACACATGAGTTCCTGAAAATAAGTTCAATAAGCTTTATTGTTTCATACATGCTGTTCAATATGGCAGGATTGCGGCTTGTAAAAATCATTAAAATCAGTCTGTTTCAGAGTGATAAAAAGATTGTATTGTTTGGCTTATTTTTGGTAATGAAATCAGGAAATGTTTTGAAAGGAGAGTTAGTATGGACAGACGGATGTATCGTAATATGGATAATAATTGTTGTGAAAAAAATATTCCACCACGCAGGCAGGGCTGCGATGATATGAGCAGAGGTCGTATGCGTGATGATATGTGTGGAAAAAGACAGGAAGATATTTGTGAAAAAGAAAAATACAACGGAGATTTCGACAGATTTCCATTGGCAATGTGTTATGTGCCTTGGCAATGCTTCAGAAATCTCTATGAGAATGAATTCGAAGCTCTTGCAGCTGGTACGTTATTCAAGGAATTGGATCTAAGATGGTATGGAAGGGGCTGTAAATAATGGATGGTAATAACAGAGAAAAATTATTCGCTTGTATAGAAGCGACAAGCTTTGTCTGTGATGAACTCAGATTATTTCTGGATACACATCCCGATGACAGGGCAGCCCTGGATTACTGGGAAAGAGTATCCGGCGTAAGAAATGAAGCCGTCATGGAATATACAAAATGTTTTGGACCAATTGAATCGTATCGTGTAGTGAATGACAACACGTGGGCATGGGTGGAAGAACCGTGGCCTTGGGAAGGAAGGTGCTAGTTTATGTGGAGCTATGAAAGAAGATTACAACACCCGGTAAATATTGAAGAATGCAATCCGAAATTAGCGCAGGTTATTATGAGCCAATACGGCGGTCCTTATTGCATTTGGGTATAATATTTTGAACGGTTTACGAAGTGGGCATGTCAGCGCCTGAGGCCAGCGGGATTTACTAATATCATAGTACTTCCGAGAAGCCGGAATGTCAATATCCCGGCTGAGCTGTCGGAAGGGGGATCTTGATCAAAGATAATATAAATACATATCTATATTCTCATTTTTCTTATCATATACAATTTTCTTAACGATGGATTTCATTGCAGTACTCTTCGTATCCTTATCGGCATCGGAATTCAGAATGGTATATACCGACATCATTCTGTCCAGCATGACATTCTTGATTGCCTTGGTCTTTCTTACAGGCTTGACACTTTGCATCCGGTTCTCCAGATCCAGTCTCTCCGCTTCCAGTCGTTCCTTGTTTGCCTTGTATTCTGCCAGGCTGTCAATACCGTTAATATAAGCGTCCTTAATTCTCTTTTCCTTCTGCTCCAGCTTCTTTAAGTTCGACTTCAGGATATCATTGTTAGAGGTCTGCTCCGGAATAACAATCTCATAATCAAAGTTACGGCTTTCAATCAACTCCCGTAGCAGATCAAGAACGGCTGCCTCAATCTTGGAGTGGCTTACATAATGGGATTCATTACAGGTTCCTTTGGCATAATGGCTGCACTGGAAACCTCCGGCCGATCCGCCAGATACCAGGACACTATTACAATTGCTGCAGAACAGGATGCTGCTGAGCCAGTGAGATTTCACTAAATCTGGTTTGGCATATCGTGGACGGTATTCACCAACCAGCTTTTCATTTGCCTGGTTCCAGATGGCTTCCGGAATGATCGGTTCATGGTCACCCTTTTTCACAATCATATCTGTATCTATATTCTTTTGTTCCCGGAGATCCAGCTTCAGATTTGGGTTCCAGCGTACCCAACCTTTGTATACCGGGTTCTGTATAATATAGCGGACAGTACGGTTCTCGAATTTATTCCCTCTGGTGGTGTTGAAGCTTAAGTCATTCAGTCGCCGTGCAATTGAATGGAAGCCCATGGACTGGTTTAGGTACATATCGAATATACTTCGGATCACAGCTGCATTCTCTTCATTGATGATCAACTTGCCGTCTTTCATATCATAGCCGAAGGGAGCAACAGTCTGGTATTCACCACGCAGGGCCTTCTCGGTCATACCTCTCCGAACCTCTTCAGACAGCCGGATCGAATAGTATTCATCCATCCATTCAATAATACGCTCGATTAAGGTACCGAAGGGACCGTCTATGATCGGCTCCGATACGCTGATCACATCCACGTTGTTACGCTTCAGCAGGGACTTATATACGATGCTTTCCTCCTGGTTCCTGGCAAACCGGGAGTACTTCCAGACAAGGATTACATCGAAGGGATGATCCTTGGACTTGGCCAAGCCGATCATATGCTGGAACTGGGGACGCTTGTCCGCTTTCTTGCCGGAGATACCATCATCAATGAAGATGAATTCATTGGATACAAGCATGTCATGCTTGGCGGCATATTCGGAGAGAAGCCGCTTCTGGGCATCAGGGGAGTATTCAATTTGATCGTCAGTACTGACACGGATGTAGAGGGCGGCTGTTTGCATGAGATATATCCTTTCATGAATATTATATAGTTATTTGTTATTCCAGCTAATACAAAGCTTGACTCTATCCTTAGTGAATAAGAACTTCTGTAAAAGCAAAAGTAGCTATATGCAATGTAATAAGTAAAATACATACTTCCTGCTTAATTTGTAGTTAATTCTATAGAAAGCTTTTTTACTAAGAATATTTCCATTCTTTTCAGTATATCTTCAGGTAATCCAAAAACTTTAAATATGGTTTTATTATTAAAAATGAAATCTTCGTATTTATGATGGAAAACATAAAAATCCGTATAAAAATCCCTAAGCAGGGTTTCATCACTTAATAGTGTAAGGATTATAATAAAAATGGAATATATGTCATTTTGACCTAGTTTATGATTATATTCTTCTTCAGTTAACAAATTGCCTGCTAATTTAATTGTTTGCTCCTTGGGAAGTATCGGAAGATTAGACAGACTAATGATTTTACTTCCATGAGCAATGATATTCCGATAGCTTTTGGACAGGTCCAGAGACTTGATCAAGTATTCTTTGCGACGGTTTATATCTAAGGTTAGATCTGGAATAAAAACTTCACAAATATATTTTTTATCCGAATCACAAAGTATCCGGTACCAACTTATCGCTAATCCAAAAGGGATAACGGTTGTTAAAATCCAAGCCGGTATATGATTTTTCTCAGTTATGTAATGCTTTATTATTTTTTTGTCTCTATTTTCATCAATACATTTCTTAAGTTTGTTAATGACATTTATTCTCATTCCAGTGGAGTTTCTATAATGTGATATATGTAAATAATCTTGTATATCATCTGGAAGATCAGAGCTTTTGTCGGTGAACACACCATACTGCTCTGAAATTCTAAATGACAATTTTGACTTTAAGGATTTTTCGATGTATAAAATGTATTTGAAAAGTATATTATTCAAATCGGTATCGATAATATTTAAATAATATAGATCCTCAAATTTAGTACCAGAAACAAACACATCTGTTCCAGGTGTAGTCAAAAAAGTATTTTTGTATCCATTAACGATGGAATAGTATGAGAAATTACTAAAAGCCTGTGCTGCAAATTCCTTATTTACAACTATGATATTCCTGGCTTCAAGTATTTCAATCATTTCACTATAGGTTTTAAAAGGCTTATCATAAGTACTTTCAGACAAAGAAAAAACCTCTCTTTCACATTGTGATAAGAGAGGTTCTTGCTAGTCATCCATACAACGACCATTTAAATTAAACCAATCTTATCATAAAATTAGTATTGTGTCAAATGAAAATTATAGTATCTCTACCGGATCTCCTGGCTTTATAATATCTTCGTCAGGAACAGTTTTATGAGTCATATCCTTCTCATCTACATTAAGAGGCCTCTTTTTTTGCGTTGTGACTTGAAATTGCGATAGAGGATCTAAAAGAGAATTTCTAACAACATTTTCGATCTTCTGGCAGATAGAAAAATTTTTATATACAGTAGTTATGGATAGGATGGATTTAATTTTATCTAGTGTTCCAAGTATCTCATCCGTATTTGGATCGCTGATTTCGGGACCTATGGCAATTACTCTAATTTCTTGTCCTTTTTCAGCTCCATGAGTTTCACCGTAATTTATGATTAGTGAATATTCATCCAAAATTTCAATAACCTTATATCCTGTTTTCAACGTTAAGTCCTCCTTTTATTTTTTCAACAAATATATTTTATTAATTTAAATAAATTACACAAATATGTCATACTTGGTGGCATTGAGTGAAGCAGCTTCTGGGCATAATCAGGGGAGCTTCTATTTGATCGTTAGTACTGACATGGATGTAGAGGGCGACGTTTTGCATAGAATATATCCTTTCTTATATCAACTATTATTATCTTCTTGAGATATAGCAACTTCTTCCTTAATATTTTGCTGAGGAGGTTGAATTTGTTTATTATTGAATAAGGTATATAAAAGTGCTTCAATTTTATCCCAATCAATTTTATTGAAAAATTTTTCTTTGCTTACATTTTCGTCAAGCTTATTTAGGAAAGAGTCTATCCATTTATGATATTCCCATCTGTTTAATGTAAACAATGATAAGAATTTAATCTTTATTTTAATATTAATGTCAACATTATAACACACAATTCCATCCTCTTTTTGATTAACTTTTAGATATTGCTTTATAAATATAGGCGATATTACGGATGAAAAACCTCTATAATCAATGTTAAATAATATATAAAATTTAGGAGTATCGATTTTAATTGTTTTATTATCTAGTCTTGTTATTTTGCTTTTTTTTGGTAATATAAGACTAAATCTATCAAATGTCGCTCCAGCGTATTGCTTTTTTTCAACTCTTCTTGTTCCATCATCTTTTATACTAATTATCTCATATCCATCTTTTTTTTGTTCATCGTCTAGGAATTTTTCTCTAACCTCAGTTGGTTTGGAAATAATATCTATAATCCTATTACTTTCCAATAAATTGAGTACATCATTACGACTATATTCATGTAAGTATTTATTTTTATCAGAGTCTTTAAAATATCCATTAAGGTGGAGTGATAATAATTTAAGTAAATAATGTTCAATTGCTTCAACAAGTAATTTACCAGCATTATTTAACTCTTTATTTTCAGATGGTTTATTATCATATAAAGGTTCTTTTTCCCATTGTTGTAATAACGCTCGGTTTTCATAAAAAACTGATTCAAGAATACTATATAAGTTATTGCCAAAACTGTAATCGCGAATATGAGTTAATCTATTTTTTTTTCTAGCATATATAAAAAAACCATTATATTTTACATTATAACGTAAATTTTTAAATTTTTTTATAAATATAATTACTACAGGTATTATGCAAAGTAAGACACCTAATAAAATAATAATATTACTATTAAATTTTTTATTACTATAAATATAATTACCAAGAATACCTGTACCTAAAGCTAGAAAAAAGGCAATAAGTATAAGCTCTAAAATACCACCTCTCTCTTCCAATATACGATTTACTATAGATTTATTATTCATCATGAAGCCACCTTTTTAATATTTTATATTTAGAAATCAATAAATATATTAATCATTTAATTCAACGAATTCATCATCATCATATATAATATCATAGTTTGATTCATACAGCCCATTACTTGATAACGACTGATGGAATTCTTCTGCAAGCATTGTCTTATTGAATTCAGCTGTTGGTTCTATATCTGTTACAATCTGCTCCAATTCGTCAACAGAAGTATTAAAGAATTCTTTTCGTAAATTTACTTTATTAACTCTTTTTTCATTTAACATAGTATGAAGCTGTTTCTCAAGATCGACAGCGTTATCTGAAAATATAAAGCTATGTACATCGAATTTAAAGGGAACACTCGCACTGCCTAGTTCATCAATTCGTTCCTGGGGATCAATTCTTCTGGTCATACCAATTTTAAAAACGTTTTGACCAAAGGAGCCGAGATTACTGATGATATAGACATTACCAGCCTTTCCGTTTTGAAGTTTCGTAATTTCTTCTTTTTTTACAATGACGTCAGATAACTGAGACTGTAAATCTAATATTCTTTTATTTAGATCATTAAGTTTTTCTGTATCGGTGGTCTGAGCAATAGTTTCCTGTAGTTTAGTAATTTCAATTGTATATTTTTCTTCTTCTTTTTCCACCTGTTTTCTTTGCTGTTCAAGAAGTCTACGCTCTTCGGCTTCTTCACGCATTTGCTGGCGGATGGCAAGCTGCTCCTGCTTGGCCTGTTCCTTTTTAACATAGTAATTGTATTCTATTTTTACAGCATTGATAAATAAGTACTCGATTTCTCCAATAAATTTAGTGAGGGTTCCGGCAATACTTTGATTTCCATCGGAAGCGATTTTTAAATACTTGTCGGTTACTTTTTTAACATCGTCAACAGATGTATCGAGTTTGTCGTATTTCAAATTATTGAGTATATTTTGAAGTTCTGCCCGCAGAGCAACAACCATTAATTTATAAATTGCCTGATTTGCTTTTGTTGTATAGCGACTAGAATATTGAGTAAGTATATTATCAATTAGTTTGTTGTTTTCGTTATATGCTTTCCTAAGATCTTTTATATCCATACAATGAAGCTTAAGAATAATAGATGGTGATATGGCTTCTAGCTCGTCCAAATTATATGACGGTATACTTATCATGGTATCAGAGGGAATAAAATTAAAGAACTTGTCAATTGCATAACTTACACTCTTATATAATTCTTTGATTTTGCTTATTTTCTTGATTTGTGATTGAGCTTGCTTACTTAAATTATCGTTATCAAGAGATAAACGCTCAATCTCCAGATTGAGTTGCGTAATGATAGAATTTTTTTCATTAATAGAATTTTCAATATTGGCTAGATTTGCATTTGCTGCAGCCTGTTGGACTGAGATTTCATTAAGTATCTTTTGCTTTTCTTTCTCTCTATCATTTTCCAAGCGTATAATTTCGTTAGTTAAATTTTGCCGTTTAATTTCGAAATCATTCTCAATATTACTGATTTTCTCAGTAAGGTCAGAATATCTTTCAACTCCGACTTCATCAAGTAATTTTTTCATTTGATCATATGATTTACAGTTTTCTTTCGATTGCTTCATTTGAATTACCAGTAGAACAATTCCTACGACTAAAGGTATAACTAAAAACCATAGAGCAAAACATAAACATATTATCCATGCTTGTAAATACCATTTGTTTTTCATAAAGGCACCTCACTTTTTTTGGAATACCAAATTATAGTAATATGATATCTCTAAAAAAGTAAATTTACAACAAAAAGAAGAAATAAAGTACAAAATATTACAATATAGAATAAGAACAAATGTTCGAATTTCTATTGATAAATTTATACAATAGTATTATAATCATATCAGCTACCTTAGAACGTGCGTTTGATAAAGGGGGACCAATTTATTGAGTACTAATGATATCCAGGAATATATCATAAACCTGGTCAAAGGCATACAGAACAGAGATATCTTAATAAAGATATATACTGTTGTTATAACTTTTATAAAATAAATAAGAAGAAGAGTGGGGGATGTGATAAAGGAACCAACTCTTCTTTTTGTTTAGCCTATTTAATTACTCGTAGATTGGAGTTTATGCTCCTGACTTCAGTCTTATGTTACTTATCCCATAGTTGAATAAGCTCCTAAGTATAATAAATGAAAAGGCAATATATGAACTGGTATTATGCTTGTTTTTCGATGCGTTGGGATATGTTATATATAAACTCTTTCAATAACTTTTTACCTTCAGGGTTCAGTTTCCAATATTCTATAATAATCTGCCGGATTATTTCATCATCTGGAGCCTTCGATATCTCAGCGGCAGCTCTCATATATTCATCTTCAGGAGGAATATTTAGAAATACATCACCTTCACCATTTCGTAGCCAATTCTCATTTACTCCAAAAACAGAACATATAAGTTGTACATTTCTGTCAGTAACGCTCCGTATGCCTTTTTCTATTGCTGATAAACCAGCTTGTCCTATACCAATTTTATTAGCAAATTCTGATTGATTAAGATTTAAGTTCGTTCTTAATAATTTTATTCTTTCATTCATAGTTTCGCCTCCTACACAGAATAGTATCACATGAGATACAACTCTGCAATAATTTTCTAATATAATATTGACATAAAAACAATTGAGTAGTATTATAATATCACTAAGTTGTATGAAGGGAGTGATGATATGAACTCACAAAAGAGTGGTTCTGTGAAAAATATTAATTATACACATTTAAGTGAGCAAGATTTGACCGAAGGAAAAGAGTTGAGTGAGATGATTGAAAACATGGACCCATTATCTCGTATTTTGGTATCTGTTTATGCCAGAGGACTAAGAGATATGCAGGAGTCAAGTGAGAAGTTACCAGCTTAATTATTAAAATAGGATGGACTGAATAATGAAAGGATTTAAAAAGTGGAGTGATATTCCGTTATTGTCCTAAATAACACTTATTGTTTCAATTATTTCGTTATGGCTCGTTTTAACGCATTGATTTCATTCTTATAAGCATTAATAAATGCACTCGTCGTAACATTTATTAATAGCATTTCGGGTCAACTTATACAAGCAGCTGTACATATGATATACAGGGAGGTGATCTCTACGAAGAGAAAGAAAATAACCGGCAGAATATTTGTGAGCATAAACGGTGAAGACGTACTTTGGGATACCCTCAGTCAGGAAAAAAAAGAGGAAATATCCTATGCACTTAATAAGCGAGCCGTGAAGGCTTTTTTAGAAGCCAGTGGATACATAGTCAAAGAGAAACCCGCTTAGGCGGTTAACGGATGGACAAGCTATTTTCCTCGTATTCATAGCACCTATAAATTAGTTTTATTATATTCCAGGGAGGTGAATTTATAAATGGGAACAAACCCTACAAAAGCCGCTGATAATATCTACTGCCGGTGCAGGAAGGAAGCAGCAAAATATAATGAAAAGTTAAAAAGCAGGGAAGGGGCCGCGGAGTTGCTGGGCTTATCCGTATCCAGCCTTTCTGATTAC
The DNA here is from genome assembly GCA_023418475.1 of Bacillota bacterium. Lineage (GTDB taxonomy): Bacteria > Bacillota > Clostridia > Lachnospirales > Lachnospiraceae > Mobilitalea. The sequence continues at coordinate 60,075 of JAEZZO010000045.1, forward strand.
GAATTAGGTAATACCAAGGTTGTACCGGTTGATAAGGTTGTTCTGATGGCTGATTTGTACAATGCTCCGGAGCTGAAGCCGTATTATTGCCGGGAGTGCTGCCCGTTGGGTGCCGGTAACCCTGTTATACCACTGGAGGATTTTGATCGGGCAACATTACAGGTTATTTCGTCATTTCGCAAGATGAATAAAACACCGGATGCGCTGCTTGATATCTTCGAGGATGGCGTTGTATCGGAGGAGGAGAAGCCGGATCTCTATGAGCAGTTGAAGATAATGGATGAAATTGAGAACCGGATAAAAGCTTTCCGTCTTGCATTGAAGAAAAATGGAGTACTGGAATAGAGAAAGGAGGAACTATGATAACTTTTTTAACAAAAACCAAGAAGATCATGTTGGACAAAATTCGTAATGGTGATCTGGACGGGGACATTTATGACCACATAGAAGAATGCTGGAATGATACGATGTCAGTTCCGCAGCCTACCGGATCAAATATTTATGGCTTTTTCGGCTGTGAGACAGAGGATGGCTATCATATTGATTATAAGGCAATGAAGAGGCCTTCTTGCGCACAGGATGCGTTTACCAAAGAATTCAAGAACTTGATTGACCGAATTTATAGGCTATTTGAAAGAAATCATGTGGAGGGCAGCAAGGAGCTAACCGTAGAGCAGAAAAGCATCTGGTATAAATGTGAGGAAGCACAACGGCATTGCTGGGAAAGATGTCCGTTCGGAAGGACTGTGAAGGTATGGACCGAGGAGAATGGGAGTGGTATTAAGGTCAAGTTTGAAAATGGAGATTTCTATCATTATATGCTGGATAGAGGCGGGGAGCCGGTGTGGTACTAAGGAGGAAGAATAATGAAGCGAATAACAAAAACCAGTGATCGAATAAAAGAGTCACTAAGGATTAATAGTATGAGACAAGTAGATCTGGTTAAAAAGACAGGCATTAATAAGTCTTCCATTAGTTTGTATATTGCCGGAGGCTATGAACCAAAGCATGAAAATCTTATGAAAATGGCGGATGCACTGAATGTAAACGAGAACTGGCTTTATGGCTATGATGTAGCAATGAAATAATTATCATTATTCAGCAAGCAGCTGATCAGAAGCTAATACAAAGTGTGCGATAGCACAGATAAGGAGATTAGGAATATGGCAAAAGGTATTGAGAGAAGAATTGATGAACTGGGAAGGATAACGATCCCAATGGAGTACCGGAGAGCTGTTGGAGTTGAGGACAAAGGCAGACTAGGTATGTACGTGGAGAATAATGTACTGTATTTATTCAAAGTGGATGATAGCTTTGTCGGTTTCGCAAGAAATGTTGATGAGCTGGGCAGATGGACACTTCCGATTGAGATACGCAGATCACTCAGTTGTAATGTTGGACAAGTGATGGATATCTGTATTGAGTCGAGCAAAATTTATGAGGGTACCAAAGAAATCTGTATTCGTAAGTCGGGCTGCTCCTGGTGCGATAATGCTGAGGTCATGCTTGAAGTGGATGGACATGCCATTTGTCATAAGTGTGCGGAGTCTGTAGTGATGGCATTCAATAGACGTATGTCGGTATCAAGATGATTAGGCAAGCGTATAAAAAAGATTGTATCAAGCGACCAAACTCAGATACAACCTTTTCATAAATACATATGTGAGTATTTATAAGTAGTATAGCAACAGTCAGATGATTTTTCAAGGGGTGATAGTACTTGAGTTTCCGTAGTTTTATCCACAGTACCCTTGTTTCATCGGTATTGTAATAAACAACTTTAAGAAATTACCAAAAATATAAGGAATCCTCATCCTTTTTGTAGTAGAATAATGGTGTCGAGTC
>JAEZZO010000050.1 GCA_023418475.1 Bacillota bacterium
GTGTCTTAAAGGATAACCCTGGCGTTTCAATAATACGCTCGATTTTACCAAACCTCTTTATAACACTATATTGATCTTCTTTCGTAATTACCATGGAAGATAACAATAAGATGGCCGCCGTCAGGAAAATTGATAAAAGGAAGATACCTGATATACTTTTAGCTTTTTTCATTTTACAGCTGCTCCTTCCATTAATTTATCAAGGGGTAATAATTTCTGAGTTCCTGAACTACCGTCATCGATGACCACTTTTAGTGTTGGAAGGATATCTTCCATTGCCTCATAGAACATACGCTGTTTCGTAATTAATGGATATTTAACATACTCTTCATACATTTTATTAAATTTTGAAACCTCTGCATTTGCTTCATTTACACGCTTTGTTTTAGTAGATTGTGCTTCCTGTAATATCTTATCCACCTGGGCATCTGCCTTGGGAAGCTGTTCATTTTGATATTTATTTGCATTATTGACAGCCGTATCCGCTCCCTGTTTTGCTGTTTCCACAGATTTAAAGGCCTTCATAACCTCATCCGTTGGTGGTTCTGAATCTTGAATTGTAATATTAACTAATTGAATACCCAGTTCCTGCTTTGCTAATTTTTTCAGTATATCTTCCTTAATTGCAGACTGTATTTCATATTTTCCGGTTGTTATAACACTATCCACGTCGTAGCTGCCTACCACCATTCTGATACTGCTCTGCGCGATGCTTTTCAAAATAACGACCGGTTCTTCGGATGCGTATAAGGCTTTCACCGGGTCTGAAACCTTATATTCAACAAAAAAGTCCACATTTACAAAGTTATAATCCTTCGTGATCATCATAGATTCTTCATCAATTCTCTGACCGCTCTTATTATCATAACCAATGGAAAAGCCTTGTATCGTTGTATCTACCATCTGCACATTCTGCACAAAAGGAATTTTAAAATGCAATCCGGCCGTACCTACTGTTTTTGCATTGCCAAAGGTTGTAATAACCGCCTGTTCCTGTTCCTTAATCGTATAAAATGAATTAAGTGCTATTATTATCATTATAATCACAAGAATACACAGGAAGAATAACTTCCCGAAGCGGTTAAATAAACCCTTAACATTTGTTTTTGGTGGAAAATCATATACATTATCCGCCATTTTTACCTCCATCATATTCATAGATTGATTTATTTTTCATAGATCTTTGCTTTATAAGCATATCTCCGATACACAGTACGTAATATTACGGTCTGATCTGACCATTCCCAAAAATGATAAATTTGGTGGTTGTCAGTGCTTTTAGTCCCATAGGTCCTCTTGCATGGAGCTTCTGCGTACTGATGCCGACTTCTGCACCGAAGCCGAATTCATTTCCATCGGTAAAGCGTGTGGATGCATTCACATAAACAGCAGCTGAATCTATTTCATTCAGGAATTTCATTGCATGTTCGTAGTCTTTTGTTATGATTGCTTCCGAATGTCTGGTGCTGTAATAATTAATATGTGTGATTGCTTCCTCGATTGTGTTAACTATTTTTAGGGAAATAATTTTATCCAGGTATTCTGTCCCAAAGTCCTCTTGTGTCGCGGGGACAAAACCGCTGCATATTTCACAGCCTCTTTCGTCCGATCTGACCTCCACTTCCTTCGCATGCAGCCTGTCATATAACAATGGCAGAAATTCTCTGCTGATTTTCTCATGAATTACCAATGACTCACAAGCATTGCATACACCAAGGCGCTGCGTCTTAGCATTGTCAATAATCGCAAGTGCCATTTCAAAATCAGCATATTCATCTACATAAATATGACAGTTACCGGTACCGGTCTCAATCACGGGAATTGTACTATTTTCTACAACCGTTCTAATAAGCCCTGCTCCACCGCGTGGTATTAAAACATCTATGTAGCGGTTCAGACGCATGAATTCTCTGGCCGTTTCCCTGGAGGTATCCTCGATCAGCTGCAGCGCATCCTCATTGTATCCGCCAGACTGCAGTGCTCTTCTTAATACCTCAACAATTGCTTTATTGGAATGAATTGCATCACTTCCGCCGCGAAGAATTACTGCATTACCGGTCTTAAAACATAATCCGAAAGCATCCGCTGTTACATTCGGACGGGATTCATATATCATACCGATCACACCAAGAGGCACCACCTTTTGTCCAATCGTGAGTCCATTCGGACGGACCGTCATGGATACCACTTCTCCGATCGGATCTACGAGAGCACTCACCTGACAAAGGCCATCTGCCATTCCCTTAATTCGTTCCGAAGTTAGACACAATCTGTCAATCAAAGAGCTTTTCATCCCGTTGTTTTCTGCAGCTCTTACATCTGCTTCATTTGCTTTTAGAATATCTTTCGTTGACTGAAGAAGTGCATTTGCACATTCCTGTAAAGCTTGGTTTTTCTCGTTTTGCAGCATGCGATTCAAAACAGTGGAAGCTTTCTTCGCCCTGCTTCCGAGTTCTTCCAAATATTCCATAAATACCTCATTTCTGCGCTGCATTTGCGCATCGATCAACTATTTGTTACTACAATTAATATACTGTGTCGGTGTAAGGATTGCATCTGCCCTTCTGTCATATTCTTCTGCCGCGACCTGCTCCTGTATCTGAAAATCATAAGCAAGTGCTAATTTATAGAAAGTATTCTCCCAAAACCCGGATAAATATCTGTCATAATAACCAGCTCCATAACCTATCCGGTTTCCTCTGCGATCAAAGGCTAAACCCGGAAGAAGCATAAGTGGGTTTTGCAGATCATTTTTTTCTTTCTTATACCGGGTCTCTTCTCTTTCGGGTGGCTGCGCTATTCCCATATGATTATTGCTAAGTTCTTCCAAACCATGAATTTCAAAGAAATCCATGGTTGTATTCATTACTCTGGGAGTATAAACGCGTTTCTTGTCTGCTAATGCCTGCAGAATGATTTTAATTGTCTCTACTTCTGAACGAAATGATACATAAGAAAGAAGTACATTACTATTTTGATATAGCTGCGAGTCTAATAAGAACTCTCTGACCGCATCGGATGATGTAGCCCGCTCCTCTAATGTAAGACTGTTTCGCATATCTTTCATCCGAATACGTATCTCATCCTTTGTCATATTTATCACCTAACCAATCGTATTGTCTAGCTGTTCTCTTTGCCTTTTTTCTGATCCGCAGCCTTTGTAACAGTACCATCCGGATTTACAAAGGATACCTGATCCAAGGTCCCACGAAGGCTTCTGCGGATGGAAGCAACATATTCCTTGCGAAGTCTTGTCTGTTCTTCCTTTTCTTCCTCTGTCAGTCCTTCCTTTTGTGATTTATGATAGAGTTCATTAATTCTGTCAATTTGTAAATCTGCCATCTTTTCCTCATTTCTGCGCCAGCCAAATGCTCACCTCATACATTATTTTCGAGCATATCTTACAGCGTCAAACTGTTTTCTTGTGAAATATTGAAAGAGTTGTTGAATGTTTATTTCTGATACTGTTTTGAGGTAATATAGTCCATAATATTAAAATTAGTTGCTTTATGGGCTGCAAAAAGCGTGCCGATTTCTTTGCCTTCCATTATATGATTAATATTTCTGATATTTTCACCATTCGTAATTATCATATCCGCCCCGGATGCAATCGCAATCTGGGCTGCCGAAACCTTCGTAGCCATACCTCCAGTACCGACAGAGCTGGTAGAGGATTTTGCCATATCCGATACCTCCGAAATATTCTCTACCAAAGGTATCAGCTTTGCATTTTTGTTTGTATGCGGATCATCCGTAAACAATCCATCAATATCAGATAATAGAATGAGCAGATCCCCTTCTACCAAAGCTGTTATAATAGCCGAAAGCGTATCGTTTTCACCAAAATCAAGATCCAATTCCTCTGTAGAAACCGTATCATTCTCATTTACAATTGGAATTACTCCAAGCCGGAATAGCTCATGGAAGGTATTTGCTGCATTAAATCTGCTGATATCATTAATCATTGTATATTTTGTCATTAGAATCTGAGCAGCTGTCTGGTTATATTCTGCAAATAACTTCTGATAAACCATCATCAGACTGGCCTGGCCTACTGCAGCACAGGCTTGTTTGATCGCACGCTCCGTTGGCCGCTCTAATATTCCCAGAGCCTTTCTGCCAACCGCAATTGCGCCTGATGTTACCAGAACCACATCCTTTCCCTGGTTTCTCAGGTCCGTTAAAATACGAACGAGCTGTTCTAGTTTTAATAAATTCAAGCTTCCTGTCTCCGGATGCGTCAATGATGAAGATCCGATTTTAACCACAATTCTTTTTTTATCCTTTAATACATTTCTGTTCTGCATTTTCTTCCTCCGCTTGCTGCATTTCCATATGTTATAGGGTATATCGTACGATTTTAGTGCTATCATTCTTGCTGCAAACATCAAAAGAATAGAAACGGCACACAAATCATTATATTGCTAACACAACATGTTATCATTGTATTTCTATAAAAATATCATTAGGGTAAGATTAAATAATATCCGTTCTTTTTACAGTAATCGATAAGTCATCCCTGCAGGTATCTACATGATAGCATAAAATTTTATTATTTATAACATTGTATAATCGCTGGCTATCGCCTCAAAAACTTTTATACCGTCAATTGCAGCGGATGTAATTCCTCCGGCATAACCGGCTCCCTCTCCGCATGGATAAATACCTCCTATATTGCTCTCAAAGCTGTCATTACGAACAATTCGAACCGGTGAAGAGGTTCGGCTTTCTACGCCTGAAAGTACTGCTTCCTCATCCGCAAAGCCTTTCATTTTCCGATCAAAGGCTAATATGCCTTCCTTTAGAGCTGTGACAACTTCTACCGGAAGACAATTCGATAGATTTGCAAGCCGGTAGCCACCTTTTATATTCGGGGTAATATTTCCTATTGTAGCACTATCACGGTCTCTTAACAAGTCACCAAATAATTGTACGGGTACACTACCCTTACCAATCTGATAAGCGGCCTGTTCCCACTTTCTTTGAAATGCAACTCCGCTAAGAGGAGCCGTTCCTCCAAAATCCTCCGGCAAAACGGTTACTACTATGGCACTGTTTGCATTTGCTTCACTTCTGCTGTAATTGCTCATACCATTAACAGCCAGATGCCCCGGCTCCGAGGAAGCATTTACAACAAATCCGCCGGGACACATACAGAAGGAGTATACTCCCCTTCCCTTTTCTGTTTGATGTGTAAGCTTATAATCTGCGGCCGGTAAATCTCTGTAATTCGTACCATATTGAACATTATTTATCATGCTCTGCCTATGTTCGATACGAAGACCAATTGCAAATGCTTTGGGGGTTAACTCCAATCCTCTTTTCAGGAACAAATCAAAGGTATCTCTGGCACTATGTCCGATTGCAGGGATCAATACATGACAGGGCATCTTCTCCTTATAATTTAGTTCAATTTCTTTCAGTTGGTTCTTTTCTATCACGAGATCCGTCAGCTTTGTATCAAAACGTACCTCCCCACCCATTCTAATAATATCCTTCCGCATATTTTCCACGACATACCGCAGCTTATCTGTACCTATATGCGGCTTATTCAGATAAAGGATATCGGAGGGTGCTCCGTAATGCACAAAAGTCTCCATAACCAGGCCGTAACGATGAGAAATATCTTTCACCAGAGTATTCAATTTTCCATCGGAAAAGGTTCCCGCACCGCCTTCCCCAAATTGCACATTACATTCCGGATTAAGTTCATTGCTGTTCCAGAAATGCTCTACAGCAGCAACACGCCTTCCTATCTCCATACCACGTTCCACCACCAAGGGAGCAAATCCGTGTTTTGCTAACATCCAGGCTGCAAACAAACCGGCAGGTCCGGTTCCAACCACCACCGGACGGGTTTTTAATGGTTTCTCGCCTGTCGGAGTAAATCCATACTTTGTCCTTTCTGCAATAGAAACATTCGGATTATGGCTGCGATGAATAATTACTGTCTCATCTTCTCTCCCTTTCAGCAGCAGGCTGACCTCTACCGTGTAACAATATTTGACTTCATTCTTTCTGGCATCAATAGATTTCTTAATAATACTGTAATCCTTGATTTTATCTCCCGGTAACTTCAGTGCTTTTGCAATTGCAAGCCGCATATCCTTTTCCGAATGTTTCACGGGGAGTTTTATTTGCGATATTCTTATCATTTACTACTCACTCATTCTTTCTGCCTATATAATTACATGATTTAAGCGAAGGCATCCGCTATACCAGTCATTATTGGAAATAGCAAAAATATTCCATTGCTGTGCAGCCGATCAGTACTTCCTAAAAGGCCCCGCTCCCGCTGCACTGCCGGCAAGATACCCGGTACTCCAGGCCCATTGAAGATTATAGCCCCCGCAGGTACCATCTACATCCAAAAGCTCACCGGCAAGATATAAGTTTTGCATTCTTTTTGATTCCAACGTTGCTTCTTTCACTTCTTTTGTGGAAATACCTCCCGCAGTTACTTGCGCCTGCTCAAATGAATTAGTTCCGGAAATCAACATTTTAAATTCTTTTATCTTCCTTACAAGACTGTCTATTTCCTGTTCGGTTAGTAATCCGGCTTTCTTATATATATCAATTCCAGCTTCCTTAATTGTAATATAATTCAGTTTATGATTAAACAACCCCACCAGCAGCTCTTCCGTATTTTTGGCAGGATTATTATGAATTCTCTGCTGCAGCTGCAGCTTTAAAGCCTCGGCTTTAAGCTCAGGTATAAAATCCAAAAGCAAGTGAACCTTCTCTCCCTGCTCCATTGCTTTTGCCGCAAATCGGCTGATCTGCATAACCGGAATACCGGATATGCCATAGTCTGTAAAAATTATTTCTCCTTCTTCCTGTATCAGTTCCTTCTGTCCGGATATTACCCTGACTTTTGCATGCATTCGGACGCCTGATACTGTTTTAAGATATTTTTCCGGAGATTTAAGCTGCACTAATGCCGGGAGCGGCTTAATCAGTGTGTGACCAAAACTTTTCGCCAAGCTATAGCCGCTGCCATCCGATCCCAACTGTGAGGATGCACATCCCCCGGCTGCAAGAATCAGCTTCTTGGCTCTGTAAATATGCTCCTTTTCCTCATTTTTTATTTTATCGTTCTCTTTCGAAACCCTCATGGTATTGGCCCGAATATTTTCCGATAATACCTCTGTATTAACAGTAAAGTACGGTTTGACTACCCGGATTACTTTTTCATTCAATTGAAAGCCAACTCCAAGCCGTTTACATTCCATACAAAGCACTTGAACAATACTAGATGCCTGTTCCGAATTCGGATATAGATAACCATCACGGCTTTTGGGATATATTCCAAGCTCTTGAAAGAAGCTCAGCGTTTGTTCTACACCAAAGAAAGACAACACTCTTCCAGCAAATAAGCTGTCCTCAGACCGGTAACATTCGGGACCTTGATATCTATTTGTAAAATTGCACTTTCCGTTACCGGTAGCCAGTATTTTCCTGCCCACTTTGTCCTTCTGCTCAATTACAAGCACCCTGCTCCCCTGCCTGGCTGCAGCAATCGCAGCCACCAGACCAGATGCACCGGCACCTATGATGATAACATCATATTCCAAATCTGACCCTCCTAACCATAACCTGCTTATTTTTGTTTCATTATATTTTATTAAGGCTTTTATTTCAAGTTTTTATTTCTTACTGTATTTTAAAAATACTTATCTTTCAAAGCCTTTCTATTCAAAGCGGTACCTCAGTGCTTTCCACCGGAGAATTTTATTTCATAAGATGGATTTTCCACATAAAAAATCAGGAGCTGCTGCATTAAGCCAACTCCTGGTTTCAATTCATGACAATGGTTAATTCATTATTGAATTTTTAGCTGGAATAACTCTCAAGAAGTGCATAGAGCTCGTCCAGGCTATTTACATAAATGCCCTTATTAAGTGCGGTTCGATCCTCTTCCGGTAGATTCTTCGCTTCAATTTGGGTATAGGTATAAACACTCTTTAAATCGCTGTTATAGACTACAACATATCCGTCCTTTACTACAACATAATAACGGCAGGGTACAAAATCCTCGTTATATGTTTTCTTGATAACAATTTCATTTTCCGAAAAGGAAACCAACTCGTAGGAGATCAGACCTTTGTTATATTCCGATAATGGAATGTCATTCATAAAATCGGATAAATATTTTATAACCTGCTCTCTGGTAAGCCCGACAAGATCTGACGGAGGATTTAATTCCTGCGTTTCAGTGGTATTCGTTTTCATATTATATATTTCAAGAGTATATTTTGTCGTTGGTTTTACCGTAACCGGCGATTGCAGAACAGAAACGCTTTCATCAACCTTGGTTGGAGCCTTTGTCGGTTCTTTTTTCTCAGTCAATGCATACAACTGCTCTTTTCTCTCGATTGATTTTCTATTAAAATCAGTTAAGGCACGCTGATAGCTTAGATAATAACATGTGCTGAACATTGCACATAATACGATAAAAGTTAAGAGATAATATGTTACCTTTTTTAGCTTCATTCGAAACCACTCCTTCGGCAATATTATCTCCATTATTTACTTGTTTATACAATTACATCAAATGTACTTTCTTTAATATTCGAATAATACCGGTGCCCTTTGGCAGAAATTCCAGCTCTTCTTCATTAACTCCTTTCAGGAAAATCAGCAGCAGGAAATATACCACTACCGCTGCCACAATTGCTATTAATGTTGCGATCAGATTATTTCCGGTAAGCGCCATAAGTCCCAGATAGGTAAGGTAAGTGACGATACCCATGAATCCGGATGCTATGGCAGGAATTACAAAGGTTTTTATTATTTCCTGATGATAATTCAGATGCCGTCTAATACTTAACCAATTCAAAACACATACCACAAGTGCAAATGATATATTACCTATAACAAGTGCGTATGTACTGAAAGAAGTAAATTTCAAAAGTACAATAATTAATACGATATGTATGGCAAGAGAAATTGCAGAATTCGTAACCGGAACCATTAATCGGTCTATTCCCTGTAAAATAGCTGAGGACAGGGTTGATAATGCAAAGAATACAATTGCAATGCTTCCCAGTCTTAATAAATTTGCGGGTAGTTTATGAGAGTCTTTGTAAATTAACTGAAGAATGGGAGATGCAAGCACCGCCATACCTACTGCGGAAGGTATGGCCACTATCATGTTAAACTTGATGGATGCATATACCTTATTATGAATGACTTCGATCCGTCCCTGATGGAAGGATGCAGCAATCGTAGTAATCATAGCCGCTGCCATTGCGGTAGCAATGGCAACCGGAATGTTGATCAGTAATCGGTATTTGGTACTGTAAATACCGATTAATGCATCCCTGTAGGGTTTTATATAGAGACTGCCGGCAACATAATTTTCAATTCCTTCTGCATCAAAGGACTCCACCTGTTTACCGCTCATAATCTGATTAAACAAAATACTGTCCAGTGTTCCATTCATATTATATACAGCCTGACTTAATATAATAGGAACAGTCGTGATCATTAATAGCTTAAAAATATCTCTGTAGGTCTCCCTGTTCTCATCCATATCATGCCGCAGCTGCTTACGAAAATAAGGTTCATATATCATATAAACAAATATTAAAAATAATAATCCGGTTACCGCCCCCAGTAAAGTGCCAAGCGTACCTCCCGCAGCTCCGTAAGAAGCAACATTTAACGAAGCACTGTAATTTCTGACCAATATCATGGCGGCGATAATACTGACTACAGCATTCACAATCTGCTCAAGTACCTGGGATATCGCCGTTGGAATCATAGTGCTTTTCCCTTGAAAAAATCCTCTTAGTACACCCATAACTGCAAAAACAAAAATTGTGGGGGATAATACTCTAAGTGGCAGAGCAATACTATTTCCTTCATTGCTCTTCGCATAAAAGGTTGCAAAAAAATCGGCTCCAAAATAAATTACCATTGTTGCAATTAATCCGACTGTTATAGAAAAAGTCATAGCACACTTTAATATTCGTTCAATATTTCTATATTCTTTCTTATTGCGTTTGATTGCAACTAATTTTGATACAGCCATCGGAAGACTATAAGAAGACAGTATCAGTGCCAGATTATAGATATCAAAAGTATTGCTATAAATACCTGATCCCTCATCACCCAAAATACGCTGCAGAGGAATTCGGTATAGCAAGCCGATCAGTCTTACAATCAACGATGTAGCAGCCAGTATGCTTCCCTGTACCAGGAAATTATTACTTTTCTTCTTCGCTGTCATAGCCGTACCTTCCATTTTCTTTCGTAAACGATAGAAATCATGTTTTGTGAACTTTCTATCATCATAAATCAAAAGTGTGCTTAACACACTCTCGCGGTTCATACATCTTTAATGCACAGCCATATCTGTACATTTTAACAATAGATTCTATCTGATGACAGCATCTTTTGTGCGGTTATTCGGAAACAAAGTAATATACGTTTTGCCCGGATTAATGGTAAGTTCCTTACCGGATGCATCATAATATCTCATCCATTTATCAGCTTCCTTCTTCTTCCAGGTGATCGGAACCCCTTTTCCGTTGGTGATATAAAAACCTTCCCCTCCGGCATTTGCTAAATCCATAGTCTGATAGCCCTTTTTATCAATGTTCCATTCCTTCACAAATTGAATAATGACATTCTTAAATGCCAGCTGTTTTCCTGTCAGGCTATCCACATGTGCAGCTCCGAATTGTTTGCGGTAATACAGCTTATCCTCCGGATTGTATTGAAAGGAAGCTTTAATATAACCGGAGAAGTTAAGTGCCACATTATCAGCAGAGGAACCTCCTTCTAAGTCTGTGTCCTTATCATAAAAAGAAAAATGAGATTTATAACCGTCCGGATATTGTGTTTTAAAACCATTCTTTTTAATACCCTTCTCAATTCTGTCAACGCTTGCAAATGCATTATGAGGCGCTCTGATTGACTTATCCCTGTAAAATACAATGGCACCACTGCCGGCATTGCCGTCCATTTCATCAATGTGAAGCTCTTTCACCTTACTTCTGGCATATTTTGTTGCGCCGTAATGGATATAGATTGAATCATATTCATCGGCAATACTGACAAAATAATGTCTGGCGCTTCTGGTGGAACCGATACGATCTCCTTTATAATTTTCTCCAATACCGAGAAGTCTTGTAATACCGCCTTCTACGATGCACTCATATACGATATCTGCTTGTCCAATCCCCCATTGATTAGAAACTGTTTTAAAATTATTAAACTGATAAGCATACGGCCGTTTTGTACCAATTTCCACCGGAACCCATTGACCGGTCAGAAGGCTCTTCATTTCTCCCTCATGGTTGGTATCCACTGTTTGTTCCTGATCTGCTTCCTGTGTCGGAGAAGGGGTAGCAGTCATTTCTACTGTATCATTACGCTGTGTATCATGGTCTAACTCCGTATCCGCTTTTTTCTTTTTACACCCGAATAAAAACGCAGCCATAGCGACCAATAATAGAAATAAAATTATTTTCTTTGATTTCAATCTGATTTCCTCCAAATTTCCTTTAATATCACAGAACCTGTTATCTTCGTATCTCGAGCTTCTCTAATACAGCATTCTGTTTTTCTTCCATACTAATTCTTTCCTCCTCTTCCATGTGATCATATCCAAATAGATGAAACATGCTGTGGGCGGTAAGAAATGCTATCTCTCGCTCCAGCGAATGGCCATATTCCTGTGCCTGGAGTCTGGCTCTATCTACTGATATTACAATGTCCCCCAGAAGCAGCTCACCTGTTTCGGGGTGGAACCAATCCGCTATATTTTCCTCCAGACCATCAAAACTTCCGGGAATTTCATATTCTACTCCTGGAAAGGACAACACATCCGTTGGCCTGTCTATCTCTCTGTACTCCCGATTAATCTCTCTGATCCGGTCATCATCGGTAAGAAGAATACTTATTTCCGTTTCATACGGGCAATTTTCATAATCCAGGCAAGCTTCAATTACTTTTTTTATCAGCGTTTCATAATTAAATTCTATCTGATCCGCCGCTTCATATTCAAAATTAAAAGTCATTCTTTTCCTCGCTTCTGCACATCAAGTTGCACATATTTCATTATTATTATTCCATTTTTTGTGTTTTATTTATTTCCCTTTGATAAAATTCTTTCAGCTTTTTATACTCTATCAGTGAAATACCCGATAAATCAAAGGTCCCCTTCTCCAGTCTCATCTGAAAAATGTTATCGATTACCTTCGTTGGTGTAAAGCGCTGCTCCCCGGTACTATCTATGTATTCCATCGTTGAGATAACATTATCTGAAAGCATTACTATTACAGCTTCTAATGAGTCAGGTTTATCATATTTAATATTATGTTCTCTTAGAATATCCTTAAGCTTCTTTGGAAATGCATACTCATCCGCCAGCCTCTGTCCTTCCTCGATATAATTTTTCCCATTCATCCTGCCAATTTCATGATATAAACCACCTGCTCTGGCAAGCATTTCATCCGCCTCAATTACTTTTGCTGCCTTGGCAGACAGCTCACCGATTTGTAAGGAATGCTTATAAAGGCTTTCGGAATATCGTTTCAATTTCATCAGCAGTTCATTCTCTAAAGAGCATAAAATCTCATAATCGGTATCCTGAATGTAAGGAGCATGATCCAAGACCTTCTCATCTGTAATTACCATACCTTGATCGGATGCTTCCGTGAATGACTGCTTGTCCTTTCGATTAGGGTTATAAATAACCTCCAAATCAACTTCATCAGTATCCTTTCTGGTTAAGTTTCTATTTTTTGCTTCAGTTATCGTTAAGTTACTATCCTCTGCATCGGTTATCGTTAAGCTGTCATCCTCTGCTTTAGTTATTGTTTCACTGGATACAGCTATGAATTCATTCTGCTTAGACAAAAACTTCCCTGCTAACTTTGAATTGTCTCTCTTAATCACATTCTGATCCAGGAATGAAATAAAAAAGGATGCCATAAGTACTACTAAGATACTGAAAAGGGAATCCAGATAATTGTAATGACTGACCTTATCAAATATAAAATTGTTCACTGCGAAGGTTAATGTCAGATTGCAGGATAGAATAATGATTCCCGCATAGATCACAGTGGCTTTATTCTTCAGAGCCTCAGACAGAAAACTCATCAGAAGACAGATAATTGAAATCTGTATTAACACTTCCGGCCGGAGATTTTGCAATATACCAAGCATAAAGGTCAGGTTAATATTAAATAATAATCCAAGTTTACGATCAATTAACATGGCTACCGCTAATCCGCCAAGCATCCAAAAACTGAATTCCTCCGGCGCAGGCAACAAAAGCAGCAGGCAGATTGCTCCTAAATATCCAATTATAATTATAGTTTTAGCATATCTTCTGCTTAAAACAATCTCATAGTTAAGCCTGATATAAAATGAAGATACTCCGGTTAAAATCAACGTATAAATACTAAGCTTCGCAATATCAGTTTGGGAAGTACAACGAAAGACACTGATTAAAACCGTAATAAACATAGCAAAAGCCGGTAACATATTCACTATAACGGGCGTTTTGCCTTTATCCTTCGTATCAGCTTCCTGATGAGGCTTAGTATTATCTGTTTTCATCCCTGTTTCCTCTGATTTTTTCCGATTTATAGCTTATCCTGCTAATCATTCTATGCTTCCCCTGCTCTGAAGTTCTATTCTCATAATGCTTCATTTTCTCTTCATATGCATCATAAGCCTTAACAATCTTCTGAACTAACGGATGTCTTACAACATCCTGACTGGTCAGATAGCTAAAGCCGATATCCTCAATCTTTCCCAGTACTTTAAGCGCTACATCAAGTCCTGATTTCGTTCCGCTTGGAAGATCCTTCTGTGTTAAGTCTCCGGTTATCACTACCTTTGAACCGAAACCAATTCTGGTAAGGAACATTTTCATCTGTGCCGGTGTCGTGTTCTGTGCTTCATCCAGAATAATAAAAGCATTTTCTAGTGTTCTTCCCCTCATATATGCCAGTGGAGCAACCTCAATTAAACCTTTCTCGGTATTTTTAAGATAGGATTCCGGACCCATGATCTGATACAATGCATCGTACAAAGGCCTTAGGTAGGGATCCACCTTACTTTGGAGATCTCCTGGCAGAAAGCCAAGCTTTTCACCGGCTTCAATCGCAGGACGGGTTAAAATAATTTTACTGACTTCGTCGTTTTTAAAGGCTGTGATAGCCATTGCCATTGCAAGATAGGTCTTTCCAGTTCCGGCAGGTCCGACACCGAATACTATCATTTTATTACGGATTTGATCCACATAGGATTTCTGTCCGATGGTCTTTGGTTTTATTGGTTTACCTGCTATCGTATGACAGATCAAATTTTTATCAATCTCAACAATTTCCTTTTCTTTCTCTTCAAAGCAAAGTGATATTGCATAGTTCACATTTTGCTCCGTTATCTGGTTACCGCGTTTCGAAAGCTCCAAAAGCTGCATAAATACGCTCTTTGCCCTGGTTACACTATCCGCTGCTCCTACTACCTTTATTTCACCGTTTCTAGCTATTATAGTTACATTAAAGGCACGTTCAATAATTTTTACATATGCATCAAATCCGCCGAACACATTCTTCTCATGCTCTGCCGGTATATCAATGATTGTCTCCGTTATGCTCATCCGTCTGTTCGATCCTCCACTCGTTTTCCTGTATCGTTCTATATTCCCATGCCGGCTCTTCTACAAGTATTCTGCCGCAGGTTCTACATATATTATTTTCTATAGATATTTTAACATTATTCTCAGTAATTATAACATGTTTTTTTCTTAATTGTTCAAAATATCTGTTAAGTTTTACCTTTGCAATTGCAATTGCTTCCTCCTGTGTATATACTTTCTCTTCCGTTTTGTATTCTCTGGTCGTAATTGTTCCATATCGGAAAGGCAGATAAAATGATTTTGTAATGTGTAGCGCATTTTCGTTTACAATTATATCATATTTATCATAAGGATTTCCAGGATTATATAAAATTAATTTTTTTCCGAATAGAATGAAATAACAGCCTCTTTTCACCTTACCGGTAAAAATCCTGTCTATGTACTGCATGCCGAAGGTTTCCTTATAATCATAATAGGATCTGCAGACAATATCCGCATCTGCAACCATTGGCTGATACCTTATAATCTCATCAAAATCACCCTTCACCGTCAGAATACCCGATACCAGGATATCTCCCTTCTTGACCACATCCCCTTCTCTCACAAGCGGCGTACCGGCTCGTGTAATGATGCTTTTAATAATGCTGTTTTTTGTCGCAACGATATGGCTCGGAGCCAATGCCGATTGGGCGGGTGCCGGCATATTTGTCTCTGTAATTTTAATAATCAGCCTGGTTCCCTTTATTTCTGCGGATACCCAGCCAATGTCCTTATAGGCCAGCCTAATTTCTTCTTCTATTTCCTGGCAGTTTACTTTCTTCTTTAAAATTCCGGTACAAATTTGATGCTCCTTCAAGAATTTGCTCATCGCCTCCGGGGTATACTTCGATCCTCCCTGAAAGCTGATATCCCAGATAAAAAGTGACATAATATATACCAAAACCACACAAACTATAATTCCGATAAAAAATCCTTTACGCTTTCTATACCTGTGCAGGATAAACGGCAAGCCATATTTGCAGGTAATCTTAGGTACCATTCCTGTTTTTTTTGCGATCGGTTTTAACTTTTTATAATTTTTTATGGATATGCGGAAGCTATAGTCCTCGTCAATGCGGGTTAAATCCCAGAGAAATATTTTCTTATTGCAGCATAGATTAATAAAGCGTTCCGGTGCAATCCCCCGAATTCTGACGCTGAGATATCCGCGAAACCAATTGATCAGCTTTGTTAACATAATTCACCTCCCGGTCATCTGGCTGGCTTATGATGTCCGAACCTCAATATAATGGTGTGATTAACTACTATGTATTTTGGTTTTATTGGTAATATATCGCTTGTATATATCCTGTGATACGCATTTCATCTTCTGTAAAGTACAAGATATTCAAATGTTTTCCCTCAATACAGATTTTACAGACCTTTGTTTGGACCTTCACCAGATTTCCGTTATATTCAATAATTCCTTTATAATTCTCTACGCATATTTCATTTCTTCCCGTAGCGGTAATAATAGGCGCACCGGCTAAAATATCTGCCGGTAGGTTCAAACGGCTTGATAATTCTTCCAGATAGGTTGGTGACATTTCAGATTTCACTTTCTTTTTTTGATTAAGACCCTTATATAATTGAGTTTTATTATCTTTTTTGAATTTATTGTGTGATGATTTCAGGTTCTCCTTCATAACGACCCCCTAAATCCTTTGCAGATACTGCTAATAATATATGATTTTTCCAGAATATGTAGACTATATTGAAAGGTTAAATTATTTTTGAAAAAAATAAAAAACTTCCAATAGTTTCCTATTGGAAGTCTCTGTAAAATTAATATTTACGTTTTCTAGCTGCTTCAGACTTTTTCTTACGTCTTACGCTCGGCTTCTCATAATGCTCCCTCTTACGGATCTCCTGTTGGATACCAGCTTTCGCGCAGTTTCTTTTGAATCTGCGGAGAGCACTATCTAATGTTTCATTGTCTTTCACGATAACATTTGACATCGTCTCACACCTAACCTCCCTCCAGTTGTGTATTGTGCGTATACAACTGTTTGGGTATTTTTTGAATAGCACTAGTATGATTATAGCATATTTTTCAAATTCGTCAACTGTTTTTATGCATTGTCTGCGATTATTTTGCTCTTCCATAATAGTCTGTTTTCACAAAATAGCATCTCCAGCCTGCCGCTGTCATGCAAATAAGACAGATAAGAACGTACCGTACTTCCAACCAGCACATACTGATTGATATCCAGAGTCAAGGAATAGGCATCGAATATCTTTTTTAAAATTTCTTCAAAACAAATCGGATCCATGCATATTTCAACCAGCCGGTCCATAATTTCAAGTACTTTATTTCTGTTTACTTGAACCAATGGTTTAATATCAACGGCTGCTTCAGCATGGGCGGGAATAAACATTTTTCCTTCCAGCAGTTCAACAGTATCCAGGGTATGCATGAATTCTGCCACATCATAAATAAAGGATAAATGATACTTGTTAATAATATTCTCTCCGAAGATACAATCTGCTAAGAAATAAACATCATCCGAGGTCTTTATACCGACCATATCAAAAAAATGTCCTCCCAGCCGGATAAAATCAAGCCCTTCCGGCAGAAAGCTATCAATTTCATCGGTGGGATTGCTGACTGGTGCCAGAAGGAACTTATTTCGAAGCTCTTTGCAGGGATATCCGCCATATAAAAATGAAGTTTCCAGAATCGGATATTTCGTAAAGGCATTTTCCAGTCCAGTTGAAATGATTCTGCAATTTGTCTTCTGCTGCAGAAAATTATTTCCGCCAATATGATCCGCATTGGAATGTGTATTAATAATACCCGCCAGTGTCCAATTATTATCGTTTAGTATTCTTAGAACCTTTTTTCCTGCTTCCTTATCGTTCCCGCTGTCAATCAGGTAGGCCTTCCTCTCCTCTGACAGATATATTCCTATTTTTGCCGGGCAATTAATATAATATGTTTTCTCTCCGGCCTGCACTAATTCATACATAATAGTTTCTCCTTCCTCATCATAAGTAATCGTTAGATTTGATAAACACGAGCTCTTCTCAGGTTATGAAGATGAATTTTATACTTTTGTTTATCTAATCTTCTTAAGCAATTAATATTATATTTACATGTTTTGTTCTAATTACCCTCCTTTAATAACATCCACTTATTTACATATTGCAGGTTTAATTTTAAATGATAATAAATAACGGAGAACGTTATAAAAGCAGACGTAACATACCAGAACAACTTTGTTCTGCTAGTATAAGCCTGCTCATTCTAAGCCCGTAAAATAGTAATTCATTCTGTACGACTATACATATTATAATTCTTCTGCGTAGGATGGACTAATAAAAGGTATTCTTGTAATAACGTCAGTGAGTTTTCCATCCTGCTCGTCCACTCCCAGAATCACAATTTCGTTCGAATCCTGATTTGCGATCATTAAAGCCGCATCGTCTTTCGTAAGTGCGATATGCCTTGGATTCCTTCCCTGGCAGCTAATGTCTTGCATCTTCTCCAGAGTTCCGTCCACATGGATATCAAAAACAGCTATCGTATCCGCGCCGCGATTTGCTGCATATAAGAATCTGCCGTCTTCTGTAATATCTATTGTAGAACCTGTACTGCTTTCATGAAATCCCCCCGGCAAAGCAGATATTTTCTGCAGTAACGTAAGCTTCGGTACAATATCATCATGCAGGTAATGAAAGACTAGAATTTCGCTGGAATATTCTGTAATAACATATAGATAATTTTGAATTGGATGAAATTTAAGATGTCTCGGACCAATTCCTTTTTCCAATTGAATGTTCTCGCATCTAGTATTCGGTAAAAGGCTGCCGTCCTCTGCTTCAAAGATATAAATCCTGTCCAGTGCAATATTAGTCGTCAGCACCCTATTACCTTCAGGCTCCAGCGCGCAGCAATGAGCCCTGGTCAAATCTCCTGCTTTCTCAGGCTCCATCCGCAGGAAGCTTAGCAATTTAGCAAAGTGATAATTTTCCACCTTAATCGCACCAACATGTCCGGTCAGATAAAAAGAACAGTATAACGTTTGATTCTTAGGCTGATATACAATGTGGCATAATGCTCCGCCTTCCAGAAAATACTCATCCTTTAATACATACTCATCACCGGCGCGCTGGTACAAAAGAACAGAACCGCTGTTGTCTTCTTCTCTGATAGCAAAGCACATGTCCTGATATGTACAAAGAAAGGAAGGTGCTGTTATTCTGTCACTCCATAGCTGTCTGTCCAGTTTAAGTTTGTCTGTCATGGAATAAAGTGATATAGAAGCACTTCCTGTTGCTCCCGGCCCATATCCGGATACAATTATTTCCCTTTTTACATTCTCTCTCATTTACGATCACCTCCAATAATACGTCCCCATATAAATCTTTTCTTATTGTAACTCTCCTCATGCGGTTTAGCAATCAAATCTTATTAAGGATGACTATATTACTTTGAACAACCTTATAAATATTACGCATAATGAAATCCTGAACCGGAATCAGAACAAAAGTGCCCCACGCACACTTTCGCGATCTTCTATAATGTACAACTCTTGTTCCGCGCTCGTAGCTGTGTATCACCCGGAGGGCTTACTTCCCAGGGCGAACTTTCCTATGAATTAACCAAAACAGGTGAATTAGCATGCTAATTCACCTGTTGAATTCACTTCTTTTTCCTGCCGTATTATTCCATTAAGGTTATATAGAAATCAAAATTTTACATCGAGTGATTATTTTAACTGGGTACTCAAAGCATCTCTGGATTTTTCAATTACGGCATCTATTCCGGCTGCAATCTTACCGCCTGCCTGCGCCATATTCGGTCTTCCGCCTCCACCGCCTCCAACTAAGACTGCGAGTTCTTTTACCAGGTTTCCTGCATGCGCCCCCTGCTTCATAGCGCCATCGGTTGCCATTGCAATCAGATTTACCTTATCCGGTGCTGTGGAAGAAGCAAGAACAATAACACCCTCTCCCAGTTTCTCTTTTAACTGATCACCCAGATTACGAAGTTCGTTCATAT
This sequence comes from Bacillota bacterium, assembly GCA_023418475.1. Lineage (GTDB taxonomy): Bacteria > Bacillota > Clostridia > Lachnospirales > Lachnospiraceae > Mobilitalea. Next base: position 19,647 of record JAEZZO010000050.1, read on the forward strand.
CCACATCCGCAAGCTTCACCGCAAGCAGCTTCACACCCTTTATTTCAACTACCTGGTTCATAACATCACCCATAGAGTTATTTGCCAGCTTATTCTTTAATTTCTCATTTTCTGATCTTAATGCCTTAATCTCTTCCTGGAAAGCCTCAATCTTGCCGGATAACTGCGAGGGTTCTGTCTTTGCTGCCTTCGCTGCCGCATGCAGTTCACTTTCGAGTTCTTTATAAAAGCAGAGCACACCGTTACCGGTCAATGCTTCTATTCTTCTGACTCCGGCTGCGATACCTGTTTCGGATAAAATCTTAAATACGGTAATCACTCCGGTGTTACTTACATGGGTACCACCGCAAAGCTCCTTACTGTAATCTCCCATCATAACAACACGTACTTCGCTGCCGTATTTCTCACCGAATAACGCCATTGCACCTTCTTTTTTTGCTTCGTCCAGACTCATAACTCTGGTATTCACCTGCAAATTACTTGCGATCTGTTTATTGACCAGTGCTTCCACCTTCGACAATTCCTCTGCTGTCAGTGCGGAAAAATGGGTAAAGTCAAAACGAAGTCGATCCTCGTTTACCAGAGAGCCTGCCTGCTCAACATGTGTTCCAAGAACGCTGCGAAGCGCTTTCTGCAGCAAATGGGTAGCACTATGGTTCTTCGCAGTTGCTGTTCTTTGTGCAACATCTACCTCAAGCTCAGCTTTCTCATTTAATTTAAAAATACCTTTGGTTACTGTACCGACATGTCCAACCTTGCCGCCCTGCAGCTTAATCGTATCCTCTACCTCAAACCGGGCATCCTTGGTAAAGATTACACCACAATCTCCTGCCTGGCCGCCCATTGTAGCATAGAAGGGCGTCTCTTTTACAAGAATGGTTCCTCTCTGTCCGGCAACCAACTCATCAACCAGCTCTGTCTCTGTTGTTAATGCTGCAATTTCAGAGGTATAGGAAAGCTTGTCATATCCGACAAAAGCCGTTGTTAATTCTGCATCAATCTGTTGATATACCGTTTCCTCTGCACCCATATAATTGGTAACACCTCTGGCCGTTCTGGCGGTTACTCTTTGAACCTCCATTGCTTCCTTGAAGCCCTTTTCATCAACCTCAAAGCCCTTTTCCTCCAGAATTTCCTTGGTTAAGTCAAACGGGAAGCCATAGGTATCATATAGCTTAAATACATCCTCACCCGGAAGCAGCTTCGATTTCCTGCTCTCCAGCTCCTTCTCCATATCAGCCAGGATGCTTAAGCCCTGGTCAATTGTTTTATTGAACTTCTCTTCTTCAATCGTAAGCAGCTTCAGAATATATTCTTTCTTCTCTTCCAGCTCCGGATAACCATCCTTTGCTTCCTGGATTACCACCTTAGAAAGCTCCGCTAAAAAACTCCCCTGAATTCCCAGAAGTCTTCCATGTCTTGCACCGCGACGCAGTAATCTTCTGAATACATAACCTCTGCCTTCATTGGAAGGAATAATACCATCCGAAGCCATAAAGGTTACGGAACGGATATGGTCAGTGATCAGACGTATGGATACATCCTTACGCGCATCTACTTTATAGGTTACATTCGCAATCTGGCATACCTTGTCACGGATTGCCTTCATGGTATCAATATCAAAGATCGAGTCTACATCCTGAACAACTACCGCCAGTCTCTCCAGACCCATACCTGTGTCAATATTCTTATTTTCAAGTGTTTCATAATTACCATTCCCATCACCGTTAAACTGTGTGAAAACATTATTCCACACCTCAATATAGCGGTCACAGTCGCAGCCTACCGTACAGCCTTCCTTACCACAGCCGTATTTTTCACCGCGGTCATAATAAATCTCGGAGCAGGGGCCGCAAGGACCTGAGCCATGCTCCCAGAAATTATCTTCCTTGCCGAAACGGAAAATACGCTCTGCCGGAATTCCAATCTCTTTATTCCAGATATCAAATGCTTCATCATCCTCTTTATAAACAGAAGGATATAAACGGTTCTTATCCAGTCCCACCACTTCTGTTAAGAACTCCCAGGACCAGGCAATTGCTTCGTGCTTAAAATAATCACCAAAGGAAAAATTGCCGAGCATCTCAAAGAAGGTACCATGTCTTGCTGTTTTGCCGACATTCTCTATGTCTCCGGTACGAATACATTTCTGACAGGTAGCCATACGACGCCTCGGCGGGATTTCCTGTCCTGTAAAATAAGGTTTTAAAGGTGCCATACCAGCATTGATTAACAATAAGCTTTTATCATTATGGGGTATTAACGGAAAGCTATTCGCTACCAGATGTCCCTTACTTTCAAAAAAATCGAGAAACATTTTTCTTAATTCATTTTCACCGTATACTTGCACGTTATTTGCCTCCTATGTTATAAAATATCCTTATTTTCTATGAGCTAGCTCAGATGTAATGTCCTCCCAGTCCAGTCCGCATTCTGCCATAAGTACCATCAGATGATACAAATAATCTGCAATCTCATAACGAAGTTCCTCCGCACCGGGATTCTTCGCGGCAATTGTTATCTCTGTCGCTTCCTCACCGCATTTCTTTAGTATTTTATCGATACCCTTATCAAACAGGTAATTGGTATAGGAGCCTTCCTTCGGATGAAGTCTTCGGTCCAGAATGATTTTATACACATCGGAAAATACATGCAGCGGATCAGCATTGTTATATTCTTTCTTTACCAGTTCCTTATGGAAACAGGATAGCTCCCCTGTATGGCAGGCGGGACCGATCTGAAGTACCTTAGCAAGAATTGTATCATTATCACAATCCAGCACCAGCTCTTTCACATATTGAAAGTGTCCTGAGGTTTCTCCTTTCAGCCAGAGCTTACTGCGGCTTCTGGAATAATAGGTCATTCTTCCGTCCACAATGGTCTTATTATATGCTTCCTCATTCATATACGCAAGCATTAATACTGCATTTGACCGATAGTCCTGCACAATCACAGGGATCAAACCGTTTGCATCCAGCTTGAATTCCGAAAATAACAGCTTACTCTCGAAAGTATTGACTGCAATACCCTCTTGTTTCAGCGCAAGCTTCGCCTTCATAATATCTTTATTCTCGAAGAAATTTGTTGAAATCCCAATGACACCCGGTAAAGAAATCAAAGTTCCGATATCATTGCGCACCAGGCTGTCGCGGATGATAATTTTAACCGGTGAGCCTTCTATCATTTCCTTTGCATGGGCTGATAAGGCGAGATGCTTAAGCATTACTGTACCGATCTGATATTCCTGCAGGGTATGGCATAGCTGTGCACCATCGGTATCCATGCATTCTATCATATCCACTTCTACTATGATTTTTTCAGAGCCAAAACGCTCTGCGGCTTCCTTCAATAACGGTTTATTTTCCAGCAGTGCATATTTTACCATGACTGATACAGCACCGGTATAAATTGCCTTCTTTATATCCTCTAATCGTTCGATATAACAGCCGATTGAAAAAGGAATATCGAGTTCTCTGGAAAGCTCCTTTGCCAGAGATAAAAATTCCTCTCTGGTCTTCTCATCCCTGGAATAGTTATATACAAACAGTTCGTCCGCTCCCCCGTAAGAATAGCTTTTTGCTAAATTCAGCACATTTGCCGGCATTTCACTTTCTGCATTGATATAGGGGATAATTTTTTTATAAGACATCTTGCCGTAATACCTCCTGATTTTTTTCAAATAGATTTACCGCTTTTTTCAAATCTATTTTATTCTCATACAGAGCTTTTCCGATGATTGCCCCGTAAATCTGACTGTCACTTAGCATTTCAAGATCCTTCAGTGAAGAAACTCCGCCGGAAGCGATAATGTCTAATCCTGTTGCGTCCGCCAGTTCCCTGGTATGCGCGATATTTGGTCCCTGAAGCATGCCATCCTTCGATATATCTGTATAAACAATCGTTTTTACTCCATATTTTTTCATCTCAAGGGCTAAACTGACAGCCTGATAATTACTTACCTTTTCCCAACCTTCTATCGCGACCATTCCATCTCTGGCATCAATCCCGATAACGATACGCCTTGAACCGAAGGTCGCGACCGCTTCCTTGATAAAAGCCGGATCCTTTACTGCCTTCGTACCGATAATAACACGCTCTATTCCTAAATTCAGCTTATTTTCTATATCCTTGATGGTTCGAATTCCCCCGCCTACCTGTATCGGGATTTTTACCTCCGAAACAATTTCCTTAATCACTTCATCGTTGACTGAGTGGCCAACCAGTGCCCCGTCAAGGTCTACTATATGGATAAAGGAAGCACCGCAGGCTTCCCATTGCTTTGCAATTTTAAGCGGAATATCGGAATAAACCAATACATCCTGGAAGCTTCCCTGCCGAAGTCTTACACATTGCCCATTTCTAATATCAATTGCCGGAAATAATTTCATTTTTATTCTCCATTCCTGCGTACGTTTTCAGCACATCCCAATGTTTATAGCAAGGACTGTGTAGGTACAAACTATTGCGGTTGAAAATATAATAATTTTATACTTCAAATATGATTTATCTTTTGGATTTATTATCTATATTAATATTCTCTCTTATTCAATCGTGCCTTTCGTTGATAGCACTCCCTGTATCCGGTTATCTACCGAGCAAGCCTCATCTAGCGCCTTGGCAAATGCTTTAAAAGCAGCTTCTATAATATGATGGTCATTGCCACCATTTAACAGCTTGATATGTAAGTTCATACCGGCGGAATAGGATACGGCATAAAAGAACTCTTTTACCAGTTCTGTTTCCATGTATCCAACCCTTTCGGAGGCAAATTGTAGATTATAAACAAAATATGGTCTGCCAGATAAGTCTATCGCACACAAAACCAGGGTTTCATCCATTGGAAGAAGAAAGGAACCATATCTTTTTATCCCCTGCTTATCTCCGAGCGCACTTTTAATAGCCTGTCCGAGAACGATTCCGGTATCCTCTACCGTATGGTGCGCATCCACATACAGGTCTCCTTTTACATTCAGTCTTAAATCAAAAAAGCCATGTCTGGCAAAGCTTTCCAACATATGATTCAAAAATCCGATTCCTGTTTCAATCTGTGATTTCCCGCTGCCATCCACAGCAAACTCCATCCCGATATCTGTTTCCTTGGTTTTACGATTAATCACGGCCGTTCTGCTGTTCATAGTCTCATCCTTCCTTTTTTATAATTATACATTAAGAGCAATAAATGTCAAACTTTATATTTAATACCACGATCTGAACGTCAAATATAAAATTGGTAATTCTACTCTGCTATTATTATCTTTACCATCTTTTTATACTCAAATCATTGTATGTAAGAGAACGAAGAAAAAAGCTACACCGTAGCTTTTCTCTTTATTCGCTTATATATTATCCAGAACCTCTTCTTGCCACATTCTCCACGTAATGGAACGTCTTATTCTATTCGAAACGTACTGCGATGGAGTTGGCATGTGCAGTCAGACTCTCCGAATTTGCAAAGGTAACAATGTCCTTATAAATTGGCTCCAACGCCTCTCTGGAATAGGAGATAATGCTGGATTTTTTGATAAAATCATCTACGCTGAGCGGAGAGAAGAATTTGGCGGTTCCATTGGTTGGAAGGATATGGTTTGGTCCTGCCATATAATCTCCAAGTGGCTCACTGGAGTATTCTCCTATGAAAATAGCACCTGCATTTTTTATTTTGGTCATCACCATAAAAGGATCCTTTGTCATAATTTCCAAGTGCTCGGAAGCTATTTCATTTGCCGTTTCAATGGCTTCGGCCAAGGTATCGGCTATCATAATATAACCATAGTTATCGAGGGATTTCTGCAGAATTTCCTTACGCGAAAGTGACTCTACAAATTGATCCACTTCTTCAGAAACCTTCTTGGCAAGTTCCCTGCTGGTGGTAATTAAAATAGCAGAAGCCAGTTCATCATGCTCTGCCTGTGACAGCAGGTCTGCCGCCACATATCTTGGATTGGCTGTCTCATCTGCGAGAACCAGGATTTCACTTGGTCCGGCAATGGAATCGATGCTGACATGACCATATACAGCTTTTTTTGCAAGAGCCACATAGATATTACCGGGTCCCACAATCTTATCTACCTTTTGAATGCTTTCGGTTCCATACGCAAGGGCTGCAATTGCCTGGGCACCGCCTACCTTATAGATTTCCGTAACACCAGCTTCCTTTGCTGCAACCAGTGTTCCCGGATTAACCTTCCCGTCCTTGCCGGGAGGAGTTGTCATTGTAATTCTTGTTACACCGGCTACCTTTGCCGGAAGGACATTCATCAGAACAGAGGAAGGATATGCTGCTTTACCGCCCGGTACATAAACTCCCACTGCAGTGATCGGAGTTACCTTCTGTCCCAGTATGGTACCGTTATCGGTGGTGTCAAACCAGCTGTATTGCTTCTGTTTTGCATGATATGCTTCAATATTTATTATTGCCTTGCGGATAACATCAATCACAGACGGATCGACTTTTTCGTATGCCTCTGCGATTTCTTTCTCTGTAACGCGGAAGGTTTCAGTCGTAATGAGAGCCTGATCAAAACGCTTCGTATAATCAAACAGTGCTTCATCCTTCTTCTCTTTTACATCATTTAAAATATTCGCCACTACATCCGCATAGGCACCGTATTGATTGGGACTTCTTTTTAAGAGGTCTTCCAGAATATTCTTTTTTGTTTCTGAATTCAATTCAATTGTTCTCATCTGTTTACCTGCCCTTTCTAATTCATCTTTATATCTATGCTACTTACCGTTCCATATCTTCTCTTTAAATAATAAAGTGCAAACTTATGCTCGTGCCTTTCACTTTTTACAGACCTGTTCAAAAAGTGTATAGGCTTTCCTAAATAGTTTGAAAGTGATTTTCTTTCAAACTTGTACCCGGTCTGCATAACTTCAAATACAAAGCTCTCTTATTTACTACCGGCTGTAATTTCTTTTAAATCATTAATTATCTTCGTTATGCGTTCATGCTCCATCTTCATACTCACTTCATTTACAACCATTCTGGCAGAAATATTGCAGATTTCCTCCAAAACCTCAAGTCCGTTCTCCCGCAGTGTGGAACCTGTTTCTACAATATCCACGATTACCTCAGACAAGCCTACAATCGGAGCTAGTTCTATCGACCCGTTTAATTTAATAATTTCAACTGTCTGATGTTTCTTGTTATAGAAATAATCCTTGGCGATATTCGGATATTTGGTCGCTACACGAATAAGCTCTCCATGACGGAGAAGCTCTCCTGCTGCTGCTGGACCTGCAACACACATTCTGCATTTTCCAAGTCCAAGATCCACAACCTCATACATTTTCCGTCCTTCTTCGAGGATTGTATCCTTACCGACAAATCCGATATCAGCGGCACCATATTCTACATAGGTAGGAACATCGTTTGCTTTTGCAAGGAAGAATTTTAATTTCAGTTCTTCATTTACAAATATTAATTTTCTGGAAGCCTTATCCTTCATTTCTTCACAGGTAATTCCTATCTTTTCAAGCATTCCAAGTGTATTTAAAGCCAATCGTCCTTTGGCAAGGGCTATTGTTATATATCTCATTGTCTCCTCCGTTTCTGCACACCTAATTTGTACATCAGAATTAATAATCCACTTTAATCTTCCTGTTGAAGAAATTCCTTCACCGGAGCAGCCTGCATGGTTCCGTCCGAAATACTTATCACCTTAATGTCATTCTCATTATCTAAATATAAAATCCCACCAATATTCATACGCTTCGCATAATCCAGGTAATCATCTGCTTTAAATTCTTCGGCAGACTTTTGCAGGATGATATTCACATCATCCCTGCGGAAATGCTTGGCAAGTGCGATTGCCTGCTTCCTGTACGCAGTTTTGTATAGAATTAAGGTATCCTGAGCTTCCGGCTCACATAAGAGCTTTTGACGGGATAATGCCAGCATTAACTGGTCAATTACAATTACAAGACCAATCGCGGGAGCCTCCTTGCCAAACTGTCCGACAAGATTATCATAACGTCCTCCGCTTGCGACCGCATCTCCTGTTCCATAGGTATATGCCTTAAATATTATTCCGGTATAATAATTGTATTTGCTTAACATGCCAAGATCAAAGGATACATAGTTTTCATAGCCGTATTCTGTCAGTATTTCATAAAGCTTCTCCAAGCGCTCCACTGCCTGAATGGCACGTTTGTTAGCAGTAAGCTTTTTCGCATTTTCCAGAATGTCCATCGTTCCAAACAACTCAGAAAGCTTCAAGAAAATATTTTTAAGCTCACCACTCATATTTTTCGTCATTACGATTTCTTCCACGCCAAACATGTTCTTCTTTGCAATCAGCTCGCGAAGCTTTGTAATCTCTTCCTCCTCTTCAAATCCGGCTTCCTCAATCAGTGTCCGGAAAAAATCTGCATCTCCTATTTCAAGCTGAAATTCCTTTAGGCCTGACTGCAGCAGACATTCTATGGTAAGTGCCAGCATTTCCGCATCCGCTTCTATGCTTCCGTCATTAATTAATTCGGCTCCCAGCTGTGTTACTTCCTTTAATTTCCCCTGATAGCTGGTATTATTGATAAAGGTGTTCCCGATATATCCCAGACGAACCGGTTGACTTTCTTCTTTATAATATTTTGCTGCACAACGTGCGATTGACGGTGTGATATCCGGACGAAGAACCAGAGTATTACCGTCCCTGTCAAAGAATTTATACATATCCTTTGAAGCAACGGTTCCCCGCTCCTGACTGAATATATCAAAAAATTCAAAGCTTGGAGTCTGAATATCCCGGAAGCCATAATGCTCCAGCACATGATGGAGACTATTCTGCAACGCCAGCTTCGTTGCACATTCCGAATTATAGATATCTCTGACTCCCTCAGGTGTATGTAGTAATTTTTCCTTCATAAACAGCACCAAACCTTTCTTTTTGTAAAAAACCGACCTACCGGTCTTTTGTCATAAATCAATATTTTACTTTAGTATGGTAACGTGATAATTCGCTACCATACTAACATGTTGTTTTATTATAAATTATTCTTCCGGTGATGTCAAATATTATTTAATTTCTTCTCCTCATCCCTACATTAAGTATCAATCCAACTGCCATCATTGAGCTGACTAAAGAGGTAAGACCATAGCTAATAAAGGGAAGCGGTAATCCTGTATTCGGAAGAAGATTTGTTGCTACGCCAACATTTACAAATACTTGGAACATGATATAGGCCGACGCTCCCATACAGATTAATTTTCCAACATAGTCCGGTGCATGCGTTGATATGATTAAGCTCCTTAGAACCAGAATCGCGTAGAGCACTATAATAGCAGCACTTCCGATAAAACCAAATTCTTCACCCACCACGGAAAATATAAAATCGCTTTCTTTGGCATAAATATTGGTATATTTCTTGTCTTCCTGCTCACCGGCAATCAGCTTTCCATGGATACCACCTGATGCAATAGATGCTACTGCTTGATTTTGCTGGTATTTACCACCTTCATCCTCCTTATCATCCGTAGACAAAAAAGATAATATTCTATTAACATGATACGATTTTATTAAGGGAATTTTTATATTAAATACACCTACTCCTATTATTACTGCCAACACAAGAGGAATAACAATTGCGAATGCGGTTGCAATTATTTTATATGGAATACCGGATGCATATAGGATAATACAAAAAATAGCCGCAATTGCAATACCTGAACTCAAATGTGGCTCTGCCACAATTAATAAGATCGGAACTGCTGTTACTGCACCCAATATAAGAAGTACATAAAATTTATCTAATTTCTCCTTAAAGTAATTACAGAGAAATGCTAAAAACAAAATCATCACCAGCTTAGTAACCTCAGAAGGCTGTAATTGTATCCCTGCAATGACAATCCATCTTTTTACATTATTAATCGGTCTTCCGAAAAACAATAGAAAAGTAAGCAGAAGAATCATACCGGGGTAAAGGATTACAGACAGTTTGCACATAATACTATAATCAATCAGCAAAACTCCAAGAATAATTACACATCCGACAGCTGCGCCAAATAATTGCTTTGCAAATAGATCTTTCATCTTTATATTAACGATTCCGATCTGCCAGATGCAATATAATCCTACGGATATCAGCAGGATCATGATAATAAATATGATAAAATCAAAATTTTTAATTTGTTTTTTTATTTTTTCCATTTTACCTTTCCTTCTGGCCTGGTACTCCACAGCTTTCGTAGTGAATGAAAGTGATAAGCGAGTCTGACCGGCTACAATGATTTACAACTACACCCTTAACCCTATAGATAAACCGGTTCAGATTATAACTCTACCAGAACCGGTTCATGCTTAATATAAGGCAGAATTGTATCCAACAAATCTGCTGTTTTTATTCTAAGACTTGAGGTATTAATACAGGGGTGACATCCGAAATAATCTTCTTTTAAAACATCCTGATCAATAAGAAGCTGAATCATACCTTGTGTATCATTCATAAGACCCAGTACACTGACCGAACCCGGTGTTATATCCAGATATTTCTCCATATATTCGGAGGGTGCAAAGGATAAGCGGGAGGATCCAATTTGAGCCGATATAACTTTTGTTTTAAATACCTTATCTCCCGGAAGCATCAGTAGATAAAATCTTGTTTTCTGTGCATTGCATAAAAACAAGTTCTTGCAGATTTTGATCTGTAAAAGCTTGTCTACCTCATGACAATCCTCAATAGAACCGGTTGCATCATGATCAATCCGGCAAAACGCAACTCCAAGCTTTTCTAACAGGTCATAGGTTCTATTTTCCTTCTCTAACCTCCTGGTCTGCGGATCCGGTCTGCTGTTATAAATAACTGGATTAATATATATTCCCATTATTACCATCCTCTTTCTTGTCCATACAGTATAAATTCATCCTTCTTTCCATACCGAGCCGTAAGCGGCATTTCATACAATTTGTTTAGAGCCGATATTACTTAATCTGTTATAGGCATTCTCTGCGCTCCAGATCTTTTTTGAGTATATCCAGATAGTGAATACAACCTCCGCCAAGCATTGAGATTTGATAAGAAGCATCCAATTCCTCATAACGAAAGCTTTTTCTTCCACCTTTTTTTGCTCTATCCCAGAATTCAAGGAGCCGTTGAAAAGTAAGATAATAGTATACTTCATATTTTTTATAATAAATCAGCAAAAATGCTATTCCATTCTGCTCCTCAAATTCTCTCATAAAAGTTACCTGATGCTCATGAACGTTATTCATGCTGAAGGTATCAACCGCACATTCCTTCGCATCAAAGCAAACCGGTATCCCCTGTACAACTCCGATATAGTCCACTGTACTTTTCTGTTCAAAATAAGCAAGAGTAATATGCCTGTTTTCTTTGTCTATATTAATCGGTGTTATCGGTGTCGGAACTTTCTGTATCAGTGCCAGACCCTTTTCCCGATATTTGCTGTTGGTAAGATTAATCATTTCCTCCAGCATGGAGCCTCTTAACCCTCTGGAATTCCATGATGGCATATCTTTCACCCTTTCAAAATAATTCCTTCTTAATCTGTTCAAATATCTCCGGGACTTCGGCAACAAATTCCCGGTTGGATAAATAAGATAATTCTCCATCCATAACCGGGAATACCATCCGGCAGGAATGAAGCAATTGATGGGACAACCCATATTTCAGTTTAAAGTAATGATTCGCTTTTTGATTTCCATACTTAAAGTCCCCTATAATGGGATGTCCAATACTGGCCAGATGAGCTCTGATTTGATGGGAACGACCGGTAATCAGCTTCACCTGAAGTAAGGTATAGACACCGGAAGGTACCATTTCGTCCCGCATGATTTCAGTATCTTTGGATGCACACCTTGAATATGCAAGCGGCTCATATTCCGTACAGATATACTCTGCATTCTCAGTCTGTCCGGTATAGATTTTAACCTGATTTTTCTCTCCATCCTTACTTAGATAGCCTTCAATACGTTTTTTCTCTTCGATCCTGCCTTTCACAACACACAGGTAATATTTGTCTATCGTACGGTCTTTAAAAAGCTTCGCCATTTCCTGCAGTCCTAGAAGTGATTTTCCGGCTATCACAATCCCTCCCGTATTACGGTCAAGCCGGTTGCAGACACCAGGCTTAAAGCTTGCCAGCTGTTCGTTTGTGATTTGTTTTGTGTCCAGCAAATAAGATATAATATATTCCACCATAGATACATCGTCTTTTTTCGCCTTCTGAGACAGTATCCCAAGCGGTTTATTTATAATTAAAAGATGTTTGTCCTCATAGATCACATCCAGTTTCGCTTCATCAATCACTTTAGCAATAACAGCTTCACGAAACGCAGAGATTGTCTCATCAGACAGGAATAATTTGATTTCATCCTGCACTGCCAATTTCTCAGAGCCGTCTGACTTCTTACCATTAAGGGTTATGTTCTTCTTACGAAGCATTTTATAGATGAAGCTTTTGGGTGCTTTATTCAATACTTTCAGCAAAAGCTTATCCAGACGCTGTCCGGCCTCGTTTTGCTGTACATAAATCTGCTTCATATTTCCATTCCTCCCATAGCTGTCTGCCGGTTCTTAAAGCACCTCTGACATCGTATACACAAAATAATCCGCCAGCTTTCTTTTCTCTTTTTCATCCTTCTCCGAATATTTATCAAATACGGCACAAACCTTCATATTGGCATTTTTACCTGCCATGATACCTGTCAGTACATCCTCAAACACAAGGCATCTTGCCGGATCAGCGTGCAAATCTTTCGCAACCAGTAAATATATATCGGGAGATGGCTTACCGGCTGCCACCTCGCAGGAGGTACGAATGGAAGTAAAATACTCCTTTACATTCAGTTTATCAATAATAAGATCCACCAATTCCCTGGAATTGCTGGTAGCTATTCCGGCGGGAATATTCTTCTCCTTCAGATGTGAAAGTAAAGTAGCAACTCCCTCCTTTAAAGGAACTTCATTTAAATACTTATCCCATGCCATCCTATTCCAGTCACTTTTGATTTTATCCACACTGTCCTGTAAATCAAAACGTTTTTTAAAATAGCCTGCCGTTTCTGTAAAACTCATTCCTTCTATTGATTTCTGGAGGTCTTCCGGTAAATCAATCTGGTAGCGTGCGAGATATTCAATATCAATACTTTCCCACATCCACATAGAATCTACCAGAGTACCATCCAAGTCAAAAATCACTGCTTCAATATCTTTTAACATATTAATACCCATGTATTTCACTCTTCCTATCATGATACCACAATACGGTATCTCCAATATTTCGTAAATATCACGTAAAACGTCAGCTTAAAAACCACCGCTGGTTTCTACGGGTTTTTTAACAAATTAATTTCTTCCTCCGTTAATTCACGGTATTCTCCCTGCGCCAGCTTCTGATCTAATCGCAGGCTTCCCATCGACAATCGTTTCAGATAGATTACTTCCTTCCCGACAGCTTCAAACATTCGCTTTACCTGATGAAACTTTCCTTCCTGTATCGTAAGCTCAATTTCAGAGATATCCTCTGCTTTTAGAATTTTAAGCTTAGCCGGTAAAGTCAGACTTTCTTCTCCGATATCTACTCCTTTTGAAAATGCCTGTCTATCCTTCTCGCTTACGATACCTTGTATCCTCGCATAGTAGACCTTATCTACATGTTTTTTTGGCGAAAGCAGCTGATGAGCCAAATCTCCGTCATTGGTAATTAGCAAAAGCCCTTCCGTATCCTTATCCAGTCTCCCTACCGGGAACAAATCCTTACCCTGTTTATCTCCGATCAGATCTAAAACTGTTTTGCAGAATACATCTTCGGTAGCGGATACTACTCCGGCCGGTTTATGAAGCATATAATAGATATATTTCCGATACCCGATACTCTTATCATCAAAACTGATTTCATCCAATTGCGGTGTTACTTTCGTCTCAGGTTTTCTGCACAATTCCTGGTTGACTTTCACTCTGCCTTTTCTAATCCATTCCTTTATCTCACTTCTTGTGCCGGTACCCATTTCAGATAGGTATTTATCCAGACGCAGCTGCTTCTCCATTTGATAACCATGCCTTTTCTATTATATTAATGTGAGCAAATCATACGATTAAGCCCTGTCTTACATTCCAATCAACCTGTTATAAGAGAAGGCTCTTACTTCTATACCCACCGCCATCCGGGAAGGTACTTATTCTTAATATTATTTTTTGCCATCTTTATCCATCCCAACGGATATTCCTCAACGCAGACCAAATACCATCCATCCGCATAGTCTTTCTTTAAATCAATTGATTCACATTTTAAGTATTTTATCACATTCGGATCATCAATCGAAAGACGTATTATCTTGTCATAATCAGTAATCCGCAACGAGCTTGCCAATGCTTGTGAGGGTTCAAATCTCATCTTCTTCATTTCTCCAAGAAGTAAACCCTGTCTTAATATTCGAAGCCCTTTTAGGTCTGGAAGGCCATCCGGCAGCAAAAATACTTTTTCGTCGTGAACAAGAAGGCGTTCTGCCGGTACAGGAAATTTAAGATGATCAAAAAATTCCAGGGCTTCCTCGGATATGGTGCTCTTTCTTCTTTCATAAGAATTTGTACTATCCTGTTTACTGCCTTCCTTATAAAGCAGTGTAACAAAATGTCCTTCGCCATTGATTTTATGCGGCCATAGCCTGATACAATTCTTAAGCTCTTCCCTTCCTCCTGCCCATTCGGGTCTGCCAAAATCGAAGCCTTCATAGGAGATCGCCAACTCCTTCTGCGTTTTCTCATCAGGAATAGCATTCACCACATGAAACTCCGGAAACTGTTCTAACAGATAGGCTATAGTACCTTCGTTTTCTTCTGGTGAAAAAGTACAGGTGGAATAGAGCATATAGCCACCTGGTTTTAACATAGCGGCAGCAAAAAGGATAATTTCTTTTTGAAGCTTATTGTAGTATTCTACTCCATACTGCTCCCAGTTTTTCATAATGGCAGGAGTCTTGCGAAACATTCCTTCCCCGGAGCAGGGAGCATCTATTAAAATCTTATCAAAATATTCCGGAAAATACCCAACTAGCTTATTTGGTGCTTCTGAAAGTATCAACGCATTCCGAATTCCGAAAAGTTCTATATTCTTAAGAAGCGCTTTTGCTCTGGAATTGCTGATATCATTGGATACCAGAAGTCCTTCACCGCCAAGCCTGGTCCCCAGTTCGGTACTTTTGCCGCCCGGTGCGGCACAAATATCCAGCACTTTATCTCCTTTTTCTATCGGCAGCAAGCTTGCAGGTGTCATTGCACTCGGCTCCTGGATGTAATATAAGCCACCATAATAGTAAGGGTGCTTCGCAGGCTGTTCCTCCGGGTTATAGTAATAGCCGTTTCTCACCCATGGGATTCTTTTTATGGTAAAAGGACAGATCCGTTCGAATTCTACCGGGGTTGTCTTCATCGTATTGACACGTAACCCGCCATAATGCGGCTGGTGGTAGCATTGTAAATACTCTTCATATTCGTCTCCCAAAAGTTTTCTCATTCTGTCCTCAAATAATTTCGGCAAATTCATTTTTATACTCCATTCCTGCGCTCATGTATTCTCATAATATTTTTCTGTGCTGCAATATTTAAGCTCTACTATCCTCTTTTGTTCTTAATAATTAGCTCCTTTATCTTCTTGTTCTCATAGATGCCTTGTTCCTTTATTATGAAATATGCTTTTTATAAAATATGCTTTTCATAAAATATGCTCTTCATAAAATACGTTTTTAGCAAATAATCTCTTAATTATCAGAAAAGATCTTAATCATCTTAGACTCTGCGCTCTGTAACGTTCCGAGATCATATCCAATTCTCTGTTGAAGTTGGAAAGCTCCTCCTGGTCACCGTTTTGATAAATACGAAAGAAATCATCCTGAATTTTAATTACATCCTGCTTCTTGGCAACCTTATAGAGGTTTTGTATATTAGTAAGGATATCTGCAACGATATTCGCTTTGATCGTAAAGGAATTCTGCGCATCCATAATTTCATCCCTTACCACTGACATTTCCTGATCTAAAATCAGAATAGCCTCCGCAGCGGAGGATAATCGTTCCCGGATATTTTCCGGCATATTCTGTTTGTATTTATATTGAAGCGAATGTTCGATGGTTGCCCAGAAATTCATCGCTAATGTTCTAATCTGTATCTCTACCTGAAGCTCTTTCTTTCCCTTAAGTGTCTCTACATCATAATATACTTCCATATGATAGGAACGGTAACCACTCCTTTTTACATTTACAATATAATCCTTTTCATTTATCACTCGCATATCGGATCTATTTCGAATAATATCAACTACTTTATATATATCTTCAACAAATTGACAGATAATACGAATACCGGCAATATCATCTATTTTCTCTTCAAAATTACTTAATTCAATATCCTTCTTTTGTGCCTTCTCCAGGATACTTGAAATTGTCTTCACTCTCCCGGTAACCTGTTCAATTGGTGAATATGCCCCGACATGCTTATACTCATCTATGATATGGTTAAACTTCGTAACCAGTTCATCAACCGCTAGGGAATACGGATCCAGAATTTCTCTCCAAAGTTGTATTTCCATAATTATCTCCATTCTGTCGGTCCTCTTAAAACGCAAAGAGGCCGACACAATATTTTTGAAATGAACGAAAAACATTCACTTCCATTTTATTCCTGCTATAACGCTTAATGCCTAATTCTCTCTTTCGGCAAATAAATTATATTTAATAAGATCAGTAATATACATTTATTTCTATTCTTCCAAGGTCAAAACCATCATGGATAAGATCGCCAACCCTGCCGTCTCTGTCCGTAAAATTCTCTTTCCCAGTGTAATCGGATAAATATCAGCGTCCTTCGCCATCTCTATTTCACTTTCGTCAAAGCCACCCTCAGGACCAATTAATACACCGATAGTTTCAAATTGAGGAAGGCGCTCCATTATATCTCTTGTAAATTTCATTCCTACAGCATTCTCGTAGGGAATTAAACTAATTCCCATATTTGCTGCATTCCGGATTGCTTCCCGGTAACTTTGTACAGGACGTATCAGCGGAATAATTCCCCTTCCTGACTGTTTTGCCGCACCTTCTGCAATCAGCTGCCAGCGTTCTAGTTTCTTCTCTTCCTTCTTCTTGTCTTCCAGCTTTACAACCACACGTTTTGTCATAACCGGTACGATCTCGTGAACACCTAGTTCAACCGCCTTCTGTATGATTAATTCCATCTTATCCTTCTTGGGCAGTCCCTGAAATAATGTAATTTTTGTTTTTAATTCTGTTCCTGTGTCCTGTATTTGTTTAATCTGCGCGAGAATCTCCCTGTCGGACACCGTTTTAATTATACAATAACAATCTTTTCCTTGTCCATTACAAATTACAATTTCATCATTCTGCTTCATACGGAGCACATTCTTTATATGATTTACATCCGGACCGGTAATTACCACCGTATCACCGCTTATACAATCAGGTGTAACATAAAATCGATGCATATCATTACCCTGCCTTTCTTCCAATCGATATACAAATACTGAAATCTTGCTATCCTCTAGTTATTATATAGTAAAAAGAACATATGTTCAACAATTATTTGCTGCATGAAATATATTTCACGAATCAAAATCTCCCGGAACATTCAAAGATGCTCCGGGAGTATTTTAAACGATACGGAGTAAATCCATATCGATATTATTATTATGTTCCAATAAGCAAAATATAATTATAAATCTGCAATATTTTTATAATAGTTATTGCAGATCAGATTTATTTCATTGCTACAAAGGATACCCAGTCGCCCATTTTATTAACTTCCAGAATCTGAAAATGATTTTTTTCAATCGCAGCTCTGACTGCATCTTCCTTCGTATTTATAATACCGGAACTAATGAAAATTCCACCAGGTTTTAAGTTTGTACCAATTACCTCTGACAGTGGAATAATAACATCAGCCAGAATATTTGCTACAACGATATCATATTTTTCTTTCCCGATCTGTGTCCGAATTCCGTCATCTTCTATGATATTACCGGTTACAAAACTTAAATTACCCTCTTGCGTCGGGAGTTCGTTCACAGATGCATTTTCTATTGCTGAGCAGGTAGCATTCGGATCAATATCAATTCCAAGTACTTCCTTCGCTCCCAGCTTCTTTGCAATAATTGATAAAATTCCGCTGCCACTGCCTGCATCCAGTATCACTGTCTGCGGTTTCATATGCTTTTTCAGAGCTATGATACAGAGCTTTGTTGTTTCATGTGCTCCAGTTCCAAAAGAGGTTCCCGGATCTATCTCAATAACCAGATCCCCATCCTTACGGTCAGTCAGCTCTTCCCAGGTAGGTTTTATGACAATTGTATCATCTACTCGAAATGGTTTAAAGAATTCTTTCCAGTTATTGATCCAATCCTTATCCTCTGTCTCTGAAACATCGATCTTACCGCTTCCAAGCTCAACAAAACCTGCAAGCTCCTGTAATCCATCTAAAACTCTGGTCATCAAAAGATCCGTATCATCCTCCGCATCCACATAAAAGCTTACCTTTGCCGATCCGTCATCTTCCTTCAATTCCGGGAGAATATCAATAAACATCTGTTTTCTTTCCTCTTCCGTAATCGGCACATTGTCACAAACCTCAATTCCAGTGATACCTAAGTCACTTAACATATCGCTGACCAGATCAACTGCGGCTGTTGTCGTTTCGAGTGTGAATTTTTTCCACTTCATAGGGAATCTCCATTATTTCCAGAATTTCTTCTTACTTTTTTCTTTTTCTCCATCTGCTTCGGGATTTGTTTTACCATTCATTGCATCATCAAATTTTCTGAGTAAATCCTTCTGTTCCGCATTTAGATTTGTAGGTACCTGTACTACCAGAGTAACATAATGATCTCCTCTGACTGCCTTATTTCTTAGACTAGGAATTCCTTTTTCTCTCAGACGAACTCTGGTATCGGTTTGCGTTCCGGCCTTTACATTATAAATTACTTCTCCGTCAACCGTACTGATCCTGACATCTCCGCCCAGAACAGCGGTTGCATAAGAAACCGGAGCCGTAGAGTAAATATCATAATCCTGACGCTGGAAGATCGGATGTCTGCTTACTTCCACCTCTACCAGCAAATCACCTCTTGATCCACCATTCGTACCCGGTTCGCCCTTGCCTCGAATTCTTACACTTTGACCACTGTCAATGCCGGCAGGTATTGATACTTTAATCTTTTTCTTGCTGCTGATAAATCCTGTTCCGTAGCAGTCAGGACATTTATCTTTGATGATTTTACCTGTTCCTTTACAATCCGGACAGGTCTGAACATTTCTTACCATACCAAACAAAGACTGCTGTGTATAAACCACCTGACCCTTACCACCACATTTTGGACAGGTATCGGCACTGGTTCCTGCTTTCGCTCCGGTACCATGACAGGTCACACATTCATCCTTTAAGGTAAGCTCAAGTTCCTTCTCTGTGCCAAAGACAGCCTCTTCAAAGGTGATTCTGACAGATGTACGCAGATTAGCCCCCTGCATCGGTCCATTACTCTGACGTCTGCTGCGGCCTCCGAACAGATCTCCGAAGATATCTCCGAAAATATCTCCCATATCCATTCCTGAAAAATCAAATCCACCGGCGCCTGCTCCTGCTCCTCCCTCAAAAGCTGAGTGTCCGAACTGATCATATTGCCGGCGTTTATCTGCATCACTAAGTACAGCATAAGCCTCAGAAGCCTCCTTAAACTTTGCTTCTGCGGTTTTATCCCCTGGATTCATGTCGGGATGGTATTTCTTTGCAAGCTGTCTGTATGCTTTCTTTATTTCATCATCCGTCGCTGTCCTGCCGACACCTAAGACTTCATAATAATCACGTTTATCTGCCATTTCTTCCTTCCCTTTCACAGCTACATGTTCTCATCAGCCAAATAATTGTATAGGCAAACAGGCAGTCTTATATGACCGCCCATTTCTGAAAAGCACACTGATTGCAAAATCATATCCGGTAAAGATAATTATCCGTATTTACAACCAGCATGCTTACCTTTATTTATGGCAAGTGAGTACGTGTTGTCTCACTTGTTTATACTTCGCGGTAATCTCCGTCTACTACATCATCATTTTTTCCGCCGTTATATCCTGCACCGTCAGCTCCTGACATATCAGGGCCGGCTCCGCCTGCAAAACCTGCACCGCCAGCTGCTCCGGCAGCACCGCTTTGCTCATACAATTTAGCAAATAAAGCCTGTGCATCTGTCATTAATTTTTCCTTCGCTGCTTTGATATCACTTACTTCACCTTCGGACATTACTTCCGGATTAGATTTTTCAACTAATTCCTTCAATCTGGTAAGATCCTCTTCTACTGTTGCTTTCGCTGCAGCATCAATCTTATCTCCAACTTCTCCGAGAGCCTTCTCTGTCTGGAATACCATAGAATCAGCATCGTTTCTTACATCAACCGCTTCTTTACGTCTCTTATCCTGTGCTTCGTATTCAGCAGCTTCCTTCACTGCCTTATCGATATCTGAATCCGAAAGGTTGGAATTAGAAGTAATCGTGATATGCTGCTCTCTGCCAGTACCAAGATCCTTCGCGGATACATTTACAATACCATTTGCATCGATATCGAAGGTAACTTCAACCTGCGGTATACCTCTTCTTGCCGGCGGAATACCATCCAGACGGAATTGTCCAAGGGATTTGTTATCCTTCGCAAACTGTCTTTCACCCTGTACTACATTGATATCAACTGCTGTCTGGTTATCTGCCGCTGTTGAAAACACCTGACTCTTCTTGGTAGGAATAGTTGTATTTCTCTCGATTAACTTGGTAGCGACACCGCCAAGCGTTTCAATGGAAAGTGACAGTGGAGTTACATCCAGAAGGAGGATATCTCCTGCACCAGCCTCACCAGCTAATTTACCGCCCTGAATGGAAGCACCGATTGCTACACATTCATCCGGGTTTAAGGTCTTGGAAGGTTCCTGACCCATTAACTGTCTTACCTTATCCTGTACAGAAATCATACGTGTGGATCCGCCAACCAGCAATACCTTCTTGATATCGGAAGGAGAAAGACCGGCATCACGAAGAGCGTTCTGTACCGGAATCACTGTTCTTTCTACTAAATCATGTGTTAACTCATCAAATTTTGCTCTAGTTAAATTCATATCAAAATGCTTCGGGCCTTCTGCGGTAGCTGTGATAAAAGGAAGATTAATGTTAGTTGTAGTGGCAGAAGATAATTCCTTCTTCGCCTTCTCAGCTGCTTCCCTTAATCTCTGAAGTGCCATTTTATCGGTAGATAGATCAACACCGTCTGTTCTCTTGAATTCGTCAATCATATATCTGGTAACTCTTTCGTCAAAGTCGTCACCACCAAGTTTGTTATCACCGGAAGTTGCAAGAACCTCGATTACGCCGTCGCCGATATCGATAATGGAAACATCAAAGGTACCGCCGCCAAGATCGTATACCATGATTTTCTGTTCATGCTCATTGTCAAGGCCGTAAGCAAGTGCTGCCGCTGTAGGCTCATTAATAATTCTCTTTACCTCAAGACCGGCTATTTTGCCGGCATCCTTGGTTGCCTGTCTCTGTGCATCATTAAAGTATGCGGGAACAGTGATGACTGCATCTGCAACCTTTTCACCCAGATAGCTTTCTGCATCTGCTTTCAGTTTCTGCAAAATCATTGCTGAAATCTCCTGAGGTGAAAATCTCTTATCATCAATTTTCACTCTGTAATCTGTACCCATATGTCTTTTAATTGATGAGATTGTCTTATCAGAATTAGTAACCGCCTGACGTTTCGCAGGCTCTCCTACCAGACGTTCTCCTGTCTTTGTAAACGCTACAACCGATGGAGTTGTTCTGGAACCTTCTGTATTCGCAATAACAACCGGTTTTCCGCCTTCCATAACGGCAACACATGAATTCGTTGTACCTAAGTCAATACCTATTATTTTACCCATGTTTATTTCCTCCTATATTGATTTTGATTTGTAACTGTATTATTTAAGTTATCTGCCTGTGCCATATCTTCTGTCATTATACGACACCCCATACTGCTTTCCAAATCCCAGGTAGTATTATAAAATTTGGATATGTTTTAATCCAGTAAAGCTTTTATTGCTAATTAACAACCTTAACCATACTGTGGCGAACTACCATATCATGATACATATATCCCTTTTGAAACTCATCTGATACAGTGTTCTCTCCTAAGCTGTCATCTTCTCCGTGCATAACCGCATTATGAAGATTTGGATCAAATTCCTTGCCTACTGCGTCAATCGGTTTTAAACCAATCTCATCTAAAGTGGTCATGAGCTGTTTATAAATCATTTCAATTCCCTGCGCGAAGGCACCTTCTTTTTCTTTCTCTGTCAAAGTACCAAGACCTCTTTCAAAATTATCTACAATTGGAAGCATTTTTTCAACGATGCTCTTTACTCCCATATCGTACATTGTTGATTTTTCTTTATCAGAGCGCTTACGGAAATTGTCAAACTCTGCCATTGATCTCATCAGTCGGTCAGTCAGTTCTTCTATTTTCGTATCCTTTGCAGCTAACTCTTTTGATTTGTTATTCTTAAAAAAAGATTTAACTGATTTCTCCTGCTTATCATCCTTATTATCTGCAATACCTACCTGACTGTCGCCGGAGGTTTCTTCCTCCAAATCATCTGCTTCGTTGCCATCCTCCAGAATTTCTTCCTGTAATGCATCCTGTAAAGCTTCCTTTTCTGCTTTTTCCTGACCAGTCTCAGCATCTATCTGCTTCTTGACAGCATCATTTGATTTCTCTTTCATTGCTTTCTCCTTTTCCATGGCAGCTTTCATAATCTCAATTACTTTATCGGTGTCCTTCAAAAGTATTAATCCACCTTTCCAATGGCTTTTATGTCTTTTTATGTTTTTTTCTTAAAAATATCATCAAGCTGTACCATTAATGACTGCAGTGTATTTACCACTTTTTGATAATCCATTCTCTTTGGCCCGATAATACCAACCTTACCGTAAACTCCTTCTTCAATCTCATAGGTTGCTGTAACAACAGAACATTCCTTCATTGACTCAACTGGAGTTTCATCTCCGATAAACACCTGAATTCCTCTGCTTTCCTCATCCTCCATTCTATCTTGTATAAATTCGGAAAGTACCTTTTTCTCTTCCAGCGTATACAGCAGGTTACTTGCCTTCTCTGTATCGGAAAGCTCCGGATATCTTAAAATGTTCGTGGCCCCTGAAGTAAAGACTTCAAAATCCTCTTCCTCACTGACCGCCTGCATAATTGCATCCAGTATATCATTTACAATTGTTCTGTAATCTCCGGCTTGTTCCTTCATCTTTGTGATAACCGGTAAACTAATTTCACCCAGATCCAGACCCTGTAAAAAGGTGTTCATGATTATATTTAGTTTTAATAGGGTTTCCTTACTTAAGGATGCTGATATATTAATAATTTTATTCTTTACAATATTTCTTTCAAAAACGATTACTGCAAGCAGTTGATCTTCTTCCATTTCGGTAAGCTGGATAAACTTTACTCTCTTCTTATACTGCGGCGTGGTTACCATTGTTGTATATTGTGTATTTACAGCCAGCAGCTTTGCAACCTGCTGCAGAAGGTTTTCCAAACGATCCGCTTTTTGAATTAATATCTCTCGCATCTCGTCAACTTCCTGAACCTTATCCTTCAAAAGCATATCAACATATAACCGGTAACCTTTATCGGAAGGAATTCTTCCGGCAGAGGTATGCGGCTGTACAATGTATCCCAGCTCCTCCAGATCAGCCATTTCATTACGAATGGTAGCGGAGCTCAAATTCAGATCCGTATATTTGGAGATCGTTCTGGAACCAACCGGTTCGCCGGTCTCCAAATAATTTCGGATGATTGCCTGTAAAATCTTTAATTTTCTTTCATCCAACTGCTGCATGACCAACCTCGATCCACTAGTTAGTACCCATACTATCTATTTTCTTTCTGTTAGCACTCATTCAAGTAGAGTGCTAACATCTATATATAAAATAGCACTACGCATTTCCTTTGTCAAGGCAATTTTATAAATTATTTGTGAAAACATTTTGAAATATTATTGTTATAACCTGCTACTAATCAAGTAAAAATTCACTTAAAGCATAGTTACTGATATCAATTCCATATTCCGTAAGACGGATATTGTCATCTTCGACCACTAGCAGTTTGCTTTCGGTAAGCTTTTTCAATACATCACCATAGACAGCCTCAATATTCCTGCCAAATTGTCTAGAAAAGTCCATCTTACTGACCCCTGCACACATTCTGAGTCCCAGGAACATAAATTCCTCCACCCTCTGCTTCCACGTTAATTCTTCACAATTTACCCTTATACCAACGGAATCTGTTAAAATAGAGCAATCTGCCATCTTGCCGTCTGCTACTCCTGCTGTTTTCTGATAATTGTTGCATCTTTCACAATACTGTTCCAGCTGCGCCAGATTTGAAAACCGCGTATTGCTGAGTAAAGAGGAAGCTCCCAGTCCAATTCCAAGATACTGTGTCCCCGTCCAATAGGAACTATTATGCCGGCATTCATAAGTATCCTTTGCGTAATTGGATATTTCATATCTTTTATATCCATTCTCCTGCAGCAATTGTTTTGTCCTGTGATAAATCTGCCGGTCTGTCTCTTCCTCCGGAAGCTCCAAAAACCCTTTCAGGTCCTCCCGGTAACGGTCATAGAATTTTGTACCTTCTTCGATAATCAGACTGTAGGCTGAAATATGTTCCGGATTTAATGCCAGTACTTTATGCAGTGTATTCTCCCACGATAACAGTGTTTGTCCCGGCAGTGAAGAAATCAAATCAATATTAATATTTTGAAAGCCTACTTCTCTGGCCAGATAATAATTTTCTTCAAACTGTTCATAGGTATGAATTCTACCAAGCAATTTCAGCTCCTGGTTATTGGCTGATTGAAGCCCGAAGCTTAAGCGGTTTATTCCTATTTCCTGGTATTTTCTCAGTTTTTCGAGGGTTATGGTCCCGGGATTAATCTCAATCGAAGCTTCCAACCGCTTCCGGTCAATATGAAAGGAATGGTTAAGCGCTTCCATCATATCTTCAAGATATTTGGCATCTACATAAGAAGGAGTTCCGCCTCCTATAAAGATCGTGGAAACCGTATAATCTCCAGTGAAGCCTTTGTATGCTTCAATCTCGGTCTGCATCGCAGCAAAATATTCCAGAATCTCCTCCGAGGAAGCCGGTGCTGATAAAAAATCACAATAATCACACTTTTTTGCACAGAACGGAATATGAATGTATAGTCCAAGATCCCATTTGCGGTTATACTCCGCTGTCGGAATATTAATCATCATTACAGCCTGCCTTTCCTTGATGAATACACAGGAAAAGCTGCTTTTTCCTGTTTCTTATCTTCAGATTACTGCTAATTGCCAAGACGCATACAGTAGCAAGTCCAAGGTTAAGAAACCATCAAAACAGCTTTTAAACTCATCTATTCTCTAGTCCTCATCCAGCTTTAGAACACTCATAAATGCCTTCTGAGGTATTTCTACATTTCCGATCTGACGCATCCTCTTCTTGCCTTCTTTTTGCTTTTCAAGAAGCTTTTTCTTACGAGTTATATCCCCACCATAACATTTCGCAAGTACATCTTTACGCATCGCCTTAACTGTCTCACGTGCGATAATCTTGCTTCCGATCGCTGCCTGTATCGGAATTTCGAACAATTGTCTCGGAATTTCATCCTTAAGCTTTTCACACATCTTCCTGCCTCGCTCATAAGCACTTTCAGCGTGCACGATAAAGGTTAATGCATCGACTTCTTCTTTATTAATAAGTATGTCCAATTTAACCAGCTCCGACCTTACATATCCTTTTAATTCATAATCAAAGGATGCATATCCTCTGGATCTAGATTTTAAAGCGTCAAAAAAGTCATATATAATTTCATTGAGCGGAAGTTCATATTTCAGCAGCGCTCTGGTTGTTTCCATATAATCCATTCCAAGATAAATACCACGCCTCTCCTGGCATAAACTCATAATGGAACCGACAAATTCTGTAGTAACCATAATTTCCGCGGTTACAAAAGGTTCCTCCAGGTATTCAATTTCAGATGGATCCGGCATATTGGTGGGATTTGTAATATCAAAAACCTGCCCGTCTGTCTTATGAACCTTATAGATTACACTTGGTGCTGTTGTCACGAGATCCAGATTGTATTCTCTTTCCAGTCTCTCCTGTATAATCTCTAAATGTAATAATCCAAGGAAGCCACAGCGAAAGCCAAAACCCAAAGCAACAGAAGTTTCCGGTTCAAACTGCAAAGAAGCATCGTTTAGCTGCAGCTTTTCCAGCGCATCACGAAGATCCAGATATTTTGCCCCATCTGCCGGATACATTCCGCAGTACACCATCGGGTGTACCTTTTTATAGCCCGGAAGCGGTTCAGCACAGGGACGTTTATGATCTGTTACCGTATCACCTACGCGGGTATCTTTTACGTTTTTAAGGCTTGCTGTTATATAACCAACCATTCCTGCTGAAAGCTCCTGCGCCGGAATAAACTGACCGGGTCCGAAGATGCCAAGCTCCACCACCTCCGCTACAGCACCGGTTGCCATCATTCTAATTTCTGTTCCTTTTCTTATCGTACCCTCTTTTACTCTGCAAAATACGATAACTCCTTTATAAGAATCATAGACTGAGTCAAAAATAAGTGCCTGCAGAGGTGCATTTGGATCTCCCTTAGGAGCAGGTATTTTCGTTACAATCTGTTCCAGAACTTGATCCACATTCGTACCTACCTTGGCTGAAACAAGCGGTGCATCATGAGCTTCCAGACCAATGACATCCTCTATTTCGGCTATAACCCGTTCCGGATCAGCACTCGGAAGATCGATTTTATTAATCACTGTCATGATATCAAGATTATGATCCAGTGCCAGATAAACATTCGCTAGCGTCTGCGCTTCAATCCCCTGGGCAGCATCCACCACAAGGATGGCGCCGTCACAGGCAGCAAGACTTCTGGATACCTCATAATTGAAATCGACATGTCCGGGTGTATCAATTAAGTTAAAAATATATTCTTCTCCGTTTTTTGCTTTATAGACAGTTCGTACTGTCTGGGCTTTAATGGTAATTCCTCTTTCTCTCTCCAGATCCATATTATCAAGCACCTGTGCCTGCATTTCACGGCTGGTCAGCAAGCCGGTCATTTCAATGATACGGTCTGCGAGAGTTGATTTACCATGATCTATATGGGCAATAATACAAAAATTTCTGATTTTACTTTGGTCTAAGGCCATTCTAATCCTCCTGCGTATAAGACAATGCATTTTATCTGTATGATTATAACACAATGGTAACAGGGTGGCAAGATAGAGCATAACTTGAGTTTTCCTATTTTCCCTGTAAAACCGTATTCAGTACATCTGCCAATGGATCCATAGCATTTTTCGCCGATTCCAGGGTGTTGTTTATGGTTCCTAATTCTATCAGCAGACATTTTGGGCGTACCTGCATATTAAATCGGTAACTTTTTAAATAATTCTTGATAAAGAGACCTGGATACAGATCAAGGGATTTTAGCTTCACCTGTAAACTAAATGCCAGATTATCCTGTAGATACGGGTTATATAAATAAGCGATCGGTCCATTCTGATCCATGCTAAGGCCATTGAACAGCATAATTTTTGCTGTTTCTTTTCCATTTATCATGGTTGTTCTGGCTTCACCGGAATCTCTATGTAAATCAATTACTACTTCAATGGACGGATGTTCCTTCAATGTTTTTTCAAGACCATCCTCCGCATAATTATATGCTTTACTCCTGTCTTCTTTTCCATCAACCAGGTCATACTTCGTTTTATCGTGAATTACATTATAACCGTATTTCTTCTCCAATAGTTCTGTTAAACGACTGCCTACACCTACTACCGTATCATCTTCTATTCCTGCCCTGCTGTCCGCATATGCCTCCTGGGAATGCGTATGATATATTAAAATCTGCGGTTCTTCATGGTTTTGTTTCATAGTCATGTCTTTTCCCAGAAGTGCCTTGGCATCAAACAGGCTTTCTGTAATTCTTGTAGAAGAATCCACTGTATAGAAATTATGGATTAGGAAGGCCACATCCTTTAGCTGATCAAGAGAATACTTAACGGTACCAGAATTTACTGCTTCAGAAGAAGCGTTATCAGCAGAGGCCGTACTGTCACCGGATACCGCACTATCCTCTGTTTCTTCGTAATAAGTGTTGTCTCTCGCATAATCAACCTGCAGCTGTCCATTGCCTTTTGCTGTCCCGTCCGTTCCTGTATTGCCTGACAACTGTAAATCCTTGCTGTTATAGATCTTTCCATTTGTTAATATATATTCTTTGCTGAGAATGCCTTCCTTAATCCTATAAATGTCAAGCTTGTTCCTGATACCACCTGTATCCATTGTTTCAACAGCATCCACGCTATTATCGGCGGCATTATTAACTTCGATTTTCTTCGTACCCTTACTCTTATCCGGTGTCTGAACATTTACTTTTCCTTCGCTGTCAATACCGGTAAATCCTGCCGGCATTGAGGAGAATTCTTTTGTCCTTGCTGTGAAAGCACCTTTATTATCTGCAAATTTCTGCAGGACAAAAGAACTGTCCACTATACTTACCGGAAAGCTATACTCTGCTTTATCATTTGCAGCATAGCTGATTACAGAGGACCCCTTTTCCATAGCCTTGCAGTAAGCTTTTGTAAAAGCAGTATCCTTTAAAAGCACATTAGCTTGGCCCAAATCATCAGACAGAAATATTGCTCCAAAACGAACGAGAAGATATATTGAAACCATAATAATTCCGAGCCATATGATTGGATATATTTTTTTGTGGACATTTACTCTAATATTTTTCATTATAGCCTCCAAATATGTAAAGCAGGCATTTTCTCTGTGCCTAATTTATTATATTCAGATAGCTTATTTTTATTACCCGTGAATTTATACTGCAGGGGCAGTCTGTGCAAAACAGGAATTTAAGGCTTCCGATACTGTATAGCTGATCCGTTTAATGGATTCGTCTATATTCTTTGGAGTTACAAACATATTATCGATCTGTTGTTCCCTTACCTCGGAAATGAATTTATCGATATCCTCTTCTCCAAAACCACTTTTCTGCATATAGGAAGTTAAGGTATCCGCAACAATTGTTGCCGCATCCACCACTGTTGGAACCCCCAGTGCTATAACCTTTGTACCCAGGCTCTCTTCATTGAAGGCCTTACGGTTATTTCCGACCCCTGATCCAGGACTTATTCCGGTATCGGTTAGCTGCACTGTAGTATTAACACGATGAATGCTTCTGGATGCCAGTGCATCTATCACGATCAGAAGCTTTGGTTTTGTCTGTTCAATAATCCCCTTTACAATTTCAACGGTTTCCATTCCAGTCTGAGCCATCACACCCGGCGAGATTGCACTTACACTTCCCAGATGGTGTTTATCTTTGAATTCATTTCCATATTCCTTAATAAGATGTCTGGTAATAAACAGATTATCTACTACCTGCGGACCCAGTGCATCGGGTGTGACTTCTCTATTCCCCAGCCCCACCACCAGCACTTCTTCACGCTTTAGATCTCCGGCAAGCTTTTTTAAATACTTTGCGATTGCCTCCGAGACAGGTTTATGATAGTTTTCATCTGACTGATCAATGTCGGGAGCTTCTATTGTAATATAAGTTCCAATGGGTTTATGCATTGCATGGGCACCTTTCTCATCCTTAATGATAACAGTAGAAACCCTAATATTATTCTTTTTATCAAAATCCTCATCCAACACTACTCCCTTGATTTCCACATCATCATCGGGAAAGCTCTCCCTTTCTTCCAACGCCAGGTCCGTTCTGATATTTCGATCCATGTATCCGTCTCCTCTCACGCTTACTTATTCTGATCCGTAGTCTCTTATGGTACTGTTTACTGCCCGGTCAAATTCTGTAAATCCGCCTTCGATCAGTAACTTTATTCTATATTTTCTGCAAAGTTTCTCAAAATATGTATTGACAGAACGAAATCAATCGACTACTATATAATAGTATGTTTCGATTAGAACGTCCGTGTCCGGATTTAATGAAACAAAGTATTCGAACAACCAGATAACAAGTTAACATCTCACTCTCAATTTGATGTCCTTGAAAAGATGGTTGAATTAATTTATAGTTGGAGGTGTACGAATTGGCTAACATTAAATCTGCTAAAAAAAGAATTTTAGTAAATGAGACAAAAGCTGCAAGAAATAAGCAAATTAAGTCCAAGGTGAAAACGGTTATTAAAAAAGTAGATGCAGCAGTTGCTGCAAACGATAAGGAACTTGCTAAAACAAGTTTAGTTGAAGCAGTTTCCGAGATCGATAAGGCTTGTTCCAAAGGTGTCTACCACAAGAACACAGCTGCAAGAAAAGTTTCCCGTTTATCCAAGGCTATCAATAGTATCGCATAATATTTTAAAATTACAATACCCTTGAAATGCAACCCACATTTCAAGGGTATTTTTTATTCTCTCTCCTTCTAATGCCATTTACCTGTATTTCTATCATTCGATAAGTTTTTTACGGAAAGAATAAATCTGATCATATTTCTTTTCATCTACTGCGGATGGTTAAATTCCGACTCCCAGTCAAAACTTTCGTTATCCTCCAGATATTGCGGCCAATGTTGGCACCATTTCGGCATAGAAACATCCCTTATTCTGTCAATTGATGGTTCATAGGGTTTAATATCCAAAATGGGAGTATCATTTTCTGCATCAATATAAGCCACCTCCAGCCTTCTGCCAGTCTGCAGACCGATTAGAGTGCAAGCAGTTATTCCGATTGGATTGGGTCTGATTGGTGATCTGGAAGCCATTACTCCAACCTTATCTGGTCCATTGGTATATGGTTTATCCATAACCAGGTAATTTCTGGTCTCCTCATTATCGTATAGATGGAACCACCAAACTGCCTGTATGTGACTATACTCCTCAATCCCCGTTAATGCCTCGGCATATCTTTCTTCCAGTTCGATAAAAAATCTTCCGTTTTCAATTTTTACTTTCCCGATGGGATGAAATGTTACTTCCCTCATAAATACCTCCATACTATGTTTTTCTGCAGCTTATCCTAATAATACATGTCACAGCTTCCGACCGAGTTCATGCGGCAGTTATTTCTTTGACCGGCTATCCTTTCTCTTACTTTAGAGCTATGCTCTCTTAAACCTTATTTTCAAATTAAATTTATCCGCAATGATATGCAGCCTTTCCTGCAGGCCTGTTTTATGACATAATTAATTATAAAGCAGAATAAAATTTTCTGCTTGATGTTCTATGCTTGAATACCCATGCCCTATTATGCTAAAATACTGATATCGTGATTAATTTTGCCATGGAGGTGTTGAATATGAAAACAGAACTAATTCATATGGATTCATTATTGCTGGGGGGGATGAATTTTTATGGAGATCCTTTTAGCAGCAAAGGTGGCTGGGAATCAGAAAATGAAATCGGGAAAACCTTCTCCCGTTTTAACAGCTACAAGTCAAAGACCTTTGAGCAAGCATTTTTTTTACATACGGATCGTATGTTTGAGCTCCATATTTATAGTGATGAAACCGCCTTGCGAGGATATTTTGAGATTTTTATCGGAGAAGAAGTAAATACGGCGCAGCTTCCCATTCAGCTCTGTTCAAAATTCATTCCAGCTTCTGATTATATCAAGATTACTCTTAGTGGAATGGAAATCACACAGGACTGGTACTACCAATTGGAGCATTCGATTGCTCCTTCCTATCAGGTAGAAAGGAAAAACTCCTATCTTCTACAGGTCTATGATGAACGGTTTATTGGAATGGAACAGCTGGAGGCTTCTGTCATGGATGTTTTTATTCCTGTTGAACAAAAAACTGTGTAAGGAAGAACGCATTCACATTTCATAAGGAATTTCTATACTGCGTGCTTAGACTTCAGACGCAAAATAAGCAGTACAGAAACGGAGATAATTATGACTATTTTTAAAGCAGTAAATAGTTCTATTTCATTCATAGAGGATCATCTCAAGCAGGATATATGTGTTATGGACGTTGCAAATTCCGTATGCTATTCGCAATTTTATCTTTCAAGAGAATTTTCGCGTTGTGCACATATATCAATTTATGACTATATAATAAGAAGAAAGATTTCAGAAGCCTATAAAGAGTTATACCGGACAAAGACTAAAATAACAGATCTTGCTTTTGAATACGGCTTCCAATCTCATGAGGTTTTTACCAGAGCGTTTAAGAAAATTGTCGGGGAAAATCCAAGTGAATCTTCTATTTATAAACCATTTGCTCTCTTTGAGGCAATCGATGAGGAATATCTGTCATCTTTGCAAAGCCTTAAGATAGATAAAGCGGAAGATACTATAACCGAATGCTTCTTCGTAATTAATGGGGTATCTGCTGCAGAAAACGTTCCTGCACAGCTTCTTATTCTGGAAAAAACACATCTTCTTGGCAGCAATGGTATATTACAAGGTTACATAAAGTATTCCGAACCGGAGCTGCTTCATATTAAACTTTGCTCTTTTTTACAAAAAATTCGGATTTACTGTGATGACCGGCAGCATTCCTTAAGGTATTTTCTCGATAATATCTATGCTCCGGATGAAATGAAGAGAAATTCAATCTTATTACTGAATAATGGAAATTCTATTGATTATTACATCCCCTCAAAAAAATAAGACTGTCAAGTCAATCCATATCAACTTAACCTTCTTATTTTTTCATTCCACGAAAGTTATGAGCAGATTTTGCCTACTTTTTACAGCACTTACCATGAAAATTTTCCGCTTCAATTTTTATGACCGTTACCATATCGGCTTCCTGCTGTGTAAACAAAAATTCTTTCCCTGTTTGGTGCTTCATCAAAAGGCTTAACGCCTGTTTCTTTACCTCATATTCTTCAACAAAGGAAGCAATACCATTGCCGATGATACTTTTGTATTCATATCCATAGCCGCAAGCTGTCTTAGCTTCAACAAGCCTGTGTTCGCAATCCATCTCAAAAGCTACCCTCTCATTGTCCGATAAAGCCTCGATTTTCCTTCCTTGCTTTGCTGAATGAATATAGAAAGTCAGCTGCCCATTGTCATACTTATAACCAAAATTTAACGGTACAATATAGAGTCCCTCCTGATCCTGCATCGCAAGGCGAAGAACCTTGCATTGCTCTATGATATTGATCAGATCGCTTTCATTTGCAACTTCTCTGTCTTTACGTCTCATATAAATAAACATCCCTTTCTTTCAAGCCTACAAGTATTTTGTAGGCTTTGACTACAAGTATTTTGTACGCTTTGACTACAAGTTTTGTGTCCAAAAAATTCATCACAGTAATAGTTCTCTTTTATCTTCACTCTCAAGAATACGTTTCAGTATCTTAATTCCCTCTTCAAACTCCGTAATGTTTTTAGCAGCCGTAACAGATATTCTCACGGCATTACGGTATGAAGAGTATCCCACTAAAAACCGTTCTCCGGAATATACCTGTACTCCCTCGTTTTTTGCACAAATCTCAAAACTCTTACCTGTGAAGGTATCCGGCAGTATAATCCACCGGAACGGACAATATTCCTCGCCATAGATTTTATATTGATGCAAATAACGGTCTACAATTTCATTCAGCTGTTTCGTATAGGCTCTCCTCTCACGAATAATACTGTCTGCCTTATCAGACATAATCAGCCTTGCCGAGACCTCCGTCAGAAATGGTGCAACCGTAATATTAAGATTATAGACACCGGTTGCAATCTCTTTCCGAAAAGCAGGAGGCGCTGCAATATAGGCCAGACGCAGCCCAGGCGAAATCGTCTTGGAAAGACTAGAAATATAGATCGTTTGTTCCGGGGCATAAGATGCTACCGGTGGAAGAGGATTTTCACTTAACAAGCTATTAATTCCATCTTCTATAATGATGATATGATGTTGCTTTGCAACCTCGCCTATCATCCTTCTTGTTTCCAGCGTCATATTATGAGTGGTCGGATTATGGTAATCCGGAATAAGATAGAGTCCCTTTATTTTGTCGTTTTTACAGGCACTCACAAGTCCCTCCTGCGTTATTTCATGATTTTTCCACTCAATCGGCACAAGCTGTATGCCAAGCATCTTTGCTGCTGTCTTAATTCCCGGGTAAACCAACGGATCTGTGCCTATTTTATCTCCTGCCCGAAATAATGAGGCCAGAATTGCAGTGATGGCATTCTGTCCTCCTCCTGAAAAAACGATTTGCTCCGTATCGATAGGAAGTCCCGCTTTATTGATCCATTTTACCGCAGCTTCTTTCTGCCAGGAGCTGCCTCCGGATAGTCCGTATTGAAATAACTTTTCAGCGCCTGGTTCGGCAAGCATTTTTTGCATATATTCCACAATTTCTCTATTGGGACCCACCGCAGGTAGTACTGCTCCCATTTCAATCACTCGCATATGTTCCGGGCTTGCACTAAAAATATGATTTGTACCGGCATCAGAAGATACATAGGTTCCGTTTCCTATGGTTGCACAGATGAAACCATGTTGCTCACATAGTTTAAATGCTCTGGATACCGTACTTAGATTAATATCAAGAAAATCAGCCAGTTCTCTTTGAGGCGGAAGCTTCGTACCCGGTATCAGCTTCCCGCTTTTAATATCATCTGCCAGCATACCGGCCAGTACTTTGTACAAGGGGCCTTTCATACCTGTAAGCTCAGGTTTCCAGCTCATCGGGTAATTCTCAAACGAATTAATTGGCATACCATCCTCCGTAACTATATTAATTTAAGTGAAGCGAATTTATTCTCATTGTCACGAACAGAAAATTTAAATTGCATACATTATTCACTTTGTATGTACTCACATCTTCCTTTCCACGATAAACCAGCTTATAGAAAGCAGATTGCCGAGGATTATATATGGGTTATTTAAGAATACAATAGTGAATATATCAGATTTCTTTCGGATATACAATAGATTAATTAATGTATTCCGATAATTTCAGAAAAATATGATTAAGAGCTTCTGTTAAATATAATAGTAACAAAATCACTTATTAATACTCTGTTTCATATTCTGTATGTTCGACAAAATTGTATTGCATACATTATTTATATTGTTCGCATACAATTACGATGCTACAATAATAGAAATTCGCAGAAAATAAAATGAAACAGAAAGGTGTATAACCATGATCGATTTATATTCAGACAGAATACATAAAACCAAATCCTCTTTTACGCGGGAGATACTAAAGGTTACAGAGACGTCAAATGTAATATCCTTTGCCGGCGGTCTTCCCAATCCAATCTCATTTCCAATCAATGAACTATCGGAAGCATCAGAACGTATCATTCGCAGCAGCGGCGAGAAAGTATTTCAATATTCTACAACCGAGGGCTATTTACCTTTAAGACAGGCAATCTGTGATCGATATGACAAAAGATTTGGTCTGAAATTTTTACCGGAGGATATCATGATAACCACTGGCTCCCAGCAGGGTCTTGACTTGATCGGAAAAGTTCTGGTGAACAAGGGTGATGGTATCATCATCGAAGAGCCCGGATATTTGGGTGCAATACAGGCATTTTCCTTATGTGAACCCGAATTTATTCCTGTAACACTGGAGGAAGATGGTGTTAATCTGGAGGAGTTGGAACAAGCCCTATGCAGAAAAAATGTGAAGCTATTCTATAGTGTTCCAAACTTTCAAAATCCAACGGGTATTACTTATTCCCAGGAAAAACGTAAGGCGGTATATGAGTTATTGCAGAAATATAATGTTGTACTTGTAGAGGATGATCCATACAGTGAACTCCGGTTTTCGGGAGAAACCCTACCCTATATTGGTGCGGGTAAGCTCGAATACAGTGTTTTGTTCGGAACCTTTTCAAAAACAGTTACTCCAGGAATGCGACTAGGTTTTTTGTGTACGAAGAACAAACAGCTGATGTATCATCTAAATACAGCAAAGCAGGGCTCCGATCTGCATACAAACATTTTTGCGCAATACCTGATTTATGATTATCTGCAGCATAACGATTATGAGCTACATATTTCGAAGATAAAAGCTCTTTACAAGAAACAAAGTGATGCTATGCTAACCGCCATTGATAAGTACTTTCCTTCCTCTATAACGCATACAACCCCTCTTGGCGGAATGTTTTTATGGGCGTGCCTGGGAAATAAATGTGCTGCTCTTGACCTGCTTGCCGAAGCCTCAAAGCAAAAGGTTCTATATGTTCCAGGCGATGCCTTCTATACAAATAAGACAGGTGTTAACACCCTGCGTCTAAACTATACAAATTCCGCTGTAGAATCCATCGAGGAAGGTATCCGCCGTCTAGGCTCTATCTTCAGCAAATACTGCTGATTGTTTTCAATAGAACAAATAGTATTTCTATATATGTAATAACGATAGAAAGCACACTTTGCGAACTTTCTATTGTCATGAGTAAAAGACACAACGAAAGCAGCGTACCTCTTACTATCGTTGTGTCTTATTATTTCATACATTGTATAAAAAGAATGATCTGATATTAATAAACTCTTGACTGCTGTGCATCAATAAAATTCAAAATATAATTCACTGCATCGTATCTGGTTACAATACTCTTTGGATTGAAATTTTTACCTGAATCCGCTGTCATAATTCCGAGTCCATTGGCAAGAGCAACTGCCCCAAGGTATTGCGCATCAATATCTGCTGCATCACTATAGTCAACCTTATAGATTCCCTTAATTTGTGATAACTTCTCCATTCCCAGCTTCGCGATAAACATTTGCGCCAGCTTTTCTTTTGTAACTGTTTTATTGGAAGTATCTTGATCGGCATCCTCGTTTTCACCGACAATAGCAGCAACCAGCTTATTAATCTCACCCATCGTAATATACTGATTCGGCTGAAAATACTCTCCTTCAAAGCCTATTCCCATATCTGACAGCAGCCGTATATTTTTATTAGACTCCGAAGAATCAATATCCCTATAAGTATAAGGTTTCATTTCTGTATATTCTTCACCGTTCCTATTGAGCTGTTTACCGGTAAAGGGGGAAAGATAGGATGGAGTTACATCTGGACGGTATACCAGTCTGATATTATACTCCACATTATACTGACTCATAGGATCCGTTATTTTAGATACCGGCTTAACCTTGGATGAGTCTTTATTTACTGTATTAATCTCATATTTCAAACCATAACCTTCGTTATTCAGATAATATTTCATAGCCTCTTCTGCAGACATTGCACCGCTTGGCGATTCAAAGGTAATATTATCAAACCAGTAAGAACTATAGGAGTATATCTTGCCGGTTACACCGTCAACCGATCCGGAAATGCTGTTTTCCGAAAATTCAATACCTTGATTTACTCTGTTATATGCGTAGCTGTAACCGCCATAGATCGGATCTTTTGATTTGTAGTAAGCAATATAATCATTATTTTCATCCGATAATACAGCATTATTGATACGGTCCTTAATTTGATTCTTTAAGAATTTTTCCAGAATCTCTCTACCTTGCACCTTGTTGTATTTCACTTTCACAGTTTCCCATTTTTGCTTCTTTTCATCATAATTACTCTTCATTGAGGAGTAAAAGGATAATATTTTACCAGTTTTCGCATCTACAGTTGCATATGCATATGCTCTGTAAGTATCCTGTTTCTTTTTATAATTTACTTCTCTTGGATCCTTTAGGTTAATATTCCATACATAGGAAGATCCCTTATTATTAGACATCTTTTCTAGTGTTGCGGTATAGGATGTTAATGTTTTCTCAAGATACAGACTTTTGTTTTCTGTTATCTTCTTAATTGCTTTCGATTTTGATATTAAATCTTTTAAATCTTCTATTTTTTCTGTTTCTTCTTTCGTTAAGGTATTTGATGCAGAGGCTGATTGATCAGCGGTTTTCATCTCACCTTTATAACCGGTAACCCCATCGCCATAGATCCAATCTGTTCTCGAGTTATAAATTTTACCGGTAGCTGCATCGATTGAGATATAATCCTGCGAAGGTTCATATACCAGAAAAGCCTTTTGATCCATAAAATTATTACTATCATATATATGATAATAATTTGTATGGTACACCAGTTTCATCTTCATATTTTTCTTGATCAGCTCTGCAGCCTCCGCCTTAGATATTTTTGTTTGTGCGGAGGGAACCGTAACACCATACAGCCAATTTACAGTTGCCGCGGTTACCTCACCGTTTGTGCTATTCACCGTAATACTTACCGAATTATCCGGAAAATCTATACCGTTATCTTTTCTCTGATAATAATAAATATAATTTCCACTATAAACACCATCATAATCTGCTTTCTTATATTCCAATGAATCAACTATTTCAGGCGCTATTTTTTTGATAAAAGAGTCCGCCGTGCTTTTCAGGTCACTCTTTAAATACTTAGCCATCCCTTTATTGGAGTAATTAGGATCATACTTGTAAAAGTTCGTAATATGATTATCCATATCACAATTTACCGCTATGCTGGAATTATCCTTCGGATTACTCCAGTTCAAATACCAGCTGGTGTCCCTGTAAGAGACTTGAGAGTTAAAATTATAATCAAATTTGGAATAACTCTCCGGTATGTCTATTACTTTCTTAATGGCAAGGATAGCACTTTCCAGCTTCTGGTCCGATGGGTCCGCTCTGTTAACAATTGGGCCACTTTTTACATCGACAGCCAAACCGGAAGCCGCTGACGACGAGGCAGCTAATGCCGCGTAACTGTCTGTCGGAACCGTTGTTGCGATTAATGCTGCACTGAGCAAAATTGTCGCTATTTTTTTCATGAAAACGCTCCTTTCAAAGCTTCTATATTTTATTTTGTTTCTGTCAATTAGACGAAGAAGGATATTCCATGGTTTCATTTTTTTTCATTAATTTCATTAAATTCTTAAGATTAGTAAATGATACGTAGTTAACAATCCATTCCTTCCTTAATCCCTCGTTAATTTAATTATAAAACAAGTAAGTGATCATTCTACTTATCTGCTGGCGCAGTACTTCCAAATCTATACTAGTATGATATTGAAAAGCATGTTCCTGTCCCAGAACATCAGCCAATGTATACAGTAAGTACATTTTTTCTGTTAAATTATCCTGCCGGATATCGGGGTTATCACAAGTTTTAACAAGTACTGACAAAATCATATCCTCATATGCAGCAAAGTATTGCATTATTTTAGGCACAGATTCCTGCATAATTCCTAAATTATTAACCGTCTGCTTCGAATTTACATAAAGATTAATAAATAATTCAATACATTTATCGATAAGCACCTGTATATCAACCGGTTTTGGCAAATTTTCTAATTCGTTTAAGAAGGGCCCCAGGTAACTGTCAAGAAAATAGCTAAAAGAAGCATTATAGATATCTTCTTTGTCCTTGAAATAGCTATATACTGTTCCTATTGAAACCCCTGCAGCCTTTGCTATTTCAACCGTATTTGTATGATAAAAGCCTTTTTCACAAAATAAATCAAGTCCTGCTTTTATGATTTTTATTTTCTTTTTAATTGATCGTTTTTGTATTGGCTCACGAATTGGTAATTCACTCAAAGCATATGCCTCCTTCCGAATAGCTTTCACACCAAATATTACTCGAATTTTAAACACTCGCTTCCTATATATAAGTATATCCTGTAACATCTGCTTCGTCAAGAAATATGAAACATTATTCATATTGACAATAATGGTTCGATTTGTTAAAATCACAATATGAAGTATTATTCATGTTTTGTTTTTTATTATAGGAGGAAAGCAGATGTCAGAAGTTGTATTGCGGCAATTAACCGATGAGGATATTCCACTCATGAAAAAATGGTTATACGTCCCCCATGTTGCAGCATGGTATCATGACCCCCTGGATTGGCTTGCAGAAATAGAAAAGCGTAAGAATGAATTCTCATTTTTACATCATTTCATAATTGAAACAGAAAAGCGTGCAATTGGATTTTGTCAGCTCTATGAATATTATCACAGCGGTGAGGAATGGCACGGTAATATTGCAGTTGACGGTACTTATAGTATTGATTATTTAATCGGCGATACGAAATATCTGGGAAAAGGCTTGGGTACAGCGACAATCAAAGCTTTAACAGCAAAAATTAAAGTACAAAGTAACGCAAAGCGTATTATTGTACAACCCGAACCCGAGAATAAAGCATCTTGTAACACATTGCTATCCTGTGGCTTCACCTTTGATGAGTCGAATGAGCTTTTCATTATGGAACTATGAAATTACTTTAAAAATAAGCAATAGAAAAGGCGGTTCAAACCGCCTTTTTCCACTTACA
This sequence comes from Bacillota bacterium, assembly GCA_023418475.1. Taxonomy (GTDB): domain Bacteria; phylum Bacillota; class Clostridia; order Lachnospirales; family Lachnospiraceae; genus Mobilitalea. Next base: position 59,969 of record JAEZZO010000050.1, read on the forward strand.
ATAAATTATTGTGCCATATTCACTTCGGCACGCTTTTTTTCTCTGACGCGCAGAACAATATTTCCTGCGTCAGCCAATAATTTAATTTTATCGCTCTGAAATTCCGGAATGTCTCCAATTGTAAGTGTTGTTCCAATTGGAATACTATCAAGATCGACCGTAACAGTATCAAGTAAATATTCTGGTTCTGCAGCATGAGGAACCTGCATCTGCATCTGTTCCAGAATACCGGTTACTTTTTCTCTGTTTAATAGAACAATATCAGCAACACTGTTAAATCTTTTATTAGCATTCAATACCTGAAAACTGAAATGGAGTATTTCATTTTTCAAACTGTCATACTCCATTTCCTTAATTAATGCAGGATAGGTTTCTCCATCGACCTGAATATTCACCATACTTCCATTACGTTTGGTTCGTTTGAGTTGATCGGCCGTCCTTTGATCAATCTGGACGGAGATCGATTCCTTCAAGCTTGCGCCACAAATGACACAAGGTATCATACCGGAACGTCTTAATTGTTTAGCCTTTACATCCTGTCCGCGTTTCTGTGCATAAATTGTACTCATCTTAACTCCTCCTAATAAAAATAATATTTTGGGCAATTGCGAAACAATATAGTTGTTTAAATTGTATACACAGAAAGTATATATTCCTCCACTCCATACGCTCCTTCCGCTTAACTTCCGCACCGGAACATATACTTTCTGTGTATACAATTAATATAATCCCTGCGTTTCGCAATTACCTGAAAATGATATTGTATAAAAAAGGGCTTTTCATAGTACGCTAAAGAAAGCGTATTACCAAAAGCCCTTCTAAAAAAGACGGTTCTTTTATATTCAATTATTATTAGTATAGCATATTCTTCCATGAAATACAATGGTTATTGAAATTATCTCGCATCGCTTCCTTTCCTGAGGTTACAGTTCATAGTCCATCTAAATTTCGAGTCAAACATCCCGCTAATACTTCCGAAAAGGAGTATTTGCATTCCGTAGCGTACTATAAAAACTCTTATCTGTGAGTATATAGTGTTGATACCACAACCTTTTAGTTGTGGTATCAACACTAAAACGGCTGTGTCTTTCACACATCGAGTGTGTTATATTATTAACAAAGATTTTAAATAAACATAGGAAAAGAGAATTGGAGGAAACCATTTATGTACACTAATAAGTATCCGCATCTCGCACAATGCTTGAAGCTGAGCCGCAGCGGAATAACACTCAAGAACAGAATTACCAGCGCTCCACAGTGGAACTTCATGGCAACATATGATAATCACATTACCAGAGAATGTGTCGAAGCTGCCATTCCCATTGCAAAGGGAGGCTCAGCTGTGGTCGCTATGGGCAGCGGCTTTATAAACAAGGAACTTCCCCCAGCCTGTCACCATGTTCCAGGAATGAGTGATCCCCACATTGTTGTATCTCTCTCACAGTGGGCTGAGGCAGCAAAAAGATGGGGCGCAAAGGCCGAGATAGAGCTTGTTCCTGTTGCTTCCTATTTTGGCACTCATGAAGTTGAAAGTTCTGTAGGCATCCCCATGGATATTGACATTAATATTCTTACTCATGATGAAATCAAGCAATTTATTGAGGACTACTCTGTTGCAGCAAGAAATGCAATGAAAGCAGGCGCTGACATCGTCAATGTTCATGGTGCGCACGGGCAGCTTCCTGCATTACTTTTTAACCCCGTTTTCAATAAACGTACCGATGAGTATGGCGCACAGAATTTTGAGAACAGGTGCAGATTTGCAGTCGAGCTTCTTGAAGCCATCCGAAAAGAGTGTGGCAACAATATTGCTATTGAGTACCGTCTCAGCTGCACAGATATTGTTGAAGGTTCTCCCGAGGTTGAGGAAGTTATTGAGTTCGCAAAGGTCATTCAGGATAAGATCGACATGCTGCTCATCTCCAGAGGCTGCCTCGCAATTAACAGACTTCTGCCCCTCATCCTGCCTCCTACCTACATGGAGCACGGTATTAACATTGAATACGCAGCAAAATTCAACGCTGCTCTTGATATTCCGGTAGGTGTTATTGGCGCTGTAACCTTTGAACAAGCGGAAGAAGCTGTTGCCTCGGGCAAGGTTGAGTATGTTGCAATGGGCAGACAAAACATTGCTGACCCTGACTGTGTCAACAAGGCTCTCCACGGTAAGGAAGATGATATCTGTCCTTGTATCCGTTGTAATACCTGTATCAGCCGCAGCCACTTCTTCATGAAGCCGCCTCGCTGTGCGGTCAACCCCAGATACCACCGGGAAATGGATTTTAACTACATGCCTGGTATAACGAAGGAGAAAAAGGTTGCTGTTATCGGCGGAGGTCCTGCTGGTATTGAAGCAGCATGCACTGCTGCGGAACGCGGTCACGAAGTTACCCTGTTTGAAAAGAGCGATGTGCTCGGTGGTGTGTTCCGTGGTGCAGCTGCTGCTCCTTTCAAGAACGACCTTAAGGATTATCTTAGCTACGCAGTCCGCAAGGCGCATGAACAAAAAGGACTTACCATCCGTATGTGTACCGAAGCTACTCCCGAACTTCTGGATGCCGAAGGTTTTGATGCCGCTATTATAGCAATGGGAAATATTCCTTTCTTTCCAAAGTGGATTACTTGTAAGGATAAAAGCCGTGTTGTTAGTGTAAACGATGTTGACAGCGGTGCTGCTCAGGTCGGCAACAACATTATCATTGTCGGCGCTGGAATTACCGGGCTAGAGACCGCTTACCGCTTCCTTCAGCTTGGACGCAAGGTCACTGTAATTGATATGTTGCCAAAAGATAAGATTGCTCAGACCAACGCTCCTATCAACAGCTATGCCCTCTTCAACATGCTTGAGGAATACGACTGGGATCTGCGCTGCGAAACCAAGCTTGTTGATGTAACCGATGATGCAGTAGTCATAAGTTTCAATGGTGAGGAGAAAAAACTTGAGGCAGACAGTATTATCATAGCGATGGGTGGCAAGGCCGACACCGATCTGATCCACTCCTTTGAGCATACAATTCCCGAAACCTATGTTGTGGGCGACTGTAACGGTGTGATGGGTAATCTATGGAACTCTGTCACCACAGCCTTTGATGCAGCAATGATATTATAATAATATGGAGGAAAACACATTGGAAAGCAACTTCAACAAATACCCCCATGTCTTTTCACCGATTAAAGTCGGAACTATGACATTGAAGAACAGAATTCATTATTCTCCTATGATTTGCTGCCTTAACTCTGCCAGCGGCGAAGTCACTTCTGAATATATCGAGTGGATCGCTCAGCAGGCCAGAACAGGTGCTTCTTTGATTACAATCGGCGGTACCTCGATTGACCATGACACCGGTGATGATTTTGAGGGAGAAATCGACGTCACTACTGATATGAACGTTATCGGTCTGAAACGTATGGCTGACGAAGCTCACTATCGTGGTGCAAAGCTATCCATAGAACTTGTCCATGCAGGTCGCGGGGCTATGCCGCGCCTGCTCAAGGACGGCGTTGCAATGGCCCCTAGCATTTTTCCTGCCACCGGTGGACCAGAGGGTGTGGGTAACACCCACATCCGTGAAATGACCTATGCAGACATTGAGCACATTGTCAACCGTTATGCAGAAATAGCAGAACGCCTTGCGAATTGCGAGTTTGATGCAATAATGCTCCATGCAGCCCACGGCAACCTCATTGCTCAGTTCATGTCTCCCTGTTTTAATCATCGCAATGACTGGTATGGTGGAAGTTTTGAGAATAGAATGCGGTTTCCCCTACAGATCATGAAAGAAATCCGCAAGCGCGTTGGAAAACGTATTAATATTGATATGCGCATCAGCGGCGATGAGCTTATCCCTGGCGGTCTCTCCACACAGGATATGATTGAGTTCGTTAAGCTTGCTCAGGAATATATTGACACCGTTCATGTTTCAGTTGGAATGATCATCGAGTCAGACTATTTCTACTATAGCATGCCTCCTTACTATCATCCCCACTGCCACAACGTTAAATATGCGGAGGCATTCAAAAACTGCGCCGATATCCATATCCCTGTTACGACTGTTGGCAGCATCACCTCTATTGCCGAGGCTGAGGAGATTATCGCCTCCGGCAAGGCCGATATGGTTGCAATGGCAAGACCACTTATGGCTGAGACCAACCTGCTGAAAAATGCTTACGCTGGTAAACCCGAAGCAAGTCGTCCCTGCCTGCGCTGTTATGAGTGTGCACCGAATGTTATGCAGCATCTGCACTGCGCGGTGAACCCTGTCTGTGGACGTGAAACGCAGTACCGTGTGATTAGCAAAGCCGAAGAAAAGAAAAAAGTCGTTGTTATCGGTGGCGGCGTCTCTGGTATGATGGCGGTTCAGACACTCTTAAAGCGTGGCCATGAGGTTGTCCTATTCGAAAAGGAAGATACGCTTGGAAAGAAACTTTATGAGATAAGCAGCTTGTCATTTAAAGGCGATATGCGCAGATATTGGGATTGGAATGTGAAAACAACCCTTAACAGCGGTGCAAAGATTTATCTTGGCACAAAAGCAAATCCCGAACTTGTTATGGCAGAAAATCCAGATGTTATTTTTATCGCTACCGGTTCCTCTCCCATCGTACCCCCTATTGAGGGCATTGAGAAAGTGCAGTCCATTCTTGATGTTGACAATAAGCGTGTGGAGATCGGCCATAAAGTCGTCGTTTGCGGTGGCGGGTTGAGCGGGGTTGAGTGTGCACTCGACCTAGCTAAGGAAGGAAAAGATGTCACTGTCGTTGATATGCTGCCTGTTGAGGCCTTTGCCCGTGATGCATCGCCTTCTCCTCGCACCATGCTTATGGCTCTGCTTAAGGAAAACAAGGTTAAACTAGTCGGTGATAGCAAGGTGCTCCGCTTCACAGACGCGGGCGTTGAAATTGAGGATCGCAGCTGGCATAAGACCCTGCTGGAAGCTGACACTATCGTTAACGCTTTGGGGATGAAGATTGATTTAGAAACGGTTGAAACATTTTCCAGTCTTATTCCCGAGGTTTATGTGATCGGTGACGCTACGCGGGTTAACAATATCAGACATGCAAATCAATCTGCATTTATCTATGCAGTTGAATGTTAATAAGGGAGGGCTTAAAATGAGAACAGCAACAAATAAAACTGCTTTAAAATGGACTATTCTAGCTATTGCTCTGCTACAAATGGGAGGTATGGGTCTGGCTCCATCACTTGCAGCTATTTCAGCAGATATGCCAAATGTGCCTGTGTCCATCATTCAGACAATCACCTCATTCCCCTCTTTTGTTATGATTTTTGTCTGTATTATTGCAATAAAGCTCTCTGAAAAGCTCTCCAAAAAGGGCATACTGCTCTTCGGCGAGATTGCAATCTTCGCCGCTGGTATTCTGGGCTATCTATTGCACAGCAATATTGTTGAGCTATATATATGGGCTGCTCTGCTTGGTGTAGGTTTTGGTACTATCCTGCCCACCTGCAGTGGTATCCTTGCCGAAAATTATGACGTGAAGGAACGCGGTAGTATCATGGGTATCCAGTCTGTGTTCACCAACATCGGTGCAATGTACCTGACCTATGTGGGTGGTGCACTTGCCGCCTACAAGTGGCATCTTAACTATTTGGTATATCTCATTGCTCTGCTTCCACTTATCATGGGCTTTCTATTCATCCCAAATGATAAGAATAAGCTCCCTGCTCAGTCATCAAAAAGCACAGTGAATAAGGTTGGTATTAAAGACCTCTCACCCGAAACATGGATTTACGGTGCATTTACTTTTCTGTTTTTAATATGTTACGGTGTACATTCCGCAAATATTGCATTCTTCGTAATTGAAAAAGGGCTGGGTACTGCGGCAACAGTTGGTACCATCATGGCTCTGTGTACAGTCGGTGGTATGTTGGGTGGGGCAACTTTCAAGTATGTTAACAAAATATTTAGCACCTATACTTTTTGTATTTCTTATATTTTACTGATATTAGGCTTTGTGCTCACTATCGCAGCAAACAGCCTTACCATTGTTCTTGTGGGCGGGGTCATCGTCGGAATGTCCATAAGCTGGACAATTCCTCAGACTATGCTCTCTCTCACCAACAGCAATAAGGTGGAAGCTACCACGATGGCTTGCTCTGTCGGTCACATAGGCGGACAAATTGGCACCTTCTGCTCTGCGTTGGTCATGACCTCTATTACCAGCCTGTTCTCTAGCTCTACCAGCTTTCGATATATCTTCACTGCTTGCGTCTGTGTTGCTCTCGCAATCATTGAGGCTGTAATCATAAAGGGAATGAAGGCTAAAGTTAAGGCCTGATCATTTATCTCTTCACCACATTTCTTAATTACCCCTCATACGAAAGCGTTTGAGGGGTAACTAAAGAAATCGAATGTTAATAGTTTAACAATAAAAGAGACAAGAGTGAAGGAAAAACGCCTTCACTCAAAAAGTTTGTGCCTGTGTAATTCTCGGCACAAACTTAATATGCGCATAAAACATGCGCAGGAATGGAGGAAAATATGGAAAGAACAAATAAGAAAAAGGCTGTCATTGGATTGATTATCCTACTTATTGCCAATACCTCTGCTGCAGGTGCAGACTGGTGCACATCAGCGCTTGTCAACATCTCTGTAAGCTTTCCCAATATACCATACAGTATTATTACTTTAGTCAATAATATCCCAAACCTTTGTGCCGTTGTATTCACTATTGTAGCCGGGGCACTGGTCAACAGAAAGATCTCTCTCAAAAATATGATCCTCATAGGCACTGGCATGCACTGTATAGGCGGTGTTTTACCTGTTCTCGCTGAAAACAGCTTTTCTCTTCTCATGATTGGCCGCTTGGCTTTTGGTATTGGTTATGGAATCATGCAGGGCATCTGCATCTCTATGAGTTTCAAGCTTGTTGCCAATGAAAAACATAGAGCAGCGGCTATGGGCTGGGCGCTTACTGCTCAATATTCTACTAATATGGTTGCGCAGGTCATTGTCGGCTATCTGTGTGAAATCAAATGGAATTACAGCTTCCTTATTTATTTCTGGAGTCTTATTCCTTTTGTCGTTGTTTTACTGCTTTGCCCTAATTTCCCGCTGGACAAGAATGACAGAACTGCTTTCGGGGGCGAAGGCAGCAGCCTCGGCAAGGGTGAGACTCTCATACAATCCCTCAAGGCAATGCCCAGGTCTGTGTGGATATTCACAATTATAGTAGGCGTGTATATGTTCTGTTATTATCCCATGTTTCTAACCATCGGTTCAATCATTATCGGCAGAAACTTCGGTACTTCTGTCAGCATCGGCTATGCCATGACCTTCTATAGTGTGTCCTCGCTGTGCGGCGGTTTATTATTTGGTCTGTTAGCAAAGCGTCTGAAGCACTGGACACTCTTGTTCTCCCTCGTAGGTGTTGCCATCAGTTCTATTGGCATCTATTTGGCACCGTCCTATGCAATAATCTGTCTCTTCCTTGCTATCGGCGGGATTTCCTCTACCTGCATCCTGCCTGCCTGCAACAATGCATACTTTGCACAGGTTCCGCCCCGGCGTTCTTTTCTGGCCTCCGGCATCTTACTGGCCGGTTTAAATATTGGTGCTTTCTTTGGTACACCGTACATCGCTCTCATTGAAGCCTTAGGTGGTGAAGTTTACTCTGCTCTGCTCATTTCTCCTGTTATACTTGTAATAATGGGAATTCTCAGTGTTAAATTCAGCAAACCAGCAGTGATTAACTGAATCTCCTCTATACTATTATAAACGAAGGGGCTACAGCGATTTTTAATTTGCTGCAGCCCCTTCATTTACCAATTTTTAAAAAAACTTATAAATTCTTCTACCATTATAGACGGCTTGCGGTATGTCAGTGTAACAAGACCAACATCCCACGTATTTGGCGGTTCCTCAGGAATAAGCACCAATTCCTCCGATATGCTTGTCGGTTCACCAATATAAAAACTGATTCCAGCATTGTTCTGGCACAACTCAAGTATCAAATTTGTGTCCGGGCTACGCATATATACATTCGGTACAAATCCTTCATTTTCACATCGAGAGATAAAACCATCACCGCTCTTGTTATTGATATCAATCGTGATAAAGCGTTCGTCCTTTAACTGTGAAACTGAAATCGTCTGACACTTTGACAGAGGATTTTTTTTTGATACCACAAAATACACCGGCTGCTTCTTTGTGTTATGTACTGTAAATAGCTCGGGGTCAACAGGCAGTGTACAGAAAGCGATATCCGCCTTACCGCTAACCAGTGCATTTTCACACTCTACATCCGCAGCCTGCTTGAGATTGATATTGATCTGCGAGTGGTATTCTCTGAACGCATTGAAGGTATCAACAGGGAATACTCGCATCATACCCATTGAAATATAAATATTCAACGTAGCACGGCTTTTTTCTTTCATTTGTTCAATACGTTCGGTAACGCTGTTATATTCGCGCAATATTGTAAGTGAACTCTTAAGAAATAGATTTCCATATTCTGTTAGGCTCAATTTTGCATTATTCCTGTATAAAAGTGGTATCTGTAACTCGTCTTCCATACGGCTGATAATTTTACTGATACCTTGTTGGGTAATATTCAAATGATTTGCTGCTTTTGTAAAGTTCATAAACCTACAGACAGTGACAAAACAGTTGATTTGATAAATATTCAAAGAAAAGCACCCCATAATCTCTATTAGTTTATCAATTGTTAATTCATGGAGAAGATCACTATAAAATAAATCTCTTAATAAGTTTTCATTACTTCACACACAGCGCTTAATATATTATAATCTAACACTTCTCCTGTATTAGATAAACAATATCTCTGCCATGTATTAAAGCCTATTTTCCGAAACAAATATTATACATTATATATCGCAGCGTAGAATAAAACAATTAGATTCGTGTAGATTATGGAAATATCCACAATATTATGTTGAAACTCATTGAAAAATAGCTTTTATAACGAATCACCTATGTAATTATCGGTTATGAAGATGGCCTAATGTCACTGCTGCAAATGCGCAGCGGTGTAGTCTGCAAAGACCAACACATAAGAAATCTCTCCAAACTTTATGGGTTTGAAGGGATGTTAAAAGAGCACTGCTTCCTGTGTAAGCTTTGGAATGTACCATCCGTAAGGTTACATGTGTAAAGTTTGTTCTGCTCCAGTCGGTTTATAAAAATAACATCTTTATCGGTAAGAAGGAAGGACTCCGTAACGATACCGTACAGCTCGGTCTCTTTGCCTGTTCGAACATCATGCTTCATCAGCTTGGATTTCTCATTAATGTAATAGATACTTGTGCCATCAAAAGAAAGAGATTTAAGTAATGGTACTTCGATGATGACCTCTGTTTTGCCGGTTACTCGGTTCACTTTAGATACCTTCTCACTGCTTATGAGGTAGAGATTTTGTTCATCCAGAAAAAATGCTTCGACAGATTTAAACGGCTCTATATCCTGTCCACTCGGCTTTCCGATACCCAAAAAGGTATCACGGTTCGTATCAAGATTGCGTTCCAAGACAATTCTCTCTGTGAAATTACGGGTATCCACCTTAATAATAGATAAATGCTCAGAGGTAGACAGGAAGCCGGTTTCATAGGAATCGATCTTCATATCGTATATAAAATCACCGTATCCATATATCTTTTCCGATACTTTCGTGGTGGATTGCATCGGATTGCGGACAAGTCTCTGTTTATCTCCGGAAGCCTTATTTTCCATCATCCATGTTGCTTCATCTGAATTAGGATTCTCCACAAAGAATCGGTAGTTGTCATTTTCGTAGGCGTTGCTCTGTTCTAAATTGAACAGTGGGTGTTTTTGTTCAGTATTTGGGGTAGAACAACCTGATACCCTCAAAGCCAGAAGGCATAACATTAAGGTCAAACCTCTAATTTTGTTAGTGCGGTGGAACTTCTTTACGCACCAAGTATTTGTATGCTTTTTGAGGATAATGGCTGCCATAGCGAGCATCAGGCATAGAGTGATTACAAAGAGCAGCCATATAGTCCTGCTCCCAATTTCCTGAAACACCAGCACCTTTTCCTGTGTTACGGCATCATAGCGATACTCATTTCCTCTGTAAAAACCCGTAGAAACCATGAACCCAAGCGGCCCCGGCAGAAAATACTTGGCAGATGGCAGGGTAAGGCCGTAATAAGGGAGTAATACTACAGCCGTACAGGTGAACAGTGTGAGGGCATATTTCTTTACACACACCGAAACAAACAGGATTAGGATAGCAAGGCTCAAGCTTCCGAACAACTTGCCAAAAGAAACTTTCAGGAACGTACCAATCAGCGTTGCCTCTCTTGTAGAAGAAGCAAAATACGAAAGGCTTTGCAATGGGTAATTCCCATGAGGCAGACCATACTTCCATTCATAAAATACATACCGCATACCGCTGTTCAGGAGGCAGAGGGTACAAACCACAAGCACCACAAGAGTAATTTTTTGCATGGCATGATACCTTGCGCCCTTTGGCTCTGTCATAATCAGCTCATCCATTTTATTTTCGTATTCCTGACAGAACACTGGGGTAATCAAGAGTAGCAAAAGCAGGACGAATAGTAGCTCCAAGCTCCCTGCCAATAAATCAGTCCGAAGGCTCCCGCAAGGCTAAGAGCAAAAGGAAGCAGGGCATTTTTAAACAGGCTGGAGAGCAACAGGACGCTAACTCCAAGCGCCAGCATTCCGATCGTTTTCACCATACCGGAAAGCAAAGCATATTGCCCCAGCGTTAGGTTTAAGGGCGTATCCGCAAAGCTTTTAATGGCATACAAGGGGGCTTGTACACCCTCAAAGGAACCGAATACCGCTGAAAACGCGAGAAAATCAAACAGCCAAAACCATGTGCAGATACCTATTACAAAAAGGGCGGAGGACAAGAGCTTCGCCGCAACGGTTTTACCGCCGCCGTATTTCGTAGTTAGAAGCAAGGTGTCCATTTCCGATTCCTTTTCTGATACAAATACGCCTACCAAACCATACACACAGAGCAAAAGCGCTAAAAAAAGAGGAAAAGTCGTAGTGGAGATAATACTGATACATTTCTGTAAAAGCGAACTCCTGTATTTGCCGCCCGCTGAAGCTCTCTGCAATGGCGGCGTTCTTCCGGTACTCGTAGGTGTTTCCGACCGATTGATAAAAGCTCCTGTTTTCCTGTGCTGCCGAAGCGACTTTATCGGCATAGCTCTGATACATATAATCATGCTCCATCGGCAAAACAAAGCAGAGCCGGAAGAAATGATAGTCGGTATATATATTGCCGGTGTAGGTATCGGGATCATCCGTTCTCGTGCTTGCTGTCAAATCCGCTGTTTTCGCTTCAATCGGGCGGTATATCTCCAGCAGCAGCTCTATTTTATCCGGCGTGATTTTGCCTGAAAAATCTTCGTAAAAGTCCCAATAGAGCTGTTTAATCTGAACGGCCTGCTCCATGCTGCGCCCACGGGCGAACAGGGAGTTTTCGGAGTAAATACCGTAAATCTTGAAAGCGCTTATCAGCGAGAATACAAGTAAAGCAATAAGGATGGACGGCTTCACAAAGTGCTTGCGGTACTCAAAACGGATCAGTCTTACCATTGCTCCCCCTCCCCAAAGTGGTAGAGGAACACATCCTCCAAGTTCGCCTGTACCGGGACTGCGGTTTCTCCCGGCCTTTCATCACCAATGATACGGAGGTGAACGCCGTCATGATCCCGCAGCATATTGCTGATTTTCAGGCTGGAGAGCTTTTCATTCAGGGCTTCATCAGAAACAGTGAGCGACCATACCTTGTTTTCCATGCTTTGCATGAGCTTTCTTGGGGTATCCTGCATCAGCAGATGCCCCTCTTTGAGCAACATGACTTCATTGGCGGTTTTCTAAGAAAGAAATGGATTCAACAGAGTGGTTTCATTATTGTGTGAATGATGAAAGGCTGTGATACGTTTCTTAGCAATTCTTTGACTAGGAAATCGTTTGAAAAAGGTGGCATGAAAGGGATTAAGTATCGAGAATGCGTAGTCGGTTGTAAGCGGCTGTATTTTTCAGTTACTAAGAACACAGCCGCTCAAAAGTTACCCGGCGGGGCGCATCATTTTGTTTTCGAATGTATGGCCTCTTAGTACTTCAAGTTGTATATGATTGAACCCTCAAATCCGCAAAAAAGAAAGTGCGCACCTACAAAATGATGTCTTTTAAACTTATATATTTAATAATTTTATATATATTAATTCTATAAATCCTGTTTTTATTAACAATGCAGTCATTACTGCCGAGATTAGTATAATGAGCAAGCATCGCTTTACTTCTTTTGAAACACATATTAACAGACATATTACCATACATAAATATATCATGAGCAGTAATATATTCTCAAATCCTGTTATATACCATTCTGTACACATTGCTACGATTGGCAAAGCAGCAAAGATGTCAGCACTACATTTGTTTTCTTTTGCATGCCACATAACAACTGCACAGATAGGAGAAATTAACGCTATACTACCCCACAAAATCATTTGTGTTTTTGGAAAAAAACCAAGAAATAAAATTGTATATGTATAATATGTTATGAGCATTGAAACAAAAAAGCTGAATACTTTTATAGCAGCATGAATAGGTTTATTTGAAAAAACTGATAAAAGAGTTGCTGTGAAAATCCATATACCAAAGCGTCCAAACAAATCATCAAATATTGGTACTACTGAAGTAATCTCTGGCACATCCACAAGCTTTGCTACTAAGCCCAAAATTACACCAAATAATAATGCATAAATAATTGAACGATACTTTATGTTACTTTTTTTCTTTCTTAATGTATAATACAATTAAGTACCTCCAAAATGATCGCTCCTTGTCAAATTCTATAAATAATATGAAGCTTAAATATATTTCAAGTAAAACATATAAATAATCAGGCTGAAATAATGCAATTATGCATATCTTTCAGCCTGATTATCTTGACGGAAGCGGTGGGATTCGAACCCACGTACCCGTGAGGGTAACCTGATTTCGAGTCAGGGCCGTTATGACCACTTCGATACACTTCCCTATCTATTATTATCGGAGTTATTACAGTCAGTACTGCAATCCTCCTGATAATTACATATAATAACTTAGTTTTTAATCCTATGATCTAAACCAGTAAAGCTCTTTACTTACTGAAGGTTACTATGAACAATTCGACACCGATTTGTTCCGGCATACGGCCTGTTTTAACCTGTTCTTCGATATCTGTCCCGAATTCCAGTGCTTCCTTCAAATGTTCTGCAGTAAAATTTTTACACTGTGCCATATATTTATTAACGGAGAAAGGAGGTATCCCAACTTTTTCGCTGATGGAAGCCGAATTAAAACCGTAAGGCTGTAAATTCTTCACTTGCAGTAAAATATTAAAATGCCTTATAATTAGAAACAGGATGGACATAGGCTTTTCTCTTACGGATAGCAAATCATAATATAAATCCAAAGCTTTTCTTGCCTGTTTGCTCCCGATTGCTTCAATCATCTGAAAAATCTTTCCGGTGATCTGTGCTGTTACTACCTCGTCTATATCTTCTTTCACGATTACTTCTCTGCCAGCTGTATAACTTATTAATTTTTCAACCTCATTACAGATATTTACCATATCCGTACCGGTTCTGTCAAGCAGATAGATAATCATAGCTTCTGTAATCTTCTTATTCTCCTGTTCCAGTAGAGAAGCTACAAAAAGCTTTAAGTTCTTTTCATCCAGTCCATTCATCTCTGAAACCGTTCCACGGTCCCGCAGCATCTTAAATAATTTATTTCTTTTATCAACCTCTGTCTCAACAAAAATAAGAATAGTGCTCTCCGGTATCTTCTCACAAAGCTCGCTTAAGTTATTTTGGCTCTTACACAATCCGCTCTCTTCAATGATAATCAATCTGTAATCACAAAAAAATGGTAGCGTCTGTGCAACCTCGGCAATTTTAAGCGGATCAGCCTCTCTCCCAGTAAAGCGGGAAAAATTCATTTCATCATTATCTTTTAAAATGGCTGCCTTTAATTTATCACGATAAAGCTTCTTTAAATATTCTTCGCTTCCATACAAAAGATAGAACTGTTTGAAATTTCCTGATTTAATCTGCTCCTTGATAACCTTCATCTATGTTTACTCCTGTTTCTACAGAACATTATCTATTCTACCTAATTCCTATGTAAAATGCAAGCAAAATATTTATTTCACAACATTTTATTTTATTGCTCCAAATTTGTTCAGCGGTTTTATTCTAAAGAATGCTCTTCCTCCAATATTACCTTTTTTCACGTTTCCAACTTCTTCTGTTCTGCTGTCTCTGCTTACGGAACGGTTATCTCCCAGGACAAAGTACTCATCTTTCGCAAGGGTTATCGGATCTGACGCCCTTCCCGGATCAATAATCGGGTCCTTTCCATAATTCTCTTTCAGTATTTCTCCGTTGATATAGATATCACTGCCTTTAATCTGCACGGTTTCACCGGGCAGTCCTATAATTCTTTTCACATAGTAATCCTTAAAGTCTCTGCCAAAGGGATAAAAGACAATGATATCAAATCGTTTTAAGGCATCAAATCGGCAGGAAAGCTTTTCCACATAGAGATTATCTCCATTATTCAGCGTATTTTCCATAGAAGTTCCATCTACAATGGTACGCTGGATTACATAATTAGGCAGTATATAAATACATACAAATATGAGAAGTGCATAAAATAGTAAGTCAAATATTATTCCCTTTTTACTGCTTTTCTTTAATACAGCAGGCTCTTCTTCCAGCATTGTCACATATGGCTCTTCAAATATTAAAGCTTCTTCCTCAGGAGTAGACTGGTCTTTCATAACCGAAGTACTGTCTGTCTTACTATCATCTGCTTTTACCTCATCCCTCGGATAATTGGTCATGTTATCTTCCTTTCTATCCCCGCTATATAACTATTCACAAACACTATAAAGCACTTTCACACAAATAGGTATGAAAGTGCCAGATAAGATAAATCTTGCTTATAATATTCTATGTTACAAATAAATGTTTGTTCCTGATATTCCTGTTATATATTTTGAACGTTATCCTGATTGTCTGCTTCGCTATTGATTATTTCATCGTTTTCAGTCTTTTCATCGTCACTGACGATCTTAACCTTCGAACGATACAATTCCTCTACAGCAATTGATAAAGGCTTAGGATAAGTAACATTTACAAGTGGATCTGCCCCGTCAATAATCTGTCTGGCACGTTTTGCAGTAGCCAGAACGATGGAATATCTGCTGTTTACAACCGGCTGTTCTCCTGGTTCTACCTCACTGTTTACTACTTTCATTAAATCCGTATATGATGGATGCAACATAATAATATCTCCTTCCTAGCTCTGTTATTTATTTCTATTCATTTGTTATGATATCTTGGTTATTGATTGTCTAGATTTACTCTTCCTGCAATTGTTTCGGGAAGCAGTGAGGATAATATGATATGTCCGTTATCCGTAACTATTACCGCCTTTGTCCTTCTTCCACAGGTCGCATCAATTGCTGTACCATTGTCCTTTGCAGTCTGCACCATACGTTTAATCGGTGCAGCGTCCGGACTGATAATTCCTACTATTTTATTGGAATTTACGACATTTCCAAAGCCTACATTTATTAACTTATTCAATGTTATTCCTCATTTCAGCAGCTTCTATTCAATATTCTGAATTTGTTCCCTAACCTTTTCGATCCCGGTCTTTAAATCAATTGCTTGATTTGTTACTTCAAGATCGTTTGCTTTCGATAAAATTGTATTCGCTTCCCGATTCATCTCCTGGGCAATAAAATCTAACTTTCTACCAATATTATCGCTGTCATTTAAGGTTGCCTTCATATTCAGAATATGAGCTTTTAATCGAACGGTCTCTTCATCTACACATATCTTATCGGCAAAAACCGTAACCTCTGTAGCCAGTATACTTTCGTCAATTTTAGTATCTCCCAGAAGTTCCGCCACTTTCGCCAGTAATTTATTCCGGTATTCAGTAACGATCTGGGGAGATCTCGCCTCTATAAAATCTACCGTCTGCAGCATCCCGTCAAGTTTTGCAAAAATATCCTGTTTCAGATGCTCTCCCTCTGCAATTCTCGTTTCCACAAATTTTGCAGCGGCAGATCTTACTGCCTCTTCCACCAGACTCCATAATTCGTTTTCATCTATTGTTTGTTCCTCGAGTGTAAACACATCCGGAAATCTGGATAATACCGATACACGAACGTCGTTTTCGAGTCCGAATTCCTTACTGATTTTTTCCAGATTAGTAAAATATTCTTTTGCGAGGTCGGCATTATACTTTACACATACATTATTCTCGGTATAATCTTCATAGGTAATATAGACATCCACTTTACCCCTTCCAATATACTGTTTTAATACATTACGAATCCCTGCCTCAAAAAAATTCAATTTTTTAGGCATCTTAATTGTTAAATCACAATACCTGTGATTGACTGCCTTTATTTCAACCGTAATTTTACGTTCAACCCGGGCAATCTCGCAACGCCCAAACCCCGTCATACTTTTTAACATCTTTGCACACTCTTTCATAGGAATAAAAGCCTGATGTGACAGACTTTTATTAATCTTGTATCTGGAAATAACAGCAGATGCCGCTATAGTCAATTTTTTATTCAATTTATTATAATTGATATATAAGAACAAGTCAAGTAATCAGAAACTATTTTTCCAAACATAAATTACAATTTCTTACTGTTCACAGGCAAAAGAGTAGTAACAGCCACTTTACTACTCTTATAAAAAATAATATGATATCTCATTGCTTTTTCATCATGATAATTTTTCTAAACAGCTACCAGTAATGTATTGTATCCTTTCATCCGGAGATATCTCTCAAATACTGCTGCTCCATCGATTTCATGATAGTCTCCTACATACACGCAATAAATTTCTCCCTGTTTTTCAATATCTGCCAAAAAGCCTGCATCCCACAATTCCATTTGAAAATCCATTGCCTTATTGTACATTTTAGATGCTGCTACCAGAATTTTATAATGGTAATCCATTTTGAGAGAATTACTTTTGTTTTCTGCTGACGCGTTTCTATTGTAACTACAATTTAACATACCCTGGCTATTTAACATATCAGCCTTCCGCTATTCATCCCATCGTGGCATAAAGATCCGCCCTACTATTGCACAAAAGGAAAAGCTTTTCATTGTTTATTTGATCCATTATATGAAATATATTTCGAAAGTTGCACAAGTAATTTCTAATGAAACCTTAATTTGAACTGACTTATGTTGAGGTTTATAATAGGAATAGAATATTATATAAAATTTTCATCTGTGAAAAGAGGCGATAAACATGTGGTTTTGGAAAAGAGTTGAAATCTATTGCGGCTATTCTCTGAATGACTTTTCAGAATTACGGGATGCATTGGCATCCAAGCATATAAAATATGATTATCGGATCGTTAATAATAACAAGATAGGCCGTGGTGATCTCGGGATCAATAAGAATTATGCGATACTTTATTACCTTTATGTCCATAAGAAAGATTACGATCAGGCAATGTATATTACCTCTAACCGTCATACGAAAGTATCGTACTCCAGGTAGAAAATGAAAGAGAAGAGGAATAGAGATCCGGATTTTAGAATGCATTCACTTTTAAAAACTAAGATAGTCCCGGCAAAACCGGGACTATTGTAATTATAACAATCATTTCATAAACACAAACTGTTACATTATCATCCATATACAATCGTTACTTAAGAAAACATTGGCGTCGATAAATATCTCTCACCAGTATCCGGTAACAGTACAACAATTAGTTTTCCGGCATTTTCAGGTCTTTTTGCAACCTGGGTGGCAGCCCAGAGTGCGGCGCCGGAGGAAATGCCGACAAGGATACCCTCTTTTCTTGCTACTTCCCTGCCGGTGTCATATGCATCATCACTCTCCACCGTAATGATTTCATCGTATATATTCTGATTAAGCGTCTTTGGAACAAAGTTGGGACCCAATCCCTGCAGCTTGTGAGCTCCGGTATAACCTTTCGAAATTAGAGGAGAATCAGAGGGTTCCATTGCTATAATTTGAACTTCCGGTTTCCTGGATTTTAAATAAGCCCCCACACCGGACAGCGTTCCGCCGGTACCGATACCTGCTACAAAAATATCTACTTCTCCTTCTGTTCCATCCCAGATTTCAACACCTGTTGTCTCTTCATGAGCTTTCGGATTATTGGGGTTATCGAATTGGGAAGGAATAAAACTGTTCGGATTTTCTTTACTAATTTCTATAGACTTATCTACTGCTCCCTGCATTCCTTTTGCACCTTCGGTAAGTACGAGCTCCGCCCCATAAGCTTTCATTAAATTTCTTCGTTCAATACTCATCGTATCCGGCATTGTAATAATTAATCTTAATCCATAACAAGCACATACGCTCGCAAGACCAATCCCCGTATTACCACTGGTAGGTTCAATAATTACTGTTTCCTGATTAATTTGTCCGCTGCTTAACGCTTCATCAATCATTTTCTTAGCAATACGATCTTTTACACTGCCGCCGGGATTAAAATATTCCAGCTTTGCTACTATCTTTGCAGGAAGCTCATGAATTTTATTATAATTTTCCAACTCCAGCAAAGGGGTATTTCCTATCAAATCCGTGATTTTCTTGTTATAATTTACCATAAATCCCTCCATGATGCCGCCTATCCGCATCCAAGTTTTAAAGCACGTTGCCGCACCTTTAACAGGTTATTCTTTTACCTGAATTTATGCTATATATTATAACATATTTCTTCTATTTTTCCAATGCCTGAGATAAATCATCAATAAGATCATCAATATGTTCCGTACCAACGGACAGACGTATTGTATTCGGCTTGATCCCTGATCCAATAAGCTCCTGCTCCGTCATCTGGGAATGTGTCGTACTTGCAGGGTGAATTACAAGTGATTTCACATCTGCAACATTTGCCAGCAGGGAGAAAATTTGCAGCTTATCAATAAATGCTTTTGCAGCATCTGCATCTCCTTTGATTTCGAAGGTAAAAATGGAGCCGGCACCCTGCGGAAAATATCTCTCATACAATGCATGGTAAGGATTATCCTGCAGGGAAGGATGATTAACTTTCTCTACCTGGGGATGCTTGCTTAAGAAATCAACTACCTTAAGTGCATTATAAACATGTCTTTCCACACGAAGAGATAATGTTTCCAGTCCTTGAAGGAACAAAAACGAATTGAATGGACTGAGTGTGGAGCCGGTATCTCTAAGCAAAGTAACTCTTGCTTTCGTAATATAAGCTGCTGCACCAGCTGCTTTTGTAAACTGTACACCGTGATAGCTTGGATTTGGCTCTGTCAGTGACGGGAATTTACCGCTTCCTTCCCAGTCAAATTTGCCGCTGTCAATAATTACGCCTCCTATTGAGGTTCCATGTCCGCCAATAAATTTAGTTGCAGAATGAACAACCACATCTGCTCCGTATTCGATCGGTCGAAGAAGATATGGGGTTGCAAAGGTATTATCTACAATCAGTGGTATTTTATTTCTATGAGCGATATCCGCAAGTTCTTTCAGATCAATAAGGTTGGAATTGGGATTACCTAAGCTCTCGATGAAAATCGCTTTGGTATTTGGTTGAATTGCTTTTTCAAAATTGGATAAATCATCTGCATTCACAAACGTGGTAGAAATTCCAAAGTCCGTCAAGGTGTTGGCAAATAAGTTGTATGTACCGCCGTAAATTGCATTGGCTGATACGATATGATCACCCACGCGCGCTATATTTTCAATTGCATAGGTGATTGCTGCCGCACCCGAAGAAGTAGCAAGTGCAGCAATTCCGCCTTCTAAAGCTGCGATTCTTTGTTCAAATACATCAGAAGTCGGATTCATAATTCTCGAATAAATATTACCACCCTCCTTCAAACCAAATCTTGCTTCACCCTGTGCAGAATTGGCAAAAACATAGGAGGAAGTCTGATAAATTGGAACACATCTGGCGTCTGTTGCACTATCCGGTTTTTCCTGACCTACATGCAGCTGTAGGGTTTCAAAATGTAATTTTTTTTCATTTGCCATATTAACCTCCATCTGCCGCGCATGCGGCTTGCAAAATTTTTAGCAAAAGCACACTCAGTGCTTTTTGCCGGTTGAAAAACACTTCACTTTTCAGCCGATTGTCTTCCATATAACATTTAATATATTAGTATTCATATCTTATTACTATGATTTAAAAGTATATTATACCTGCAGACTATAATTGTCAAGCAGTATTTTATTATTTTATAAGACATATTTTATGTTTCATACGAAAACAATTTATAGTTCAAATACCATAACCCCATACTTATCCAGCCTGAATACTTAATACAGAATTGTATTCATAATATTTAGCATTCAAGCTTTAAAGTACGAAATATCACGATAGATCTTCTTTCTACTGGTATTCTTAGATCGAAAAATCATGCAGCACTTTATTATGGTGCTTATCTACAAGATCCTGCAGCGTGATACGGTCCACAACTCCCTTAATTGCATCATATAATTCATTCCACACTTCACGTGTCACGCATTCCTTGCTTCGTTTGCATTCATTTGTCTCATCCTCTAGGCAGTCAATCGGTGCCAGACTTCCTTCTGTTAACCGCAGTATCATACCCACTGTATACTCAGATGGTTCCTTCATAAGCTTATATCCGCCCTGCGCTCCTCGCACACTTTTTACATACCCTGCACGGTTTAACAGGGATATGATCTGCTCCAGATATTTTTCTGAAATATTTTGCCTGGAAGCAATACTTTTAATCGTGATATACTCACCGGTATTATTCAATGCCAAATCAAGCATAAGCCGCAGAGCATATCTTCCTTTCGTAGAAATTTTCACGATACACCCTCCTTCCTCAACAGAAAACACTTATACTATAATACCATAGGATCAATAGGAATTCAATCTTCCGAGTTAAGAATTAATTCGTATCGTAATTCATAATAACGATAGGCAAATCTTTAAAATTTAGATTTCTTTCAATAGACTGGACTTCATTTCAGACAGCACTTGCATACCAATCAGGCATTGTTCTTCTATACCGTATAGATTGACCGCCAGTGTACAAGCATCCTTATAAGTGCTGACAGTACCTGAAAAGAAGGAGCATGCCTGTATGTGCCGCATAGGGAACACTCTTTGATAGAAATGTCTCGTAAATCTCCAACGTCAAGATATTAATTAATATCATTCTTCCTGCATAACATTCCGCTTTTTATTTCCGGTCAAGAAACTCAGCTTTGTCTCTGAAATAATTACAGCTATAAAGATAAACACAAATCCGATAAGTAAACGTGGTGTAATATTTTCATGATAAAACACCGCCGAAAACAGTGCACCAAAGACGGATTCCAGACTTAATATAATTGCTGCCGGTGCTGGTTTGGAATATTTTTGTCCAACATTTTGCAGCAGGATCGCAACCGCTGTTGCAAAAACAGACAAATATAAAACCCCGAAAATTGTATTCATCGTCCATTTGCTCGGAAAATCATTCACTAAGAATGCAGCAATCCATGAGAAAACAGCAGCATATCCAAATTGAAGTATTGTAAGTAGAATTGGATCCTTGTCCTCACTATATTTAGACACTACTATCAAATGAGCCGCATAGGCAAATCCACTTAAAAGGGTAAAGGAATCGCCCATACCCACTGTAAAGTTACTAGTCAGGGATACCAGAGCAATCCCGATAATACTTGTAAATGCTGCGATAATATTATAGATATCTGGTTTCTTCTTATCTACCGCCCAAAACAGAAAAGGTACAATCACGCAATAAATAGCAGTTAAAAATGCATTTTTTCCGGGTGTTGTATCGGTAATACCAATAGTCTGCAAGGTATAGCCAAGAAAAAGAAAAATTCCTATGATGCCACCTTTTATATAATAATCCTTATTCAAATTTTTGAGTCTCTTATGAAAAACAACCGCTAACAACAGACATCCCAGTGTAAATCGAATGGCAAGCAATATATGCGGCTGCATCACATCCATTGAATTCTTCACAACAAGGAAAGAACTTCCCCATATGATAGCCGCTCCAAACAATGCTGCCTTTGCTGCAAAATTTCTAGAAATTCCGTTCATAAGTAACCTCCATTTATAATGATAGAGGGCTGCTGTAAGCACTTAAGCCCTTGCAGCTGCCCCAAATCATATTATCCTATTTGTAATTATATTAATCTCTTCCGCTAATACTTCTGCTTATTATGATACAATCATCCAAGCTGCTATAACCTTGACCATTCTATCATACTCTTCCCGATTATTCAATAACTCCCATGGACAATATTCCAAAGACCTTACTGTTACCGTTACTGGGGAGTATGTGTTTTCTTATCTGCGGTTGCTTGATCTTCTTCTCATGGGATATGCAGAAGGATACAGGTTTACTTCCGGTTCCTTTTCCTTGCTGTCGTCCGCAATTTCTGCCTGTCGAAAACTTAAAAACCAATCGATGCAATACCGATTTTCACTGACCTGCTCCATCCGCTCTGTTGCCAGACCAGAAGTTTCAGGCGCAAGTAGAAGGATATCCTCCTCCGGTAACCAATCGGCCGGAACTGCAACTCCTTCACTATCCACTTTCTGCAGTGCCATTATCAGACGTTTCATCTCCGGGATATTTCTACCCACTTCTGCCGGATAGCAGAAAGCAGCCCGGATTTTTCCTTCCGGGTCAATCAGATAAGTACTATTTAAAACTTGCATCTGGTCAATATCCTGGCCGGGCATAGCATATTTTTTTGATATTTCCAACGAACTGTCAGAAATCAAAGGAAAGGTCACCTCTACATGCTTTGTATCCTTCCACGCAAGCTCTTTTATCTTTCTGATCCAGGCAATATGCGAATAGATAGAATCCCCTGATAATCCAATCAATTCCGTATTGATACTTTTAAATTCACTATACATTGATGCCAAAATCATCAGTTCTGTCGTACAAACTGCAGTAAAATCTGCCCTATAACAGAATAATACCACCCATTTTCCACTGTAATCCTTCGGGAAAGAAATTTCTCCCTGCGTTGTAAGAGCTTGGAAAGAAGGTGCTCTCTCTCCGATTATTAGCATTTTATTGTCATTTTCGTCTTCCATAAATGCCTCCATACTATCCTGATATAACCAAGATATGTCTGGTATGCATAAATGCTACCTATTCTTCTTGATGTTATCCCCGGTCAATTCATGATTCATTATCCTGTGGAGACGCTTTATGATAGCAGCTCCAAGAATACCGATTACCGCTCCTGTTATGACTCCCGCAAGCAGTAAAAACGGAAGATAATAGAGCAGGCTTTCATTTTCCACCACGAAAATGGCAACAATAATTTGTCCAATATTATGAAAGATACCTCCAATGATGCTTACTCCTATCATACTGAATAAGTTGCTTTTCAGAAATAGGAGCATCATAAGCCAGCTTAGCAGCCCACCTGCCAAGCTAAATAACATGGTAGAAAGACTGCCGAATGTAAATCCGACCAAGACCACCCGGATCATTGCAAATAGTAATGCATCCTTCCATCCCATTTCATACAGTGCAGTAAGAACAACAAGATTTGCCAAGCCCAGTTTAATTCCCGGTATCGGTACCAGTATTGGAAATAAGGATTCCATATAGCTTAATATAAAAGCCAGCGCAATGAGTAAGCCGTATACTGCTATTTTTCTTGGTTTCATACTACCCCATTTCTGCGCTTTTATGCACATTCTATGTTTGTTTGCAATGCAGATACAAGCTTGCATTTCATATCATTACATTAGTATTAGTTAGCAATCATATCTACTTTATCTTCTGTATCGCTGATAATTTGAAGTACGACCTTATTAGGAAGGCATACGATTGTCTGATGATTATATCGAATCGTCTTCTGATGAACACAGAGCTTGTCCGGACAAGAAGCTTCTACCATGTGAACCGCTTGGTCCTTCACCACAAAGGTATTATAGGCACCGTTCTTTCCCTTCACAGTATATGTTATATCCTTGTTCAGATCCAGTGTATCATATACTTTTCCGTCTACCGTTATGATCAGCTTACTACCTTCCTTTTTTGTTGCATTTATATAACATAACGCAATCAAACACAGGAACAGGACAGCACCGATTAACAAGAAATCATTTTTTTTGATTTTAGACACCTCCAAAGCCAACCTATCCGCGTAAAATAAACAAGTACACAAACTTATACCCGTGTCTTTCACTTTTTGATGACCTATTCAAAAAGTGAATAGGCTTTAATAAAGAGTTTGAAAGTGATTTTTCATTCAAACTTATACCATGACGAACGATTGAGGCAAATTATATTCTGTAAGCTACCGGTAAGCTTTCCATTATTATATACAGCAGTTAATGAATAGTCAAATCACTTTCACGTAACACCCTTACAAAGCTTATGACAATTTATACATAATAATTTGAGATACTGTTCACAGGCACTAATTTTGCGTGTAGGAGAATTTCTCTTATTATCAGCTACTTGACAGTAAGCAGATTCTTGCTTAAAATATATAAGATTTATTGCTTTCGCAGTTATATTCGTTTGAAGAGCTGCTTTTATAGTAAGATTAATTTCAGGAAAATCATCCGACAAGAGGTTCTGTTATATTTACCATGCGGTTTATTTTTCCAATAGACTTACTTATTTAGAATATTCAATAACTTTCATCACCCTATTATTTATTTAGAATATTCAGAAACGGAGACAAATTGAATACAAAAAGAAAGATCATTATAAATCGTAAAACAGCACTTATTCTATATCTGCTATCGGCAATCCTTCTTAACACCTTACTGCTTTTTGGCTGCAGCAGGTCAGCTTTCCGCTCGAATTCCGAGACAAAACACTCCGAATATATTATGAAGTCGGAGTTTCTTCTAAATACCGAGATAACGATTAAACTGTATGATAAACAAGATGAAAAGATCTTAGACGGATGCTTTGATTTAATTGCAAAATACGAAAATATTTACTCACGTACCAGAAATACCAGTGAATTGTATGCTTTAAATCATAGAACACTTCCTAAGGAGGGCAATTCTTATAAGATTTCAGAGGAGCTTGCCGAGCTGTTAAAATCCGGCATTTATTATAGTAAGCTATCGGACGGTGCATTTGATATCACGATTGAACCACTGTCTTCTCTATGGGATTTTACATCTGTTAACCCAAAAGTTCCTTTAAAAGATGCATTAACAGCTGCACTTCCCTATGTAAATTACCAATACCTCCATTTGGATGCAAATAAAATAAAATTTGATAAAGATAAAGTCGGGATTGATCTCGGAGCAATCGCAAAAGGATATATTGCTGATAAAGTCAAGGAATTTCTTTTGTCTAAGGGAGTAAAAAGCGCTATGATCAGTCTGGGCGGCAATATTGTTTGTGTCGGTGAAAAACCAGATGGAAAGCCATTTCATGTCGGTATACAGAAACCATTTGCAGATCGTAATGAGATAATCGGGGTCATTGAAGCGAGAGACCTGTCCGTCGTTTCCTCCGGAATTTATGAACGGTACTTCACAGTTGACGGCGTATCCTATCATCATATTCTAAATCCCAGAACAGGTTATCCTTATAATAACAACCTGATTTCTGTCACTATCCTTTCCAAACAATCAACAGATGGTGACGGCCTTAGTACCTCCTGTTTTGCATTAGGGCTTGATAAAGGACTTAAGTTAGTTGAGAGCCTTCCTGATACCTATGCTATTTTTATCACCTCTGATTACAAAGTTCATTTTTCCAAAAGGTTTCAGGATGCTTTTCACTATACCCAGGAATAGAAATCCTGCTGTCCTTTCTTGCATATGAGGGAGCGTATCCTTTTCTTTTTATCAATCCTGCCATATCTTATTCCGGCAGTTACAAAGCTAAAGAAAGGTGTCCGCTCCCTCATCGTTTTATGAACATTATTACATATGGTGTTCTTTGTTATTCTATTACGTCTGCCAGCTTATCCAGCCAATCTCCTTCAAAGAGCTCAATCATACCTTTATCGCAAGCGGCTGCCAGCTTCGGATTAATTGGAAGTTTTGCATAATTTTGAATGTCGTAATTCTTCGCTACCTCTTCGATTTTGCTTTCTCCAAAAATCTGATATTCGTTATTGCAGTCAGGACAGACAAAATAGGACATATTCTCAACAAGCCCAAGAATCGGTATGTTCATCATTTTAGCCATTTTCACTGCCTTGCCAACAATCATTGACACCAGTTCCTGCGGAGAAGTTACAATAATAATTCCATCTACCGGCAAAGACTGAAAAATTGTAAGCGGAACATCCCCAGTACCCGGAGGCATATCCACAAACATATAATCCACATCATTCCAGATAACATCGGACCAGAACTGCTTCACCGTTCCCGCAATCACCGGGCCTCTCCATACAACGGGATCTGTTTCATTTTCCAGTAATAAATTGATTGACATAATATCTACACCGGTTTTACTTTGAACCGGAAACAGTCCCATTTCACTACCCTTAGCTTTTTCCTTTATTCCAAATACCTTCGGTATGGATGGTCCTGTTATATCCGCATCCAGAACTGCAGAGTGGAAACCCCGGCGATTCATAGTTACGGCCAGCAAAGAGGTAACTAACGACTTTCCTACTCCGCCTTTCCCGCTTACAATTCCAATTACCTTCTTAATCCTGCTTAACTCATGGGGTTGTACGGAAAACTCATTTTTTGCTTCTTTTCTTTCGCCGCAGTCGGAACTGCAGCTTCCGCAATCACTATTACAGCTGCTCATCTTCATCATCCTCGTATTAACATTATTTGCAGGAAATATTGTGAAAGGTAATAATCCTGCATTTTATTACCAACGCTTTCTTCTGTGTCATTGTCCGGTATTCTGCTCAGCTGCTTTTCTTCTGCAGCAGGTTGTCCGGTTACAGCACCTGTCTGTACCTTCACACAGCATATATTCCCCGCCTTCAATTCGAAGCTCTGTCTGGTTGATTAATGCCTGTGCCAGTTTCTTTCTCGCTTCATTGTAGATCGCCTGTATCGTAGTTCTCGCGACCTTCATCTGACCCGCACATTCCTCCTGCGTCAAACCCTCCAGATCAATCAGTCTGATTACCTCATATTCATCAATTGTCATTATTAAATATTTCTCAACATCCGGTAAAGTATGCAACGGGCCAAACCGAATATTTTCCGGTACCGCACATACCTTTCTCCATTTTTTAGGTCTTGGCACTTTATCACCTCGAATTACAGCAGAAAATAATGATTTTATTATAACTTATTACTGACATATGTCAATAACATTTTTTTATTTCATTCAGAAATGCATCAAAAAGCTTATCCGCTATAACAATCACACACCCTCCGGAATATTATAGTATATAACCTAATGAAAGGAGCTGATATTACGTTTTTACTAAATTTCATAAATCTGAAAACAGTCGCAATAACAAGTTTATTTGGCACATTTCAGGCTAGTATACCGGTACTGACCATTGTTGGCTTAATTCTGCTTCTGATTGTTGCCTTGCTATATGCGTTCCGTCTAAAGAAAAAAAAGAAGCGAGAAATATATGCCCCGGTAACGGATGTCATTGGTAATGAACCGGAACGTATCGAAGAACTTAATCAGGAACTTAAGCCCTTTGGCTTTGCATATGAAGAATATCAGGATATTTTCTATTCTCTGATGTATCCTTGGCAGCGTGATCTTGGTTATTGCAGGCTTTATGATGAGGCAAGTGCTGCATTAAGTATGATTATAGATTGTGAACCGATTACTTTTGAATATAACGGTCGAAAGTGGCTCATAGAATTCTGGAAGGGGCAATATGGAATGAATACCGGCGGTGAACTTGGTGTTTATTATACCTCCGGACCATCACTTAATATTCCAGGCATCTTTAACGGTACCTTCTACCGTTGTGTGAAAGATGAGGATCGTATTAATATGTCTTTCGCTTTACGCAAAAATGGTAATCTTCTATTCACGAGAAGCGCTTATCATTGGTGGCTGACCGGTTTTAAACTAGGTGAGTTTTCAAAGCCATCAGAGCTTACTATGGATATTGTATTAGAACTGCTTGATAGACGTATGGCGTACACCTTTATCAACGCACTGATCAAAGCCGGTTATAAGGAAAATGAATATTCTGTCCAGGGAAAGAAGGTTTATATACATTATGATAAGCCTCATACCCAACAGCCGGTTACAAGAACCGCCTTTACTGATTTTATTATGCAAAGAAATAATGAAACTTTTTGTAACGCTTATAATTCACTGACTTCAGACTATACCGATACAGTTGATAAACTGGAGGTTGTTCGTAAGGAATCTCCGGATATGTATCGTCAGATTTTGTCACTTGGTAAACCAAGAGAAGTATATGAAGCATATGGCAGCATACGCGGACATCTGGATAATAAAAACTGATTAATCTGAAGGGGGAGAGACATTTGTCAGCTTCAACACGTCTATCCAAAGTTTATGCAGCTTCAAAGGCAGTTATTTTTGATGATTATTCCCGCATCGTAATAATGAGTGATTGTCACAGGGGAAATGGCAGCTGGGGAGATAATTTTTCCAATAATCAGAATGTTTTCTTTGCAGCACTGAAACACTACTATGATAATGGCTATACGTATATAGAGCTGGGTGACGGCGATGAGTTATGGGAAAACAGGAGTATCTCTGATATCATCAATATCCACAGCGATGCTTTCTGGCTGATGTCATTATTTTATAAGGATCACAGATTATTTATGTTATACGGAAATCATGATATCATAAAGGGAGATCCCAAATTCGCCCAGACCAACTGTCATTCTTTCTATTGTGATAGTATTCATCAGGAAACTGCCCTCTTCCCCGGAATCAACATAACCGAAGGTCTCATTTTGCAATACAGATATACAAATCATAAATTATTTCTAACACACGGGCATCAGGCTGATTTTCTAAATGATAATCTCTGGCGGTTATCCCGGTTTCTGGTTCGTTATCTGTGGAGACCACTTGAACTATTAGGAGTAAAGGATCCGACCAGTGCAGCTAAAAATAACAGAGTAAAAAACTCAATAGAAAAACATTTAACTGACTGGTCCGTAAAAAATCAACATTTATTGATCTGTGGACATACTCACAGACCTGTATTTCCAAAAGTCGGCGAACCACTTTATTTCAATGATGGAAGCTGTGTACATCCCAGATGTATTACTGCGATTGAAATACGGAACGGGACAATTTCATTAGTAAAATGGGCTGTACTGACAAAGCCGGACCGTACCCTGTATGTCGCCCGTGAAGTTTTAGAAGGACCTGTAAATTTGATGGATTATTTTCAATCTGTATCTGTTACTACGTAATACATCACCGTGTAAAAAATCACTTGATTTCACTGCTTGTTATTTAACAGCAAGACTATGTGAAACGCGTTAATTGACAGCTTAACAGCAGTCTAAACAGCAGATGTTTTATCAAGTGATTTTTACGCAGGATACCACTTACAAAGCTATCATGATTACTTTTTCCTGACAGAATATCCAAATTTGCCCAGCAATTCTCCTAATCCATAGTATTCTCCATGGGAATACACGATCAGTCCCGATTGATTTAAATGGAAGCAGCCATTTTTATCGATAAGCTTCTTATCCACTGCAACATTTACCACCTCAGCCAAAAACATGTCATGAGAACCAAGCGGCAAAATATCCTTTACTATACATTCAATATTTACCGGGCTTTCACCGATCAAAGGAGCTAAAACCTGTTTTCCTTTCAACTGCGTCAGCTTCATTTTCTCGAACTTATCTACGTCCCTACCGGATTTTACTCCACAATAATCTGCTTTTCTGACCAGCTCTTTTGTGACAAGGTTAATCACAAATTCTCTGCTGTCTTTCATCAGATGATAGGAATATCGTTCCTTTCGGACCGATATGGAAACCATAGCCGGATTGCTGCAGATTGTTCCCGCCCATGCAATGGTAATAATATTGGGATTAACACCGATGGTACCGCAGCTGACCATAACCGCTGGAATTGGGTAAAGCATATTACCAGGTTTCCAGAATTCTTTCTCTATCATAATAATCCTCCTGATATTTCACATTATTTACTTAATTTATACTATAGAATAAATCATTCGATAATAGTCCAAAACCTACGCAGCTAATACTAAATTCAGCTTCATGATCTTCTGACTGTCGAACGTTTTATATCTTTTGGTTTGACATTCCATCAGTATAGCACATTAATTTCATGAAATGAAGATCAGACTAATAATTCAGCCTATTAATTCGTTCTTTCATTACACTTCACAGGCTTGTCAAATTCTATTGCTGTGAAAAATAATGATCTTTCATTGTATTTCCCTGTACAGCGACTGTACTCTGTAACATTATTTACCATGATAAAGTTCAAAAGAAAGATTCTACTATAAAAGAAGCCGATATTAGCGAATAAATAAGCTTTGAATATAGCATAATATATCTAGTTTCACTTATTTTGGGTTAGGATAATCGAAAGGAGAACAACTATGAAAGCATCGGTTGATCAAGATGGCTGTATCAGCTGCGGTTTATGTATTGACGTATGTCCTGAGGTTTTCAGCTATAATGAAAATGATGTGTCTCAGGCAATCAAAGACGAAATCCCTGAAAAAAATTTAAAACAGGCCGAAGAAGCCCGGGATGGATGTCCGGTCAGTGTAATTGACCTGTCTGAGTAATACAAAGAAATTACTTTCCAATTTATAGCTTTGTATGCTATATTAATATTATTAGTTGTTTAGTATAACGAAGGGATAGGAAGCTTTTAATGAATTTTATTCACGAAACAAACAAAATTTATCTTAATGATGATAATCATCATATGACAGCGGTAGTCACTTTTCCGAAGGTACAGGATAATATGGTAAATATAGACCATACATTTGTTGATGATTCCCTGCGCGGTCAGGGTATCGCCGGAAAACTCATGGAAGAAACCGTCAGCCAGCTAAGGGAAAACAATCTGAAAGCAAAGCTTACCTGTAGTTATGCTGTAAAATGGTTTGATCAACATCCGGAATGCTCGGATGTGTTGATGAATAAGTAAGTAGATCTTCGTACTCACTTTGTATAGAAATCCCAATAGAATTTAAGATTAAATTCTATTGGGATTTTTATTATCGTATGCTATAATTATATTTTACATAATAGCATTTTCATAGCTTATTAACTAACATTAACCATGTCTCAAACATGAGACATTAGGTGGCACAGAAATGAGGAAAAATATGAAAGAGAACAGTTTATATTTGGAATGCTACTCCGGTATCAGCGGAGATATGACAGTTGCGGCACTGCTTGATTTAGGAGCAGATCAGAACATTTTGCTGAAGGGTTTAAAAAGTTTGAAGGTTAATGGGTATAAAATAGAAATTGGCCGCAGAAACAAAAGCAGTATCAATGCCTGCGATTTTAACGTGATATTAGAAAATACTCCTGCTTATGAGATGGGTCATTCTGATGACCACGAACATCCTCACGACCATGCGTATTCCCATGAGCATGAACACTCCCATGCACAGGAACATTCCCATCTGCATTCTATAGATGCAACAATTGCTTCCTCCATGCCAGTGCTTAATAATTCAGTGCATCTTATACTCGGCCATCATGAGCATAGAAATTTAAGTGAAATCAATCATATTATTGAAGCCTCCGATATAACAGAAAATGCAAAAATCATAGCAAAGAGAATCTTTCATATTATTGCTGTTGCAGAATCCAAGGCACATGCAAAGCCTATAGAAGAAGTTCATTTTCATGAGGTTGGTGCTGTTGATTCAATTGTAGATATTGTGGCAGCAGCAATTTGTCTTGATAATCTGAATATTAAAAAGGTTATTGTATCCGAGCTTTATGAAGGAACCGGAACGATCGAATGTCAGCATGGTATGATTCCGATTCCCGCTCCTGCTGTAGTAAATATATCGGCTGCATATCAGCTTCCGCTTCATATTACCGGTATAAAGGGAGAACTGGTAACGCCCACAGGTGCTGCAATCGTGGCAGCAATAAAAACAGATGATGAACTGCCCAACGAAATGAAAATCCTAAAAATTGGTCTTGGTGCAGGTAAAAGAAGTAATCCGGGCTCAAGCGGAATATTACGTGCGATGCTGATTGAAGACATTAATGCTACTCCACCCTGTTCCGATAAGGTCTGGGTTCTTGAAGCCAATCTTGATGACTGCAGTGGTGAAGCCTTATCTTATGCAATGGAGCTTTTGCTGCAAAATGGAGCAAAGGATGTATATTATACGCCGATTTATATGAAAAAAAACCGTCCAGCCTATTTACTTGGTGTTATCTGTAAAGAAGAGGATGTCTCAAAGCTGGAAGGTATCATCTTCACCCATACCACTACAATTGGAATCAGAAAGTCTCAATCCATAAGAAGTATACTGTCCAGAGTACAGGAAACCGTTACAACTGCTTATGGTGATGCTATCGTAAAGGTATGCACCTATAAGGATCAAACCTATGCATACCCGGAATATGAAAGTATTAAGCTATTATGCGATAAAACCGGTCTGGATTACCATACCATGTATCATGAAGTTCAGAATGCTTATCAGAAATAAATCTTATTCATAGGAGAAACCGAATGCAAGAGAGTATAATTGATAAAAGAAGTAATGCTGCAAATCTGGCGGATCTGTCACGCATTTTTAAAGAACATGTGTTAGAGGGTATTGTAGTAGCCTTTTCTGGCGGAGTGGACAGTAGTTTGCTGCTTAAAACAGCATGTGATATAGGATTACAAGCGAACCGCCCTGTACTGGCAGTAACCTTTGAAACCAAACTTCATCCTCACGGTGATCTTTTGGAAGCAAGAAAAACAGCACTGGAATTTGGTGCTGTTCATAAGACAATTCTCATCGATGAATTTACTGATCCGGAAATAATGAATAATCCGATTGATCGCTGTTATCGTTGCAAAAAGCTGTTATTTCACACTCTGATTGATTATGCTAAAAAGGAAGGTTATTCCTATCTTGTAGATGGAACAAATTATGATGATCTGCAGGCATATCGTCCGGGTATGAAAGCCCTGTCAGAATTGGGTATTCATAGTCCCTTACTGGAG
Source organism: Bacillota bacterium (assembly GCA_023418475.1). Classification (GTDB taxonomy): domain Bacteria; phylum Bacillota; class Clostridia; order Lachnospirales; family Lachnospiraceae; genus Mobilitalea. The sequence continues at coordinate 93,116 of JAEZZO010000050.1, forward strand.
CTTAAGATAACAAAAGAGCAGATCAGATCCCTGGCAGCAGAGCTTTTCATACCCTCTTCCAATAGACCCTCTGCTCCCTGCCTTGCTACCAGACTTCCTTATGATACTCCTTTTAATTTTGAATTATTAAGCCGCCTTGACATGGGAGAGCAATATCTGAAAAACTTGGGTTTTTATAATGTTCGGCTTAGACTACATCAGGATATTATACGTATCGAGATTGATTCAAAAGAGTTTGGATGTCTTTTGAAATACAAAGACCAGATAATCAATAAGTTAAAAGAACTTGGATTTCTATACATTACACTCGATCTTGAAGGTTTTCGTTCCGGGAGCATGGATATTAAGTTAAAGAATTCATAATATTCTCTATCCCGTCATAAGGCCACGCTAAATCCAAGTAAAATATATACTATTACTGCTGATTGTTGTATGGTAAATCATTTTACGAATGATTTGCCATACGATTGATCTGCGTACTAATATATCCCGCCCCGAAGCCATTATCAATGTTAACAACAGCTAATCCTTCTGCACAGGAATTTAGCATCGTAAGCAGCGCAGAAACTCCGTGAAAACTTGTACCATAACCCACAGAGGTTGGAACGGCTATCACCGGTTTATCTACCAACCCTGCAACAACACTTCCCAAAGCCCCCTCCATGCCCGCGACAGCGATAATACAGTTTGCCTTACGAATATCCTCCAGCTTTGAAAGTAAACGGTGAATACCCGCTACGCCGACATCATAGATACGTATCACATTGCTGCCAAAGAATTCTGCTGTCTGTGCTGCCTCTTCCGCAACCGGAATATCTGCGGTTCCTCCTGTGCATACAGCAATGCAGCCTATTTTCGGTATCACTTTGGTCTGTATCTTCAAAATTCTGGATGCAGGATCATATTCCGCCATTGGCAATAGCTCCCTTACACTCTCAAACTGTTCCTTAGTTGCTCTGGTACCCAGTACATTTGTATCTCTCTCATAAAAATTCTGATATATTTTTTTTAGATGAGTGATTGATTTTCCTTCACAAAATATTACTTCACCAAATCCTGAACGCAGCTCGCGGTGATGATCCAGCTTTGCGTATCCCAAATCCTCATATGGTAATTTTTTCAGCAATTCTTCTGCTTTTTCAATACTGAGCTCATCCCTCTTTACCTGTTCCAATAAATTATGTATATCCATAAAAAAAACCTACCCTTCCTATTATAATACATTAAATAATCTTTTTTATTTTTCACATTAATCCCATTCTTATACGATTAGGATCAGCAAAAGATCCCTAATTTAAAAAAACATGAAAACACCGGCATTTGTTCTCAACTGCCATAATCTTCATGATTACTATCTGATCAATTCCATATGCAATTTGATGAATGATAAACGCTTATTCAATATTTATATCGTATCCCTTTGTTCTCAGATGCTTAAGGATAATAATGCGAAAGCAGACATTATCCTACCGTCTGCTACCTTCTGATAGCTCATTTAACAAACGGATGTAATTATTATATAACGCTACTGCTTTGTTCTTTCTTTCAAATAATTCATAACCATTCTGACACTGTTATCTATATAACCTTCCGTAGTATTGCCAAGCTCAGCAGCAATCATAATGTTACAGCGGTTAAGAGGTATCAATATTTTTAGAGCAGAACAGGTACTGACTGCTTCAGCCATCACCGGTGTAAGTTCGCCCAGCATAGAATTTGCAGCAATAATCGCTATAGGTCCGAGTATTATCTCAGATTTTTGCACTGTATGAACAATCGCATTTTCACCGGTAGCTCCAAGATCAGCTCCCGCTCTAATCATATTATTGGTGGCTGTTGAGTTTGTACCAAGGGCGCATATCGTTATACCAGAATTTTTTTCGATCAGCTTTCTTAACTTAGCAATTACACTTTTGCCAATTCCTCCGCCCTGGCCGTCGATTACCGATATCATTATATCTAAAGATGCCATGAATCCTCCCTGTGTAAGCTTTTTATTCTATGATCAGCCCGGCAAAAGCCTAAAATCTATCTACATAACCTACATCAAGCTTTTGTCTATCTTACAATAGAAATGTCATAAAAATATAGTATTCGATAATTATAATGGATATAACGCAGTTTGTAAATTCAAAATTAATTGATTTATTTCCGAAACACTAAAAGCCACTTAAAAAGTGGCTTTTAGCGTAATATAAAGTGAGTATAAAAACAAATAATTGAGAATATCAATTTTATGAGCCTGCAGGATGTATAACGACTTACCTTATACTACCTTTAAAACTCTGATGTCTGTCTTCTTCGATAAGTCTATATATTCCGAATTGACAAATAATATGGGATAAACTATATCCTGAGGAGGTATATATACAATTTCTCCAATCTCTCCGTTATTCAGCTCTACATTCGTACCAATATAGAATGGAGCAATATGCTTCATAAATTTATATAATAAACGGTAATCAAACTGCCTTATTCCTTCAGTCATAAACATTTCAAAAGTTTCAAATGGTGAAACTTTTTCTTTATATATCCGATCTTGCGTCATTGCATCATATACATCGGCTATAGAGATAATTCTTGCATACAGATTAATCGAATTTCCTTTCAAACCGACCGGATATCCCGAACCATCCATTCTCTCATGATGAAGAAGAATAGCTTTTTTCATATCACTGCTAAAATCAGGTATATTCTCTACTATTTTATACCCTTCTAATGAGTGGCTCTTCATTATCTCAAATTCATAAGAATCGAGTTTTCCCTTTTTATTTAATATCTCAGGAGGGATTTTTGTTTTACCGATATCGTGTAGTAAAGCACTGGATACTAATTCTACTATCTCATCCTTAGACATCTTACACCAACATCCAAGCAACATAGAATAAAAAGCAGTATTGATGCAATGTGTATATGTATATTCATCGTTACTGCGAATCTTTTGAAGACACTGTATCATATATTCGCAATTGCATATATTCTTATAAACTATATTCGTTATATAATTAGCAACTCTATCTATGTTATGGTAATTTCCCGTTGATATATCGTTTAATAATCCTTTTACCAATAGCAAACAATCTTTATACTGTTTATTAAATTTCAAAAACTCAATTGAGTTTTCTTCCTCATCATAAACTTTAATCTGGCCAATTCCAAAATCAATCAACTTATGTTTAATATAATTATTAATAACAGTATCTTTCGAGACCAGAATTATTCCCTTATCATTATAGATATCTTCCGCAATAATTTCTCCTGAAATACATTTAGCAGTCTTAATCCGTTTCAATGTGTCCTCCGTAAATGTTCAAGTCATAATCAGGTTTCAACTTTTGTAAAAGAACAAAATATGCTTCATAGACTCTCATAGTAACAAATCTAATACGCACCGCTTTTGTTCCTCACGCAAAGCTATGCATCTCCCGGAGGGTTTTATTTCATAGGACGAACCTTCCTATAAACAAAAAAAATAGACACACTTGGTTGTCTACTCTTAAACATATTAATATAGTTTATAAAGTCGGCAACCTGACAATCATAGCAACTAGTGCCTTAGACTCATGGCTTTGCGTCCCCATCTTTCAATAGGTTTGCCTTTATCTGTTTTATGTAATTTATTGTAGTTACTCCTATTATTTCCAGGTCATACAGAACATCATTTCTCCATAATGCATCTCATGAAAAACATAAAATCCCAAATTTTCAAGTTGCTCCTGTAAATCATCATAAATGCCTAATTTACAGCTTGTAAAAGACTTCCCCCATTTGAATTTATCAATCCAAACTCGTTCAAGCAGCTCTCTGAGTCTGCCCTGTGTATCACCAAGGAATTCTCTCTTCTTCATCTCCAGTATCTGTTCTGTTTCAAATAATACATCAACCATATGCACTCACCTATTTCGATTACTTTGAAAAGATTACTGCAACGAATTACTTATCAGGTCTAAGTATTTTAAGCAACTCTATTTAATCCGTTAATACCTCCCTTATTATATAATAACATACAAAAAATGACAACCCCTTTTTTTAATATTTATTAACATTATTCCGATTTAAATTTTAGATATTTTGACTATAAAAATATTTGACTTATGAACTCTTTTCCTAAAATATGCCTGGTATTATATAAGCCAGTGCAAATCCAAGGACAAAGGAAATCATATTAGCTGTCAATGCATATATCCCGGGCTTCCACGCCGGAACCTTTTTCATGCTGTATTTTTTCATGAACCATGTATAGAGAACGGCTTCTATCATAAAAACCATAACTTCTAGAAGAATATAGAATATAATAAATGCCAATGCACCTAATCGATAATTAATAATATTCAATGCCGTATTAAGAAGTATCTGTGTAATGACATTAACCCACATAATGAATCGAAGCTGCTTTCCTTCTCGAAATCCAAACAGTATCGCAATACCAAGCTCTGCTGAAATTGTAAGTATAATGCGTACCATTAAGGAGAACATCTCATTCGTATAATCATAGGATTTTACTGCAGTAAGACCTACGGAAGAAACCTTGGCATTGTAATAGCTGTCAAAGGCATATCTCTCGTACTGGTTAGCACTTATCATAAAGCTATCCGTATCAGGGAAATATAGAAGTATTTTAAAAGTCTGGGGTGGATAATATGTCCAACTGAATTGGTTTGTTTGTGTACAATTTTTAAAATATTGCAGGAAATAAAAATCATCACTCTCCTGATACTTTGCAAATTTCAAAAAAATATCATAATCTTTATCACCGCTTTGATATCGAATACGTTTATGACTGCTGTCATTCAGCGCTGAGAAAGGGCCGGTAGATTTTTCACTGGACAGAAGTGTTGCATAATATGATTGCCCCTCCAATCCATAAAAATTAATTACAATGGATGGTTTCGGTCCTACATCCGCTTGAGCAGAGTTCGGTGCAATTAATAGAATAACAAAAGTACATAAGAATATGATTGTGATTTTCTTCATGCTGTAATTTCCTTTCGTATTTCTTATTTCCCTAGTATTTACCATTTTACATCATATTCCAAGTAATTACAACTTCTTATTTACTGATACCTAATCTTTTCGTATTACTCATATTATGTCAGTTTATTGCATCAAAAATCCAGGTGGTTAACCGTCCGCATTAAGGGCAAAAACTTCAAAATGTTTTAATTGATAAAACAATTCAAAAAAAATATAAAAAAAGGCTTGCTTTTTTTCTCTGGATAGTATATTATAAATATTGTTCTTAAGGCTCGTTGGTCAAGGGGTCAAGACGTCGCCCTCTCACGGCGAAAACAGGGGTTCGATTCCCCTACGAGCTGCTTAAAAACGCTCAAGCATTGATAATATCAATGCTTGAGCGTTTTTATTTTATCGTAATATTACGAAATGATTTATTTGGAGCTTCCTATTCAACCGAAATAATTCCAAAAGCATTCTTTAATACCTGTTGGTTTTCGCTGTATATATAATTCGACATGCATCATACTCCGGAATAACAATTTTTTTATCGGCTGCTATAGTACGACCATTACAATATTCTCGTATCTCAGGCTTTTCTACCAATGTTTCTCCGATATCCAGTTCAGAATAATTCTGTATCCTTTTATAATCAACCAATTTGTTGTTCTTATAATATAGAATAACAGCATTAAAACGTACTCTTTTACCGCTTTCATTTTTCACAAGGACATCAAAGACATGGATCGTATCAGAAACCAATACAATATCCCGGTTCCAATCAGGATATTCATAGGAAACATCGTATTGATCTGTCATTTTTACTGTTATTTTATCTTTTTGATTCATCTCTTGATTGTAATGATTCATTTTATTAACAACTAATTTATAGTATTTATATTCTTTTGCAGGGATATCAAACGTTAATAAACTCTCATCCTGCTGAAACAAGCTAATATTCTTTTCCTGCGATACTGAAATCACCTTGTTTTGAGAATCATAATATTCTAAATAACAACTGCTTATGATATCCATATTGCTTTTATTATTCATCAGGCAGAGAATCTCATTCTTTGACTGTCCATATTCAATTGCTAAATTACGAATAAAATTTTCTCTGTTTTTATCCGTAAAAGAAACCCAAACCTCACAACGAAGAATATACGCTCCAAAGGTTACTTCTATATTGGTAAAACCTCCTGATACTGTTGTTACCATGCCTTCCGTATTTACAACTGCAATATTTTCATTTAGCGATTTATATTTGATGTTTTTCTGATCAATCCCCAATGGAATATTTTTTACTGTTATTTTAATATTTTCTCCTATCCCGACTCTAAAGTTGCTTTTTTCCAGTGTCGGATTTAACACTGTAACCGTACAACGATATGTTCTATGATCGATTTTCACTTGGATATATGTTGAACCCGGATTCACCCCCGTAACAACACCATTGGATGATACTATTGCTATAAATTTATTTCCGCTCATCCAATTCACCTTTGATTTATTGCCTTGAGATGTAAGCTGGTATTTTTCTCCCACCTTTATCGTGATCTTTGATTCTATTGATTTAGCAGTAGCTGCCTGTGCTACTCCCATTTTCTTATATACCGGATGATTGCTTGATAATGCATAAGATAAAGCTATTACTAAAATCATAATGAAAATCTTAATTTTTTTCATTTATTTCTCCCTTCGTTGTATTTAAAAAATAACATAAAATGATTTTACAGTTACTATAAACTATTCTCCAACAAGTCCATCGCCATCTCTGTCATCCATATATTGATACAGCCAATGATCTTTTGTGATCGGCATTCTGTATCCGGCAGCTTTCGCTTCTGCTATCGTCACTTTACCATTATGATTTGTATCAACCTTATTAATAGCGTGCTCTTTATATGAATCCGATTTATTAGGTTTTGAGGTTGGCTTCGGTGTTGGTTTACTATTTTTTAATCTTGCATTCACCTTATCTGGATTTACATTATCAAAATCTTCTATAATTTTTTTACCTTTCAGGATATAACTAAAATGATAATGACTGGGTATCTGTGTTTTCGTATCCGGATATGTTATAGCTGCTATAAAATTTGAACATCCTCCTGCATCACGAATTACTTTTTCCATATAGGCCTGATCTCCATGCCTGTTTAAGGTACTATTCTGGGGTGTTATGTTATATGCATTGGATACACCACCAAGAGAATCAGCTATTACATGTCCTTTATCCAAATTCCGTTGTTCTGTTCCAGGGACGTCTGCTTCCTTATCATAATACCTGCCATTTGAGTTTACCGGTTCGGTAACATCATTCTGTAATATGACCTTATCAGCTATCACATACACCAGCTGTCCGTATTTATTTGTCAGACCCCAATAAACTCTGCTGCCATAACCAATATCCACTGCAGCATTTGCTTCCCTGGTTCCTGACATATTACCGCCATCGACTTCTATTATTTTATAAGCTTTGTTCTTAAACCCGATTGTTTTTGGGGTAGTACTGGCTGTACAATGGTTAGAGATTAACAAGATTACAAGCACCGAAATCACAAGTAGTTTAATCGTTTTTATTTGTCTTCTTTGCATGATTAAAACCCTTCTTCTGTCAATATATAGTCACTTTTCCTTACTCAAGATAAAAAATCCATTAATGACATCTGATTGGACAACGGTAAATCACCGAAAAGTCCCATACTAGCCATATTTTCTACAACGGTGGAGCTGACCTTACAACGGACTCTGAAATCATC
>JAEZZO010000059.1 GCA_023418475.1 Bacillota bacterium
GACTCGACACCATTATTCTACTACAAAAAGGATGAGGATTCCTTATATTTTTGGTAATTTCTTAAAGTTGTTTATTACAATACCGATGAAACAAGGGTACTGTGGATAAAACTACGGAAACTCAAGAGATCGCGTAATTGACGCAATTCTGGTTCAATGTTATGATTTAAATAATCTTGTAGAAGAATACAGAGTAAAAAGCGCAAGGAGATTTAGAATATCATGAAGACTGTTGGTCTGATTACCGAATATAATCCATTTCATAACGGACATCAATATCATATAGAAGAAGCAAAGCGGCTAACCGGAGCAGATTATGCGATCGTTGTTATGAGCGGCGATTTTGTTCAGAGGGGAACCCCTGCTGTCATTGATAAATACAAACGAACCCGAATGGCCTTGCAGGGAGGAGCTGATCTTGTTTTAGAACTTCCTGTTTGTTATGCTACGGGAAGCGCTGAATTTTTTGCTCTCGGTGCTGTTAGTCTGCTGGACAAATTAGGGATTACAGACTACTTGTGCTTTGGCAGTGAATCCGGTGAGATCAGCCTGTTGCAGGATACTGTCCAGATATTAAAGAACGCGCCGGTTTCTTTTTCCGAAGATCTGCAAGGCTTTCTGCGGGGTGGTTATACCTATCCTGCTGCCAGAGCGAATGCCTTAAAGCGATTAGCCCAAACTTTGCCTTCTGTGGATTCCCAGGCAATTTCTGAAGTAATCACTCAACCAAATAATATTCTTGCTATAGAATATATGAAGGCTCTTAACAGTATCAGCTCACCCATTATTCCTGTTACAATAAAAAGAATTGCTGCACAGTACCACGATACGGATTTATCTGCCAAACCGGCCGGCAGCAGCTTATCATCCGCGGAGGGATTGTATGACGGCAAGCGACTTGTTCAAAAAGCAATCAGCTCCGCCACGTCAATCCGAAGGGTAATTCAAACGCAAAGCAAGATTTCCTCAAACTATTTTGAAATGCTGCAGCATAGCGTACCAGAACACGTATATCAGATATTATCTGAGGAGTATGGCAAAACCTATCCGATTACAGAAGAAGATTTTTCTCAAATTATTAAATATAAATTACTGGCTGAGGATAAAACTGTTTTAACAGAATATATGGATATTTCCTCCGATCTGGCTGATCGTATGAAGAACCTGCCCGATTACTCTGTTAATCTGGGCGAGCTTACCGCCAGGATAAAAACCAGGAATATGACTTTCACAAGAATAAACAGAGCACTTATTCATCTTCTATTAAATATTCGAACGGAAGATATGAATGCATTTTCCTCTAACGGTTATATATTCTACGCAAGGATTCTGGGTATAAAAAAGGAGGCCACCCAGTTAATCAGAACTATAAAAAAAAGCAGTACACTGCCATTAATAACGAAGGTATCCAATGCTTCAAAGCAATTGGATTCTCTTGGCATGCGTATGCTGTCACAAGATATCTTTGCCTCCCATCTGTATCAACAAGCTATTTGCGAGAAATATCATACTATTCTCTTAAATGAGTACCGCCAGGGTATTATCCTAGCTTAAATTATTATACAAATCCTGAAACCGGGGAGGATACTACGGAATTTTTTAGAATATGTCATCCAAAAGCTGTCACAGGCATCCGAAGCGGGGGTTGAAGTAGATTATAAGAAGAATATGCTGTCCGCTACCAGATATTCCCGACAATACAGAAAATATAACCGTTCGAAATATTCATAGGATACATTTTGGATGCTTTTTCCACCGAAAGTGCAAGATACCGGAAATGTATGCTGGCTAAAATAGGCCATACACTTCCGGTATTTTATAGGAAAGCTCGTTCTATGAAATAAAATGCCTTCCGGGGGATGCGCAACTACGGTACAGAACAAAAAATGTGAATTGTTGATTTATGATTGCAAGATTGTGTGAAGCACACTTTTGTTCTATAAACCGATCCGTTTTTCTCTTCTTTCGAAACAAGCTGCTAGTTCATTAATTCTTCCATTTGATCAAGAAGTTCCGAGAACAAGGATAATGCCTGATGTACCGGTTCTTTAGTGCTCATATCCACGCCAGCTGCTTTTAATAGCTCAATCGGGTAGTTTGAACTGCCACTGCTTAAAAATCGGATATAATCCTCTACTGCAGGAGCTCCTTCGCTTAATATCCGCCTTGATAGAGCGATGGCAGCTGAGTAACCTGTTGCATATTGGTAAACATAAAAAGCATTATAAAAATGAGGAATTCTTGCCCATTCCATATCAATTTCCGGGTCAATTGTAATATCCTCTCCAAAGTAAGTCACATTAAGATCATGATATATCTGACATAATGTATCGGCTGTCAGACTTTTTCCTTCTTCCACCATCTTATGTGTTATCATTTCAAATTCTGCAAACATTGTCTGACGAAAAAGTGTACCCTTGAATTTTTCCAGAAAATGATTGATTAAATATGCCTTCTCTTTTTTATCCTCCGTTGTTTTCAACATATAATTGATTAACAGCGCTTCATTGCAGGTCGATGCCACCTCCGCTACAAAAATCTTATAACCGGCATAGATATATGGCTGCGTTTTATCCGAATGATAACTGTGGATTGCATGTCCCATTTCATGCGCAAGAGTAAAGACATTATTAAGTGTCTCGTTATAGTTTAATAAAACGTAAGGATGGGTGCCATAAGCTCCCCAGGAATAAGCACCGCTTCGTTTATTCTCATTTTCATAGATATCGATCCAGCGATGGTTATAGCCTTCTGTGAGAATTTTCTGATAATCCTCTCCTAGTGGCTCCAGTCCCTTCGCAACTATATTTTTGGCCTCGTCAAACGGAACCTCCATATTAACATCCGCTACCAGCGGAGCATACAAATCATACATATGGAGCTCTTCAAGACCCAGCAGCTTTTTACGTACACCTACATAACGATGCATTAACCCTATCTTTTCATGCACTGCTGCGATTAAATTAGTATAAACCTCAGTAGGAATATTAGCCATATCCAAGGCCCTTTCCAGAGTACTTGAATATTTCCTGGCTTTGGCAAAGAATACCTCCTGCTTGACATTCGAGCTAAAGGACGCCGCCAGTGTGTTGCGAAAGCCATTGTAGGAGGCATAGACCCCTTCAAATGCTTCCTTCCTTACATTCCTGTTACCGCTCTCTAAAAGCTGCCCATATCTGGCATGTGTAATTCTTACCGTTTCTCCGTCTTCATCCTTTATCTCCGGGAATTTTATGTCCGCATTATTAAACATCGAAAATATATTTTCGGATGCCTCAGCCAGCTCGCCTGCACCAGCCAACAGCTCCTCCATCTCACCTGATAGAATATGTGGTTTTAACCGCAGGATATCCTTCAGATAAAAATCATATTGTTTTAGTTCCTCATTCTCATGCAGAAACTGCACAAAGATATCCTCTGGAATTGTCAATATTTCAGGAGTTGCAAAGGATAATGCACTTCTTACCTGCACGGACAGAGAATTCGCGCGATTTGACAAGTCCTGATATACTGCACTTGCCGTATCCTCATGATACTTTTGATTTGCATACACATAAACCCTCTCTAAAAGCTGATTGATTTCATCCGACAGCTTTAAAAACCCAAGAAGAATATCCGGTGATTTTGAAAGTCTTCCCTGATATTGAACTGCTTCTGAAAGCATTTGTGAAACTTTTTCATATTCCTTATGCCATACTTCGTCTGAAGCATATAAATCCTCAATCGCCCAGGTATCTCTTTGGTCGACTTCACTTCTTTTTTGCAAACTCTTTTTGTGTGCCATCATTATTCTCCTTTTCCGTTACTACCATAAATATTTTGTACACTGCAAACTTCTGTCTTTTAATACATTTTGTCAAAATCGCAAAATCTGGATTATGTTATTATTTTTGAATATTTTTACCATTCTTCCAATAAATTATAGTAAAAGAAGCTCTTGTCTTCAAGGAGTATTTATGAAATTTAAGAAAACCTTTCGAAATTCCATTATCAAAGGGCTCATTTTACTATTTTTATGCGCACTGTTAATATTTCCCGATTCTTCTCTTGAAGGGGCCAGTAAAGGACTTCTGTTATGGTTTCATAACGTGCTTCCCAGCCTGCTTCCATTCATTATTCTGTCCAATTTATTAATACATTTAAATATTACAGAACAAATCAGCAAAGTTTTTTATCCGATTTTTGGAAGACTGTTCCGTATCAGCAGTCAAGGCTGTTATCCGATTATTATCGGGTTTTTATCAGGTATTCCAATTGGTGCCAAAGCAACAGCAGATATGGTATCCGAAAATAAAATCAGTCTGAAGGAAGGTCACTTTCTTTTAGGAATTTGCAATATTGTTAGTCCAATGTTTATCTTTGGATATATTGCAATCACTCAGCTAAAGCTTCCTTCTGCAAAATACATCCTGCTGATTATCATATATGGCGCCTCTATCCTGGGAACGGTTCTCTACCGTCTGCTCTTTCTGCGTCAAAAAAATGATTTTGTTCATAATTCTTCTGCCTATGGTCCTGATAAAAGTACTCCAAGTCATTTTTCTTTTTCCCTGCTGGATGATTCCATTATGAATGGCTTTGAAATAGTTACCAGAATTGGCGGCTATATCATATTATTCTCTATTCTGGCTCAGATTATTAAAGAAATAGGTCCTGATACAAGCTTTATCAAAGCATTTATTATGGGTATTTTAGAAATAACTACCGGTATAAGCCAAATCTGTACTACTAGTTTGGATAATGCTACGAAAATAGTCCTGGTTTCCGTAATTACTTCTTTTGGAGGTATTTCGGGTATCGCCCAGACCAAAAGTGTATTAGGAAACACAAGACTATCGATTAATGCCTATGTAATTATTAAAATATTCAGTGCAGCTTTTGCATTCCTCTTTGCAATGATTTATGTTTCCATGTTGTCTATAAGATAATTATTCCACTTCATTTAAGAATGTATTTTCATCGAAGTCAAAATCATTATCCTTATAGCTTTCTTCCTGCACAGTATCCGACTGGGTAATCTGCTGAGGATAGAGTTGATCGTTTAATTCCTTTTTGTTATTATTAATAATCTCTAGATTTTCTTTCAGCGTTCCAATAAAACCGTCATATTTGGATGCAGCAGTCTCATACGCACTCGCTAATACACGTTCTACCTCAGTAAGCACATCATTAGAATATGCTAACGCTCCGGTTCTGATCTGATCTGATTCTTCCGCTGCTTCTCTTCGCATACGTTCTGCCTCTTCGGAGGCCTGCATAATCATTTCATTTGCCTGATAGTATGCCTGCTGCATAATTTCATGTTCATTTAATAAATCCTTTGCTTTATCTTTTGTCTGGCGTAGAATTACATCTGCTTTCTCTTCTGCGTCAGCAATAATTGCATCCCGGTTAGCGATAATTTTCTGATAACGTTTTATTTCGTCCGGTGTTCTAAGCCGAAGTTCATCCAGCAAATCATATAGTTCATCTTTTGGAACAATTACTTTAGTGCTTGACAACGGCTGCATTCTGCAGCTTTCAACAAATTCATATATATCTTCTATAAGTTGTTCAATTCTGCTAGCTCCCATATCAAATACTCCTTACTGATTTATATTTATCATATATTGACGGTACGACACATTCTGGTACAAATTGTCTGACATCTCCGCCAAAGCTGGCTATTTCTTTCACCGCGCTGGAGCTAAGATAAGAATATTCCACACTGGTAGTGAAAAAAACCGTATCAATCTTTGGATTTAATTTATGATTTGTCTGTGCAATCTGCAATTCATATTCAAAATCTGTTATCGCGCGGAGACCTCTTACAATAATTGATGCATTTTCTTTTGCAGCAAAATCAATTAATAAACCGTCAAATGCATCTACCTGTATTTCCGTTAAGCTTGTCTTATCTTTGATTGCCTGATTTATCAGGGCAACTCTTTCTTCTACTGTAAATAAGGGTTTTTTCGCACTGTTCTTTAATACTCCAATGATCAGCTTATCTACTAATCCAGAGGCACGTACTATAATATCCAAATGTCCTAATGTAATTGGGTCAAAACTGCCCGGATATATACCAATCTTCATTCATACCTCCATGTTGAACCAAAGCTCATCCATGTTTTATTTCATCTCAATAAATACATGTTGATTCGTTTTATACTCTTTTTTCTTGAATATACGGAATTTTGTATCTTCCAGATATTCAAAATCTGTTTTTAAAGATGCCTCAATTACAATAATTGTATCACAATATATAATTGAGGAATTTTGCAGAACAAGTAAAACCTCCTTCTCCATCTGATGGTTATAAGGAGGATCCATAAATACCACATCAAATACCTTACCTTTTATTTCAAGTAAATGAATGGCTTCTTCCGCACTTTTCAAAAATACTTCTGCTTCATTCTCCAGTCTCGTATTTTTTAAATTATATTTAATACAATCCAAAGCAACTTTATTATTCTCAACAAAAGCCGCATATTTGGCACCTCTTGAAAGTGCTTCGATACCTATAGCTCCGCTTCCGGAAAATAAATCCAGAAAATCCGCATCTGAAAGATACGGATTAAGAATATTAAACAAAGTCTCTTTTGTTTTATCTGTAGTAGGTCTTGTCTCAAAGCCTTCTGGTGTTCTAAGCTGTAATCTTCTCGCTTTACCAGCAATAACTCTCATACTTATTCCTCATATATCTTATATTTATAATAATTATTTTTCAATAGTAAGTGTATCCTATCCCACTTAATATTTCAATGATTTTTTCGAATAATTTTGATACAAAAGATACGTTTTCTACTCTAATTATGTCAGTATAACCCGGTTTTTGTATAGTTTCCTCGAAAATAGAATAACGGTTGCTAAAATTAGCAACCGTTAAAAATTACTCTTACAATTTATTATTTGCCTGCCATTCTTTTTTCATAATCCCCGATCATCTTTTTAACCATGTATCCACCGACAGAACCATTCTGCTTAGATGTCAGGTCGCCGTTGTATCCCTGTTTTAAAGGTACTCCGATTTCGTTTGCTACTTCGTATTTAAACTTATTTAACGCTTCTTTTGCTTCCGGTATTTCTGCTCTGTTTCTTGACATATAAACGCCTCCATTTCATATTTTGAATAATCAAAATAGTTTGTGTTGTTGTTTACTGCTTAATAAAATAATGAATAAAGAATATACATTAACTTTATTAAGATGTTACGCTAATAGTATCTGCGAAAAGAAACAAAATACACTGGTATGTTCTGTAAATTTAATGTATTGATACTTACTTTTATAACATGTTTGTAATTTTGAATACCTTCTTTTTTTATTGAATGGGTTACATTTATTGAATAGGGGTTACTATTTTATTATTTTATTATTTTTAGATAATTTATTGTTTTCATTATTTTATTACTTTATTGTTTTCATTATTTTATTGCTTTATTGTTTTCATTATTTTATTGCTTTATTATTTATATTATTTTGCAATTTTATTTTCTTATCCTATCGCTTTTTTATTTCAGTTAATCTTGTTCTTCATTTTGATTTCTTTTATCAATCGGTACATAACCGCGCGGCACTTTTACACTCTTATAAGCAGGACGTATGATTTTTCCGGCATTGATAAGTTCTTCCAAACGATGCGCACTCCAGCCTGCAATTCGTGCAATAGCAAAAATCGGAGTATATAGTTCTTTTGGCAGCCCCAACATATGATATACAAATCCACTGTAAAAATCCACGTTGGCACTGACGCCCTTATACATTTTTCTCTCTCTTCCAATAATTTCAGGTGCCAAGCGCTCTACCATTTCATAAAGCTTAAATTCATCCATCATGCCTTTTTCTTCTGACAGGCTCTTAACATAACGTTTTAATACATTGGCTCTTGGATCGGATATGGAATATACAGCATGTCCCATTCCATAGATAAGACCCGACTGATCAAAGGCTTTCTTATTTAATAAATCAGTTAAATAAGCACCTACCTCTTCTTCGTCTGACCAGTTACTGATCTTTTCCTTCATATCATCGAACATCTGCATAACCTTGATATTAGCTCCTCCGTGTTTGGGACCCTTTAAAGAACCAAGGGACGCAGCGGCAGCAGAATAGGTATCTGTTCCTGATGAGGTCACTACATGCGTGGTAAAGGTAGAATTATTACCGCCTCCATGCTCTGCATGAAGAACAAGTGCTATATCGAGGATTTTAGCTTCAAGATCCGTATAGTTCATGTCCGGTCTTAGCATATAAAGAATGTTTTCTGCAGTTGATAAGCCCTCCTTGGGCGGGTGAATTACCAGGCTTTTTCCCAGATGATAATGGTTATATGCCTGGTATCCGTAAACTGACAACAGCGGAAATACTGCTATCAGCTGAAGGCTTTGACGAAGAACATTCGGTATTGAGATATCATCCGCTTTATCGTCATAGGAATATAACGTAAGTACACTTCTAGCCAAAGTGTTCATCATATCCTGGCTGGGCGCTTTCATAATGATATCTCGTACAAAACTTGGCGGCAGCTCTCTATATTTTTCCAAAAGAACAGCATAGTCATTTAGCTGTGTCTTAGCAGGAAGCTCACCGAATAACAAAAGATAAGTTACCTCTTCGAAACCAAAGCGGTTTTCCTTCATAAATCCTTCAATAAACTCTTCAATATCAACTCCACGATAATAAAGCTTTCCTTCACAAGGAATATAATCATTATCAATAATTGTGTACGAAATAATTTCGCAAATTTCTGTCAGACCAGTCAGCACACCTTTACCGCTGATATCTCTTAATCCGCGTTTCACATCATATTTTGCGTATAATTCCGGATCAATAGCGCCGTTCTGTTTACATAATTGTGCCAGTTCCATGAGTTCAGGGGAAATTTCCGTATATTTACTCATTTTTTCCTCCATTCTACCGCCTTTGCGGCAAATACTAGAATTTCATATGAACAGTTACCAGTAAATCTAATAGAAATAACAAGAAAAGAGCTCTTGTAGATCTCATAAGTCATATCAATTTCAATAATTACCATGAATACCATTGATAAAGCAATTGTTTATCTTTTGTATTTCATTCTTGCATGATCCATTTTTAATCTCATCATAGTAATTTCATGGTACTTTCCTGTGTCAAATTTATTCCAGAGGACCTGCAGTCGGACTGGATGTCGGAGTGATGGTAGGACTAACTGTTGGACTTACTGTCGGACTTGCTGCGGGGCTTGCAGTCGGACTTGCTGTGGGACTTGCTGTGGGACTTGCAGTCGGACTAGTTGCAATCGTAGGCGCCGGTGTAGAACTTACTGCCGGGCTCGCGGTAGGACTAGCGGTCGGCTCCGTTGTAGAATTAGCTGGTTTCATTGTAGCCTGTATTGATGTCTTATTTCCAACCTCATCCGATGCTTCATAAGTCACCAGATAGGAACCATCCGGATTATCTTTTATTATTGTATTTACGATTATTTTATCTGTATCGGTATAATTATCACTAACCGTTACATTTTTCATCAAATAATTATTATCCGGTATTTGACCATCCTCTAAGATACGATCTGTTATACCGGTAAATACCGGAGCTTCCTGATCAATATGATAATACACTGCTTTAACAGCTTCCGGTCCATTTCCAATACTAGAGGTATATACTATGTAATATTTCGTTTTATCCAACTTTTCGATCGTAACTTCAATATCCTTCTTATCTATTTTAACATTCTGGCAGGTTGCTTTCACACCCTTCAAAACAACATCTTCATTTACAACTGTTTTAGGTCCGATTACCTTATCATTTATTCCTGTGAATTTGGGTTTTATCTTGTTATTCTCCACAAATATACTGGCTGTTTTTGTACAACTTTTACCAAGTGCATCTGTAACAGAATATACTACTTTATATTTACCGGGTTTACTCGTATCAACATTTCCCTGTACCAAAACCTCTTTGGTGATATCTATTCCCATGGAAGATTTTGCCTTAATTCCTTTTCGTAAATCAAGTTTGGAATTCCATGCTGTTTTAAGATCTTTTACTCCATTTATATCCGGTTGATGACCTCTATATGGATTGCTCGTATTCGGATCTGTTGGATCCCAACGAACCGTAGAAGCAATTTTAATTGCTTTTGGCTTTCCCAGTGGTCCCGGTGATTTACTATCATCATAAATAACCACAGTAGTACCTACATCACAATTATCATAAATCCATTTGGCATCGTTTACCGTAAGTCTAACACAGCCATGTGATGCTGTACTTCCCAGCTTGTTATATTCATTTGTCGCTAGCGTTGCCGGATTCATCTTCCCATAATAATATACGGAATGAAACAAAATTCCATCTACTATTCTTGTGGAATACTGTCCCCACACATCACCCATCAAAAGCTTCCATCGATATTTCCCTTTCGTCTGATAGGTACCTGTCTTTGTTTTTCCTTCTCTGCCGACAGAACAAAGCATTGCCTTCAACGGTTGTGTATATTCCCCGTTTTCATCCTTTTGATATACTGTAATTGTATTATATACTCTATTTATCCTTATCAAGTATGGGTATTTCTTCATTTCCTCTGCTGATGCCCTGTGTGTTCCCGCCGCTATCGTGACTACTGAAAAAACCAGTATTAAGAGCAACAGACGTAATCCATAAATTCTTTTGATTTTCATTTCCATAATAATCTCCTTAAGTCTAAAATCTGTATCACCTGCTGTATTTTAAGTACCCAAACCATTCCATTTTTATTTGGGAAGGTACTGTCAGCCTAATTTATGCTGTATCTTAACGATGTAGGTTTCATAAGATTTTTCTGCCGAAGCAGGACTTGTATAGACTACTTCACCTAAACTCTTAAGTAACTCATTATTCATTTTAGGAAATTTATCCAACTCCATCTTACCAGCATATAGATAAGAAACATGATACTTCTCCAGCAGATGTCTTACCTTAGCAGTATCAGAGGAGGTATAAATCGTCTCTATATCGGCTGCCCTTTCATCTAAGACAGTCGTATCTGATTTCCATAGCCATTCATGTGTACGCCATCCTAGAATTGTAGGCAGTCCGGTCATAACCGAAACTCTTTCATAATCTGTATAGCTATCCCCATTTGCCTCAAGAACCACCTCGACCCCATTTACATTTTCATTCAGCCAGTCGATAGCTCCGACATCATCCTTAAAATTCGCATTTGTTTTCATAAAAGTTGTACAATCAAGGCCTTTATAGCCTTTACTATGAAATATATTTCCATACCAGGAATTTACCGCATTCTGGACATAGCACACGGAAAGCATAAACAATATAAGGCTGGTAATAGCCACTTTTAGTTGTCGTTTTGTCTGATGAGACAGAATCAGTCTGATATAAATATATCCAAAGCAAATTCCAAACAGAATAAACGCCTGATATGTCAGCTTAAACATTGTATTTGCTCTCTTATAATCACCGCTGTAGATGTCTTTTATATAAATCAACTCCGGAATTAAGACTAATCCGATCGCACATAATCCTATTGTTATAATATAAAGATCAGAATTTGTCAAGTTTTTCATAAAACCAAAAAGTACCGGTATTTTTTTATTCCCTGTCTTTTTTTTACTTAACCTTATCTCATTTGCTGTTTCGTTACTTTCATCAAAATCGTTACCATTGACTTCTTTCTCGTTAAGCTCTTCCCGATTGAAGCCTAACTCATCCATTTTATTTATATTATTTTGTACTGAAATATCTTTTTCTTCCTGTTCCTTTGTAATAACATCTTTTACCTGTGCATTTCTGGAACGTGCTTCGTTTTGTGTTAGGTCTGCCTTCGTTTTTCTCCGGTAATCCGCAATCATAAAACATAAAAAGGCCAGGACTGTAAAAACAGGCAATCCCCATAATATGATCAATTGATTTAGCGGCGTCCGTGCTACCGTTAAGTAGGGTGTAGTAGAGATCTGATCAAAATTTAAAGTAAAGGGCAGACAAACCAGCAACGATAAAAAAGTCACCCATAAACCAGTCAGTGCAGTGACTAATAAAGCCTTTTTACTAAAATTATATACAAGCAGGTTCGTAAATAGAATAATCGCTCCCGACACCACAAAATAAATTGGAAAGTCCCAGAAATTAGTTGTATGAAAGAGTCCAATAAAAAAAGAGAGCATAATAAATTGAGGGCATAATATTTCCTTATGAAGTAAAAAGCTCTTGTCCTTGTTTGCACTACGTTCAATCATCCAGGCAAAAAGTAAGCCAAGAACTGTAACTACAAACATAATATTAATCACATGCGCATGAAGGTCGCCGAGTACAAACGAATAACAGGGAAACTCATGAATTGTTTTATCATGTGTTTCCGGATGATAACCGATGAATCTGGTTGCATCAGGAAACCAGTAATTATCCTTACCTGCTTCCATACCAAAAAATTTGCGGACAGCCGGTTCCAACCATTTATAGACAGGATAATGCATATTGCCGGCCAGGCATACCGCTACCCCTCCAAGAACTGCACTGATCGCAGGAATAATTCTCCCATTCTTTGACTTTGATGCAATACAATGCTTTGTTATATTATAAACCAACGAGTATGGCAATAGAAAGCCAAAGGCGCCAATCATCATGAGAGCAAGATTATATCCTAATTTAACCTTAACAAAGGATAGTTTTGTAAGGAATGTGGCAAGATACTGTCCCACATAATAATAATTCAGCTTAGTTCCGGAAAACCAGAAATCCTGAGGCGGCATATAATCGCTTCGCATCATGCTGGTCATAAAACCATAATCCATGAATTTCTCTGTTCCATAGGCTTCCGGTTTAAATCCTCTGATATAAGTGAACAGTAAAAATAATGCAAAGAAAAGGATTTCCTCCACTAGAATGTGATTTAATCTACTCCCATTGTTTCTTATTTCTGCTGCATTGATTGTTTCCTGACTTAATTTCTTTCTTGTCCACAAAAAATAGATTACCGCATTAAGAATTACACTCACAGCAACACATATCATACTAGATTGCGCTGTAAACTTCATAAGACGAACCGATGATAAAAGCCACATCAGGTACCCAACAACAGCAATACCGATTGTTTTGGAAAACAAGTAGCCTCTGTCATTGAATTTTGTAAATAGCAGCGCTGATAAAGGCATAAAAATGATTCCGATATAAGCGACAGTAGCCCACCATTGCAGAAACGAAATATAATCTCCTTGCAGCATAAATTTACCGCATACCAGCAGGACAAGTGCAATACCTGCATAAATAATTTTCTTTTGCATTGTTCCCCTCCATGAAATAAATATCATTTCAGACATTTATTAATGTCTCTAAAATCTTTGAAGGCCTTTTCGCCAATATGAATTATTTTTTTCATATTTATTGAATTTACGCCTCCCTGTCTCGGACGGAAGGTAACTGGCAAATATTTCACAGCAAGCTTCTTCTTAGCATAAATAACAGATAGTATAACATTTGACAGGTTAAAGTTCTCCGGGATTAATTTAATCTGCTTCTTTAGAGTAGAAGCCTTCATTAATCGAAAGGGTGTATTGGCATCCGTAATATTTACATGAAAGCAAATACGCAAAACTAATTTCAGTGTTTTTGTTACAATTACTCTTGAAACCCCATCCTGTCTTCCCTTCCTGTGTCCGATCACCATATCATATCTTTCTCGCAGCTCCCAGAATGGCCAGAATTCCTCCGGAAGGGTTTGTCCATCGGAATCCGTCTGAAAAATATAGTCTGCATCTGCTTTTAGTGCATATTGATATCCATATAATACAGTAGCTCCATGGCCGCTGTTCTGCTTCGTTATTGGTTCAAATGCTTCCATCCCATTTGCATGTTCCTGCATAATTTTATAAGTATTATCCTTACTTCCGTCATCAATAATTACCAGCCTGCTGCCGTTTCCTATTTTCTCAACAATTGGATACCAGTCTTTTATAACGGCTGTAATATTTGATTCCTCATTATAGGCAGGGATAATTATATATAATTTATCCAATGCTATTCCCTCCATTTTCTCTTGCATACGCATCAGTTATCACTGTGCAGTACCGAAACTCTTTTCTGGAAGTTAGTTACATCACTCTCAAGGTAGTCAGAATAAGAAAGAGTTTCTGAGAATTCTTTCATTATAATACAAATTTGTGTATCCTTCATGAATATTTTATTAATATTATCCGGAAGTATCCTGTTAGAATATCTTCCTTTTCTGATTTTTCTCAGGTTATTGCGAAACACGAGAATTATATTAATTGTATACACAGGAAATATAGTCCCGAAGCATAAGTTAAGCGGAAGGAGCGTTGATACGGAAGAATATATGCTTTCTGCATATACAGTCATAGCAACACTATCATTTCTCAACTGCCTGTCTTATCCTCTGTTCAAAGGTGTCTAGTGCCCTTCTTACTACCGCATCCATATTATAGTAACGATATTCCGCAAGCCGGCCAATAAATATCACCTTCGTCTCCTTCTTCATCTCCTGCTCATAAAGAGCATACTGTGCCTTACACTCCTTCGTCGGAAATGGATAATACGGTTCTCCTTCAGCGCAAGGAAACTCTTTTCCAATTGTTGTTTTACTGTGTTTTTGCCCGGTAAGCTTCTTATATTCTGTAATTCTGGTAAAATCATAATCATTCGGATAATTCACAACCGGTGCTTCCTGATACTCAGAAAGATCCAACGTCTCAAATACAAAATCTATACTACGATAGGAGAGTTTTCCAAATTTGTAATTATAATATTCATCTGCCGCTCCAGTATAGATCAAAGTATCATAATCCACATGCGCAATTATTTCCTTATAATCTGTATTCAGCATAATTTTAATATTTTTATTGGCAGCCATCCTCTCACATAGTTTCGTATATCCATGAGATGGCATTCCCTGGTATTTATCGTTAAAATATCTGGTGTCACGGTTTAGACGGATTGGAATTCTGGAGATAACAGAAGTATCAAGTTCACTCGGGTCAATCCCCCATTGTTTTTTTGTATAGGTTTCAAATATTTTCTCATAAATATCTATCCCTACCCTGCTAAGTGCTACATCCTTACTTGTTTTAATCTCCGCAATATCAACAGCCTGTTTTTTTAAGAAATCATCTACCTGTGAACAGTCAAGATTTAAGTTGTATAATTTGTTTATCGTTTCAACAGTGATCGGCATGGGTATCAGATTTCCGTCAACATAGGTAAGAACTCTATGCCAGAAATCATTCCATTTTGTAAATTTAGAAAGATACTCATATACCCCTCTATCATTTGTGTGGAATATATGAGGACCATAATTATGAATTAATAAACCATCCTCATTATAAGAGTCATAAATATTCCCTCCGATATGACTTCTCTTTTCAATCAACAGTACTTTTTCATCCAACTCCTCCGCGATCCGTTCCGCCATAGTAAGTCCTGCCAATCCCGCTCCGACAATAACATATTTGAAATACATCTTATCCTCCATCCCGCCGCACTGTGGCGTACATACATTATATGACTTGGCTGACATAAGCCTGAAATCTATTTGACAGATGTATATGGGGGTACACATCTTTCTAACCTATTCAGGCTTTTGTCGAGATAAACATTTCTATCATCCTATTTTATCCAAAGGGCAGTATCCTAATCCTTCCGTAATTTTAATTTTACTTAAGCAGCTTCTTCGTGTCATAAATAGAAGTCTTCTCCTCCCCTTCACCTTCCGTGTATACACATTGATAAGCAGCTTTGATATTCTCTTCATTGACCCAATAACTGTCACTCGTCCGGTTATCACGATCCACTATAATATATCGAATTTTATTTTTATCAGCCAGTGATTTTAATTCTTGGGGAGTTTGTGCCTCATACATTAATTTCACCTGATCTGTCCGGTAATTGGTATCATAACCGGCAGACCACGGAAAATACGGCCAGCCTTCGTATAACATAGCTCCTCCTAAAACAACCTGATTGAGTGCATAATTGGAGGTCAGGAAAATATCCTTTGAATCACTGTGGTCTTTAATCCATCTTGTAATCGGTGCATCCAGGTCCAGAACAATTGCCGACGATGGTGTATTTTTCTTCAAAACCGTGAAAAAATCATAAACTCCGGTTGAAGTAAGCGCCACTATCAGAAAAATTCCCACAATACTTAGTAATATGTCCTTTTTTTCAAATAGCTTGAGCAGCAAGGATGCAGCAAAAATACCAAGCAGAATACAACTCATCATAATATATTTATGATTAACTGTAACGTCCACTGTCAGCGAGACGGTAAAAGCAAATACAAACGGTGCCGTAAATGCAAGAATAAGATATCTTCCGACCCCTTTCTCCAGACAGAACGCTGCCAGCAGGACAAACGGAAGTATTCCAAGCAGACGCTCCAGATAGGAAGCTGCACCAAACAATGTTTTATTCTCTGCGATAAACCCAAACAGGAATTGCATCGCGACTGCAGAACCGCGTATGAATAAATGAGTCTGCAGAGTTGATAAAAACAATGTAATGATTGCGGTTACCAGAAATTCAAGTCTTCTTCTCGCCATAATTGCTATAACAAATAAAATAATCAGACAGCAAATTTCAGCTGCTCCATGAAAAAATGCAAGGCTTCCAAGTAAAATACCGGCTGACACCGCCCTCTTCATACTTTGCATTTTCCATCCGTCTTTTGTAAAGAAAATAATGTTAACCATTTCCAAAAACCTTTGCATCCGGCTCTCTTTGTTAATGCCTCTTCTCGTAGAAAGGACCTCAAAGGTCTCATATAGATGAGGAAGGAAAAAAATTAAAATTAAAAATATCGCTGCCAGTCCAAATGCCAGATGTCTCTGGTTACAATAAACATTTAAATTCCATAGACCCCAGTCTTCATTGGGTGTGTCTGAGATAAATTTAGTGTTGTCAGAAAGTGCGTGAAACAGATTGGTTCCGGCCGGAAGATTAGCCAGATAAGTAAATAATGTTTTAGAGCTTCGAAACGCAAAAAACAAGCACGCCAGCACACCACCGCCTATTTTTCCTGTGATTTTCACAGCCATGAGATATAAGAGCAGAAAAGCACTGATAAAACTGATTATACTTGGCAGGTTAAATGCAAAGTCCAACCGCATACCTAAAAACTCAAGATTACCGGCTAAAAATTGAAACATAAAATGATATCTTATGTCCTCTCCGGCAAAATGGGGATAAGCTGTTGGAAAATTATTTCCATAGGAAAAAGAACGGATCATCCCTATATGCGGCGAGAAATCACTGAATACAGATACGCCAACATACAATTTGTCGTTCCATATGAAAAAAGTACACCACATTAAAATACTGGCAAGCACCGTAATTGCTGAAACGAAAATCAGTTCCATTCGAACTGTCTTTTTACTGCTGCAGAGAAAATGATCCTTAGGATAACGGTCACTGCGGGTCTTTATAACGAGCGCAAGTACACAAACCAGAGATGCGAGCGTCATAACGATTGCATCAGCATATAATAATGGCTGCTGTGTCTTTCCGAATAAATAGGCAACCAGGTAGACCGGCCAGGTGACTGCCAGTGTTCCTGTTACAAACCAAGCTGGAAGTAACAGTATATAAGGACTTACCTTAATTTTTTTCTTATGATAATCCTTTTCAGTCATTTTGCCAAGCTGAGGGAATGTAAAAGAACAAATCACCCATCCCACTGCAAAACATAGTACAAGATAGAAAAGTCCAAGCATAATTTTTCTCCATATCACCATTCTACGACATTCAATTCTATTACTCTATCCATCATAATGCCGCAGGGCGACATCTTAATTCGTTGGGGAAGGCGCTTTTTCTCCCCACTTTACTCTAAAGTCTGACCAGTTTTCTGTACGATTTCACTGCCTTTTACACATTTTGAAATCAGATAGCGAGGTCTCGCTTTTACTTCCTTATATATTTTTGTCAAATAAATACCTATCATACCAAGACTGATCATAATAGAGCTTCCAATGATTAGCTGAAGCAGTATCACGGTCGTAAAACCACTGGTTGCTTTCCCCGCAAATTTCATATACAGTGTCTGAAGTCCCAGAATAATTGCACCAAAGAAGAAAAAGATACCAAGTACTGTGATACAATGAAGCGGTACAGACGTATAGGAGGTAATGGCATTCATTGCAAGCCGGACCAGACGAAGAAAGGACCATTTCGTTTTACCATTCACACGCTCAGCCACGTCAAAGCTAATCTGCTTTCTGTCAAATCCCAGCCAAGCGGTCATCCCTCGAAAGAATATAGCTCTCTCCGGCATTTCCTTCCAGGCTTCAATCACTTTCCGATCCAAAAGTTTGAAATCGGATGCTTTTCCCAAATTAATATCGGAGGTTTTATATATAATATAATAAAAAAACTTAGCACCGGCTTTATATATCGGGTTTTCTTTACCCCTGGAGCTTTTTATTCCCTCTACTACATCATAACCTTCCTCACGCCAGGCCTTCACCATATCCGGAATGATCTGTGGGGGATGCTGCAGATCTGCATCCATCACTAGTACCATATCACCATCCGCATATTCCAGTCCCGCACAAAGAGCCGATTCCTTACCAAAATTTCGGCTTAGTCGTAATGCAGTTATATTTTCATTGATCTCCGCCAGTTTCATAATTTCCTGCCAGGTATTATCTCCGGAGCCATCATCCACCAATATAAATTCATGCTTGATTTCATTACGATACAGGATACTCTGTATTACACTGATCGAACTTCTTATATGGGTGCCTTCCTGATATACCGGAATAATCAACGATAACTTGGCCTCTTTAGTTCTGATTTGGTTCGTATTATAAACATTGGCTGTCATCTGAAATCCTTCTTTTATATAATATTGAAGATTTGAAGGTTAAAAATCAAATCTTATTCTAAAAACCGCTCCTATTATTATACATGATAAAGTAACATTTTACCATGTTTTTTATAAGGTACCTGTATTTTTATATAAAATTCTTTCTTCCAGCTCCTGATCTTCTTCAAATATCTTCTCAATTTCATTATCTTTCAGACTTTTAACAGCCTCTGCCGCAGCCTTCAGAAGACTGGCATCTGTAAAAATATCACCCAGTTTAAAGTCCATATCTCCACTCTGCCGGATTCCAAAGATATCACCTGCTCCTCGAAGCTTCAGATCCTCGCTGGCGATAAAAAAACCATCGTTTGATTTATTCAGTATTTCCAAACGTTCCCACGCTTCACGGCTGCTACTGCCACAGACAAAAATACAATAGGATTGATGCGTTCCACGTCCAACCCGGCCTCTTAGCTGATGCAGCTGTGCAAGACCGAACCGCTCCGCATTCTCAACCATCATTACCGTGGCATTTGGTACATTCACACCAACCTCTACCACTGTTGTCGAAACCAGCACATTAATTTCTCTGTTCGTAAAACGCTCCATAACTTCATTTTTTTCCTTCGGTTTCATCTTGCCATGAAGATACTCCACTATAATATTAGACGACAAGGCCTCTCTTAGCCGTTCCGTATATTCAATGACATTTTCTGCCTCAATCTCTTCGCTCTCCAATACCATGGGACAAATGACATATGCCTGTCTTCCCTCCTTAATCTGGCGATCAATAAAACGATATGCCGTTGGCCTGTAATTCGTATCTACTACACAGTTTTTAATCGGTAAACGCCTCGCGGGAAGCTCATCAATGATAGATATGTCAAGATCTCCGTATAAAATAATTGCAAGCGTTCTGGGAATTGGTGTAGCACTCATAACAAGAACATGCGGATTGCCTCCCTTATTCATTAAGGTTTCTCTCTGCTTTACGCCAAATCGGTGTTGTTCATCTGTTATAACCAGACCAAGTCTGCCATATTCTACTTTTTCCTGTATCAGGGCATGCGTTCCTATAATAATATCTACCTCATGATTTTTAATCCGAGGGTATGCCTCTCTTTTTTCCTTCGCAGTCATGGAACCAACCAGCAGACAGATAGAGACCCCATAATTTGACAGCAGCTGTGTCAGGGAATTGTAATGCTGCTTCGCAAGCACCTCCGTTGGAACCATAAGGCATCCTTGACAGCCATTTTTAACAGTCATTAGCAGTGCCAGCTCAGCAAGAACTGTTTTTCCGCAGCCAACATCTCCCTGTATCAGACGATTCATTGCATGCTCACCGCATAAATCTTTCCTAACCTCCTCCCATACTTTTAACTGTGCTTTTGTAAGCTCATAGGGAAAGGAATATAATAGCTGCTCACACTCCACACAATCCTGCATACGGTATTTAGAAAGTCGTAATGCTTTGTTCTCTTTTAACTTTCTAAGCGCCAAAGAATACAGAAAGAACTCGTCAAAAACAAGTCGTTCTCTTGCCTTTTGTATACTTACCCTATCCTTTGGAAAATGAACTTCCTTTAATGCCTTCGTTCGATCCATCAACATTAATTCTTTCACTATTTTTTTAGGAATATAATCCTTGGCAAATGCTAACTCTGCCAGTACCTGCTTCATGGCCTTCGATATTGCAGCATTGCTAATACCTTCTGTCAGCGGATAGATCGGCTGAAGAATTTTAAGCAGTTTATAATAGTCTTCTTTCTGATAAATGACCGGCTGTTCCATGATCATCACACCGTTTTTACGAATTATCTTTCCTCTGAAAATATAATGATATCCCATCCGTAAGGTTTTCTGCAGAAAAGGCATATTGAACCAGGTCAGCGGCATCACTGCAGAAAAATCCTTAACCTGAACATTCACAATCAGAAGATTCTTCACCTTCTTCACCTTAGGTGATGTCACCAGACTGGCTTCAATTGCAAGCAGAGTTCCCTCCCGTACTGCACTTATAGGGACCGGTCTCTCATATTCGTCATATCCTCTAGGATAATGTTCCAGTAAATCCTGTACGGTCTCAATACCGAGCTTATAGAACAACCTCTCTGTCTTCTCCCCGATTCCCTTTATCACATTAATCCTGTCACCAGCTTCCAAAGAGGTCACCTCCATTCTGCTTACCCTTCACATCTTGGACAAGCTGTATCCATAAGTACAAAATTTTGCAAAGGTGCGAACTGTAATATGTTATTTAATCCCTACTATTATAATCTATCTCTTTTGAATTAAAAAGAAAAAAATAATGAAATTCTGATTGACACTACTATCGCTTTATTGTATTATTGTATTAACCACTTAGTACAGTGGTACAAAAGGAGTTGAAGGAATGAAATGGGAAATAAATTCTGAGCGACCGGTTTATCTTCAGCTGATTGAAATAATACAGTCAGGTATTATTTCGGGATATTATAAGCCCGGTGATAAGCTTCCATCCGTCCGGGACCTGGCCATTGATGCCGCTGTAAATCCAAATACTATGCAAAAAGCACTCTCGGAATTGGAGAGAACAGGACTTATCTATACGAACCGAACCAGCGGAAGATTTATATCCTCGGATGAAACAATGATCAATAAACTGAAAGGTTCCTCTGCGCAGGAACTAATCACGACATTTTTAGCCGGAATGAATCAGCTTGGTTTTTCTCCGGAAGAGGCACTTAAGCTATTGTCTGATACAATAAAAGCAGAAACCGGATAGTAAAGAAGATAGGAAGCTATTTTATCAAGAAAATTGTAATAAGATGGGAGAAGTGTAACATGAACGCTATTTTAGAATGCAGATCATTAACAAAGATGTTTTCAGGTATCACAGCTTTGAATAATGTGAATTTAAGCCTGGATCGTGGTCGTATCATCGGTCTTCTAGGTCCTAACGGCAGCGGAAAAACTACTTTAATTAAACTGATTAACGGATTGCTAATACAAAATTCCGGTGATCTAATCATTGATGGGATAAAGCCCGGCCCGCAGACAAAAAAAATTGTATCCTATCTGCCGGAAAGAACCTATCTGCCGGAATGGATGCGAGTTTCAGAAACAATTCGTCTCTTTCAAGATTTCTATTCGGACTTTGATCAGCAAAAAGCGTATGATATGTTAAAGCGTCTGGATCTTGATCCTACCCGGCGCATGAAGAATCTTTCAAAAGGTACCAAAGAAAAGCTTCAACTCATTTTAGTTATGAGCCGTAATGCTGACTTATACTGCCTGGATGAACCAATCGGTGGTGTTGATCCTGCTGCCAGAGATTACATTTTAAATACGATTATTACAAATTACAATGAGAATGCAACAATTCTTATATCAACACATTTAATTGCCGATATTGAACGTGTTTTGGATGAAGTGGTTTTTATCAAGGCTGGCCGTATTACATTACATTCCAGTGTAGATGATATCAGATTGCGAGAGAATAAATCGGTAGATACATTATTCAGGGAGGTATTCAAATGTTAGTGAAATTGTTGAAGCACGAAATGAAAGCCAGCTCCAGATTAATATTGCCTTTATTGTATGTACTGCTTGTCTTAACTATACTGAATAGAATCATTTTTGAGCTCCCCCTATTCCATGGAATTTTATCCATCATACCTACTTTCACCACCTTTATCTATATCGTTACTATGATAATAATTATAGTAGTATGTATGGTAATTGTAATTTATCGTTTTTATAAAAATTTGATCACTGATGAGGGCTATCTGATGTTCACCTTACCGGTAAAGCCTCATCAACTGATCAACTCCAAACTGCTGATATCCGTTTTCTGGATCTTTATCAGTGCAATTGCGGTACTCGCTTCCCTTTATATAGTATTAGTAACTCCGGAGCAGTTTCAGATGATAAGGGATCAGCTTACAGCAGCAAGGAATTCCTTTCGATCAGAATTCGGACCCGATGGTGTACTTTTTTTGGTGGAGATGTTAATTGCCATGCTGTTTGGTACGTTTTACAGCATTCTTCAAATCTATGCATCCATAGCAATTGGTCAGCTGTTTAGCGGACATAAAATTCTTGGATCCTTTACGGTCTATATTGCATTTTCAACTATATTTCAGATGATTTGGCTCATGTTAATATTTATTTCAGGACTACTTTTTGGTGCGTCGATGAAAAGTATTAATGACATATATATAATAACACATGTAATTTATCCGATCGCCATGCTCTTTATCTGTATTACCGGAGTCCTGTATTACTTAATAACAAATTATATCTTCCAGAAAAAATTAAATCTGGAATAGCTCATCGCAGAATTTTTAAGACATGGCTTTATAGCAGTTCAAAGATTTCAGGTGCCAAACCTGGTTCCTAATAATAATTCCATCCGAAAGGAATAACCATGAAGAAAATCATATATTTTTTTATCATCATTTTACTGACACTTGGCGGATGCTCAGGGAATATTGAGATTTGCAGCACAGAACATAACACTTCAAATGCAATGTCTGCCTCCTATTATCAATTCAGCGGAACCAAGCAGACCAAACTCACGGTTGAGGGAGGTAAAACAGTAGAGATTACTTCAGACATCGTTACAAAAAAGGGAACCCTTGACGTATTGATCTATGAAAAGGGGGAAAAAGCAAAAGAAAATTATAATTACCAGGGAAGCGATTTGCAAACAAGTAATTTTACTGTAACCCTTAACAAGCCCGGTGATTACATTATTGAAGTAAAAGCCAAAAAACATAAGGGAAGTTATTCCTTCCGCTGGTAAGTTTATCCTTAGCGCATCTCTAGTTACTATGTATATAACTGAACAAGAAGATTGAATAAACCTTCGGTTTGATGTAAAATAATTGCATTAAACCGAAGGTTTTCAATGTTCATTTTTTATTATTCATAATTTTACACACAGGAGGAATGATATATGCACTTACGAACAAAATCGTTATCTGATATAAGTATTTTGTGTATTGGAGACAGTCTTACGGAAGGTGACTACGGCAGCGAACCACAAGGTACTGCCTATGTAAAAGATGAAAACTATCCATTTTATATGCAGCAATTATTAAAATGTCGGGTAAGCAATCAGGGAGTATGCGGTTATAGTGCTTCGGCGTATTGGAAACTCAAATTGATGACAATTGACTTTGAAAGCATATCACCTGATATTATCCTGATCATGCTTGGTACAAATGCAGGACTTACGGATACAGTGGAAACAGATACGAAAATATCCGACGGTGACACATTTCGTGATTATGCAGATACCAATACCGGTGCTTACTGTAAAATCATTGAATATTGTATGAACCGCACTAATTTTGAAGCGCAGATTATTCTCTGCACACCTACGCATGTCGGCAAGGCAAGGCCCGTACATCGAAGTGCAGTCGCCAACGCTTATCCTGTTGTTCTACAAATCGCCAAAAAATATAGTCTTCCAGTCATAGATCTTTATAAAGAAGGCGGCTTTTCTGATTATAACGATAAAGTAATGCAGCCAATCGATACACTGCATTTTGGAAGAATTGGATACAGCAGACTCGGTACTTTTATTGGAAGCAAAGTTATGTCCCTGTGCAGTTTTGTTTACCCCGAGAAATAGCGAGCGTAAATCCCACTTGTATTTATTGTTGAAGATCCATCGCTGGAACATAAGTGTGCATCCTCCCGGAGGGTTTTATTACATAGGACGAACTTTCCTATGTAATAAAAAGAGGTGCCCTCTATTATATTATGCCCTATCTTATCGCAATCTTCGGTCTTCAAATTTACGCATTGCCTGCAGACAGAAAATAAGTCCTTGAATTCTTTCTTCCAACACTCCTTCCTCAATAGAGCAGTCCAGCGATACTGCCATATCATTGATTAAACGGTCATTCATATGCTTCACATTAGAGGTCAGTATCTCCAATTTCTTTGTATAAGATTGCGCATCAAGGAATTCTAAAAGGATGGAATTAATTGATTCTTTCTCTGAATCGTCTGGTAGTATTCTTTCGACCATGCTCTGTTCTGTATTTTCAGTTTTTACCTCATTAGCTGAAGCTTCCGCTGCAAATTCTCGCTGCGGATGGAAGCTTTGCGGTATGTCTACTAGTTCCTCCTGCGTCTTTTGCCGTTCAAAGCGGTATTTCTGTGTTACATCAGGATACTTGGTCCTATCCACCTCACTTAGAAACATACAAAGCGGTCTGACATAAGTTCTAAAATCACCATACATTGCTTGATAAACCACCATTAATTCACGAGTTTCCGTATTCGTTGCTATCGTAATAATCTGGTATGGCTTGTTTTTAAAATGATTATAAATTTCCCCTGGCTTTGGTATTCTTTTCTGATCCATCCCATATCATCCTTTCATACAATCACTTTAAACTAACTGTTTTAAGTCTTATGTAATCGTGGTATAATTTTCTTTACCATATTATAGTCAGACCCCAGTCAAATTCCGTGTTATGCATCCGATCAGCACTCCCGAATGCATAACACGGAATCTGACTGGGGTCTTCGCTAAACTATAAACCACTATTATAATATATTCTTCCGTAACTGTAGCTATATTTAATTATTCCACTGATAATACATAGTAATAAATAGGCTGACCACCGTAATGTACCTCAACGTCGAGGTTTGGATAAAATTGTGTCACCCTGTCCGCTAGTGCATTCGCATCTTCCTCGTTAACATCCTCGCCATAATAAAGGCTGATTAATTCTGCATTCTCCTCTGCCAGGCATTTGATCAGTTCAATTGTAGTCTCTGAAATATCCTTACCTACTGCCAGAATAGTTTTATCGCCAATTCCCATAATATTTCCCTGCTTGATCTCTTTTCCATCTATATTCGTATCCCTAACCGCATAGGTTACCTGACCGGATCTTACATTTTTCATCTCTTCTGTCATTCTGGCTGCATTTTCATCAGGAGATTTATCATAAATAAAATTAATTACCGCTGTAATTCCCTGTGGTACAGTCTTAGATGGTATTACATATATTACTTTATCTTCTGTCAGCTCTTTTGCCTGTTCTGCTGCCAGAATAATATTTCCGTTGTTTGGCAGAATAAAGATATTATCCGCATTTACTTCGCTAATTGCGTTCAACATATCTTCCGTACTGGGATTCATGGTCTGACCACCCTTTATGATATAATCTACACCCAATCCGGTAAATATTTCATCCAATCCTTCACCCATAGAAACCGCAATAAAACCGGCTTTTTTTCTCGGTTTATTATCAACCGCCTTTTTCACTTCCTGCTTCTGTTCTGCTGCCGCCTTATCCGCTTCTTTGATAACTCTTTCATTATGCTCTTCACGCATATTATCAATCTTCATTTTTGTCAGAGATCCATACGTTAACGCCCTTTGGATTGCAAGGCCGGGATCGTTCGTATGTACATGGACTTTTACAATATCATCATCCGATACAACTACCAGCGAATCACCAATAGACTCCAGATATGCTTTAAACTCTTCTTCAATCCCTGCATTGTATTCCTTCTCCACCATAATGATGAATTCCGTACAATAACCGAATTTGATATCTTCTGTTGAAATACCCTGTTTGCCTGCACCAGAAGAAACCTTCTCCGTTAAAGCAGCGCTGCTAAAAGATATTTCCTTGCCAAGGAGAGCATCATAACCGCCCTTAACGATTTCAAGCAGCCCTTTTCCGCCGGAATCTACCACACCTGCCTCTTTCAGTACAGGCAAAAGCTCTGGTGTATTCTCTAATACAGTTTCCATATGTGCAATTACTTCTTGACCGAAAAACACCAGATCATCCGTCTCAGATACCAGCTCAGCAGCCTTTTCCGCTCCTCCTCTGGCAACCGTTAATATAGTACCTTCCTTCGGCTTCATAACCGCTCTGTATGCTGTCTCCACTGCCTTTTGCAGTGCATTTGTCATAATTGTGACATTAATTTCTTTATTATCCTTGATTTCTTTTGTAAATCCACGAAACAGCTGGGATAGGATTACTCCAGAATTACCTCTGGCTCCACGCAGGGATCCTCCCGATATTGCTTTCGCCAACTCTTCAATGGTAGGATCTGAAAGATTGTTCACTTCTTTTACAGCCGACATAATTGTAAGCGTCATGTTAGTACCTGTATCTCCATCCGGTACAGGGAATACATTCAATTCGTTAATCATTTCCTTTTGGGATTCTATACTTGCGGCTCCAGCAAGAAACATCTTTTTCAGAGTCACAGCATCTATCGTCTTTATAACCACTGGTTCTTCCTCCTTAAACGTCGTTCTTTCCGGATCAGTCAATCACTCTGACACCCTCAACATAAATATTGATTTTCTTTACCTCAAGTCCCGAAAATTCTTCAACATTATATTTTACATTACTGATCAGGTTATCCGCTACTGCAGAAATACTAACACCATAGGAAACGATAATATGCAGGTCGATCGTAAGTTTGTTTTCTTCAATTAAAACACTGACACCATGGCTTAAACTGTCTCCTTTTAAAAGCTTAACAAATCCATCCTTCATGTTAACCGATGCCATTCCAACCACACCAAAACACTCAATAGCGGATGCTCCGGCATACTTTTCCAATACGTCATTATCAATCAATATCTCACCAATTTTAGAATTCATGTGTCCTTTCATATTAACAACCCTGCCTTTCTTCAAAGCCTGTTCTTTGAAATGTTAACATTTCATACAGACTCAAACTTCTTCGTGCGAATTGTATCTTAGCAACTCACACATTCTCCTACGATTAGTTATTTCATATCTATCTAGTATACCCATATTTCTATCATTACTTCGTGATAACCCTGCAAACTTCTGCATAATATATATTACTATGAAGTATGATCGGAAGTGACAGTTATGAAGAGAATGATCGGCTTTATCCTTTTTTGGATTGCCATCGGTATGACTATCATGCTATTCATCACAAATGGAATATTAGCTATATGTATTATTATTTTATGCTTACTGCTTGGATATAATTTATTTTGCTGCTAATGCTTTCCACTTCTTAAAGTGAATACATAAACCGCCAAGTTACAGGAGTTGTTTTATCTTTTATGCATAATACCTTGCTATGCTGTTAATTAGGCAATTCACAAAAACCAGCGTTTCGGCAGCTTAAAGAAGAACAAAAGTGTGCCCCGCACACTCTCGCGATAATAAATCTTAAAATGCGCATCCCTCAAAGGGTTTAACTTTCATAGGACGAACTTTCCTATAAATCAAAAAAACGGGTGTCAAGATCCCCCCTGACACCCATCGTTTTTTCTTATGCGCGTTCTACTTTACCGGATCTAAGACAGGAAGTACAAACATACATTTTTCTTGCTGCACCGTCAACTTTGACTTTAACGGATTTAACATTGGATTTCCACATCTTGTTAGATCTTCTATGAGAATGACTCACAGCGATTCCAAAGTGAGCACCTTTATCACATATTGCACATTTAGCCATCAAAAGCACCTCCTTAGGTATAATTTACCATTTAAACAAAGACCCTATAGGCCTCACAAACACATTTATTCTACCAGAATATGAATTATATTGCAAGCAGAATTTTGCCGGATTGTACTACTTGATGGTAATTTTATTCATGAAAAGTAGATTCCGTCTGATTTTTTACTACCTCTTCTACTTTCTCATCAATATCATCTTTTTTCTTTGTACCTTTACCGGTAAACTTATTAATTAAATCCGGTACCATATCTAAAATTTTAGTTACACTATCCTGATCTTTAATATTTACTAATTTAGAAATACCATTTTGAATAACTAATACAGAACTGGGTGATATCTTTCCGCCCATACCGCCTCCTGCATTATTTTTTTTCTCACCGGAAAATGCACCGGCAGCTACTCCAAAGCTGACCTCGACTAATGGTAATATGATCGTATTTTCGTCAACTCTGACTGCATCACCTACCACTGTCTTAGTGGTAATAAAATTATCCATTCCACGGAATAATGATTCAACTGTAGAGTTAAAATTATTATCTGCCATTTATAACGCCTCCTTTAATAATTGAAAATTATTCTTTAATGTTTTAAATCGTTTATCCAGGATAAGTCTAATTACTATTATAAGAATTGTAAGTAATCTTATCCTCCCTTTCGCATAATGCTTTCCTTCAAATTTCTTATTTACAAAATCAGGAACAATCTCTATCTTATCACCATAAAAGCTATAAAGGAACCCCATTGCTCCTAATGCCTGCCCTGTACTACAGGGATCTCCTGTCCCAAATTCAATTCTCGATTCTAATTTCGTCGGTAAAATATGCTTTATTAATTTCTTCAAGCTGTTAAAAGTAATCTGAAACCCTTCCTTGTTATATTCATTCTTAATAAAATCTGATAGCAGCCTTATTTTTTGTTTCATATTTACAGCATTGTCATACCACTCTCTTATTTTGTCTTTCAATCCTGTAAAAAATGCAATAATTCTGTCTTTAAGATTAATTATTTTAAAATATATCCTATAAAAAACCGATTTCTTCTCTTGCTTTTTTACGGTATCTTCTGGTCCCTCATCCTCTCCGTTATTCTCTCCTGTTGATTGAAATGTTACATCTGTGTTGTTACTCTCTCCGAAATAATGTTCTGATTTTTCATTAATCTCCTTTGAAGTCCTTATTATTTCTTTCTGCTTAAACGTCGCTTCTTTGAGTCTGAGTTTCGCTTCTTCGGCAGATTTTCCTTCGTTACTGATCTCGCTGCCAGCTGTTATATTTGGTGTTGGTTTCACTTTTTGGGCTGAACCCTCCCGCTGTTTTATGATCGGCGCCTTCTTTTTTTTTGAAGACCTCTTTTTTCCGGACGAGATCTTTTTCCCATTCGGACGCCTCATGTTTTTCTTACTTTTTTGCTTTTTCGGATTTAAATTATCAAAAAGTGTAAACCACATAATCTTGATTTTTATATGAAGTTTTCCTTCAATATAGGAAAATCCGGCATTTACAAAGTGCAAAAGCCATGCCGCACCGCCCTCCATATGAAATTTATCTCCATGTTCGATAGCCACATGATATCTTACAGGTATCAGTAATACGGTCAGAAGGATCAGTAAAAGCAGCCCTAATATTACCAATAATATGAAACCTATTAATTTAAATATAAATAGGATTATAGGAAGCATTTTTCATCCCTCATCGTCATAATATACAATCGTTACACGAAAATCTCTGATCAACTTTCTTTCATTTCTTATGTAAAATAATTACGAACATCAAAATTGCCGGTCTTTTTGTAAACTTCCATCAGCATATGCTCTACCAGACCAAACGCCTCCTCTTTTCCTCTAGCCAGTCCAACGATACGAATTTCTGCTTTATTATAATGCGGAAAAAGCAACTCATTCGCATCAATAATCTCAAACAGGTTGTCCGGATGAGAGGCAAATGCAATACAGTATACACCAAAAGTTGCTTCTTTATTATTAATGGAAGCCACGACCTTATCCTTTTTCTTTTTTATTTTATCGCCGACATACAGGCGCGATGTCCATAAAATCATAAGATACCTTACCTTTTGAAAACAAATTTATTATCTGTTGTTAGTATACCACAAATTACCATTTATCATACAATCAATTATGACTTAATTATTTCATTAATGATCTCATAACAGGCATATTTTTCATAAGTATCCGTACAGTGTTCAAAACTATACCTTACATAATCCATTACTTCTTTATGATTTTCGAAAAATACCGGTACTTTATTTATTGTATTAGCCATCACCGCACGGCTTATCATTCTATCGATCTTCCCGAATAAAGCCGTCAATTCCTTTTCCAGGCTCTTCATTTCCTTTTCTATTCTATCTTTTGTAACGACTGTTTCCGGATCGTTCCGGTCCAGTTCTACAAACAGGCTGTTGGACAGTAAATTCCCGGTGCGTTTTAAAACCTCCAGAAGCGGGTCAAGCATAAGACCTTCTGCCAGGAATCTGTGATCTTTGTCAACATCATAGAATGCATTCTCCATCCATTCGATATCTGCCGATAATGTTTCCTGTACTCCCTCAAGATCCGTAAACTGTTCAAGTACATCAGTGGAAACATCATATTTTTCATTTGCAAAAAACATCTCATTAATATAACCTATGATCGTATCGGATGCCTTTTCGGCCTTCGTGCTTTCTGTAATTTGCATCCCCGCATAGGGTGTACAAAGTAGTATCGCATATAATTCATTAATTATTTCTGCAAGTCCATAATAAACGGTAGTCTCCGTTTCAAGACTAATTGTTGCCGCCTGAAGTACTCTTACCGCACTCTCATATTCCTCTTTACTCATATCTTTATAATTAAGCGCCATAAGTTTCTCTTTCTTGTTCCAAAGCTCAGGATACAACTCTTCCAAGCCCTCTACCGGATACAGCATAGCAGAGGTTTTAATCATATACAAAAATGTATCGAAAGATGCCCCATCTGCACCAAGATATGCTTCCAGACCTCGCTTCATAATATCAAAATACTTTTGTTTCGTAATTCGTATCGGTAATTGACCAAGCATTTCTTTTATTTTCTCATTAATCACCAGATTATCCTCTGTATCAAAGATATATCTTAAGATGTCCCTGGAGATCAGCTCTTCATCAATCGTAACCGCTTCCTCAGTATATCGATATTCCTGACGGTTTAAGACATACTCAAAATTTTGGAAAATATCCACATATGCAGTTAACATATTCATTCTATTACTGATATTTCCACGTATCGCATCAACTTCTTTAATCGAAGTTTCCCGGTCAATCCCACTTCTATTTGTAAGAACCTGATCTCGAATCACTCTATTTATTTGAGCCATAGTATCAAGTGCTTCCCTGCTCCACGTATTTTCATCATCATAATAGGATTCATAGAAAGCAAAATAATGCATTGCCAGACGTACTTTGGCAAGTATCTGATAATGATCTGCCAATTGGCTAAAAAGAGAAGGAATGCTCTCCTCCAGTAATTGTTTGTTCTGTATATCCTGTACTATTTTTTTTAACTTTTTATCCATTTATCATTACCATCCCATTAATCATTTTATCTGTTTTCATCTATATTATAACAGCAAAATACATAATAAACCAGTTTTTTTGTATAATCTTCTGCCAGCATCCTCCTGAGTGCCTATTGTACACAGGACATCCTCGTATGAAATAAAAGGGCTGTCAGCTAATTAAACTGCAACAGCCCCTTCGAACTACAATCCCTCTGATTCTATTCCATATAAATCAATAATCCGGGATCCACCAAAATATTGGCTCAAAATATTTTTCAACATCCACCTGTATTATTTTATTAGTGATGAACATGTTCATGCGTAAATAAATGATCCATACAATATTCATAATTCCCATCACATTTTGAACAAAAACGAAATTCAAGCTGCTCATTATCCAATTCTGTTCTTCCACATACCGCGCACTTATGTCGGGTGATGACATTACGTCCTTGAAACTGTGAGACATTTCCCTGGCTTTTTGCTTCATGTACCTGCTTACGATATGCTGCTTTGCGCTTATATTCTCCAGGTGATATCCGGTTATAATTTCTCGTGGTAAAAAAGAAAATTAAGAAGTTAGCAAGAGAAACTACTAACGGTATAATCAAGTAAAATTGTTTGCTTGTAATATATCCTATTATATTAAAAATATAAACCGCGCCCTGAAACATTGCCAGGTATTTTGCCTTAATCGGAATAATAAAATAAAATAAGAACTGCATATCCGGGTACATTGCCGCATATGCAAAAAACAAAGTGCTGCAGACAACATTCAAACTGGAAACAGGATTACTTTGACCAACAATTAAAAAGGTTATAAAGTCGGCTATCATATTAAAGATGATTCCAGAAAAAACATATAGGTTAAACCGGAAAGCTCCCCATGCATTCTCAAGTGCATTACCAATAATATAGTAAAAATAAATCATAATTGCTAAAAATAAGATACCCCGAAATGAACTTACAGGTATAATAAATGTAAACAACCGCCACACTTGTCCCTTTGCTATTTGTGCAAAATCAAGACTAAGATAATGAAAGTAAACTAGGGGCATAAATGAGCCAACCAGAACACCTATGAAAAAAAGTATCGATATATATCTCATGAGACCTGTTATCGCAAACCGTCCGAATTTTCTTTCCAGTTTATTCAGAAATTTCATATCAAACACCTGTACCTTTCAAACTCAACTAAAAGACCTTCTTTTTTCTAAAAATCAATACTATGATAGAAGCAATAATCAGCGCTGTGCTGACACTAATGTAAAAACCGATTGGGTTATTCGCTCCGGGTATCACTTTAAAATTCATACCATAAAAGCTTGCGATCATAGTCGGAATGGAAAGCACTATTGTAATAGCTGCTAAGAATTTCATGACTATATTTTGATTATTGGAAATAATAGATGCAAAAGTTCCCATAATTCCTGTCAAAATGCCATTATAGATATTCGCCATCTCAATCGCCTGCTTATTCTCTATAATCAGATCTTCCAGAAGATCTTCATCCTCCGGATAATGCTTAATGGTATCTAATTTTAACATTTTCTCAAACACTACTTCATTGGAACGAAGAGAGGTTGTAAAATAAACCAGACTCTTCTGTAGCTCTAATAGTTCAATCAGCTCACTGTTCTGTGTAGCTATATGGAGTTTTCGCTCAATATCTTCACTTTTTCTATCGATGCTTCGCAGATTTTGCAGAAAGGTTGAAGCATTACGATACAGTATTTGAAGAATAAACCGCGTTTTTTTAAATGTATAAAAATCTCTTACCCGTCCATCGGCAAAGCATTTTAATACCGGTGTTTCTTCCAGGCAGACAGTAATCAGGTACTCCTTCGCTACGATTATTCCAAGAGGTATCGTCACATAACGATCCTTATCATTTCTTTTTTCCAAAGCAGGTATATCTACTAATATTAAATTATAGTTATCCTCCACTTCAATACGTGCACGTTCTTCTTCATCGAGCGGAGCTCTGAGATGATCAATCTCGATACCGGTTGCTTCTGCAATCTCAAGTAATTCTGTAGCAGAGGGATTTGTCATTGCTATCCAGCTTCCCTCCGATATTTGGGTCATTCTTTGCAATGATCCTTCCATTGTTTTATAAATCTCGATCATAAAACCCTCCTTTCTACCTACACCCATGAATATGGGAGGCAACACAAACCTGCCGTGAGGAAAACTTTCCCACTGCATAGGGGCAGCATAGGAGAACATATCTTATATTATGACCGTAAGATGGAATTTCAAACCAAACGGCGCAACATAATCAATGTTCTTATTAGTCCCTGTTACATTGTAATTTCTACTCCGATTATGACTACTACCGGGGCCGGCTTCCATCCTTACCACATCCTTCTTATCCGTTTTTCTTTTTTCACTTAACAGTATTAAATAAATATTTATTTTATGTTTTAATCAATACATCTTTTGGCATATTTACTCAAATACTTATTATTTTGTTTCATTACGATTAAATTTGTTACTTTTACTATTATCAACTCATAGGATAATGCATCTAATGTATCTATAATTAAGACATATTATATGTTTTTATATTTCCTTTGTCAAACAAAACAGGATATAATAATTCTTAAAATTTTCTTATAAAACAATAAATTGAAGCTGCTGAAATCACCTCGAAAGGTTTCCAGCAGCTTATAATATGTACTATTATTTTCGATCCGTCTCACGGTTAATCACCTAAACTAAAATGATCAATTACCTCCGTTCTTGTATACGTTACCTCGTCCGGTACCACCTCAGCCACCAGATAATTATATAAATAGATGATCGGATCATGACCTTGTCCAAAGGGATCCTGGCCAAAGGCTTTCTGGATCAATCCTCTCTTGATCAGTCCCAAAATTTCGTCATCATAGTCAAAGCTTAATATCTTAATCTTGTCTTGCAGCTTCATCTCTTCCATCACTCTTACTGCACCAACAGCACCCTTACCAATGAATAAAATACCTTTTAGGCTTGGTAAATAATATAATTTTTCTTTTAACTTTTTATATACCAGATTATTATTCTCCTCTTCCTCCAATTCACTGATAATCCTTATATTCTTATGTTTCATAATTTCTGCCACTGCCGCATCCCTGCGTATCTGATAAAGCGAAGTAGATTTATCCCCCTGGAAGATAAGTATTTCCCCTTCATCATTCACACATTTTGCCATAAGTTCTCCTGCTAATCTACCTTCCGCATAAAAGTCAGGTCCAAAATAGGAAAGACGGCTTGCCTTATCCGGCAGATCACAGTTATAAGCCATTACAGGTATTTTCTTCCTATTTGCAATAGTAATACACTGCTCAATTCCATGAATGATGCCGGGTACAATCAATCCGCTGCAGCCAATTTCAATTTTTTCTTTCAAATGGTCAAGAAAGTTGCGATCAGTCTTTTCAAAATCAACAAATTCAATCTCTACATTCTTACCCTTCAGCTCAGTTTGTGCATAGAGCGCACCTTCTCTTACAGAAACCCAAAAAGGGTTGTCTATAGGACATATCATAATAAATTTTATTTTCTTATGATTTTCCAGATGAACGGGTGCTACCGAGGTGGTATATCTTTTAAGGAGATTTTCAATACTGGATAGCATTTTCTTTAGTGAAATAGCCTGTGTATTAATTTCCTCATTCTCTGCCAGTTCCTCCTCTGTGACAGCAGCCACATCCTGTGTAATACTCGATATTTCATTGGAACTATCATGTAGTGAAATACCTTGTACACTTATTTCTTTTGTGCTCTCACCAATCATAACAGATTCATGATATACCTGTTTAATATCCGTATTTAGAATATTGGCATTCTGATTAATCGTGTCAAAGGACTTCTTGGCAATATCAAATATCCCCTTACCAGAGCTGAAACTATCCGTAACATGTGATATACTTTCACTTACTTTTTCATTATTCTTCATGATATCAACAAGCAGCTTTTCTATCTGTGTAACACTATTCTTAGTAGCATCTGATAACTTGTTCATCTCCTGCGCAACAACAGTAAATCCTCTTCCGGCCTCCCCGGCCCGAGCGGCTTCTACTCTGGAATTAAGCGATAAAAGATTGAGCTGTCCGGTAATGTTCATGATTAAGCTTCCGAACTCATTAATTTCAGATAAATTAGACGCTAAGGTTTTAATAAAAGCCGAGGTTTCCTCAAGATTTGCAGAAATTACACCGATCATATTATCATATTGTTCCAGATAACCGGCCCCATCCGATGTAAGCTTAACGGTATTCTCTACAAATCCCTCAATATCTGCCAGAGTAGCCGTTATCCTGTTGGCACCGAGCTGTACCTTTTCTATTCCCTCCAGCGTCATTTTTGCTATTCGTAACTGCTCCTGTGCCTTTTCGGCAACCACTGACATGTTAGAGGCTATTTGTTCGTTCCCTTTATAATTCATATCTATGCTCTTTGTTACTTTATCGACCGCATCGGATAAGATTACCACATTGCTTTTTGTAGATTCAATATAACTGAGAAGATTTCTTTTCATATCATTAAAAGAAGAGGTCAATATTTCAAGTCCCTTTGTCTTTTCAGATATAATATCATTGATGTT
Organism: Bacillota bacterium; assembly: GCA_023418475.1. Taxonomy (GTDB): domain Bacteria; phylum Bacillota; class Clostridia; order Lachnospirales; family Lachnospiraceae; genus Mobilitalea. The sequence continues at coordinate 36,385 of JAEZZO010000059.1, forward strand.
TAAATTTCCCTGTGATAATACTATCGCATTTTCGTCTATCAAACGTACGGCATTAAAAAATCGCATTAGCAGGAAGAGCAGCATCCCCGCTGCAATCAGAAGAATAAACAATATAGAAGGAATTACAAAATGAAATACTTTGGGACTTATGAATTGCAATAATAACATAAGAAGAATGAAACCGGGAACACCGGCGGCGAGAAGTAGAATTATTGATTGTGTATTATTACCATTAAAGTTAATTTTTTGTAACCAATTCATGATTTTTTTCATCATTTGAAGCCCCCCGACTTTTAATCAACACTTATTTTATAAACTAAGCGCTATTTCGTGTAGCAAATTATTACAATTATTAGTTTATCATCTCATGCCTATGGATACAATATACAAATAAGCAGAAATTTTCCATTTAATTTTATGCATATTTTACTCGAACTCTGCTTAATTATAATTCGAATATCAAAAGCCAGAAAATGATTTACCGGATGAATATGAGTGCATATATATAGGAGAACTTCCAGAGGCGGCATTCTAATTTCAATATTTCAGGATATAAGTGAAACTTTTCATGTCCTATCTGGAAGTTATATTTTATTAGGATAGCAGCATAGATTATTAAATCTAATGAAATACTTGTAATTGAATTAATAAATTAAAGAGTTATACCACTTTCTCCTGACCCAATGATCGGTATCCGTAAAGTTGTACCGGGTGATAGATAAATATCGTCCAGTTTATTAAATTCCATCAAATCAGCAAGATTGATATTATTCTCATCTAATATTTTACCTAGTGTATCCTCTTCCTTCACCAAATAAGTTGTATAATTCATATATCTATTCTGTGGAACACTGACCGGAATACAGATTGTTGTTCCAGTGAAAAGGCTATACACATTTATCAAAGGGTTTGCCTCAATAATATCATTCAGGCTTATATTAAAGTGACGGCTGATACGGTAAAGTGTATCGCCATCTTTGATTACATAATGAATGCAATACATAGTGGTACCCCTTCCAAAATGAGTTGATATAATAGAGTAATCATATACTTTCATATGCTCTATATACATTTATTACCATTTGCAAGCTTTGCTCTTCTCTAAAGTATGATAAACTATAATACGATTACTTCTGAGTCCTATCTGATTAAAACGTTTATATTGATTATCTTATATAGTATATTCTTCCAATTACTGATATGTTCGAATAGCTTCCGGTAGTAATTATTTCGATTTATATAAAATTTAAGAATAATTTTACATATAAAAGCATTCTACCAGCAATTAAGATGTTGAAAGTACAAACTTTGTATCGTATAATATAAAAAGCTTATTTTTAAGAACCCTATTTTCATAGAAAATAATAATTCTTCTCAGTTGAATATCGTTTTATAAAAATCTGCATATAATAACGTGCTGTAATATTACAGAACATTTGGAGAATGAAGGATATTTTATCTTTCACTCAAAGTGCCTGCACTGCGCACACAGGTGTATTTATGCGCATAGTTCCGCAAGAAAAACTTTAAGCTGCGCAGAAATGAGGAAAAGAATGATAATAAAAAACAAACTAGGAATTGATATCGGTTCTACGACCGTAAAAATTGTTATTATTGATGAAGAAGATACTATTCTGTTTTCAGATTATGAGCGCCATTTTGCAAATATTCAGGAAACACTAGCCGGTCTTATGAAAAAAGCGATGGAGACCTTGGGTGATTTAAATGTATCTCCCGTAATTACCGGTTCCGGAGGATTAACTATATCCAAACATCTTGCCATCCCATTTGTTCAGGAAGTTGTTGCAGTATCAACATCTCTTCAGGATTATGCTCCACAGACTGACGTAGCAATTGAACTCGGCGGTGAGGATGCCAAAATTATCTATTTTACAAATGGTATAGAACAAAGAATGAACGGTATCTGCGCCGGCGGCACAGGTTCCTTTATCGACCAGATGGCAAGCCTTCTTAAAACAGATGCAATGGGTCTCAATGAATACGCTAAGAACTATCAAGCTATCTACCCGATTGCAGCAAGATGTGGTGTGTTTGCAAAATCTGATATACAGCCTTTGATCAATGAAGGCGCAACGAAACCGGATCTCTCCGCATCCATTTTTCAGGCAGTCGTAAACCAGACAATCAGTGGTCTTGCCTGTGGTAAACCAATCCGCGGCAATGTAGCTTTTCTGGGAGGCCCGCTTCATTTCTTAACGGAACTTAAGCAGGCATTCATCCGTACTTTAAAATTAACAGAAGAACAGGTAATCTCACCGGAGCATTCGCATCTTTTTGCCGCTTTGGGAGCTGCTATGAATGCAAAGACGGATGTAAATAAAGATCTCTCCTCCCTGCACAAACTGTTATCCGGCGGAATAAAGATGGATTTTGAAGTAAACCGTATGCAGCCATTGTTTACCAGTAAAGAAGAATATGAGACTTTTCGGCAGCGTCATTCCATACATACAGTGAAAAAAGGCAGTCTAAAGGATTATGCGGGTAATTGCTATCTTGGAATAGATGCCGGTTCCACAACAACAAAAGTAGCGCTTGTCGGCGAAGATGGCTCACTGCTCTATTCTTTTTACAGTAATAATAATGGAAGTCCGTTAAAGACAGCGATCCGTTCCATTAAGGAGATCTATACACTGCTTCCAGAGAATGCCCGGATAGTCCGTTCCTGTTCCACCGGCTATGGTGAGGCTTTAATCAAGGCGGCCTTAATGTTGGATGAGGGTGAGGTGGAAACTGTAGCCCATTATCAAGCTGCTGCTTTCTTTGAACCGGATGTGGATTGTATTCTGGATATTGGCGGACAGGACATGAAATGTATCAAAATTAAGAACCATACCGTTGATAATGTACTTTTAAACGAAGCCTGCTCCTCAGGCTGCGGTTCCTTTATCGAAACCTTTGCAAAATCCTTAAATTATGAGGTTGAGGAATTTGCCAAGGTTGCTCTCTATGCACAGAATCCGATCGATCTTGGTACCCGCTGCACTGTATTCATGAATTCAAAAGTAAAGCAGGCTCAGAAGGAAGGGGCAACTGTTGCAGATATTTCCTCCGGTCTGGCTTATTCCGTTATCAAAAATGCTTTGTATAAAGTAATTAAGATCACTAATCCGAAGGATCTTGGCAATAAAATGGTAGTACAGGGTGGTACCTTCTATAATGATGCAGTACTTCGAAGTTTTGAAACAATCTCCGGATGCGAGGCGGTACGCCCTGACATTGCAGGCATTATGGGGGCTTTTGGTGCAGCCCTGATCGCAAGGGGACATTATGAGCAGGAAGAAAGCACCATGCTGACCATCGATCAGATCAATGAGTTGAAGTTTGAAACCTCTCTGGCACGCTGCAAGCGTTGTACTAATAACTGTCTTCTTACAATTAATAAATTTACAGGCGGCAGACAATATGTCACCGGTAACCGTTGTGAACGCGGTATCGGAAAAGAAAAAAATGCAGATCATATTCCTAACCTGTTTGAATATAAATTAGAGCGGTATTTTAATTATAACAGTTTAACAAAGGAACAGGCAAAGCATGGCACTGTTGGTATTCCACGTGTTCTTAATATGTATGAGAATTATCCGTTCTGGCATACTTTCTTTACCGCGCTAGGTTATGAGGTTGTACTATCTCCTACCTCAAGTCACAAAATATATGAACTTGGAATTGAATCCATACCAAGTGAATCCGAATGTTACCCTGCAAAGCTTGCACATGGGCATATTAAATGGTTATTGGATCAGGGTGTGAAATACATATTTTATCCGAGTATACCATATGAGCGAAAAGAAGTAGAAGGTTCCAATAATCATTACAATTGTCCGATCGTAACTTCTTATGCTGAGAATATTAAAAATAATGTGGAAGAGCTTAAGGATTCCTCTATACAGTTTGAAAATCCGTTTATGTCCTTTGAAAGTGATGAGATTTTATGTAGTCGTCTGACTGAGCTTTTTACTGCAAAACCAGGTATCAGTGCTTCTGATGTAAAGAAAGCATTTACTGCGGCATGGGAAGAATTAGCTACAGCGCGTAATGATATCCAAAAAAAAGGCGAGGAAACGATCTCCTACCTTCGTGCTTCCGGCCGAAAGGGTATCGTGCTTGCAGGCCGTCCCTATCATATAGATCCGGAAATTAACCATGGTATCCCTGAACTGATTAATTCTTATGGAGTTGCTGTTTTAACAGAGGATTCCATATCACACCTGGGTAAAATTGACCGCCCTACTATCGTTGTTGATCAGTGGATGTATCATTCCAGATTATATGCTGCTGCCTCTTACGTAAGAACGCAGCCATTTCTTGAGTTAATACAGCTAAATTCCTTCGGCTGCGGCCTTGATGCAGTAACTACCGACCAGGTAAATGATATTCTTACAAAGTCAGGCAAGATTTATACGGTACTAAAAATTGACGAAGTGAATAATCTTGGAGCAGCCAGAATCCGTATCCGTTCTCTTCTATCAGCTGTTAGAGAACGTGAGATTAAGCAGATCAAACCTAAAGTTGTCGATACCGCTCATCATAGAGTTGTTTTTACAGAAGAAATGAAAGACACCTATACCATACTCGCTCCGCAGATGTCTCCAATCCATTTTGACCTTTTGGAACCGGCACTGCAAAACGGTGGATATCATATTGTAGTGCTCCCCAATGATAATCGTAAAGCGGTTGATGTCGGTCTGCAATATGTGAATAATGATGCTTGCTATCCTTCACTTATGGTTGTCGGTCAAATTATGGATGCTTTATTATCCGGCAAATATGATTTGAATAAGGTAGCCGTCATGATTACGCAAACCGGTGGAGGGTGCCGAGCCACTAATTATATCGGATTTATCCGGAGAGCTTTGGAAAAAGCGGGTATGCAGCAAATTCCGGTTGTCTCACTAAGTGCCGCAGGACTCGAGAAAAACCCCGGCCTTAAAATTACTCCGAAACTTTTAATCACCTCTATGCAGGCACTTGTTTACGGAGATGTATTTATGAGGGTACTATACCGTACCAGACCATATGAGATGGAACCCGGTTCTGCGAATGCCCTTCATAAGAAATGGCGCGAGACTTGTATAAAAAGTCTTCGCAACGGTAAATGGAGTGAATATAAGGATAATTTAAGAGGTATTATTCATGATTTTGATCAGCTTCCTTTACAGGAGGGATTAGTTAAGCCAAGAGTCGGTATCGTAGGTGAGATACTGGTTAAGTTTCTTCCTGCAGCAAACAATTATCTGGTCGAAACACTGGAAGCGGAGGGAGCAGAAGCTGTTGTGCCTGATTTATTGGACTTCTTTCTCTACAGTGCTTATAACAGTAACTTTAAGGCAAGATATCTGGGCAAGAAAAAATCCAGTGCTAGAATAGGCAATCTTACCATCTGGTCTCTTGAGCAGCTGCGTAAAACAGCAACAAAAGAACTGGTAAAAAGCAATCGTTTCACTCCTCCGGTCCCAATCAAAAAACTGGCTGAATATGCGGAACCGGTTGTATCTATAGGGAATCAAACCGGTGAAGGCTGGTTCTTAACCGGTGAAATGCTTGAACTCATTCACTCCGGTGTAAAGAACATTGTATGTACGCAGCCATTTGCCTGCCTTCCTAACCACATTGTTGGAAAAGGTGTAATAAAAGAACTCCGCAGACAGCATCCGGAAGCAAATATCGTAGCCGTCGATTATGATCCGGGAGCTAGTGAAGTAAATCAGTTAAATCGAATTAAATTAATGCTTGCTACAGCCGTAAAAAATATGAAATAATCGAAAGGCAGTATCTGAAGTTCCATATTTTCAGATGCTGCCTTTTCACTAACTTTATTTATCCCTTTTATTTTTATCACAATTACAGGAGGAACTATTACTATTTTTTGTCTCTGTTTCATCTTTTTGCTGCAGCGTGCTGGGATTTCCTTCGGACAGTTCCTCTGAAAATTCGTGCGAGAAGCCCGCTTTGTATCTGCTACGCTTAAATTGATCCTGTTTTACAGGTTCTTCTGTCTTTCCCATAACCTTCATGATCAGATAAATCACAGTAAAAATTGCTGTCATAATAACACCCGCAATTAATCCCGGTGTCTGTCCGGGAATAAATGGCATACTGACGATAATAATAATCAAACCGATCAAAGCGATCCAGGAAGTATACGGATATCCTGGCATCTGGCATTTTCCGTTGGGAGGACAGCCATTGCATTTGCGAAAACGAATATGTGTTGCAAGAATTGCCGCATAGGTTAGAAGTGTTGCAAATCCGCCCGAACTGATTAAGAACAGATATACACTGGGAAATAAAAGCCCTAAGCCCAATCCTAACAACATGGCAAATCCTGAAAACAGAATACCGTGATATGGTACATCCTCCTTATCTTTTAACCATCTGGGAGCATGCCCTTCCTCTGCGATTGAACGCATCATTCTTCCCAATCCAAACATGGAAGCCATCATGGTAGATAAAATCGCCGTTACTAAGATGAAATTAATAACCTTTCCGGCCCATCCCATACCCCAGCGGCTTAAGGCTGCTACCATCGGACTTACCTCTGTGGATAGCTGCGAAGTAGGTATAAGAGGAAGCAGGGCAATCGCAGATAGAATATACAGAGAAACTAAACTTATTACTGTATAGGTAATCGCTCTTGGTATCGTTTTACTTGGATTTGATGCTTCAGATGCTGCCAATCCGATTATTTCAAAGCCAGCATACGCAAAAATAACAATCAGCATGCTGCCCGCAATGCTTTTTACACCACCAGGTAATAATACCTCTGTTGCTAGTTCACCTCTTCCGACTGCACCCTGATCACCTATAAAACCGGCAATCAACAGCAGTGCCAGTACAATAAATGCAATAACTGCAAAGACCTTAATAATTGCCAGACTACTCTCCAGCTTACTAAGCTTGCTGGCTCCCAAAAGATTTACTAAAGTAACTATAACTATAATAACGCTGCCAAGGATTGGTATCGATACTCTGGGATACCAATCCCTGATCAGAATAGATGCAGCAGTTGCCTCGCTGGACATAGCTAAAATCATTCCTGTCCAATAAACCCACCCAACGACAAAGCCTGCACCGTGACCAAACACCTGCGCTGTGAAAGTATAAAAGGAACCAGAATCCGGATTCGCGACTGTCATTTCAGAGAGAGCATATAAAATAAAATAGACCAAGATCCCGCCGAAAATATAAGAAATAACAATACCAGGCCCAGCCGCTTTGATCGCAACGGCTGAACCCAGGAAAAAAGAACCACCAATTACGGATCCTAATGCCATCATTGTGAGCTGCCAGGCTGACAGACCCTTTTCATGATTTCTCATAACAAATCCTCCATATAACTTTATTTATATTAATGAAAGTTATTACATATATATCTATTGCCTATTATCTTATTATTCCGCTATTTTAAAATTACATTCTATTAAAATTTAATAAAGTACAATATTTTAACATTATTTCATAGAACGATCTTTCCTATATGAAAGAAGTAAAGTGTGCTTTACGCACTCTCGCGATTATAAATCTATAATGCACAGCTTTTGTTCCGCGTGCGAAGCTGCGCATCCTCCCGGAGGGTTTTATTAAATAGAACGAACTTTCCTATGTAATAATAAAAAAGGAGCAAAATTTCTTCATCAGAAATCCAACTCCCTCTTATCCATCCAAATATCAATACTCACAAAGCACTACCTGAAAACTATTATATCCAGACCTCTCTTCGCACCTTCATAAACGAAAGCGTATGTTAAATTTCACCATAATATCTACGGATTGCCTGAGCCGTAAATTCCGCACAGCCCTCGCCAAACTGATGATCCGTAGCTTCCGCCATTTTTTCATATTCCGTATATTCCTTGGCTAAATCCAGCAAGATTGCTCTTGCATTCTCCAAGCAAAACATATTCTTATATAAATCAGCAAGTTTTGCAATCGCGTCTTTTTCCAAAACAGAATCATCGGTACTTTTTGCCTGCATAAGCTGGTTATAAATAATCATATTTTGATTTTGCTGCTGTGTTTGTTCTTCTTTATTCGGTTTCGATTGTACTACTGCTTCTACGGCTTTATCTTTGCCTCCGTACCATTTCAGTAAATCAGCTACCGCCTTTTCATTAGTAAAACCAGCAGTCAGATATTTCCGGTACTGCTCTATACTGCCATACTTTTCAACCTGTTCCGCAAGAAATTCTTTTGACATAAATTCTAACGTATGGTCTAAAATTTTCGTTATATCACTATCATTAAATGCTTCAAAACTCATGGTATTGACTCCTTTCATTACATCCGATATCAACTCAATTATTCCATTCAAACGATTTCGCTTATTCTCCAAGAAAGATTTCTGAGATATCAATACCTGCTCTGCATTATAATCCACAGATTCCATAATTTCTTTTATGTCAATTAATGGTATCTCTAATTCACGAAAAAACAAAATCTTCTGCAACTTTTCCAATGATTTGTCATCATAAAGGCGATAACTGGCATCTGTTAATTGCTTTGGTTTTAACAATCCAATTTCATCATAATACCGAAGTGTTCTTATACTGACCCCTGTAATTTCTGCTACTTCTTTTACTGTCTTCATTCTTAACCCCATTTCTACGCTTCTCTTTAAGCATCCTAAGTTCGTGTTCCTTACGCATATACAAACTTCCTATATAAAAGAAAATCTCTATCTCTTTATGTAGGTGAAATAATTGACCTCCTTTCCATATTAAACTTAAACCATTACGCTGCGAGAGAGTCAATATAAATTTTAATTTTATCAATTTTATCTAAAACAAATAATAAACGCCTATATTTTTACAGCAATATTAATTAACCTAGTATTCTAATTCCTAACAATATGTTACTATATTAATATAAAAGACGTTGTACCATACCGATTAGCACAACGCCCTTTACGCCCATCCAGAGATTTTATGGGCCTTATCTTAAATTAATTTTTCTAATAACTCTTTTCCTTTCATAATATCTATTTTTTGTTCTTCATTTGAAATTTCTCTCTCAATCGTAATGGTACCTTTATATCCTACTTCCTTCAGCTTACTGATAAATGCAGGATAGTTAACCTTTCCCTGACTTGATACTGAATAATAATATCAAAGTTTAATTGCATTACTGGATAATGCAATTAAAGCAAGAATGATACTGTGGCGAATCGACAGATATAGACTTAAATCGCGCTGTAAACCGTCATAGTTTTAGAAATATTATACGTAAAATAGGAAATGAGTCTTGTGTTTTAAATGTGAATTTGGTAAAATAAAATAGTGCAAATAATATTGCATTTTTAGCATTTTTATAACATAATAAAGCTATTGTATTGTTTGCAAAATCGCTTTACAAGAAATCATATAATGATACATTGTAACATTAGCTATTGTTCTATAAATTTTGAAAGAAAAATAATATTGGGGAAAATCATATGGCAAAAGTAACAATAAAAAGCATCGCACAGGATCTTGGCCTATCCAGGAACACTGTATCCATGGCATTTAAAGGCGATCCTAAAGTTAGTCCTGAGACATGTCGAAGAATTATATCTCACGCTGCATCTATGGGATATACCAAGTTATCTCCGGAGACATCCATTCCGGTTAAGCCAGAAGCACCCATCCGTATTTTGGTGGTTCGCCGCATCGATCAGACTGCTTACTGGGACAGAATAATCTATGGCGTTTCCGAAGAATCAACCAAATACAATTGCGCCATTCATATTTCTGTTGTAACACAGGAGAATATAGACTTCCTGCAATACCCTCTGGGTTATTCCGAAGATATTGATGCTGTGCTGTTTCTGCATAAATTCGGTGATGCTTATTCTCGTAAGCTTTTAGGTAATAATAAAATCGGGATTTTCCTTGACACGAAGAATTATACCTTTTTGGAACCGGTTCTTGGTGATGTGATAAAAAGTGAGGGAAGACGCAGTGTTATGCAGCTGACTCTTTCTCTAATACAACAAGGTATGACAAAGATAGCTTTCTTATGTCCCTACTACATTAACTCTGAGACTTTTAACGAACGCTACGATGGTTATTGTGCCGCTTTGACTTTAGCAGGTTTGCCAATCCGACCCGAGTATGTGGTAACCTCCTCTCCGTATCAGGATAAGAGCATCACATTTCGGGCTACTTTAGATATGCTGCCTGATATACCAGAAGCTATCGTATGTGCTAACGATGATTCTGCTTCTAAGTTTGCAACACTGCTAATCGAACGAGGTATTCGGATTCCTGAGGATGTAGCACTCACCGGTTATGATAATGATGAATATGATGCATTCCAACCATTTTTCACTACTGTTGACTGTAATGCACATCATCTGGGAAAGCGTATGGTTCAACAACTGATCTGGCGTTTGAATCATCCCGATTCTCCTTTTGAAACAATCACTGTAGCCAGTACTCCTATTTATCGCAAGTCCTCTCAAAAGAAATAATTTTTAGAATCTTAAGCAGTCGTAAATTACATAATTCCCATCAAGTGATAAAAAGCACCAGCCCCGCAGAATTATTTATTCTCTGTTGATGGGCATGGTGCTTTATCATTTTATTTACAAAAGCTCGTCATCCTAAATCAAAATATAAGCTTTCTTCTTTTTGCATGCTCAATTACTTATACTCATATTATATCATCTTTTCTGCACTTGTAACTGTTTTCCAGGCAATATTAGCTCCATAAACGATCATGAGCAAATGTATTATCCCATTCTTCTGTAGATTCCCAAAGACCGGGGATTTTGTCATTATCAATATGCTCTCTGATTACATCATCATTCAGTCCTTCAATTCCAAGGCCAGGATAATCCGGCACCTTTATAAAGCCATTTTCTACGATCGGCTTAAAGGAGCAATGAACAATATCCTGCCACCATGGAATATCATTCGAATGAAATTCAAGTGCCATTACATTTTCAGTTGCAGCTACACTATGGACAGCTGCCATGCAGGCTACCGGAGTTTCCGCCATATGAACTACCATTCCAACACCATATTCCTGCGCCAAGTCTCCAATCTTCTTATTTTCTAAAATACCACCGGAAGTAAGAACATCCGGATGAATTAATGAAACTCCTCCAGCCTCAAGCAATGGTTTAAAGTTTTCCTTCAGGTATATGTCTTCTCCTGTAGCAATAGGAATATTTACGGATCTCCTTAAAATAGCATATTGTTCCGTGTACTGCCAAGGAAGAGCATCTTCCATCCATGCAATGTTATACTTTTCAAGCATACGTCCAAGCTTTATGCACTCAGTAAGACCCACATGTCCTATATGGTCTACGGCAAGAGGGATATCATAGCCTACAACACTTCTAGCTTCAGACACATAATTTTCAAGCCACTCCATACCCTTCTGTGTAATCTGAATACCTGTTCTGCAGTGTTCAATGCTCGTAATTTCCTTTGCGGCATGTGCTTTTATTCTGGTTTCCATATCACCAACCATATGCTCATGTTTTTCACCGGCCGCTGCAAGCTCTTCAAGGAATCCAAGTGGACCATTTAAAGCTCCTGGGATATCATACAGAAGGTCAATTCCCAAATCCATCTTTAACATGGTAAAGCCTTTCTCTCTGCGCGATTTAAGTGCTTCTCCCATCTTCTTTCCTTCCGGTTTTCCCGATACATCCGTATCACAATAAAGCCTGATCTCATCTCTGAACTTTCCACCAAGTAATTGATATACCGGTACGCCATAAGCCTTACCTGCAAGATCCCATAATGCAACTTCAATGCCAGAAACACCGCCACCCTGTCTGGACTGTCCTCCGAACTGCTTAATTTTTCTGAATATACGATCTACATTGCAAGGATTTTCACCAATTAAACGACTCTTTAATATTGCTGCATATCTCTTATCAGCAAAGTCCCGAACTTCACCATACCCTACCAATCCCTGATTTGTGTATACCTTAACCAGAATGCATTGCATAGGCGCTCCCCAGATATCAGCAAAACGTATATCTGTAATCTTTAAATCCGAAGGAGATGATTCTGTCCTTACATAATTTAAAATTTCTCTTTCATCCTTCATATTGTTCTCTCCCATTCTTTTTTAGTATCGTTGTTTACTGGTGAATTTTATTGTTATGTCCTATCTCACTTAATAAATATCTATTTACATAATTCTATCATACTATCAGATAAATGAGCAATAGATATAGCTGATCAGAAGTGATGACCAGCTATATCTCATTCGTTATTTCTTGAAGACAGGACCATCTCTTAGTAATTTAGCCTTGTCGTGCAAAGCAATTTATTTTGCTGCTTCTACTGCATCCTTGCCGAATTCTGTAAGTGTGGCAGCGGTATCTGCAATATTAGCCTCTCCAAGCATAACTGCTTCTGTCTGTGCTTTAAATTCCGTAGCCCATGTGGTAAATACGGTTGGAACATCATCCCAATAAGGAGTAATCTTTACACCTTCTGCGGTAATTGTATCATATAATTCCTTACTCTTAAGCTGAGATTTTGTTAATTCTCCCGAAAAAGAATTATATACTTCATCTGATAAAGGAAGTCCACGAACTGTTTTCAATGTCTTTCCAGCCTCAACATCACTGATAAAGTACTGAATAAATGCTGCTGCCTGTTCAATATTCTTCGAATTTGCACCTACTGCTAAGAAAATTGTTGACTGGCACCATCCTGCTCCGCCTTCTCCCTGAGGAAGAGATACACATGCGAGCTCATCATTCGGAAGCATATCTGCTAAAGAAGAGATTGAACCGATTGAAACGGTACGAAGTAGTGACTTTTTATTCAGGAAGTTATCGTTTACAGGATCAAGATCTACATGTGACAAGCTCACTTCAGCTGGAGGACAAAGTCCTTCCTTCACTAACTTACCATACATCTCCATGAATTGAGTATAATACTTTTCATCAAAGTTAAATTCCTTACCATCCAGTGTCTTTTTACCACCATTGCTTTGTACGTATTCCTGGTAACAGTTATACTGATTTCTCGGGTCATATAAAGGATATACTCCCTCTGGTAACTTCTCTTTAGCTGCACGAGCCCATGTAATCATCTCGTCCCATGACCAGCCATTTTTAGGAGCAGGAATTCCATACTTGTCTAAATCAGTCTTGCTGTAGACAATTCCCTGACCATTTCTGCTAAGTGGAACTCCATATAGTTTTCCGTTTATCTTGTAATTTTCAAGCTCCTCAGCACTAACCAAACCGTTTAAATCAATCAGATTTGTTAAATCAGCCAGCTGTCCGCTATCAACATATTGATGAATATAAGCCGCATCCATCTGCAAAATATCTGTCATTGAATTTGATGCTGCAAGTACAGGAAGCTTTGACCAATATCCATCCCATCCTGTATATTCTGCAGTAAAGTTTACACCTGTTTTCTTCGTATACATATCAAGAACCGCTTGTGTTGCTTCATGTCTTGCATCTGATCCCCACCACATTATGGATAAATCAACATTACCCTCTGGCGCCTTGCTCGCTTCCACTGTCTCCTGCTTGCTTGGCTGTTCTCCTGACTCTGGAGCATTGTTTGTTGCAGCTGTTTTACCGCATCCTGTTGTAAGTAGTATTGATCCTGCAATCATCACAGCCAGGATTTTGTTGATAATTCTTTTTTTCATATAAATTTTCCTCCTTTTTATTTTTCAGAGTCTTTTAGCTATTGTTAATAAAGCCTTTTGACTCTTATTTTACTTTCGTGCTTGCATAATTCTTTCATGAATGTAGAACCATTCCATTTCATTCACTAATCTGTTTGTTGCTGCAAGCTGTTTTGCTATTTTATGTATTTATCTTCTAACCTTTTAAACCGCTGGTTGCGACACCTTCCACAAAATCCTTCTGTCTGGCAAAAAATAAAATCAGTGCAGGCACAATTGATAATAATGACATAGCCAGCAGTTCGCCCCATTTGATTTCCCAGGCATCGATTAACATTCGAAGTCCCAGGCCTACTGTGAATTTAGCCGGTGTGCTAATATAGAGTATTTGAGAGTAAAAATCATCCCAGCTCCATGTAAATGCATAGATCGCAACTGTCGTTAGCGGAGCTTTGAGAAGAGGCATGATTATTCTATAATATGTCTGAAACGTAGTAGCTCCATCAATCTTTGAGGCTTCATCCAATTCTTTTGGAATTCCTCTGATAAACTGTACCATAAGGAAGATAAAGAATGCTCCGCCTCCAAGACAGTAGGGAAGATTTAACGGTAAATAGGTATCAATCAGATGCAGTTTGTTATACATTATATATTGGGATACTACTGTTACCTGCGTCGGAAGCATCATTGTCATCATAACTATAGCAAACCAGAAGTTTTTAAACTTAAAATCCAACCGGCCAAAACCAAATGCAACCAAACTGCTCGTAATAACCGCACCAATTACATTGATACCAACAATCAGTATAGTATTAAAAAAGAATCTTCCAAAGGTTAAATCTCTGGATACATGCCATCCTCGTACATAGTTTTGTACAGTCCATTGAATTGGTAAAAGATTCGATCCTGCCAGTTCTCCCGTCGGTTTGAAGGATGCAAAAACCCACCACATTACTGGAAAAATCATTACTAAGGAAAGAACAATCAAACCCACGTGATCCATAATTTTCTTTGTAGTTATATTTATTTTCATGTTATCTCCTTTGTTAATTGTCATAAAATACCCAGAACTTTGATAAGAAAAACATTATTCCGGTACAAATCGCAATAATTGCGAGAAGAATCCATGCCATACCGGCTGCATAACCCATTTCAAAGGATTTAAATGCTTTTTCATATAGCATCAGTGCATATAAATAGGTAGACTTGGCAGGGCCTCCCTTTGTTATCAAAAACGCTGAATTGAATTGTTGGAAGGCACCGATCAATCCGTAGACCAGATTGAAAAACAATACCGGCGAGAGCATTGGAAGAACCACATTAAAAAAGGTTCTTATCTTTCCTGCTCCATCCATATTAGCAGCTTCATAAAGGCTATTAGGTATTGCCTTTAAACCGGCCAGGAAAATAATCATACTGGAACCAAATTGCCATAAATTCAAGATAACTATAGTCGGAAGTGCCAGTTTTGTGCTGGTAAGCCAATTAATTTTATCAATACCAATGGCCGAGAGAATTACATTAATATATCCGTCAACTCCAAAAATGTTTTTCCAGATTACTGCCACCGCCACCGATCCTCCTAGTAATGAGGGTAAGTAGATCAAGGTCCGATACATGCTCATACCCTTCACTGTCTTATTCAGTTTGGTTGCGACAAATAATGCAAAAATCAATTTTAAAGGTACTGCCAAAATTACGAATTTAAATGTAATAAGTAGTGCTTTGTTAAAGACTATGTCTTTTGTTAACATTCTGGTATAATTTTTCAAACCAATAAAACTTGGTGGCTTGAACAAAGAATAGTCCGTAAATGAAAGATACATACTGTAAATCATTGGTCCAGCTGTTAACAAGAAAAATCCGATCAACCAGGGAAGTATATAAAGATAGCCTTCCCAGTCCGCTTTCCTTTTTCTTTTTCGCATCTCCGGACTCAACTTATAAGTGTTTTCCTTTTTCAACTTATCTGCCTCCAAACAATAATTTTTCTACATCCTCGGTTTAATGATGCAAATAATGCTTCAATATTGCATTTGTATTATACATTCCATTATAGATGCATTATGCATATATGTCAATAAAAACGTGACGCCATTCTTTGCTTTCGTCATTATTACTATTTTTATCGCTTATATTTTGTAAATAATGCCTTTTTACAAATTAAAGCATTATTGATATTGCTTTTATAGTGCATTTATATTATTCTTTATATGTGATTACATTATGGCTATATGGAGGTATAACATGCATTTTTGTCAGAAAGAAGATATTATCCAGTTAACATCCCTTTGGGACGGAATACGTTTTGACGATGGCCGTCCAAGAGTTTCAGATGAAGAGTTAGAAGAACTTAAGAAATTAACACAGGAACAGATTTGGGAACCGCTCTGGGAATTAGGTTATAAGAATCAATTCGAATCCCATTTATTTCGGATTCAAGAAGACGATCGTAAATTGATCGGTCGTGCTGTTACAGCAGCGTATATGCCTGCCAGACCGGATTTGTTTAATTTGGTAGAAGAAATCGGTCATTCAGAAGGAAGAAAAGGAACACATAATCTATGGATTGTGGACAAATTAGTAGAAGGCGATGTTGCCGTGGTTGATATGTATGACAAAATATACGAAGGTACATTTGTCGGCGGAAATCTTTCAACCGCTATAGCAAATAACACAAAAACCGGTGGTGCAGTTATATGGGGCGGAATTCGTGATATCGAGCAAATTAACAAAATAGACTCCCTTCAAATTTATTATCGCGGTAATGATCCTACACCTATCAAAGACTTTGTCATCACCGGTTATAACACCCCTGTAAGAATAGGAGCAGCTATTTGCCTGCCAGGCGATATCGTATATGGCTATAAAGGCGGAGTATTATTTATCCCTGCACATTTAGTTTCCTACATTATTAACGAAGCAAAGAAACCTCATATCAAAGACATATTCGGTTTCGATATGTTGAAACAAAATACTTATACAACAGCTGATATTGACCGGGGTATCTGGCCAATTTCCATGCTTGATGAATTGATGGATTTCATTCGCACCGATGAGCGTGCCAAAAATTACCGGGACCTGGATTGGTCAAAGGAATACGAAAAAGCAAGAACAACCTACGCAAACGAATGTCAATAAACGACTATATAGCAAATGCATTCCTTCGAAAGTATCTAGCTCCTCATTTAGAAGATATGATTTAAAAGTAATTCCCTGCACGAATTTCCCACGTTAATTATTTTACATAAAAATGCCAGTTCAAGAAAATAATTTTCTGATCTGGCATTTTTTTAATCCTATTGGATTTTTAATTCTTTCCTGGCTGCTTCCATAAGACCAAGCATATAGCCTGTCGCCAGAAGATTGCCATTAATCCCGTAACCCGGAATTTCCACACTGTCATTTGCCATGGTAGGAACGTGATCCGGTCGTGCTATTCCCTGATAGCCCACTTCATAATAACATTTCATAGCTTCATACATATCTGTTTTACCTTCATGATGAAAGGCTTCATAAAACTTATTCTTATCGCCTACCACATCTCTGAAATGAACAAAGAATAACTTCTTTTCCCTTCCAAAGCGGCGAATGGCGGCTGGAATATCTTCTCCCATAACCGCAAAGGTTCCCTGGCAAAAGGTTATTCCATTGATTTCACTGTCGACCAATTGTGTTACACGATACATAGCATCACTACTCACCAGAATTCGGTCAATGCCACCAATGGAAGATACCGGCGGATCATCCGGATGAATGGCAAGCCGTATATTATTTTTCTCTGCGACCGGGACTATTTTTTTTAGGAAATATTCCAGATTTGTCCAAAGTGCATCTGCCTTTAATCTTCCAAAGTCAGTGACCGGACAATCCTTAATATCTTTTATATCAAATCCTGTTGATACAGCACCACCTTCGATTATCACAGCATCCTGTGTTCGAAACCATTCCCATATTGGCATCCAGTTAAAACATACGGTTCTGATGTTCAGCTTATTCAGATTTTCAAGTAAGATACAAAACTTCGCGATGGCTTCATCCTTATCCGGAAGACCCAATTTTGCACTATCAATAAAATTAACACCCTCATATACAGAAAAATCGATATTATATGCTGCAAATTCCTGTTTTTTTCTTAATAACGGCATATAATCCCATGGATGTACATATGCAGAGCATCCTCTTGATCCAGGTGATGTGTTGGTTACAGCATGCTTTACCCCTAATTGTCTGGCAAACTCCTTAAGTACATCATGATTGTCACTAAAAAAAGCATATCCAACCTCCATAAATACCTCCACAAGCTTTATTTTGCACTATTTAATAGTGCTATTTCAAGTAAATATACCATTTTAATGCACTATTGTCCAGTATTTATTTTGATAATATTATCTCTTCTACTCGTTAAAATTACTGTCTGTCAGTTCAATATTTGTTTCAGTTTTGATACTGTGCAGTTTTGTACCTCAGTTCCGACTAAATAATCTTAGAATGACTGTGAATATAGAATTCCTCCTGGCTTGGCTGGTATTGTTTCTCCATTTTTTCAAAACAACAATCAAATTGTTCTGCAGCATTTTCATCAACCTCGTAAACGCTGCTCTCCTTGTAATACCATTTTCTCCCATCCAATGCTCCAGCTTTTAATTCTTTGACAAGCAAAGCTGCTGGATAAAACTCATCATTTATACATATATTATATTTTTTGCAGCTTATAAAACCACGCGATACATAATTATCAGGATTACCAAAGATTGCAATCGTATCGTAAGCCATATCTTTTGCTTTTGTAAATGAATGTTCCAGCAGCATTTTTCCATATCCCTTCCTTTGATATTCCGGAAGTATACTAAATGGACCGAAAGTTAATATCTGTTTCTCAGCCCCCTTCTCATCAATCAGCCTGGCTTTTGTATACATAACATTCCCGATAATGATATTATCTTTCTCAAGAACGAAATCCAATTCCGGTATAAAATCAGAATGTTTTCTCATAATATGTACAAGATAGTGCTCATTACATCCTGGTACATTCAGATTCCAAAAAGCTTTTCTTGTCAGATCTTCCACTTCACTCCAATCTTTTATTTGTTCATTTCTAATACAATATTTCTTTTCCATACTCTGCAAATCATTCATCCTCTCTTTTATCAATTTTTTTGAATGTGCATATCAAAAGTTCTTGAACTGCATTTTATTCTAATTATCGCAATACCATTCTCTTCCAATATAATAAAATGCATCTTTTTGACCTCGAAACTCATTTACACCCAAATATTGCATACCAATTTTTTGAAGCACTTTTCTAGATGCTTTATTTTCTGCATCGGCCATTCCATAAATGCCAATAATTTTCGTTCTATGAAATGCTTCCCTTACTAATTCTTTTCCAATTTCAGTTGCATATCCTTTATTCCAATCGTTAATTCCAAGTTTCCATTCAATCTCAGGTTCATTATCTTTATATGGATTTAAACCAGTTAATCCAATTATTCTGTTACTTGTTTTTTCAATGATTGCACCATGAAAGCAATCAAGGGTAACAAAGTTTTTTTCAACAAAAAAACGAATATATTTTTCTGTCTTTTCTCTATCCCAAGGTTGATTTTTGTCCTTTGTGTATTGGTGAACTTGCAGATGCGACATGACCTCATTTAATCCATCTACGTCACTCATTGTATATTGACGCACTATAAGGTTTTGCGTTTCTAAGTAAATATGTTCATAATTATTCAATATTTCTTCCTATCCATTTCACCTTCCCGCTTCATTTATAATAATCTTACTATACCATGTTGGAACAGGATTTTCCATATCATCAAACCAATACAATATGTCTGTATTCATTTTTATAATAGACGGCAGTTCATCCGGAGCAAAATATTTCACCCACACAGCGGAAGTGATAGTGCTTACCGAAAGATAATATATTAATATTTTCCAATGATATCAAAAACTTTTATTAAAGCTGCATAAGTTCGACAGGCTCTCACTAGCTGATATTGAGGATGAAGACGTATTAAGGATAAAATTAGCCGAGCGCCTTCATAATATGAGATCTGTTGAATTTATGGATAAATCCTTACAACAGATTACGACAAAAGAAATGCTTGAATTCTTTGTGCCTTTCGCCGCCAAACCTTTCAATCTCCCAGTTGTGCAATTTTATAACAAAAATACGTACCTGGTTTTATATTATCGTCATCATAATAAAGTAACCCCATCCTGTCAAACCGGAACTTCTTATGAAAATCTAACATCTTCAACTCCTGATAAGCCCTTTCATAATTTTCATAGGAAGCACCGCCAATCGCAATTGTCATATGAAATACATAGTCCAGGTCATGTTCCGCTGGACAAGGTCCCAGCCTTAATTCTAATAGTTCAAATAACTTCTTCTGCATTGCTGCTAATTGAGGTATGCGCTCCGCTTTTATCGACAGTACTCCAGATTCATAGCCAAATACATTCGAAGGAAAGCAATTGAGTTCAAGAAGTGGAACTGTTAAAGAGTTCCATTCCTTTGCGAATTCATCAAATGTATCTTCCATATTATTTAGGTTAGGTATTTCAAATGGCTGTTTCAGCGAAATGTGATGAGGTAGTCTAGCCATTTCAAATCCAAGATTACCGGAACGATGTGACTCGAGCATGCATCTTCTTCCGAAATTTTCTGTTTCAATATCAGCAAGTAACACAATTGTTGCTTTCATTTGCTATCCTCCTTACAAATTCCTCAATTGAAATCTCTCCAAGGTCACCAACTCCCCTTCCTCGAGCAGAAATTGTATTATCATCTTGCTCATTCTTCCAAATTACAACAATATATGGAGCCTTATCAAGCCTTGCTTCACGAATTTTACAGCCTAGCTTTTCATCCCTTCTATCATGCTCACACCTAACACCTGCAGCTTTCAGCTTGTCAGCTACCTTTGAGGCTTACTTCAAAAAATTATTAGAAATCGGGAGAACTTTTACCTGGACAGGTGCAAGCCATACTGGAAACTTTCCTGCGTAATGCTCAATTAAGATTTCAATAAACCGTTCAATTAAACCAAAAACAACACGGTTAAATCATAATAGAATCCATTTTCAATCGCGGGTCCTATTGCACATTTTGTCTCTGGTGTAATCGTTTTACCGCCTATGCAAGAATATGCGCAGCCGTATGGCGTAACGCATTTCTTCCTACCTCCTCTCCAAATGAGCTTTCGATAATTTCTTCATTCTTCATTATCACTTTCATCACTTTGTCCCCTTTCGGTAATAACCTTGATAACATAAGAAAAGAAATCAGTTACGACTCATAATCCAGAATTGGCGTGCTACTGACGATGATTTACACATCAGAGTGAATAAAAAACACCCAAAGACAAATATTCATCTGTCTAAGGGTGCAAGTATTCCTGCACGGTTCCACCTTAACTTTTCACTTCGGATTCTATCAAATCCTATCCTTTAACGCAGACATACGATAACACATACTATTTTCTGTGTTATAGCTCAGGAATGGTTTTCAATCAAGATCAACATAAGGAACTTCCACCCAATGTCCCTCTCTCTGTATGCTTCCTATTAATTTACTCTTTTCCGTCATTGCTTTTCTTATGTTATTAACTATCATTATAATCAGCAAGAAAATATTGTCAAGATATTTTCTAATACTTAAATTACAAATTCCATCTATCATCAATTATTATTTTTTAGCTACAGCATATATGACATTCATATTGATACATATTCCTATTTCTCTTCTATGGCTTTGCAAAGCATTGTTTACTTTCAATTGAAACTCCTCAAATTCTTCTTGCCCTAGTTTTTCTATACTTTCAAAAATGCCTCTTACAGCATTATTCCACATCTCATCCCACCACTGCTTTTCATCTAAATATACTACCTCATTTTCTTCTTCATAAATTTCTATTTCTTTCAAATTTACATTTTCTAACAATTTTTTAATTCCCTCTACAGAATCAAGCTTTGTTGATACTACATCATCCTCTTTCTGCATTCTTTTTGGTTTTAAATACTCATTTACTATATCTGTTAACCATTTTTGATCTTTTTGTTCTCCCCATATACTAAATGACAACTTTCCATCTTTTTTTAACATTCTCAAAATATTTTTAAAATAATTATCATTATTTAATATATAGCCTATACTAAATCCAGATATAATATTATCAAAATATTCATTTTCGAAATTTACTTCTTCCATATCAATTTGAAGGACTTTTGAATTTTTTATGTTTTGTCTGTAAATTTCATAATTAGTCATTTTCACCATATTCTCACATATATCTATCCCTATAATTTCCCCATTAACTCCAACTCTACGTGATGCAGGAAATAAAGTAGCACCTCGTCCCGTACCAATATCCAATATAAGTAATCCTTCTTTTATATGTGTTAAGTTAATTAATCTTTCGCCAAAGTTATCCCAATAATCAGGACCTAATTTACCATAATTAAATGCAACTTTATTCCACAATTCTATTAATTTAATCTTATCTTGGTTCATTACATTTTCTCCTAGTATAATAACGATATAGTCAAAAGAGCTATATCGTATCAGATATTTAAAAAAGCTGTGCTTCCTTCATCAGATGTTATCTACAGTAAAAATGTCTGACAATTTCCTGATATCACCATACTTTTCATAAGGTATCATCACTTTTGAAATAAGTCAATGAGTTTTTAGTCAGTTATATCCATTCTATACCTCAAACTTATCAATTTATAGTTTCACCGTCATAGTAGTTCGTTTTATCAACATTTTAGAAAAATATACCAAACCTGTTATGAATGATTATTCCTGTTTTATTTGAATTCGGATAGTTAAAAGCATCTAATTTGCAAATAGTTAAGGAAATTCCTGCTAACGCATTGTATCTTCACAACAAAAATTATTACTTGCCACAAATGATAAACTCACCAAAAGCACTTCATATCACCTCTGGTGAGTCCATAATTCTAGACTTGTATAACAAAAATATTATTCAATTTATTTTAAAAATTATATCGATGCGTCATAAAATCATGACGTTCCTTCATACAATGAACTTCCAGATTTTTTACTCCCATCAGTTCAAATCCGCAGTATTCCAATACCTTTTGCGATGCTCGATTACTTACTTCTGCAGTTCCTACCAGACTTGTAATATCAAAATAGGATTTTGCCCATGTTAATACAGCTTTCGATGCTTCCTTCGCATAACCCTTCCCACGATAGTCTTCTAAAATACCATACCCCATTTCCGGTTCGTGCAGATCATCATGCTTATTCAAGCCTACATTACCAATCAACAAATCCGTTTCTTTCAAAAAGATACCAAAGCAAACATAACCATGTTTAATATCCATTTTATCATAATTTGATAAGTGCCACTCGAAGAACTGTCTGACATTATTTTTCTGCTTCTGCCAGCCCGAATACAAGTCTAAAAGTGTATGAAATTGCAGAAAATCCTTTTCTTTAAATGGCCTTATGTATAATCTTTCTGTGCTAATGTAAATTGACGGAGCAGCCAGACCAAGTCCGAATTGATTTGATAAAAATCTCAGCATTTCATCCTTTGTATTCTTGACTGCATCGGTTCTTACTAACGTAAAAAATCCGCTCCTGCCATACTGGTCATAAGCCTCTTTACTATTTACTTTAGCTAGACAAGCCTTAAAATTCTTCATTGTTTTCTGAGGAAATTTTGATTGCATTATCTGTTCTCTGATAAAAACTTTATCCGGGTCATCCCTGTCAAAAAATTTCTCTACTGATATTTCCTGTGGAGACAACATCACAGCCACCTGATGATAATCAGCAATTTCATGCAACATATCAAGAGGTATATTAGTATCGACAATTACTTTCTGGTTCTTGGAAATACGAATCAATTCAGCAACTTCAAACTCAGCTGCTTCCTGCGAACAGCCCTGTATCCATTTTTCGTATTCTTCCGGTGTCCTGTTTACGAATTCCTGCCAATCTTTCATTGTCCGAAAATAGCATAAATTCGGCTGAATTTCTGAAACTATAATCTCATCTGCTACCCTGCAGTGATAATTTTCTTCGCATTGAACCAGTCCATATTTTTCTGCCAGCATAGCTACCATAGTTGACTTGCCCGCATATGCTGTCCCTGTAATAAACATCACATTTCTTAAGTAGTGCTTAAGAATATTATTATCTATCTTCATATAATGGTCTCCTTTTCTATACAACAAATAAACCTATGCTTTTCTATGCTTCTGCATAAGCTATACCGATTTTTTGCTAATAAGATTTATCAGCGTATTCTATTATTGTTGAATAAAAAATGGCACCACATGCTAAATCCCTCCATAGTTTTCAATAACTTTAGCATAAATCTTGTTATGAACATAGTTACTAAATTAATATACGCTTCTGCCTGTGTTCAATCGACTCCCTTATTCATAAAATATTAAATTGTATTTTCACAATTTAATAAGTGAAATGATTTATTCCAGTCATGAATGTCCATAAAATCTTTTACTGCCTGCTAGTAGTTTTGAATATCAGAGGTTGGGTGATATTCTGTTTGTTAAACAATTCTCCGTTCAGCTCCTTTGATAATAACAATATGAAAGAAACAGTACGCTTCTAATAAAATTGCTTAAAGGATACTACTATATTATTTAAATGACAGGAATGTAGGTTTTAATATACGAGTTAGTATGAATTCAATAATTTTTCGTTCATCCTCCGTCTCTATTTCTTTCCACAATACCTTTACTTTTCCTTGGTTCTGAGAGAAAAATCTATGCCAACGATTATCTATTGTATCTCCAGGAACCGTTGAAAAAGATTCAATATAGTGGCTCTTAATACGATTGTTGAGTTCCTTCGCTTTTCCAATATATAAGATTTTTTCATCTTGTATGTATATGTAGATTCCTGCTTTTTTGCCAACTTGCCCCTTAATGAACTTAAATTGTTCCTTTTTACTTTCGTCAGAGTCAGGCTGGCAATGCATCATCTGGAATGAATTCCATGTTTCTTCTGATACAGGAAGGAGATTCTCTTTCTCTAATAATGATTCTAATTTATCTATAATACTCATTTGCACTTATACCTTTCATATTGCTATGTAAGAGCTCTTTATTTGGCAAGACTAAATCAAACTCTTCACTGTTCAGCACCTGTTACATTTTGTACTGCTTCAGCAACAATAGACATTTCTTCCAGAAACTTTAATTTAAATTCTCTATCAAGCATACTCAATTCTGCTTTATGAACTTTACATAGAAACAACGTATACTAGCTTCTGTCATATTTAATCCCCTATAATTTTATTACAAAATACTTCTATTTCGCTTCTTCTGTTTTCAACATCACTTTTATACTCAATAGAGCAGAGGCCCAAACTATCAGTGGGGTATATTCCTATGTGCCCATAAAAATGTTCTATACTCTCTATTATTCTATTACACTCCTTCATACTCGGTCCTGTTCGTAATGCAATACTATACCCTTTTTTCCCATGACCAATTGTTGCATGCGGTTCATGGGTATTACACCAGGGTGTACATCTGTCTATAAATGTTTTAAATTGTCCCGGGATATCGGCCCAATAAGAAGGTGCTACTGAAATAATAATATCAGCCTTAGCATATTCTTCTATTACTTCTAATACATCGTCATCTTGAGTACATTTTGCTGTTTTATGACATGTCCGGCATCCTTTGCAGAATTAATCATCAATACAAATGCTACTAACGTTATATTTTGATTCCAATAGTGAGCTGACAGCATTTATTATTTCGGCTGTAGCTCCATTTTTTACAGGACTACAATTCATCAGTAGAACATTCATAACAATACCTCCAAAAATTCTGATGTACCATCTGGTCCACGTATGGGGATGAAGTGGAACTAATAAAACTTCAGATGATGCTTATACTGAACACTTATTTCTAAATTCATCTAAACGTTTTGCTCTTTCATATGCTAGGTTGAGAAATTCTTTGCAAGTAAGACTTCCATAACTTGTATTCTTAGTAACCTCTAAAGCTGTAGCACCAATATAACCATGCAATGTAATCTTCCTCATCGTTGTTTCCCATTTGATATTACCTTCAAATGGCAACATATGTTGGTCCCTCGTACCATCATTATCCATCTTTATTTTATCTTACCTATCCTTGGCAAATTAGATTTCTTATCAAAATACTCTATGAATATAATAATCACTGCTACGACAAATAGTATTTTGGCTAAAACAAACGGAAACATTAACTTATTCTCTGTAATTGCAGTCCATAGCTTTCCAGAATCCGAATTCCATTCCGTCAATCCATTTGCTAATATTGAAGCGGAAATAAGAATTCCGAGATCAGCTAGTGTTGCTGATATGAGTAACGCAATTCCAATAACAGTTTTCTTCATAATAATCAATGTTCGTGTTCCAGCACTACATCGACCACCTTGTAAAGTACCTTTTGGTATAAAGATTTCATCTCCAGGATTTAACACAAATTCTTCTCCAATCATAAAGACAGTATATTGACCACTCACGCATATCATATGCTCGTCAAAATCATGAGAATGTTCTATCGAGACCCTATCCTCATAACAGGTCCAAAATGCCATTTGGCTTCCATCATTAGGCGAATAATAGTAACCATATTCTGTTGTGAATTTTGATATGATTATCTTTTGACTTCATAAAAGCAGGAAAATCGTTCATCGGAAATGCTCCTCCTATAATCATTTAAACTCATCATAAATATTGTAATACTATATTTTTTCAACATAATAGAACTACTCATGCGCTATTCTTAATCCCTCAAAGGATTTATAATCACTTTCATTTAAATTTAGATAAGCAAATCTTTCATGCGAACAAACTGCAAGTAATATATTGTCGTTATCATAAAATGTTATATCCTCAAAACGGATGCCTTCAATCATATATGGAAAGTCATATAATTCTTTCATTTTACTAGTAATTGAAGAACTGATTTGTCCAAGCTTAAAGAAGCACATTTCGAAAATAGGATTCATAGATACCGGAGTGAATCTGGTATGTATTGTTTTAACATATTCATCTGACCGAGATATAAATCTGCTATCCGGTTTTTCTGAAATAGAATTATATTGTAATTCTTCAAACATGCTTAAATCCTGATTCAAAATCTCATCAAAATATGAATATGCATCATATTCAGCATCTGAATGTAACATACTGTTTATTCTGAATTGATAATCATTGAGATTATTTTTATAATCATCTCTTCGTTTTGCATTTTCTTTATATATGTAATCTTTATAGGCTTCTTGCATTAATTTGAATTCTGATACATCCATAAAACCAGTATAATATCTGGACACGGATATGGTATCACTTCTCTTAATTACAAAATCCATCAGTTCACTGAGCTTTTCACCGGCAACGTCTTCATTTATTGAAATCTTAATCATAAATTATCCTCGTATATATTTTAACTAATCAACATGTTTCCATTTTACACCACCATTCAAACATTTTCTACCATTATTTACTAATAGAATATTCATAATAAATAGCGTTTTGGGCACCTTGGATTTGCAATTATATGATACAGTATGAGCTTTTGAAATTCGAAGAATATTCTATTTTATCATGCGAATGATAAACCGAATCTGACAAGGAACCCTTGTCTGGTGCTTGCTACGTTTTTAACTGAATTTTTTGAATTTATTTGAATTTAATTTCTGGCGATTTTTATATTCTGATTTATATTTTGAAGTGATTTTAGCTGACTTCTGCTTCATCATTTCAATACATCTATAATTGTCACGCGTCAAATTATAGTTCCCACCTACGGCAGCTTTACCGCAGATTTAATTTGGTAGTGCCTATATTTTTTTTATTTCAACGTGCTGTTTTTTACCGCACGTTTTTATCTGTCCTTTTCTTGACCATTTCATCTCTTTCCCGTATAGTCATTTAGGTAACTCAGACAATAAAAAAAGAGAAAGCACAGCCCCTCCAACAGTTCGTTCTTTCTCTATTCATCCTTAAGAGCTGCAAACAGGTCCTGTGCAGGATCATTGCCTTCCGGATTTCATTATCCCTTACTCCGGTTATGGACTCTTCTTTATTCTTAGGGTTCTGGCGGATTTCTTTGCACATCTTTACACTGCTGAGGAGATTTGCGAGCGCTACGATATTTCTAGAAAGCAACTCTATAAATGGAGTTCTCTTTATAAACCTCACAAAAGCAATGGCTGGCTGTATTGAGAATGCCGAAACCTCAAATCTAAGTTTTCTAAAACATCTATCCTTCCACTGGCATTATTCTTCGTATTCCCAAGTCTACGAAATGCTACGAGACTACATGCGATCCTACAATACAACCTTCCATCGAGGTATTCAAGAAACTCCAATGGAGCGCTTCCCGAACTCAAAGGAGCTTTCAAAAACTTCTCTGTCCCGCGAATGACTTAGCGAATGCTTCTACAATCGCATTACCCGGAAATTCCTAAGGATTCCACGGTAACTATCGATAATGTCTGCTATGATGTTCCAATGCAATTCATCTCTTCCAAGGTTTCATAGGCATACCACCTTTTATCTTCACTTATTTTAACGATTATGAATTAAAATCATTTCTATAACTAAGAATTTATAGCTAGAATTTTCTTCACAATAAATGATTAAGTTTATCTACAATTTTCTCTAGATTATGTATCACAGATAATGTGCCATCAATTACAATAACAGGACAACCAAGTTTCATTGCACAATCTTCAACAACTTTTGAATCACGATGTTCTACTATATTTCGGAATTCCATTTGTTGTGCAAACATATCCCCGCCATCAAGAACTCTTGCTCCGAACCTTTTTTCTTCCCTCTCTTGAATTCTCTTCAACCTTTCTTCAAGTGGCGTTTGAACCCAAAAAGCAATATCAATACGAGAAAGAATTTCATCACTCCAATTCATTGTAACTCCAGAAATAATAAACCTCGGATGAGTCTTTATATTCTCAATAATTGCCGTTTGTACTTCACTCTTTGTTCTAGGATTAGAAAAAGGAAGTTCATCTAAATGTTCTATAGCAATTACACCGTTATTTTCTAAAGCCCATTTTCTTGATTCTCTTTGCTCAGGAAAATAATAATCTTCCACGTCCATCTCAAAATAACCTATTTGTTTTGCTAAGACATGAGTTAGAGTCGACTTCCCGCCTCCATTCAGCCCGAAAATAGCAATCCCTTGAATCATCCTTTATACCCCACAAATTCAAACTATATTCATCTTGTTATGAAATACTCCTACAACCTCATTTCACAAAATGCTTATTTTGTTGTTCCCATTCATCTCGTATTATTCCAAATAAAGTACAATCTTGAAAGCCGTCACGGGTTTTATAGTTGTGTCGTAAAAAGCCTTCATTGCGCATTCCAACCTTTTCCATCACTTTCGCTGAAGCAGGATTTTCTACCGAGTTATATGCTTCAATTCGTTCAATATCAGTATTTTTGAACATATAATCGATAACAGCTCTTGCCGCTTCGCTAGTATATCCTTGGCCCCACCAACGGCTACCGATTTTGTAACCTAATGCAGCCTTGAAGTCATATTCTGAAGTTATCATGATACCAATCGAGCCAATCATTTCACCGTCTTTTAGATACATTCCCCAGTAATAAGTGGAATTAGATTGATAGTTGTTAACCCACATTTGAATCATGTTCTTGCTATCATCTATTGTTTTATGTGCGTCCCACCGCAAAAAGCGTGTAACTTCATCATCGCTTGCCCAATTGCTAAACATCATTTCAGCATCAGTAAGTTCGAGTTTCCGTAAAGTCAATCGTGGAGTTTTTATTGCTTGTGTTCCTGCATGCTTCAAGTATTTATTCCTCCTGTACTAAATATAAATTTTCTACATAGTATTCGATAAAAATAGTGAATTATCCTCTCGCTTACATATCAAATTTATCACTATATTACTTACAACATCTTTGCTTCAAAATCGTAAACGTTTGTGGAGCAAATCATCTCAACAAATTTGTATGCTTTGTTTTTGTAGGGGTGTAGTCCGCCAGCGTAATCCAATACCTTTGTTCAATCACCCCATCCTCAAGCACTTCATTCTCCAAAATTCCACCATTATTAATTATGGATTTTGCTGAGCCAATATTATCTTTGTCACATACCATGAGTACATTTGTAATTCCAAGTTTTCTGCATTCTTCCAATCCTAATTTTATCATTGCAGTAGCGTATCCTTTTCGCCTCTCACTTGGTCTTATACCATCACCAATATGCCCTCCGGTATATAGAAGGTCCTCGTTCAAATAATGTCTTATATTGATTGCTCCAACAAAAATATTTCTATCTATATCAAGACAGAAAAAGGTGGAATCTGGTACACGTCCATCTGTTTCTTTTTTTATTTCAAGATTCTCCAGGTAATAATCAAAATCATGATAATCGTTCCTTCTAATCATATACGGAGAAAAATCTTGTTCCTCGGAAAGCCACTCATCCATCATGTTAATCAACTGCTGCTTATATTCATATGATAATTTTACTAATTTAATATTCACTCTTGCCTCCTCCGCAAAATTCAAATTTATTATTGCATTACTTCAAAATCTTTAATTCACAGTATAAACCAACTACGAGCTATGAATAATCAATTATACCCCAAAAATGCCCATAGTTCTACTATAATTTGCTAATTAAAAGTATATAACTCTCATATTTTGATAAATATCTATGTCCTCACATCACGGGCTTTCACCTCATTTTCACATATATATTCGCGCAAAAAGAACCTACCAACAGAATACTGATAGTTGATAGGTCATTTTTATTCCTTCTTAAACTAATTGCCAGATATATAACAGTCTCCATTCGTGTAAGACTTCATATCCAGTCACAGATCATGCTTAAACTATATATCTCCCACAATTAATCATTTGCCTTAATTGGCATTATATAATCCACGATTACCTTATCACCTCGGCTTAAGGGCCCACTAAAACGCTCATTAGTATATACTTCACACCAATAGAAATTGTCGTAATCAATTTCTTTGCCAGTTTTCTCAATAGCTTCAGTGATTAGTAAATACGCTGAATCAAGTATATCTGCAACATCTCTTCCTTCAATTTGTACTTGTGCGGTTAAGCCTTTAGGGATACGCTTTGTATACAATCCTTCCGGTATTTGTGCCCCCACCTGTACAAAATCACCGATTATTAGTTTAAAGTTATGCATATCCTTAAAATCATACATCAAACCTATGCCGTCATTTGTATCAATATCATCACAACACTTGACGTCTCCTAGCATATTTAGTATCTCAAGTTCACTACTTTTAAAAAATTCCTTCCATACATTACCCGCTTCAAAAAATGATGTCTCACAATGCATACCAACCATTAACCGTTCATCAGCTTCTTTGTAAATAATCTTTTTCATTTCTGACATAATACGTTTTCCTCCAATAAATCTCATTTCCGAGAAATTAATCGGTAGATAATTATATAATTTGGCACTTTCTAACTTCGCTTCTGACGGTGTAATACCATGATGTTCTTTAAATGCACGCGAAAATGCGGAATGAGATTGAAATCCATATTTCATAGCTACATCTAAAACAGAAATATCGTTATTTTTCAAATCATATCCGGCTAAAGTTAATCTACGTTTTCTTACATAATCAGAAATGCTTATTCCTGATACGAAAGTAAAAATACGTTGAAACAAAGCTGCCGGACTCATAGTTATTTTTGATATTTCCTTATAATCAATTTCACAATCGGTACGTACAATTTTTTCAAGATAACCTATTACATCATCAAACGCCTTACTGCTATTCATATAATTGCCTCCTAGTAATTACTATATTATAGGATTTAAAAGTACTTTGCTTTACATTAAATGTACAACTTTGGCACAGTGCAAATTAATCATTAATTCAAATCATAGCATCACAACACATATATTTCTACCATATTCTTACCAAAGGTACCCAGTAACACCCCTTCACGCATACTTCCTCGTTATCTCCGTATACATCACGCTCAAATCAAGACCATCCTCATAATCTTCTAGAAACTCATACACTGGCAATGGCCTCCATTTTTCATCTTCGATTTTAATTCCAAGCAACAATGATTTTGGCTTTTTCAAAATTCTGACCACAATACCTGCTTTTCCTAATTTAATAGCGTAAGCCACGTAATTGAAAAATCCCTGTTTCAATATTTCTGTGTGCTTCTTAGAATCTTGATTATAGTTAAATGCAATTGGACCATCCAGCGTTGACAATGTGACGGTTTTATTTTCTTTTATGTGAAAAATCTCGTCTGTCAATGTCATCGCCTCGTACCTACACTCCAAACTGATATCCTGAATCGCTTCTTGAATCCGTTTTCGCTCTTCCTCCTCGAATAGCTTATAGTAGATATTTAGGATATACGCATCTTCTTCCCCAAAGTATTTAATTCTCTCATCTCGACTGTACTCTTCTTCTAACCCATTTGATAAGAAATAGTCTCCGAAATCCTCAATTTCCTTACGTTTGCGCTCTGTCTGACTAAAAACAAAACCATTCATGTGAGCCAAAACCTGCACAATATTTCTTTCATTCTTTTCCGCCTGTTTTTTGTAAGCACTTTTTGGACAAAATTGCAAAAAATTTTTGGACATTGTTGCATGTCCAAATTGGACAAAGTTGCAAAGCCTCGGCTGGCCACGAACATACCAGCCACGAGCCATTGCAGACATTATTTAATTGTTAAAGCGTGAGGTACGGAAGTGGAAGATCTGGTTCGTAAACCTCGTGCGCATTTTCCCTGCAATAACAAAATTCCTCATCCATCTTTTTATAGTGGATGAATGCATTCAAGTATTTCAAATCTTCTTCGGCACGTTTGTGATCATCTAAGAGACTAAGTAGGAAATCGTTCATCTCTTCATAACGCTCCTGAAGGTTTTGATATAGATATTGTTCCTTGATAACTTTATTATTTTTGACCACTGTTACCTACCTCCTGACTACTGATTCTTGAAAGAGCTTCATTGATGCTTGATTCTCGTAACCGGTTGTTGATTCCCGGAAACAAAATTAATTCGACATGGTGTGTCAGTCTACCAATCAGAGCGGTTGTCATTCGCTGATCATAAAGGACATTTACCCCCTGTGAGAATTCGAGATTAGTGTTCAGTATCACAGATTGCTGCTCATGTATCTCAGAAAGATAATCAAACAGAAGTTGTGAACCGGTCCTGTCATAAGGAACATATCCGAATTCGTCCAGTATCAAGACCTGTGTACTGTTAAGCTTCTTTTTCAGTACAGTAAGAGTTCCCTTAATCTTGCTTTCGGAAAACATGTTTATCAGTCCGGCTGTACGGTAAAACTTCACTGGTATCTCATGGTTACAGGCAGATATTCCGATAAGAATGGAAAGCATAATCTTGCCAGTGCCTGTGCCACCGTACATGATGACATTTTTCCCGACATGATAGAAATCAAGCTTCAACAGGCTTTCAAGGTTGACTCCTTCAGGGAAATCTGGCTCTTCCTCAAATTTACGTTTTGAGTCCGAACAAACTTAACCAAATCAGCATTAATATGGGATTCATATTTTCCCACCATCAAAATTCAGCTATTATAAAACTAAAAACCTCGAAAATTTTCGAAGTCTTAGTTTAAAAATAATTATTTAGTTCTTTTATCTAGTAATAAATAAACCGAGATAAAATAATACAATTACTGCAAAAACTACTCCTAATGCGATTAATATTTTCTTCATTTGCATACTCCTTTTATATTTATTCCGGGAAAATAATTGTATATTCATCTTGGTCATATACTTGACTTATGAACGCAGTTAATAATACTTTTGCATTTTCTAATGCCCTATCATACAAGCCATTATTAATTGCATCTTCTTGTGCAGTTGATTCTAATTCTTTCATTGATTCATTATGTTCTTCTAAGGTTATAGGTGCAAATACGCTCTCATCTTCATGGTATAATTTAAATGAATTTGGGTCTATTTCAATAGAAAGAATTTGAATTTGTGGAATTTCAACATAGATATTCTTTTTAGTTTCTTCTGTATCTCCTAATCTGCATTTTACATCCCTAAAATTAATTCCTGCCTTAATTGTCGTATCATATGAATAAATAGCTTTTGACTTTGTAAAAGGTATTGAGATACCAAATACACTCCTATCTTTTGTATCTACTCTTACAGTGGTACAAGTAACAGATTGAGTAGCCAACTCTCCAATGTCTTCAAAGCCAAATTTTGTAGTTTTTCCATCTGTCGAAAAATATTTGCTCAAACCAATTCCCCCACTTGCTAAGGCAATTACTAATAAAAGCACTATTGTAATAGTAATAAATAATTTTGCTTTATGTCCCTTTTTTAAATTCTCTTTTAGTACATTCATAATTTTTCTCCTCCGTTTTGCTTATAGATTATATTTATCAATATATGCTATGTTTTTTTCGCGAAAGCAAAATTAGAATTCGTTTTGTGAAATTCATAGGTAAATTGTAGCACATAAGAATCGTGAAATCTATCACTACACAAAACAAACAAAAATATAATGGATTGCGTCTAATCTTGACATTTTTGTTTTTATTACGTGAATAGGGATTCTTCCACATATTTACGTTTTGATTAAATCTAACTTGAAATTTGTCATAAACACTATCTCCTATTTTTTTCAAACATTAAAATACGTATATATGCGGTAGAACCACTTTCTCTAAGATTAACAAAAACATAATAAATCTTATCTGATATAACGCCTTCCCCCTTTTCACTCAATTTCCATGTATTAATCTCTGAATAACTGCATGTCATACTTGAACACTGACACATCTTTTCCCATCCTTGCTAAAAGTCAGTATATCAATTGCTTTAGTATTTTTGGATGTAAGAGATGCCACGAATCCTTGCCTTGTAAGCTCTGCTTCTACAAAATATTCTCCTGCGACCCCATTGACTTTTCATTTTCAATTCCAATCTCTTGCAAACGTTCTACAATTTTTGATACTAAGAACAAGAACGTTCCGTATATAGGAATGTTACATTAGAAAAATTTAATCACATAATAAGTTATCATTTACCTTTCAATCTGAAAGACCTTGAGAAAAAGACAGTTCCCGGGAAATATGGTAATGAGTAAAAGTGAAAGCCTTCCTATGACCCTTCCAGAAATAGAGCCCAATAGTTTTTATGCTATGGGCTCTGGTGATATTATTGTTATTCTGGTTTTCACATTCCTCCCTAAGGTATCATTTGATGTTTCAATTTGAAGGCATCACCTATTTTGTTTTTTTACATTCTAAGCACCTTTTATGTTTTTGTTTTCAAGAATAATAGGAAAGAAGCAGAGTTTTTAAAGAACTGCAGAAAATAATACCCATCTACGTCATGGTACTCCGCAAACTTCAGAAAAATCTCATAATCTTCATCGTCCTCCTGATAATGTGCATATGTATGATTGCTATCATTTCATGCCGAGAAAGGATCGGTAGATTTCTCGCTCGAAAGCAGTGTAGCATAATACGTTTTTTCATCTAATCCATTAAAATCAATCACCACCGATGGTTTGGGTCCTATGTCTGCTTTCGCAGTATTAGGGAACATAATATCCATGATTAAAGCCGCTTTCCTGATACGAAGATATTTTTGCTTCAAATGGTAATTTAAGGGTTTTACTTAAATAACTTTCCCAATTTTCATTGGTATCTAACCTCTCCCTCTCATCAAAGCCCGCTTGGGAATTACGCTTATCACTTGAAAACTCTTTTTCATATATATCATCATGCATTTGTTATTTACTCCTAATGATAATTCTTATCCTACTCATCAAATAATACACTTACCCCCATAGAAAAAAAGAAAATCTCCTCGAAATCAATTTGTTCCATCAGGTTCTCCAGAACACTCCATTTGGCATCCTACATAAATAACCTTGAAATTTTTCTTTTATTTCTCCGTTATTTATATCTCTTACAATTACATTTTCGTGATACTCTGGGTTCTCATACCATTCAGAAAAATATAAATCTTCTCCATCACGAAATAACAATTTCTCCGTTTCACCTATCTCTATTTTTTTATTTTCTGGCCAAACAATCTCATAAATACCATTGTTTGCAGCCCTGCAAAGCATAATAGGCGAAACTTTTAGCATAAGATTATAACAATCTTCAACGATACCCAGTGGTAGTTCTTTCATTATTTCATGCATCTGATTATCTGGGAAATAGCTATAAATCTGTATGATTTGTTTTACAAAATCAACTCTCAAAAAATACAGCTTTCCGTTTTCCCAAACTGGCTGCTCAACATAAACATTTTCCTCCAGTTCAAACGGACTGTAGACAGTTCCTTCCGGATAATGAATCAGATGGCAAGTCATACCTGGAAATATCTTTCCAGCTTTCACAATTTCTTCTGCTTCATCTAAATCACAAAAACTATCTTTGCTCACTTTGAAAAAATACCACTCCATAGTACCTTCAATTCGTTCTGGATATGCTTCTGATATCCCTTCGATTTTTATTATATTCATCAACATTCCTCTTCAATATTCTTACTTTACAATTTAGATAGTACGGTGGCGGGATATGACTCCCGCTTTACAATCACCCATGTATGATTACCGGCTACACCGTCTTTCCATTGTTATAGTCATGCGCATACCATAACAGGGACTTAAAGCACTTCACATATTAGGATATTTTTTATTGGAGTTTCTATAGATGGCTCATACGTAAATAAGTCATCTTAAACAAATTAAGGATTCCATTATCCTTACATATTTGACTTACTGTTTACCAGCTCCTGCCAACGCTTATTTTTTTTCATATAACCATATGCTTCTTCATCTTTGAAGCATCTCAACAAGTTCTCATGCAACTCTTTCAAGAACTCATCACTCGTTTCTTTAAACTCCATATGTTCATAAAGAGCTGATTTTGTAAAACCATATATTTTGTCAATACTGGCTATCATTCGCTCCATCGTATCTATCGTTGCCTCCGTATCTTGCTCTGAGGTTACTAAATCAAGTCTACACGATACCTCATGGTATTCGCCCATTTCAAAAAGGTTTGCCAACCCTCTTAGTTTTTCAACAAGCATATGAACCTTTCCCATTTCTTTATCTCGCATTGCCAGCATATATATGCTAACAAATACCAAGTTCATCATTTGATAGCCAGAAAATAACAATTCTTCATATGCTTTATATGCCTCGTCCACTCGATTTGTTTTACTGTAAATAACGGCCTGCTTTCTCTTTCTCTCTGGATTCTGTTTTGAAAGGTAGACCAGATATTCCTCTGCTTTCTCATACTGTTCTTTTCTTGAGTAGAATTCAAATAAAGAATCGGCAGCACTAGTTCTGATATCATCATCTTCACTATTCAATGCACGCACATACCAACCATTGATGTAACTATCGTATTTCTCCGAATCCTGAATATCCTTTGTCAAGCGCCATGCATCAAAAATCACCGCCATTTGCCAAATCATCTGTTCACAGTCAGGATATTGCTCGATTTTCCCCTTTCCCCACTGAAACGCTTCTTCATAGGTTACAAATTTTAATTTCGTATTCGCTTCCTTTACAAAACTGTTTATTTCTTCTGCTGTAAGCTCTTTCTGAAAGGATAATAACGTATCTAAGGTTATATCAAGCAGTCTGGCAATAGGCGCCAATAACATAATATCGGGTTGTGAATTTCCATTTTCCCACTTATTGACTGCCGGTGCCGTCACCCCGAGACGATTTGCCATTTCTTCCTGAGTTATGTTTTTCCTTTTTCTGTATTCCCGGATCACTTCACCTATCTGCATACGAATAACCTCCTGATTCATTTTTCAATTCGCTACTACCCTTGCTGACTTAATCATATCAGGAAGTATCCTTTCTAACAACTGAATATGCGTTAATTGTTCTTCACAAAAAATAACCGTCATTCATCTTTATCCATAATCTCAGTTTCTGTAGTAATAGTTGTTTGTTTATTCACCTTTAAGTTATTAAATGACACCATACCAATAATCGCTAAGATTATATTCAAAGCTATAGTCGCGCCAATAAGGATAGCAACTGTTTTCCAGATACGATGCGAACGACGATTCTTAATAGCAAGCTGTTCGTTAATTCTTGACAATTGCTCTGCAACAACATTGATATCATTACCACTGTCAAACTTTGCCCCTAAAATTTCACTTACTGATACTTCAAATATTTCTAAAATTCTAATAATTAAATTTGCATCAGGCACAGACAATCCCTTTTCCCACTTAGAAATTGTTTGTCGTACTACATTCAACCGTCAACAGTAAAATCAACTAGAGTGAATGTTTCCATGTGATACTGTTCTTTTACTTGAGCAAAATTAACAATTTTAAAGAGGTCCATTTAACTTTCCTTTCTTCTTAATTGAACTTCGTGTTATATAAATATGCTCTCCACAAATCCCCACTTATCTCGTTCCATTCAAAATGTATTCCATCAGTTTATCCACATCATCAAAATCATCGTAATCACCGTGTATTCCTTCCCGATGATAAACAACCCCGCTCTTTTCATTTTGTCCGAGACAATCAAGCAACTTCTCTAGACCGTACTTCTGTGCAAAAAGAGTAAAAGCATATGGTTTTATCTTACCCAGTAATCCTTTCCGGCAGGACTGTGCACACTCATAACAGGCACTGATTCCTTTTTCGATAGAACATTTACGATTTTCACACCAGTCTTTATCCGGACATTCACCGGTATTGCAGCCCGAACATTTATCGTTTTCCGAACATAAACAACAGGCAAGACCACACCTTGCAATTCCTAATTCTCGTTTCATTACAAACCCTCACTAAAATTTATTTCCAATATAATTTACTCTACCGTCCCTACAGTCGTTCAATATCTAATTTCAGAGTATCAATCCCCTTAAATTCAGGAACAATAATAGATACTATCTTTTTTTTTATTTCTGGACTTACTTTTGTGATACACATTTGCCATGCTCCGCCAATACTTTTACAATCATCCTCTATCAAAATGTCTGGTAGCAATATTTCAACTAACTCTTTATAGGATTCCTTCCGCTCACGTGCCACAAGAAGTGTTCCTTTGAAACTATGCATTTTTAAGAGCTCAGCTATCTTATCCGCCTGCTTTTTCTTTCGAGAGGTGCAATATATGATATTGGCTCCTTGTTGCTGCCATGATTCTATTATATTGACTGCATTTCCAATCGGGATATATGTATTGTGATTATATAATGACAGCCACGATTTTGGCTTTAATATGGTTCCCTCTGCAAATACCATGATTGTTGGACCGGTTTTGGGTTCTGTATTTAGTATAATCTTTTTCATAGTGCACCTGACATTCGTTTGTTCAATTTATGAGCAGTGATAATTGCAAAGCTATGCGCATTTATAGT
Source organism: Bacillota bacterium (assembly GCA_023418475.1). Lineage (GTDB taxonomy): Bacteria > Bacillota > Clostridia > Lachnospirales > Lachnospiraceae > Mobilitalea. Next base: position 75,452 of record JAEZZO010000059.1, read on the forward strand.
AATTTCACAATCATTTATAACAACATACCAGTTTTTACCCTTCCTGGTTATTAGAGAATTAGGATTCTGTATCATTCCCCTGCATGCAAGAACTACATCGTCTTCCTCCAAAGAAAGATTTTTTTTTATTCGTTCTACTCCTAATTCGGTTGTATGTAACTTATCAAGATTGATAATAAATTCACTCTTATTCATATCATTTATTCTTGTTATCATATATCCGCCTTTTGTTTTCTTTCCTTGATGATGGAATATAATCTCATATCAAGTATAACCCCGTTTTTTACTGCATTTCTCCTCAATGTACCTTCATACAAAAAACCTGCTTTTTCAAGGATACGGCATGACCCAATGTTATAAGAGAAGGGCTCTGCAAAAATTCTTATCATATCCGTATTTTCAAAAATATACTTACATACCTGCTGAACAGCACTTGTTCCAATCCCCTGTCCCCAATATTCCTCTGCTATATAGTAGCCCATTTCCGCAGTTTTGAAATGAATATTATCTTTTCGAAACACACCGATACTTCCTATCGCCTTATCATCAATGGTAATAGCAAAAGCATATACTTTATCCTTATCTGAATTAAGCATTGCCGATATATAAGCTATAGCATCTTCAATTGTATATGGATATGGTAGTCCATCTCTTAGATTATCTTGAATTTTTTTGTTATTCAAAGCTTTTGCAAGGTCACTTGCATCTTCTAATCTCCACGAACGTATTTTACATTCCATCTTAGACCTCCTAATACTTTTCTATAATGTGTATTCCTTGTCATTGATTAAATGAGCCGATTTCGATTAAATTACCCTCCGGGTCAGCAATCTAACAGGTACGTTTTCCCACGGTTCTGTAGTTGGCGCTAAAATCGGTGTTGCACCTTTAGAAACCACCACCTGAAATGCTTTATCCACTTCTGCATAATTTTCAACACTCAAAGCAATTTCATAATGGCCGTTAATTGAATTTGCATAATCGTATTCGCGGTTTGTCATTTTTTCAAAATCTGTCCTTCGGTATAATAAAAATATCGTTCCGCCTTTCTCTAAATATACATTGGAGGTATTTTCATCTTCCTTAATCATTTAAATATTGTTCAAGCGTAAATTGAGGTGATTTTCTTCTGCTAAAAGCATCAAACCCACCTATACACTTATTTTCAGAGAACAAAAATTCTAATTTCATATATTCTTTCAAAAAGTCTCCCTGGGAGAACATTCTTTTCCAATATTCTCTTTCTCATTTCATAATTCCCCCAATTACATATCGTTAGTGTTGTTATTGTATTCTCTATAAAATATCTTGCCCAAATCCAGTATTCTATTAATTTTATTATAAGTAATTTTAATCTTCTTCATCCGATTACTAAATACCGACATTATAATCTTAGTACATATCTATATTCAATTCAATTACTTTTTGGAATTATTAGGTTTTTATAAAATTCGAAGAATTTCCACTTTAATCACGCAAATGATTGAACAAAGCTGACAAGGGACCCTTGTCTGATGCTTGCTAAGCAAAAACGGTATTTTTTAAAATTTAATTGCAATTAATTAAAATTAAAATTCCAGCATTTATTTATATTCTGATACGAATTTCCAGGTGATTTTAGCTGTATTCTCCTTCACAAATTCTACCCATCTATTATTCTCATAATATAGAATTTGTAGGCTGGTCTGACATAAAGGGAGTTACCCTTATCAGACCGCCTCGTAGAGGCATAATAGATTAACAATCCATCTTATATATTCCAATGGTTTAATGAATCCTCCATTTTTTGCTGTCTTGTTGGGTAAGGGAGGAACGCCAGTGACGGACACAGGGGCTTGCCCCGTGTCTGCTGGCTTTTTTCCAAGAGTAGAACGACCGATGGTCTTAACAAGTTCTTCCTATAAACACATTCCCTCACTAGCAAATCTCCATTTGACTTTTTACATACAAAATCCGTTGTATATTGCGCCTCTTCATATAATCCATCCAAGAATACATTGCATTGGATTTCTACAATATCCTCCCGTTCTGATAGATAATCCAGACATGCTGCCTGAACCTTATCATATGTTTTACAAATTTCCTGACACTTACTGACCTTCTTCTTTTCGCAACGACCCTTTTGAATTCTGTTTCTAATCTTACTCACCTCCAATTTTTAATGAGATTTTCCCGATTATTAAAAAGTTCGAGCATAATTCGTATAAAATCCGGAAAATGTTCGAAAAATTGAATCTTCTGAAACGCCTTATTTTAAAAGCTTCTATCAATATTTCCATTCTTTCCCTCCGGACTTTTTCCGACTTTCTTCCGAGTTTTGTCCGGATTTCATCAAAATCCGGGATTTTGCATAGCTTCTTAAAATCAATTATTGAAAAATCCTTATTTTAAGCTACTTTCAGAGCCTACCCCTGTAAAATAATTTTCCGAAAAGTGTGATTTTCAAATACCACCATATTGTGGGGTAATACACCTTAGCCTCGTCAGGCAAATTCATTTATCCTCTAACGGGGCAATCCTCATTGCAGTTATCCACAATTATTTTCGAGAAAGCTCATTACATTCATCATTTTTTTCTTCATTTTTCCTTCATTCCTTCTTCTCATTTTCTCTTCTTTTTCCGTTCTTATTTCTTACTTTCAAAAAGGCGAAAAGAGCTAGGATGCCTGATTTTCCTGGGATTTTTCTGTTGTTTAATTTTAGAAGCGTTGCGTGGTCTGGTCTGAAATGGGTAAAAAAACAGACCTGAGACGGGGCGGTTTAATGCCCTATCTAGGTCTGTGAACGAAGTTAATTTCGTTTTTATTTTCATTTATATTTTCTACTGTCGATGAGGATTAGCGGGGTTGCCTTTTGGATAATACGAGGTGCCCGGCGACACATCCTTCACCTAATAAGCCGTAATAATCCCGCCCTCATTTGCATACATCGAGCTTACTCCAGCAGTATCAGCTATAAAATAATCTTTAAACGGAATCCTTTTCAAAATTTCTTCCTTAACAAATTCCGCTCTTGCACGGTTATTGCAATGTCCGATACCAAGGATTCTCTCCTGCGGTGCTTTCACATCTTGTTCAATTGACTTCACCATAAGGCGTAATGCCTTATCAATTCCTCTTGCCTGGTCGATCTTATAAATATAGCCTTCCGGAGTCGATCCCATAACAGGTTTTATATTAAGTGTACTTGCGATCATTGCCTTCAAACCTGTCAAGCGGCCATTTTTACGAAGTGTTTCCAGCGATTCCAGAACGAACTTCGTAAACATACTGTCTCGATAGGAATTTACTTTATCTACAATTGCTTCGAATGGAAGGCCAGCATCCTCATATTCCATAATCTTCATAGCGATCAGAGTTTGACCGATCGACGCAGATCTGGAATCGATTACTTCAATATTCTTATCCGGATGGTCCTCCAGATATAATTTCTTCGCTAATTCGGCACTATTATACGAACCGCTTAGCTGAGAAGATAAAGTGATCATATATATATTTCCATCTATATCAAAATGCTTCATAAAATCTTCCGGAGAAGGACATGCCGATTTTGGTCCATGCGGACTAGCCTTTGTCTGGCTAAGAAAGCTTTGCTGATTAAAGGTATCATCATCTATGATAGATATATCTTCTAATATCAGAGTCAGGGGAACAAGCTTTATATTTGGATTATTTTTTAATGTTTCGGGTAAATCCGTACTGCTATCTCCTATAATTCTGTATGACATCGTAGTATCCTCCTGTTTCAACTATGATAAGGCTATATAGGCATTATGTAATACCCTAATTTTTACTAATATTGTATTCGTAATCACGTCATCGGCTTCATGTGCTTTATCATGTGGTTTTTATTACTATATAATAACATAATCCTATTACGGTTGGCAAGAGGTTTTCATAGCTTAATGATAATTTTTTAAATTAAGGTATTACAACTATATAATTTATATTATCTCCGTTTCACGGGGTATTATTTATTAAGAATCTGTTCTATCATAAATCACATATAGGAATCATTGCCTTTTAAAATGTTTTGTGTTTATCTAATTATTCTTCAGTTTTTAAACAAGACTTCAAAAATATATTTCTTATAGCATCAAATTTTTCTGTATTTGATGATTAAAAAAAGGAACTAAAATGGCTCAACGAATTTACCGTCTTACACCAAATTAGTTCCTTTTTCATTTTACATTTAATAAATGATAGCTCTATTTTTAAGATAGTATTATAACGGTTTTTCAAAAGATTATCATTCTGATAAAAACCTGATAATTTTCGTCGGATGAATATAGATATCCACATATCCATCTGCATAACTTGAATAAGGCTTTAAACACCCCATCTTACTATTTTGCCAAAATCATCATAATGTCATTACTTCTCTGAATGAATTTGGTCATTGCCTCCGGCTCTAACGGCTTATGACTTAATAAAGCCAGATCATAAAGCTGTTCACAGATCATTGGAGTCTTTTCAGAAGCTTCATTGGTAAGGATAAATTCTACTAATTTATGGTTAGCATTCAGCACTAGCGTTTCACCACCACCGCCAAGATCACCCATATCCATACCGGACATGTTATACATACGCATCATATCCTGCATTCTGCGGCTTTCCTCGGAAAGGGTCATGATGGAGGATACCTTGTCATTCTTAAGCTTATCCACCTTAACCTCAAGCTTCTCTTTACCAAGCACCTTACGGAATAATTTTGTCATTGCTTCCGTATTATTCTTTAATACCTTCTTATCCTTCTTCTTGGTATCTTCCTTGAAACCGTCTGTAATATCAGCATCAATACGCTGGAATTTGATATTCTTCTCCTGATATTCTAGTTGAGAGATAAAAGCCTGGTCAATATTATGGGTAAGAATGAACGCATCCACTCCTGCTTCCTTGAACATATTGACATACTGACTCTGCTGTTTCAAATCCGTCACATAATAAATGACTGTTTTCTTATCTTCCTCTGCTTCTGCATCCTCGTTATTGTCATCTGTATTTTCTGCTTTATCAACGTTCTCCGCATCAGGATTTTGTGTCTTATCTTCTTCCTGTTTTACCTCAGCTGCAGCATCGTCGGCTTTCTTGTCAGCGACCTTGTCGTCTTGTGCAGGCTCGACCTCTTTTCTGGCAGCAATATATTCCGCCAGTGTAATATATTTACCCTCCAGGTTTTTATATATAATAACATCTTTAATCTTCTCACGGAATTTCTCATCCTTTAAGCAACCAAATTTAATAAAAGGACTGATATCATCCCAGAATTTCTCATAACTTTCTCTTTCTACCTTATACATTCCGGCAAGCTTATCAGCCACCTTCTTGGAGATGTATTCAGAAATTTTCTTAACAAAGCCATCATTTTGCAGAGCACTTCTTGATACATTTAACGGAAGATCCGGACAATCAATCACACCCTTAAGCAGCATCAGAAACTCTGGTATTACTTCTTTAATATTATCGGCTATAAATACCTGGTTATTATATAACTTAATCGTGCCTTCCAGAGAATCATATTCCGTATTGATCTTCGGGAAGTAAAGAATACCCTTCAGGTTAAACGGATAGTCCATATTAAGGTGTATCCAGAATAAAGGCTCCTTGTAATCATGAAATACATCACGGTAAAAGTTCTTGTATTCTTCCTCCGTGCATTCGTTCGGATGCTTTGCCCATAATGGATTCGGATTGTTAATCGGCTTCGGTTCTTGCTGCTCTTCCTTCGTCTCTTCTGCCTTTCCGTCCTCATCCACCTTGGCATCCACTACCTCCGGTTCCGCTTTCACCGGTTCATTGGCATTTACAAAATAAATTTCAACCGGCATAAAGGAACAGTATTTTTGAATTACTTCCTTTACACGGTATTCATTTGAAAATTCATAACTTTCTTCATTCAAATACAGTGTGATATCTGTACCACGCTCTGTTTTACTGCTGTCACCCATCTCATATTCCGTGCCGCCATCGGACTCCCAATGAACCGGCTTAGCATCCGGCTGCCAGGACAGAGTATCAATTGCAACACGACCTGCCACCATGAAAGCGGAATAAAAGCCCAAGCCGAAATGTCCGATGATCTGGTCATCGTTCGTCTTGTCCTTATATTTCTCCATGAATTTCTGTGCTCCGGAAAATGCTATCTGGTTAATATATTCCTTCACCTCATCCGCTGTCATACCAACACCATTGTCAGAGAAACAAATTGACTTCTCTTCCGGATTGATCGTGACCGTCAACTTGAACTTCGTATCCTCAGGCAGTTCTACCTCACCCATAATATCAAGCTTTTTTAACTTTGTAATAGCATCACTGCCGTTGGAGATCAATTCCCTGATAAAGATATCATGATCGGAATATAACCATTTTTTGATAATCGGGAAAATGTTCTCAGAATGAATTGATAAACTACCGCGCTCTGTACTCATAATAACACTCCTTTTCTAAATTAATTATCGTAACAACGGTGCGTTTCCCTTACTTAACGCCTGCCGCGCCTCCAAAAATATCCGGGAAAATGCCTTATTTGAATATAAATAATAAAATTGCAATTTTACCGAATGTCTGTGCTTTTTGCTTATAGATAAAAATCCTTCCGGAAATATCATAATACTGCTAAAATAAAATGTCAAGACCAAATTAGCACTCTTTAAACAAGAGTGCTAACAAAAGTTATTCTTCTGTAAATATAATGCTATTCATCTTCAATATTTCTTTAACCTGCGCATCCCACTCCTGCTCCAGTGTTTTATCCAGAGTAAAAGTCTTGATCGCGGAGCCTGTTATGATATGCAGCTCTCCTTTTTCAAAACGTATATTAAAATACAAACCGCCGATCTCTTCCGTTCTAATCCGCCCTCCGGAGCGCTGAACCAACTGTTCGCACTGGGCAAGCGGTAATTGAAATACTATTTTGAGAGATAAAGGTGTTTTATTCCCTTTGATCATTGTAAAAACCGTCTGACGTACATCACTCCATAATACAAATTTCTTGTCCTTGCGTTCCTCCAACTCATCACTTGATAAAAAGGCTTCATTTAACTGACCGGTAATCGTAAAATTGGTAAATGTAGCCAGCTCCATCTCCCGAAGCAAAAAGGCATCAAAGGTTGAATTCATCAGCAGCTTCGCCATGAATTGCTTCACTTCCAGGATATTTAAAGATATCATAACTCCCTCCTGCTCTATCTTCTTTCTATTATTTAATTTTTCCATAATATAGTAATTTAACAAATGATATGGTTACTGTTTTATCATCGTGTAAAATTCGTAATTTTTGTATATGTTTTACCTGTATATTAGTTTTTAATTTGAACAACAATAATTCTAGGAACTAATTTTTATTCTTTTCATAGTAAGGAGGTTTGTAAACATGTATTTTGAACCTGACCAAAAAAATTATTATCGATTTCCATCCAACAATACAATTAATAATCTTGATTTAAGATACTATTTTCCTGATAAAAAACACACTTCCGAAGAAAATGCCGGCTTTGAAGATAATGCGGCTGACTATATCAGCAGTCTGGAAGAACATTTTCATAATTTTTAGTTTATTACAAAACCAGTGTGAGCAAATATAGGCATAATAAATGCACGGGGTAAAAGAGGTAAAAGAAATATTTTACACTTTTACCCTTTTCTCCGTTATAAAATGCGATTGGTATAACTGCGAAGGTTGCAAATACACTTATTATGTCATAAAAATTGCCGGTACGAAAGAAATTCATAGAATCGCTTAAAAGCGTTCCGGAAATAACAAATATAGAAATCACCAGCAGTAAATTACTTCCTCGAAACAGATAGAAGGCAATGAATATTAAAATTCCTGCAATACCATAATCTGTTTTTAAAAGATAGGCGGCTAAACAAAACACAACTGTCAGTAATCCATAGATTGTATTACTAATAGCAATATCTTTCTTATTGTTCTGATTATATTTCTCCTGTGTCAGATCCATAAAAGTGATTAATGCCAAGCCTAAAAACAATGTAAAAAATACATTTTGTCCTATACTTAGTCTGTCAAGCATAGAAGCAAAACTTTCGCTACTTACAAACATCCCTCTTATATCAGTTATTATATCTATGCCAAAATTGCTGTGATAGAATGCCAGGTCATAGGGTATTTCTGATAGGACCGCAAAAGCTCCCAGTCTCATTAAATAATTTCTGACATTCGACGTATGATAAAAGCCCTCCACAATCAAAAAAGCAAAAATAGGAAATGCCAATCTGCCGACGGTACGGCAGGATACATAAAGCCAATAATTCGTATAGGGTGATATCAAAATAGCTGCTATATGGTCTATCAGCATCGCAACAATTGCGATAATTTTCAATTGATAGGTATTCATGAATTACCTTTCCTTCCAAAAATTCTACGTGTATACTTTTTTATATATGCATTCTTTTATTTAACTCGGTTTTCATATTATCCCATTCAAATAATAAAATAGCGGATAAACTGATTGCACTTGCTGCAACACAGATTACGGACGGATAGATCACCTTCAGCCATCCGAAAGCAATAAAAATGCATGGCATAAATCCAAAGATACCATCTACAAACAAATAAATAATTAATTCACGGACACCAATTTTGAGCATTTTTGAAGATATGGCCATCACAATCAAAGCCGCCACATAAACGCAGGGTATTACATAGTCAATAGACCAGCCAATCCATCCCATTGAAAAGTCCCATAGTACTGATAGAATACTGACAATAACAACCTGCCAGATAATTGTTTTTAAGATATTATTTTTCTTACGCAAGATAAAGAACATACTGATCCACATACATAAAATTGCTGCTGCCACCAGCAAGGACCATCTTGATTCTTTTGTAAATATAGCATTAATGGAAAAGCTAATAATGACCGCAGAGATAGATACTAAAATCATAATCCGGATAAATAAATGAAACTCCTGGGATATCGTAGGGATTTGGGGGAATTCTTCTTCACACAATCCGTTTTCCAATACAATTCCACCACATAAAGGACATACTTTATTGTTTCCCTTGATCTGTACCTTACATTTTTCACAGTACTGCATATCACACCATACCTTTCATTTATTTCAATGACATCCAAATACTCATATTCGAATAACAAAGCAAAAGGGTTCGCATATATTATTTTCTATATTATGATATATCTTTAATATTTGAGGCAACTGTGATTTCGATTCCTTCCCTGGATAGCATCCGGAAATAATTCATCTGAATATCTGTCCCAACAAAGGGCGAAGCGAAACTGATTACCAGACGATCATTAAACGAACACATGCATATCTGCGGTCTTCTAGCACCGGTAAAACAGTTAAACATATGAATATATGGAATGAGCTCCTTAGTTACCGAAACTTTACCAATATTGGAAAGTGATGCTGTTAATCCACGATTGCTAAGATGATTCGCAAAACGAAGAACATAGTCCTTCCATACCAGCGGTACCACACGCATGAATGCATTGTGCTCCAGAGCGGATAAACGATTCATGTGCTTTCTCAGGTTTTCTTCCGTCAGTTCCCTCTCAAAGCCTTCCTTGACTGATTTAATGATATCCTCAAGTCTGTCCGAATTTTTCCCGAAATGATAGCTGATGTTAATTACACTGAAAAAATTCCGAGCAGTTACAGACGGAAAATAGGTCCTAAGATTTACCGGAACTGTTATTCTGACCGGATTTTTTTTTGCTCTGGCTGGCATATCCTCATATATAGCCTTAAAAAACAGAGCCGTCAGAAATACCGTCAAAGTGGTATCATATCGGTGTGCCAGCTCCAATACTGATTTAGCAGACATCTCTCCTTCAATAATCTTTAATCGGTTATCTATATATCGTCTGCCGGTTATATGATAAGCCTTGCTGAACTTGATTTTGTCCAGCTGCTTATCTCCGCTGTAATGCTTTAAAAAGCTGTCATCCATTCGTTGCGAAAAGGAAGCATCATAATCTAATGTTGGTAGCTTATCACCAAAATCAAGGCCATGCTTTATTGTAATATAATAATAAATTAATGTTTTTAGAAATCCCAATACACCGGTACCATCTGTCAGCGCATGATACATCTCAACATTGATTCTCTTTTTATAATAGGAAACTTCGAATAATAAATCTCTGTGGTTCTGATGATACAGCATACTGCAGGGAAGCTTATGCTCTTCTGTTACCATCGGTTTCAGATCCGAGCTTTCAAAATAGTACCAAAAAACCCCTCTTCTGAGTACACTACGGTACATCGGAAAAAGCAGCATTGTATTATCAAGCGCCTTCTGCAATATATCTTTCTCAATATCTTCCTTAAGCTCACAAACAAAGCGAAAAACCTTTGTATCTCTTTCGTTTGTCGTTGGAGGGAAAATTTTTGCTGCATTATCAAGCTTCGCCCACTCAACGGGCTTATTTCTTGTCATAAAATCAACATTCTCCCTTTCCGGTAATTCTCTTTCTGTAACATTATTACTAGTAATCTTCCCTTATCAAAGTCTCTAATTTCACTATTTTCAACTTTACAAGATGCTACAGCTACCATAAGTTGGTTATTTCTATATTAAAAACGAGGATATCGCTTTCTTATCTTCAAATTTATACCCGTGCCTTTCACTTTTTGATAATTTTCTCAAAAAGTGAAAGGTTTTCAAACTTATACCTTCTCTAAAAATTGATTAATTAATTCATAACTTCTTTTTACATGAATAAAATGTCTCGGCAAGGAAATAAAACCATGAAGTGCATCCTTCATACGGTATACCTCAACTTCATTTCCAGCTTCATGAAGCCTCTTCCCATAAAGCTCACCTTCGTCTCGAAGAGGATCATATTGTGCTGTTATTATCAGTGTTTTTGGCTGACCAGCCAAATTACCGGACAGTAACGGGGCCAGATAAGGACTTTGTAAATCCTCCTCGCAGCTGATATATAATTCCATAAAATCACATATTCTTTTTGCCGTCAGTAAATAATCCGTTCCGTTTTCTATAACGGAAGGATAGGGCGAATTTTCGCTATGATCATTCCCGGCGGAAGGGTACAATAAGATCTGTCTGGACGGAAGAAATTCTCCCCTGTCCCTGGCCATTAACGATACCACTGCAGCAAGGTTTCCACCGGCGCTATCCCCGATTAAGGTAATGTCCTCCTGCCGAATTTCAAATAATGCCGAAGCTTTCATAAATATTTCTCTGGTTACGGCATAGCAATCCTCCGGTGCTGCAGGGAATTTGTATTCCGGCGCCAGCCTGTAATCGACTGATACGACAATATGGCCTGTTTGCTTCGCCATGTTGGAGCAAACAGCCGTGTAGCTGTCAATATTACCGATTACCCACCCGCCTCCATGAAAAAAAATAAGAACCTTGCGGTACTCAGCGTTCTTAGACGGGAGAAAAATTCTAACAGGAATATCATGATCCTCCAAAGATACCTTGTGATCCCACATTTCGTACAAAGGCTTTATATAGGGATGAGCCGCATTCGTCATCTGGCGCTGCAGCTTATAAGTCTTTTTTAAATCCAGATCCGGATAAGATAATGCTTTCAGTGCTATCCTCATTGCTTTATTGATTGCCATAATTTCTCCTGTTTCCCAGCTAAGTCTCTATGAAATAGAAAAGCCATTGAACTGTTCTTATATTAACTACATTCTAACTAAGTTGGTTTTAAAAGTCAAATAAAAATACCTGCAAGCGGTGCATCCGATGAGGTTATAGTTCACAGGCAAGTCATATACTGAATTGCGCATCCGGTAAGTACTTCCGATATGGAGTATCCGAAAACTTATTTGATTTTCAGCTTAATTATGCTATAATCCATTTATTGTGACTAATGACAAAAGGTTAACTATTCATGCATCTGCTTAGGAGGATTTATCATGTTTTATAAACAATACGGCAATACAGACAGGAAGGTTTCTGCAATCGGTATGGGAACCATGCGATATGACGCTGAAGATGTAGCGGCAGGTAAACTGGAAAAATGTTCAGAAGTTGTCTTGTATGCTCACGAAAAAGGTATTAATTTCTTTGATTCCGCACCATTTTATTGTGATGATAAAAGTGAAGAGATCACCGGTATTGCATTATCTCAGCTTCCAAGAGACAGCTTTTATATCTCCTCAAAGGTGAATCTGGGATCTTACGGCGGTAAATTCTCTCCGGATGCTTTCCGTAAAAGACTTGAGACTTCCTTAAAACGTCTTAAGGTGGATTATCTGGATTTTTATTATCTCTGGTGCCTTCTGGATCTGGAAGCTTTCCATAAACAGTATGATTTAATGTACAGTTCTTTTGAGAAAGCAAAGGAAGAGGGGTTAATCAGAAGCATCAACTTTTCCTCCCATATGCAGGGTTCTCAGCTTGAGGATGTTATTGCAACGAATGCTTTTCAGGGAATGCTGATTGGATATAATGCACTAAATTATCGTTTCCGTCAGGAGGGTATCACTGCTGCTTATAAGAAGGGAATGGGTATTACGGTAATGAACCCGCTTGGTGGAGGATTAATTCCGGATAATCCAGAGGTATTTCAATATCTAACCGAAGGAACAAATCTGAATGTAGCACAGGCTGCTTTGCGATTTGTAGCATCGCATAAAGAAATAACCGTTGCTTTATGTGGCTGCACAACGAAAGAACATGTAGACGATGCCGTAAAAGCAGTAGAAAACCTGGTTGAAAGGCCTGCAGCGGAAATATGCAGGGAATTTGAAAGCAAGGGTATTACCCTTAACAATCTCTGTACCGGCTGCGCTTACTGCAAACATTGTCCTAAGGATATCGATATTCCCAAATTTATGGACGCCTATAACGAAAAAATTCTAGGTCATAATATGGGTGACCGTCTCAAAGGACACTGGGGTATACCGGCTTCCTTAGCCGCTGATTGTATCAAATGTGGCATGTGTGAGACGCTTTGTACTCAGCATCTGCCTATTATTGATCGTCTTAAGGAGATTTCTCTGCTGAAATAGTATGGTTACAGTTCACTGCCATACTTCTATTTAACCTCCCAAACGATTATATTTATCTCAAATAAATCACTTGCAAAATAGAGAATATACGATACAATAGAAATGTCGATTGTTATTAATTTGGAAGTATTCAGGAGGTTATACATGATTCAGGCAAGTAGCGTAACTTTAAGATTAGGAAAGCGTGCATTGTTCGAGGATGTAAATATTAAATTTACGGAAGGCAACTGCTATGGATTAATCGGTGCCAATGGTGCCGGTAAATCCACTTTTCTTAAAATATTAAATGGACAGATAGAACCCAGCAAAGGTGAAGTAATTATAACACCCGGCCAGCGACTTTCTTTCCTGCAGCAGGATCATTTCAAATATGATGCTTTTCTTGTATTAGATACCGTAATTATGGGGAATAAGCGATTATACGATATTATGAAGGAAAAAGAAGTGATCTATGCAAAAGAAGATTTTACCGAGGAAGACGGTATCCGCGCAAGTGAATTGGAAGGCGAGTTTGCTGCGATGGATGGCTGGGAAGCTGAATCTAATGCAGCAACCTTACTTAATGGATTAGGAATTGATACAGAACTTCATGATAAAAAGATGAGCGATTTAAACGGTGGAGAGAAGATTAAAGTTTTGCTTGCACAAGCTTTATTTGGTAATCCGGACATTCTCCTGCTCGATGAGCCAACCAACCATTTGGATCTGGAAGCAATCCGCTGGTTGGAGGAATTCTTAATAAACTTTGAAAACACCGTAATTGTTGTTTCTCATGACCGTTATTTCTTAAATAAAGTATGTACTCATATAGCAGATATTGATTATGCAAAGATCCAGCTTTATTCCGGTAATTATGACTTCTGGTATGAATCCAGCCAGTTAATGGTTAAGCAGATGAAGGAAGCCAATAAGAAGAAGGAAGAAAAAATCAAGGAATTACAGGAATTTATTCAGCGTTTCTCTGCCAATGCATCCAAGTCTAAGCAGGCAACCTCAAGAAAAAGAGCACTGGAAAAGATTGAACTGGATGAAATTCGACCTTCCAGCAGAAAATATCCTTATATCGATTTTCGTCCCAGCAGAGAAATTGGTAATGAGGTGCTTACAGTTGAAAATCTTTCTAAAACAATAGATGGTGTTAAGGTACTGGATAAGCTCTCCTTTATCGTCGGCCGTGAGGATAAAATTGCTTTTGTAGGTCCTAATACCGCTGCAACAACTGTTCTTTTTAAAATATTATCCGGAGAGATGGAGCCAGATGAGGGTAATTATAAATGGGGTATTACAACAAATGTATCCTATTTTCCTAAGGATAACACCAAGCTTTTCGCAGGCGATGAATCAATTGTAGATTTCTTAATGCCGTTCTCCCCGGAAAAGGATGTGACCTATGTTCGTGGCTTCATGGGAAGAATGCTTTTTGCGGGTGAGGAAGGTTCCAAAAAAGTAAATGTTCTCTCCGGTGGTGAAAGAGTCCGTGTTATGCTCTCTAAAATGATGATTGCCGGAGCTAATGTTTTAATTCTTGATGAGCCTACCAACCACCTGGATATGGAATCAATCACCGCACTTAATAACGGCTTGATTAAGTTTCCGGGAGTGGCCCTATTTACTTCACCAGATCATCAGTTCATTCAAACTTCGGCTAATAGAATTATGGAAATAATTAATGGTCATTTGATTGATAAGATTACCAGCTATGATGAGTATCTTGAAAGTGATGAGATGGCAAGAAAGAGACAGGTTAGCCAGTTCAGCGCTGACGATGATGAAGATTAATATTAAAACAGTTTTTTATCTTTCGATGTGCACTGATGAACAGAGAAATACTTGCTGTCTTAAATAATACGTAGCAAATGAAAACATGAATTTTTCAGGCGTATAGCCCGATTGAAGGAGGGGATAATCCCTCCTTTTGGTTCTGTATCAATCGTTGGGGTGGGATTCTTCTAAATTCCGCTCCTTCTCTTTGTCTAAAGCTTTTTTATCTCATAGAATAGCTCATCCCATGAAATAAACCTGCCGGTGGATGCGCAGCTTTGCACAAGCAACAAAAGTTGTGCAAATTAATCCTTCCCCTCTTGCACCAGGAAGAGCCATTTGGAATAATATGGTTACGAGAACATAACCTTAGGAGAATTCGTTTGACATCCAAAAGCAACCCAAAGATTGAGTTATCTAACCCAAATTATGTTCCGGTAATGAAAGATGCAAAGATTTTTTACGGAGGAAGTCAGATGTGGTTTAATGCTGCAAAATGGAACAGCAAGGACTACATTATTCATAATTACGGTTGCGGATTGATTGCTACCGCAGATCTATTTCTTTACCTCGCTCTGCAGAACAGCGCTCGTAATACACCGGATACTGAAGTAGCTCTCAGGGGATTAAAGCAGGTTAATTATGAAAATTATGATTCCTATATACGTAATATAAATAACCAATATACAAAAACAAAGCGTTTTATAACTGTACTCGGAACTAAAATCTCATCAGTGATTAATCGTTATTTAAGCATCTATGATCTTGGCTACCATGCCTCCTGGAAGTTGCATCTGACCTATTATGATATGCTGGATATAATGGAAGAAATGCTATCACTGGATATTCCCGTTATTCTCTCAATCGGTCCAAATACCCCTAATTTATGGGGTAAGAACGGAATTTCTTTCTATAAATACAGAGAAATCGATTTTAATAATACAAATATTGCGCAGGGTAACAGCATTGAACCCGCACCGCTTAACCCTAAAATCATCATAAAAATGCCCTATTACTATAAAATTACGCAATCACATATCAATAGACATTTTGTAACTGTAACCGGAATTATCCGGGATGACCTTGTTCGGCAGATTATGCTGCGAATCTCTTCCTGGGGAGAAGAATATTACATTAATTATGAAGAATACCGAAACTATATTGAACGCTTTAGTGATACATTTACCTCAAGCTTAGTACAGATTAAGAAGCTTCCTTAAGTCTTGTGTGAAATGAAAACAGGTTGATACAAAATCAAACCTTAGAAGTTATCAGACTGCTCCATCCTCTTCTAAGGATATTAATTGTATCAACCCATTTTATTTCGTGATTTTCTATTTCACAAGCCCCTCATCCATGCTATTCTTAAAAATTTTCTTTCTCAAACTTTTCTTGTTCATTTTTTTAGCTTTTCTTACTCAAGCTTTTCTTACTTAAACTATACTTTCTCAGCTTTTCTTGTTGAAGTTTTCTTTCGCAAGCTTTTTTGATAAGCTTTTCTTGTTAACCCTCATCTATATTTCTGTTTTAAGTGCCTTCATTTTTCAACTGTTTTGTTGTTTACTTTTGTCATATCTTTCGGAATTTCTGATAACGTTTTTCCAGCATTCCATCCGTTCCCAAATTCATTAATTCCTGCAGATCCTTTAATAACACTTCCCTGATATTTTGTGCCATCTGATCATAATCATTATGTGCACCGCCCTTCGGCTCCGGCAGGATACCATCGATGATGCCAAATTGCAGCAAATCCTGTGCGGTCAGCTTCATATCTCTTGCTGCCTGCTCTGCCTTACCGGCATCTTTATATAGTATACTGGCAAAGCCTTCCGGTGAAAGGATGGAATAAATAGAATGCTCCAACATATATACTTTATCAGCAACTCCCAGTGCCAGGGCTCCGCCGCTTCCTCCCTCCGATATCACCACAGAAACAATCGGAGTTTGTAACAACATCATCTCTGCAAGATTCCTTGCGATTGCTTCTCCCTGCCCTCTTTCCTCCGCTCCCAGACCACAGAAGGCTCCCGGAGTATCAATCAGACAGATCACAGGACGGTGAAATTTCTCTGCCTGCTTCATTAACCGCAGTGCCTTACGGTATCCCTCCGGATGAGGCATCGAAAAGTTTCTCGCAATATTCTCTCTTGTATTCCTCCCTTTTTGCTGCGCAATCACCGTAACAGGCATATCTCCCAGGAAAGCAATTCCCCCAACGATAGCCTGGTCGTCTGCAAAGAACCGGTCCCCATGCATTTCAAGAAAATGATCAAATATTCTGTCTATATAATCAAGACCAGTGGGCCGGACCGGCATACGGGCCAGCTTCACCTTTTCCCAGGGTGTTAAACTCATATTAATAACCATGCCCTTTCCAAAGTCTAGTAATTTGTGCTGTCTAATCTGTTGGAGGACAGCAGCTCGTTTTCCATCTAATTAGTTTGGTACCGCAGCGTGCATTCTAAGCAGCGTACCCAAAGTCTCTTTCAGCTGCTCCCTCGATACGATGCGATCTACAAAACCGTGCTCCAGCAAAAATTCTGCACGCTGAAAGCCTTCCGGAAGCTTCTGTCCGATCGTCTGTTCTATGACCCTTGGACCGGCAAAGCCAATTAATGCTCCCGGTTCTGCCAGAATAATATCTCCCAGCATTGCAAAGCTGGCAGTAACTCCTCCCGTTGTCGGGTCTGTCAGAATAGTGATATACAAAAGTCCGGCTGCACTGTGTTTTGCTACAGCTGCACTTACTTTTGCCATCTGCATCAGAGAGAAGATTCCCTCCTGCATTCTTGCTCCACCGGAGGCTGTAAATAAAATAACCGGAAGCTGCTCCTCTATCGCACGTTCAAAAAGTCTTGCCAGCTTCTCACCGATCGTAGTTCCCATGCTGCCCATGAAAAAGGAGGCATCCATAACACCAACCATAACCGCTTGACCATTAATATTACCCCTAACGGTCACTACGCCATCTACCAGTCCCGTTTGCAGCTGTGTTTTCACGATCTTATCTCCATATCCCGGAAAATTCAAAGGATCCCTTGTTGAAAGCTGTGCATCAAACTCTTTCAGCCCACCCTCGTCAAGGATCATTGCAAATCGTTCATGTGCCGATACCTTGAAATGATATCCGCATTCATCACACCTTTTGTAATTCTTCAGCAACAGCTTTGTGTAAATAACTTTTCCGCATTTTGGACATTTTGTCATAATCCCCTGCGGAACATTGGGACGCTCTTCTTCCTGCTGCCCGCCGTCGGTTGGTGCATTTTCCTCAGGAAATTGAGTAGTACCGGACATCAGAGGTGCATGATATATTTTTGACGTAGCATAATGCTTTGCTTTAAACGGATTCTTTCTCATAATTATTCCCGTGCCTTTCACTTTTTGATGACCTATTCAAAAAGTGAATAGGCTTTAATAAATAGTTTGAAAGTGTTTTTTGCTTTCAAACTTATTCCCGTGCCTTTCACTTTTTGATGACCTATTCAAAAAGTGAATAGGCTTTAATAAATAGTT
>JAEZZO010000027.1 GCA_023418475.1 Bacillota bacterium
TCATTTTAGATACCTCTCGTATTCTTTGGATTTTTACCAACTGGCCGAGTCAGTAATAATCTAAATTTACTTGAGGTATTTTTTATTGTCAATTTCTTGACCTATTTAAAGTATACAGGAAGCTTTCTGCTGTTTTTCACAACCTCCATAAACAATGCTTCCAAGTTCTCACCGGGATTGATTTTAGACTCGTAGCCAAGCTTCCCTCCCGCTATAATACCAATGTGGTCTGCGATTTGCTCAACCTCGGACAAAATATGGCTCGACAGGATTACGGTAATCCCCTGATTTGGAAACGAGCGAATTAACTCACGTAAGTCCTGTATGCCAATGGGATCAAGACCGTTTGTAGGTTCATCTAAAATCAAGAGCTTAGGATGATTAAGAAGAGCAATCGCAATGCCGAGGCGCTGCTTCATTCCCATGGAGAACTGCCCGGCACGCTTCTTCCCGGTATTCGTAAGTCCAACAGTTTCAAGTACTTCCTGAATGCGGGAATTCGGTAAACCAAGCAGAAGGGTACGAACCTTAAGGTTTTCTATGGCGGTAAGATTTTCATACAGCGGCGGTGCTTCAATCAAAGCGCCAATGTCAGCTAAATCTCTGCGCCTCCATGGATGATCTTCAAAAATAATTCTACCGGAGGTGGGGCGCAGCATACCGGTGATCATTTTTAGCGTTGTGGATTTTCCCGCTCCATTCGGTCCAAGCAGGCCATAGACAGAATTACTTGCTATGGAAAGAGAAACATTGCTGACAGCGTGCTGACCTTTAAAATCTTTGCACAGATGATTCGTATGTAAGATATAGGGATTCATTAACATTGTCCTTTCATTTATCATAATTAATAGTATTTGAGTGTTAAAGTCTCTTGATTTTCTTGCGCTCTTCCATTTATAAATTAGGCAACATGGTTTGGAATAAGCAGGCAATACCTCAGTTTACTAGAATAAAAACAAGACTTTTTGCATTCATAGACTGTCTGATAATAAATATAAAAGGAAATTATAAAGAATCTATTAAGATATGAAATAAATTTTAATGAAATAAATCCAGTACCACAGCGACACAGGAACGCAATATTACTAGCAAAGGGGAGTATTGGCTACGGCCAATATTCCCCTTTTTCTACATGACTATGGAAAGTTCGTAAAGAGTGCTTTCTATCGTTTCCTTATTTATTTAGGAGTGCGCGTAAATTTCTTGGAAGGATATTAATATATTCATATAACCCCAAGGTTTTGATCTTTTCTGTTAATGCAGCAGGATATGTATGAATCGAATTTTCCTCTAAAAGTAACAAAGTTTCTTCTTCCGTAAATGAAACCGGTTCAATGACATTGCTTAAATAGTTTCTGTTATTGGGACAGGAGTACTGACATTCAATACATCCAACGATACAGTTATGAGAGGAGGGTGATATCCATTCGGGAAAACGCTCTCCGGGATGTTCGTTAAAATGCGTTATGCACCGGTCGCTTTTTATCAGGTAATCTTCGTTTGTTATCGCATTTGTCGGGCATTTTTTTATACATATCTTACAGGAACTGCAAAAGTCAGTTCGACGAATCTCGTGCCAAACGAATTTCTCACAGGGAATATCAGAATAAAATGTTGTTATCTTATGGAAGCTGCCCATTCCGTCCACATAACATATATTATTTCTTCCATAAGAACCCAGGCCGCTTCTTACTGCCATAAGTTTTTGCGGTAAACTATCCGTGTAGAGGGCATGAAAACCTCTGGGATTTAGCAATGTATTTAACTGCTTTTCCAAGGTAACAGGTCGACTTACCATATCCATATAGGTAGGTGGGAGGGTCAGTGATATTATTTTGGAGTGATAGATCACGTTAACCTTAACAAATGGACTTGGAGATGCAATTGTGATAATGGAACGGATATCAAAGTCCGTTTTTGGCAATTGAAACATATAGTAGTCTAGTACATCTCTGGTAAAAGGATTAAGTGATGTATTATTCTTTAAATTATCAATATCTTGTTTTAGATTTTGTAAGCATTCTACTGAAACAATAGAGACCTTATCTCCATTCTTTTTTAATTCATCTTTAATAAAATTAATCATATTTTCTCCCATTCCGCCGCCAGCGGCGGCACAAACAACGCCTGAAAGAATTCCTGCGCATGTTTTGTGCGCATATTAAGTTTGCGTTGTTTTTACACATCTCGTAAATAATTCGATTGCTTGACTATACAATAACATATTTTGAATTATCTGTAAAATTAATAGTTTTGAATAGAATTATCAAGTACATTGATACTGTTCACAGGCGAGTCAAATTCTAAGCGTTGTAACCGATCAGTGCATCCGAATAAGAGGAATTTGTATACGCACTTCGTAATGCCTCTCCGCGGGAGTGGCTGCGTTTTTTAAGTACTTATCGGATGTATAGAAGATAAAATTGACTTATAACAGATAAAATTTTATCTGACACTATCTTTTTTATGATTATCATTGTTATGATATAGGAAGAGTTCTTTAAAAGTTGCGGAAAAGAGGTGCAGAATGGAGGATGATTATTATTTAATCGGTAAGATGAAAAAGGGAGATGATAATTCGCTGGAACTATTTATCCGGAAGTATTATTCGGAAATATTAAAGTATTGTTATCGTAACCTGAGAGGCAGTAATATGGCGGAAGACATCACCCAGGAGACTTTTGTATGCTTTGTAAAGAGCTTAAATAGATATCATCATTATGGGAAGGCCAGAAACTATTTATACACCATTGCAGGAAATCTATGCAAAAATCAATATAAAATGAGGTCATTCATATCGCTGGAGGAACAAATTCATGCTATAGAAGCAACAGAGAGTAATATTGAGCGAAAGATAGATATGGAAAATGCATTACAAAAGCTTCCTGCCGAGTTTCGGGAAATACTGATACTTCATTATTTTCAGGATCTGAAATTGAAAGAGATTGCAAAAATATTGGAAATTGGACTTCCATTAGTGAAATACCGGCTGGCGAAAGCAAAGGAAAAGTTAAAAATAATAATGGAAGAGGAGGAAGGCACATGGACCTGATGGAAGAAAAAATAAGACACAGGAAGGAATTAGAGAATTATCCGGAAGTTCAGGAAGAGAAACTTATCCAAACAATCCTGGCATCAAAACAGGCACTTTTCAATAACAGTTCGGAAGAGAGAGTATCGTATTTTGAATTTCTGTACATTCAAGCTAGTTTTATTAAGAAACGTTGGTGGCTATTTCAAGCCGGAATATTAATTCTGTTGTGGAGTTATTTATATATGACACAGGGTGATTTTGCCGTTTACAGGGGGATAGGAATTCTAATACCTGTATTTGTTATTCTTGCCATACCCGAACTATGGAAAAACATACATTCAAAATCCTGGGAAATCGAAAATACCGCCTATTATTCACTTCGGCAGGTCTATTCGGCAAGGCTCCTGCTATTTGGAGGTGCGGATCTACTAATGCTCAGTATATTTATGATAACGTCAAATATTGTAATGCAGATCAGCCTCTATGATATTTTGATACAATGCCTGCTGCCATTTAACCTGACTTGCTGCATTTGCTTTGGCATATTATGCGGAAAACGCTTTTCCTCAGAGTATATTGCGGTTGCCTTCTGTATAACAGGGGCGGCCATCTGGCATCAATTTGTATTGAACACAGAGCTTTATTTGTCCTTATCAAAGGGTATATTGCTAGGTATGCTTGTATTATCGGCAGCTTTTCTAGTATTTACAATAAGAAAATTATTGAAAAACTGTACAGGTTATAGTGAGGTGAATTTATTATGGAATTAGTATTAGATAATTTGACAAAGACATTTCAGGATACAATTGCAGTGGACCATATTGCTTATACGATGAAGAACGGGGTATATGGATTATTAGGAGCAAATGGAGCCGGAAAAACCACATTAATGCGTATGTTGTGTACACTGGTGAAGCCTTCACAGGGAAGCATTATGCTGGATGGAAAGGATATATGGACATTAGGCAGTCTATATCGCAAGGATTTAGGCTATCTTCCGCAGGAATTCGGATATTATCCTGATTTTACAGCAATGGATTATCTGAGGTATATCGCATCCATAAAAGGGATTAAGACGTCTTTTGCTAAGAAAAAATCAATAGAGCTATTGCATAAGGTAGGGCTGGAGGGTGTCGGTAATAAGAAAATCAAGAAGTATTCAGGGGGGATGAAAAGACGTCTTGGAATTGCACAAGCCATGCTAAATGATCCCCGGATATTAATTATGGATGAACCCACTGCAGGACTTGATCCAAACGAGAGAATACGTTTCCGTAATTTAATCGGAGAACTTGCAAAGGAACGGTTGGTACTTCTTTCAACGCATATTGTCTCAGACGTGGAATATATAGCAGATGAGATTTTATTAATGAAAGCAGGTAAAATCGAATGCAGTGGCAGCTTGCAGGAACTTATCTTAAAGCTTCCGGTGAAAGCATGGAGCTGTGATGTGAGTAAACAGGAAGCTGATCAGTATATAAAAAGCTATAAAGTGGTTAATATCAAGCCTAGAGCACAGGATACGAAGCTTCGTCTGCTTCATAATAGTCCGCCATGTGTAACAGCCAAGGAAGAGGAAATAACGCTTGAGGATATCTACTTCTACTATTTTGGAGAGAAAGCAGGTGATAGAGATGCTGCATTATGAGATCAAAAAAGTGTTTTCAAGAAATGGAAATAAATTTGCCGTATTGCTTCTTGGAATACTTATTCTTTTTGTGGCGGTATTTTGCACCAATTCTTCTGTTTGGGTCAACGACAAAGGAGAGATAGAGCAGGGGCCGGGCGCAGTACAAAAAATGAAGAAGGCTTCGCTAAATTGGTCAGGCCCTCTTTCCAATGACAAAATCGCACAGGTAATTGTTGAAAACAGAAGAATAAATGAAACCCCGGAAGCGAAATCGGAAAATACAAGCCAGCAGAATATAGCATATGGACGGAAACAGGGCTTCATGGATATTCGTAATCTGATCAATATATCATTTAGTGATTTTCGGGAGTATGATTATTACAAAGCGGATCGCTTAAAGTCTTCCGATGCAGAATATTTTTATAGCAATAGAATAGATTCTCTAAAAAGATGGCTGGAGGGTGAAGCAAAATATTATTATACAGAAACAGAAAAAAATTATTTTCTTCAGCAATATAAGAAAATGGAGGTGCCGCTCAAATATGAATATATGGATGGCTGGAAAAATCTTTTAGAATATGCACCAACGATGAGTATGATCATGACAATTATAATAGGCGTTATCATTGCACCTATCTTTTCTTGTGAAAAGCAATTAAATGCTGATGCTGTATTCTTTTCTGCTTATTATGGCAGAAGCAGGGCGGTTTATGCAAAAGGAGCAGCTGGCTTTTTAATTACGACCGTGATCTATTGGATTACAATGCTTCTATACACCAGTATTATTCTAATGATTTTCGGTGTCAGCGGAGCAGACTGTAAAATTCAAGCGGCTAATTCCTGGAAAAGTTTTTACAATATGACGAATTTGCAGGAATATCTGATTGTTTTATTTGGAGGCTATCTGGGCTGCAGCTTTATGGCAGTACTTACCATGTATGTTTCAGCAAAATTTAAATCCACGGTACTTGCGGCCATCGTTCCGTTCATTTTAATATTTGCACCGTCTTTCTTAGGCTTTATCAACAGCAGATGGCTATCGGAAGCATTGGGACTTTTTCCAGATCAGCTTTTGCAGCTTAATATAGCATTAAATCTATTTAATGTATATGAAATAGGTGGAAAAGTAGTTGGAGGTGTAATACTTTTGTTTATTATTTATCTTTTGTTAACCGCTTTATTCATACCGGTCATTTTTCATAAATTTCAAAAATGTGAAGTGAAAGGATAGAAGTGATGCAGACGTTATAGCTGAAAAGAGGATATAGGATTAATACTATATAAATTAAGAAATATTAAATAAAACAATCACATATCAAAAAAATAAAAATCACATAACATATAGCTTGACATTAGCTATCAAAATATGTAATATAAATATATCGACCGATGGTCGATATATTTATATTACAAGCCGACCGATGGTCGATATATTTATTTAGAATGCTGTATGGCATTAAAAATGCATATTACATATATGTATCAGGATATGCTGAAAGGAGAGTAGGGAGAAATGATGCTTTTACTTACACTTGTCCGAAAGGACATAAAAAGAAATAGGGCAATAACAGCCGCGCTCGTAATATTTTTAATACTTTCTGCTGTTTTTATGGCGGGTGGACTTAGAATAACAGGTATCCTGATATCTTCCCTGAATAGCTTTAACAAAATTGCAATGCCGCCGGATTATGTACAGATGCATAAGGGAGAATGGGAGGAAAAAGCCTTTCAAAGCTTTGCCAAAAATCAAAGTTATGTAAAGGATGCATTAATCATCAGGATGCTTGATATTAATAACGTACACATCATCTACAATGGTGAATCTCTTGAAAGATGCCTGATGGACAATGGATTTGTTACGCAGAATGAGAAGTTTGATTACCTTCTTGATCAGAATAATAGAATCGCAGTAATAAAGGACGGAGAGATTGGGGTTCCGGTATACTATTCGCAGGATTTAAAAATCAAGGTAGGAGATACAATTGTGCTGCGGGATGGAGATTATCAGAAGGAACTTAGGGTAGCAGCAATTATCCGTGATTCCACCATGAATTCGGCGTTATCATATTCAAAACGTTTTCTGATCAGCCAAAACGATCAGAAGGAATTAGCGCTTCATATAGGAGAGTGGGAATATTGCTTTGAATTTCTGCTAAAGGATAATGCCTCTGCCGCTGAATTAAAAAATAACTATATGGAAGCCGGATTACCATCGAACGGTGTGGCAGTTACGGCAGGAATTTTTAATATGATTAACGCTTTCTCCTACGGCTTGGTTGTGATGGTAATCATTGCAATCAGTATATTGCTGATCAGCATGTCAATTTTATGCCTATCCTATATTATCCGGGCAACCATGGCAGAGGAGAATTACTCGATTGGAGAAATGAAAGCAATTGGAATACCAGGTAAGGAAATAGAGAAATTATATCATATCAAATATACAATACTTACACTTATAGCAGCAGTAATCGGTTATATTGCATCGATACCCTTCGGAGATTTCTATGCCGAAACGATTATCCGATATTGTGGATCTGGAAACAGTCAATGGATGAAATGGATATTCCCTTTAGTGGGAGTAGTGCTTCTTGGTCTTTTTGTAATGCTGCGCTGTCACAGGATTATTCGGAGAAATTTGAAGAGTACAGTTATGGAGCTGATGCGCGGAGAAGAGAAAATAAAAAAAGAAGGGCATTATACATTGCCTTTCCAGGGATTTCGGTACCGTAATTTTACAATTGCTTTCGGTGAGCTGAAATGTATATGGAAGGAATATATTGTTATTTTTTTGATTTTTGCATTTTCCTCCTTTTTGATTTTACTTCCTATGAATATGAACCATACAATTAATAATCCGGCTTTTCTATCCTACATGGGAATTGGAGAAAGCGATATTCGTATTGATATCCAGTATAGCAAGAATTTAGCGCAACAAAATGATGCAATGCTGGCTTATCTGGAGAAGGATCAGGATATTGATCATTATGCTGTGTACCGGAATGGTTATGTTCAGTCACTGAATGCAGAAGGAGAGAAAGAATATATCCGGGTGCAGAATGGAGATAATTCGGTATTTCGAGTAGAATACCTGGAAGGTAATGCACCGCAAAGTAAGCAGGATATGGCTCTTTCCTATATGAATTCTGTAAGCCTAGGTAAAAAAACAGGAGATTTTATTACTGTAACTTACCGGGGAAAGGAGTTAATCTTTCAGATCTGCGGTATCTATCAGGATATTACTTATGGAGGGAAAACCGCAAAAGCAGCGATTGATTTTCAAAAGGAGGACATTGAAGGCTACATGACCTATCTTGAAGTCAGAGATGGCATTAATGTTGAAAAAAAAGCAGCCAAACTCAGAGAGGCTCTGCCTTATTGCAAGGTAAACCCTGTCAATGAGTTTGTATTTCAGACGTTAAACACAATTGTGAAGGACATGAATCTCGTGGAGCGTGCATCAATTGCAATTTCACTGCTTTTTATTATTTTGATTACCGTAATGTTTTTACAACTGATTATTGCCAGGGAGCATAGTGCGATTGCAATAAAAAAAGTGCTTGGTTTTTCATCCCTTGATATAAGAATTCAGCTGGGTATTAGAATTCTTATCATACAGCTACTGGCAATCATAGCAGGAACGATATTTGCCAATACGTTTGGTGAGATTATTTTTGCCGGAATGCTTTCCTTTGTGGGTGTAGCTAAAATTAAACTTTTAGCAGAACCGGTACTGGCATACCTTCTATGTCCGGCAGTACAGCTGTTAACTGTTATTGTAACAGTAATGACAGGAACCAGGATAATTAATTGTTATCACATCAGAGATCAGATTACAGAATAATCGGTATATTCAATAATATAAGCTTTGGGTTTTACATGGATCTAAATACTAATAATTGAATAAGGAAGTAGAGTATGATAAAAATTGAAGAAATCAGTAAGTCTTTTAAGGATTCAAAAGTATTAAATAAGATATCATTTGAAATTAACAAAGGAGATTTTGCAGCGGTGATGGGGCCTTCCGGTTCCGGTAAGTCAACTCTATTGTACAGCATCAGCGCAATGGATCGTATCAGTGAGGGCAGTGTAATATTTGAGGGTGTTAATCTTACCCTGCTGGAGGAGAGTGAATTATCAAAATTCAGGCTTAATAAGATGGGTTTTGTATTTCAAAATGCACAGATGCTGAAAAATCTGTCGATATATGATAATATTATATTGCCTGGACTGATTGCTAAGAATGAACCTGCAAAAAAAATCAGAAAACGTGCGACAGAACTGATGGAACGGATGGGGATAACAGGAATGGAAGATCGTGATATAAAAGAGGTTTCGGGAGGCCAGCTCCAGAGAGCATCCATCTGCAGGGCTATGATTAATAATCCGGAAATACTCTTTCTCGATGAACCAACCGGTGCTTTGAATTCGGAGGCTACCGAACAGGTTTTGCAAATATTGGAAGAGCTAAACAAGGATGGCATGACTATTATGATAGTAACACATGATCAAAGAGTTGCCGCAAGAGCAAAAAAAGTCCTCTATATTAGAGATGGCAGGGTTGCTGCCTGTAAAAATTTTAAAATTGGTGATAACCGTGTAGCGGAACTGGATAGATGGCTGAAAAGTTTGTAGATGAGATAATGAAAAAAGAAGAATATAAAAGAAAATGTGTTAAATAAACGGAATGGGAAATTGCAACGGAATGAGGTAGTGAGGGATGAAAACAATTATGGACGGAGAAGAACGAAGAAGGGAAATTCTTCTCACAGCACGAGCATTATTTATACAGAAGGGGTATGATCAGACTTCGATCAATGATATCTTAAAGATTGTTGATATTGCAAAAGGGACTTTCTATTACTATTTTTCTTCGAAAGAGGAAGTGCTGCACGATATTATTATGGATATTGTGGAGGAAGGAGCTGCAAGAGCAGAAAGTATTTTGCAGGATACATCCATTCCACTGATAAAACGTATTGTTATGGCCATTATGGCACAAGCTCCTGAATTCGAAGGTGCACTTAGATTAGCGGATGAAATGCACAAAGTGGATAATTCCAGATTGGAGCAATTATACAGAAGAACAATGTTGAAAAAAATGACCTTAGTATTGGACGGGGCAATAAAGCAGGCACAAGAGCAAGGCATAATTCATACCGATTATCCGAGAGAATGCATTGAATCAATCTTACTTATGGGGCATATGATGTTTGACTGTGAAACCTTTGAGTGGGCAGCAGAAGAGTACCCGATAAAAATTCAGGCATTTTTGCGTAATATAGAGCGTATGCTTGGAACAAAGGAAGGGGAGTTTAGCGGATTTATTGAAATGTTTCATAACACAATAAAAGATGCTACTGTTTCATTTGAAAAATAGATATTAAGTGCTTATTTAATTTGAGAGCCAAAACGAGTTTGGCTCTTTTTCTTCGAATTCAATTAGGTCAGTTTCATATTATTATTCTTTATTATGCAGAATAATTCCATAAAATATATAAATAGGCAAAAAATATATAGATACATCTAAAATAATCAGACAATTAATCCGATATATCATAGAAGTTAAAGAATTACACCAACGACTTCATACAGCGGTTCATTGAACAAGCTTCTGCATCACAATAAATCCATGTATGTGTAAATTGATGAAACAAAGTTCCTATAAAGTCAAGTTATTATAAAGCCGGATCCAGCAAAGGATGTTTCTACAAATAGATTTATTTATATAGCATTTATAAAATAGAAGAATTATCCCCGATCTTTTTTTTATATTCAGAGGGCAGGCAATTTTCGTATTTCTTAAATTTCTTAGTAAAATAATCAATATCACTATAACCAACCCCGGCGGCAGTCTGGCTGACAGAAGCATTTCTTTTTAACAGTTCCTTTGCATATTTAATCCGAATTCGATCGAGATAAGTGTTAAAGGCCTCACCCGTTTCCTTCTTAAATAATTTACCAAGATATGAGCTGTTATAGCCATATTGGTCAGCCAGGCTCTCTAATTTTAAAGGTGTAGCATAATTAGCCTCAATAAATTGACAAAGCTTCTTACAGGGATTGCGATCATCATTTTCCAAAACAATAGCTATTATCTGCGTAAGCAGTTTCTGAAAATAATCGATGTATTCATACAGAAACATAAATCCAGACAACCTGGCCAGAAAAACAGTATGGTTTGGAAGCTGCAGTTCGATTTGCGGATAATGACGGGATAGCTCTGTAATAATCTGCTGATAGCTGTTCCCAAGCATGAATCCGATTGAATCATGGGCAGCCTTTCGAACGCAAAGATAATTTGAATATTCTGAGACCAGCTGGATCAAAAGACTATGATTTAGTGTTAAGATAGCGTTAATCATAGACTGTGTCTGGCTTAACAGATCGAAATCTAAAATTGCATCAAAGGTTTTATTCATCTGAAAGTGATACACATAAGTACGATCAGCGAGATAAAATATATCATCGATGGCATGCTTTATGTCTTTGTAATGGGAAGGCAGATCGTCAATGTCGTGTATCATTTCACTGTGAAAAAAATAAAATTCTGCTTCTTTTACCGATGCAAGATACTTTTGCTGAATTTGTTCATATTCTAGAAAACCCTGCCTTGAGGTTAGGAGGAGGTAAATATCCTGATTTATGGATACCATGTACAAATTCAGTTTTTTAATACTATGAATCAAATCCTTTCTTGTAGCAGAATTCTCGTCCTGAAAGAGTGGATGTATTCCTACCAGGCGGTAATAATTACTGGTCAGCTCAATTTTATATGCATGTGTGATATCCGGCGTATATCTCAAACGTCCTGTTATAATATCATGCAGGATATTGGCTACGGACTGGGTGATAGGTTGTCCGGCATAGACTGACAATAGGCTTTCTTTTTCTAACTCATCCCTTGCTTTTTGAATAGCATCGATTAATTCCCTGGTATCTACAGGCTTAAGCAGATACGCAGTCACATCGTAACCAATTGCAGATTTGGCATATTTAAAATCAGAGTAGCCGGATATAATAATAATTCTTCCCTTATAACCGGATTCCCGTACTCGTCTGGCTACTTCAATACCATCAAGATCCTGCATTCGTATATCCAGGAGTACTAATTCAGGAGACAGCTTCCTGATTTTATCAATTCCCTCCTGACCATCTTCTGCTTCGTAAAAGGTATCAAATCCATATTTCTCCCAGGGTATAATTGCCTGAAAGCCTCTCCGGATCAGTGCTTCGTCATCAATAAATAATACTTTCATCAGAAAAATCCTCTCTTAGGGGCAATTTAATAGTGACAGTTGTTCCCGCCGACAATTTACTGTAAATTCTGAGCCCATATTGCTCACCATAAAATAGTCTGATACGGTTGTGTACATTATGTATTCCGATTCTGTTAGAAGGGGCAAGCACATCACTGTTTAAACTGGCAGTGAGTTCGGTAAGTTTCTCTGCGGACATACCAACCCCATTGTCATTTATCGTAATGTACAGGTTCTTATTTCTTGTTAATACTGTAATATCAATAAGTCCGCCTACCTTTTTTGTTGAAAAACCATGTGTAAAGGCATTCTCTACAATGGGCTGGAGGATAAGAGGGAGTACATATATTTTATCAAGTGCAATTCTTGGACTGATATGGATATCATAATTAATCTTATCCTGAAACCGGAAGTGCTGTATCTCAAAATAGGCCTGTAAATATTCAAGTTCATGGGATAAGGGCACTAATTTGTTCTTATGCTCCAAAGAAAAACGAAGTAATTTACCTAGTTCCATGATAATTAGGGTCAATTCTTCTTGTCCGTTAATAGCGGCCTGCATGCGGATAGATTCCAGAGTATTGAATAAAAAGTGAGGATTTATCTGGCTGGAGAATAGCTCAAACTGTATTCTCTGCTGCTGATTTTCCAGCTCCTTCTTCATTAGCTTCTCCTTGAAAATTTCCTCATTCAAAGCCTGAATGGACAAAATGGTTGAGTTCATGTCATTGAACAATTCACCTAATTCATCTGTTCCGCTAAGAGACTGTGTTATATTAAAATTGCCCTGTGCCACCTTATGCATCTCTTCCCGTACGGTATTTACACGCCTGCTATATAAATTTGTAAAATGATAAATTAGAAGAAGTGGCAGCAGGATTGCAATTAATAAAATAAATACAAAGACAAATATGGTATTCTGAATTTCCTTTAAATTATTGCTGATGGTAATAATTTGAAACTGGTCGTTGCTATAAAGTGCATTCAGAGAGGAATTATAAGCAAGAACCTTAGAATCTTTGTAAGAGGTTGTATACATTTCGCCTTTCCAATGATTATCCAGAGGCTTAAAGGGAAAAGGAGTTCCTATTTCCGGCACAAATCCTGAATATACTATTTTTTGATTGTTAAGGCTTATTAGCGTCTTAAAACGATTGCCCTCGAACATGGAACGAAGGTAATTATTATTGATACCAATGACCAGTACGGCATCATTATCATCATTAGGAGTGCTGATATAACGCACCATTTGAATACTGGTATAACTGTTACCGGAAGAGGTATATTCCCAGATTACTTCACCTGAACTGGAGCGAGCATCCTGATACCAGGCGTTTTTTTCTATTTCAGGAGTAATACGCTGAAATTTTCCGCTGCTGATCATAGTCGGGTTATTCACATAGAGTGTAATATTTGCTATTTCTGTGTAGTTATCTTTAAAGGTATCCAGAAAAGAATAGCTGCGGTAAGCCCTGTATACTTCATTATCAGACACATAATAATCCGTAATAAGAGAAATCAGGTCTGAATCCGAACATATAACATTAGATATGTTCGAAGAAAGATAGGTCAGATTATAGATAATATTACGGGCACGGTTATTTTCAGCAAACAATTGTGATTTCTCAAAGCGCAGCATTTTTGTGTTTGATGAGTAAATCGAAATAGAACCTAATACTAGGATGGGAATAATACCGGTAATAAAATAAATAACCAAAAGTTTATTTTTTGTTTTCAGATTATTGATATAGTCACTTAATAGTTGCAATATTTTTTTCATATGTACTCCATTATAAATTTCTATTAACTATACTATAACAGGGCATGGATTAATCATCAATAGGTTACTTTTGTTACCAATACAATGTCTGAAAATTACGGGTGCATGTCGGATTATTCGGGGTTTTTGCCAAAAATGACAATAAAATATCTAAAAGTGGCGGAAGTATGTAAATATCGTCGGGTATTTAAATCAAATAGATGCTGTTATAATAATTCCTACAGAAACGAAATAAGGAGACCGATTGAGGATGAACACAAAGAAAATAGGGCTTCGTGAATATATGTCCAATAAGAAAAACATTGAGTCCTTAAAGAAATTGCTTTTAATAATGCCATTTATGATTTTAATAGCAGTATTTGCTTATTATCCACTTTATGGCTGGATCTATGCATTCTACGATTTCAGACCCCCAAAATCACTGTCTGATTGTGAGTTTGTTGGTTTACAATGGTTTGCTTCGCTAATCGAAAATGATGTCAAGAGAGACCAGATAATAGGAGTACTGAAAAATACCTTTGCAATGAGCGGACTGGGAATACTCACTTCATGGCTGCCGCTTATCTTTGCAATATTTCTTTCGGAAATTAAATGCAGCTGGTATAAAAAATTAGTTCAGACACTTACTACAATTCCGAATTTTATAAGCTGGGTTTTGGTTTATTCACTTGCTTTTTCCATTTTCTCCAGTTCCGGAATGCTCAATACCTTTCTGATAAAGCTGGGAGCGATTAGCACACCGATTATGTTCCTGCAATCAGACAATCATACGTGGCTTAGCATGTGGCTGTGGGGAACCTGGAAAAGTGTCGGCTGGTCGGCAATTATGTATATAGCTGCGATAGCGGGTATAGACCAGGAGCTTTATGAAGCTGCAAAGGTGGATGGCGCAAAACGTTTTCAAATTATGCGGCATATTACTATTCCTTCCCTCATGCCTACCTACTTCATCCTGCTTATGTTAAGTATTGCAAACTTCCTGAATAATGGTATGGATCAATATTATGTATTCCAGAACGCCTTCAATAGCAAACATATACAGGTACTAGATTTGTTTGTGTATAATGTTGGTCTGGGTTCCGGAGGATATTCGCTGGCAACGGCAATCAGTGTACTCAAGAGTCTTGTCAGTGTTACTTTACTCTTTGTGGTCAACGGATTATCAAAATTAATCAGAGGAGAATCAATGATTTAAAAGAGAGTGAAAGAAGATCTCTT
This sequence comes from Bacillota bacterium, assembly GCA_023418475.1. Taxonomy (GTDB): domain Bacteria; phylum Bacillota; class Clostridia; order Lachnospirales; family Lachnospiraceae; genus Mobilitalea. Next base: position 14,922 of record JAEZZO010000027.1, read on the forward strand.
TTACAGAGTGAAGGAAAATCACTTCAACAAAGTGGGACAAGCAATTCCGCTTAGCAAGTTTGTATCTATGCTACGTATACAAACCGGAGATACGTAAAAAGCAGCGTAGAAATGAGGAAAAAGATGAAAAAGAATAAAACAGCAATATCCGACAGAATAATTAATGCCATCATATATGTTGTATTTTTTATATTTATGATTTTGTGTATCTATCCGTTTTATTATCTTATTATTAATACCATAAGTGCAAATGATTTAAGTGCGAACGGGCTGATTATGTTTTTACCAAAAAAAATTCATTTCCATAATTATACCGATGTAATCAAAATTCCGGGTTTGTCCCACGCTGCATTGGTATCAATCGGAAGAACATTGCTTGGAACCATGGGGACTTTGTTCGGATCTGCGTTTCTTGGTTTTATGTTTACGCAGGAAGATTTAAAGGGTAGGCGTTTTTGGTATCGTTATACGGTTATCACGATGTATATCGGTGCAGGACTGATACCGTGGTATCTAACGATGATGAATCTTCATTTGACCAATAACTTTTGGGCTTATGTATTACCGGCTATTGTTCAGCCCTTTAATATTATTCTGGTGAAAACATATATTGAGTCTACACCGAAGGAATTACAAGAAGCAGCTAAGATTGACGGAGCGGGCACACTTAGAATATTTGCGTCAATTGTTACTCCAATTTCTAAGCCTATTTTGGCTACGGTAGCGATCTTTTCCTCCGTTGGACAGTGGAATGCATTCCAGGATACGTTAATCCTGATGACAAATGCTAAGTATTATACTCTGCAGTATGTGTTATACCAATACATAAACCAATCGAGTTCCCTGGCAGCACTGATCAAGAGCGGAAGCGGAGATGCGGCGCTTATGAATATGGCCAGAATGCAGACACCTACTTCCGTAAGAATGACAGTAACGGTAATTGTTGTGGTTCCGATATTAATTGTCTATCCTATTTTTCAGAGATTTTATGTAAAGGGAATTATGATCGGCTCCGTAAAAGGCTAACATTGTGAAAACGTATCTATGATACTTTTTCTATATAAGTTAAGTAATTGTGAGTTTCTAAAATAATTATCATTGTGTATCAAATTAATACAATAAAATTAATTCACAATTGCATAGGTTATTATTATTTTAAGGGAGGTTTTTATGAGAAAAGACAGTACTAAGTTAATTGCGATCCTGCTTTGTATTATGATGGTAGTATCAATGGCCGGATGCAACAAAAAAACAGATAGTAATCCGGCAAACACTTCTGTCACAGAAGCAGCGGATGCAAAGAGCGGTTCTTCCGACAAAAGCAAAACACTGACACTGGATGTATTTGCAACACAGGCAAATTATCAGGGATTACAAACTGGTTGGTATGGAAAAATTGTAAAAGACAAGTTTAACATTGAACTTAATATCATTGCGCCGAATATCGCAGGCGGAGGAAATACTTTATACGAGACCAGATCAGCTGCAGGTAATCTTGGTGATATTGTAATCGTGGATAATGCGAAAATGAAGGAATGTGTTGAGGCCGGTATCGTAATGGATATTGGTAAATATGTGGAAGGTAAGAAAAATATTGCACAATACCAGGTTGGAATTGATAATCTAAAGAGCTTTATTGGAAAAGATGAGATCTATGCACTTCCTGTATACGCATCTACACAGTCTCCGACAGAGCCGACACTTTTTGCAGGTAAAGTTTCAATTGCATCCTACATGCCATTTGATTATTACCAGGAACTGGGCTGTCCTGAGATTAAGAATGAAGATGATTTGCTGGATGTAATGGCACAAATGCAGGCAAACCATCCGACAACTGCAAATGGTAAAAAAACCTATGGATTTTCTCTTTTTAAAGACTGGGATGGCGGTTTCATGGCTATGACAGAAAAATTTGCACAGGCATTTGGCTATATCGGAACTACCGATTCAGTATGGACAAATGCGGATGCTTCTCAGTCGCAATTATTGATTGATGATAACAGTGCATATTATAATGCATTAAAGGTATATTTTAAAGCGAATCAGCTGGGACTCGTTGATCCTGATTCTACCTCTCAGGATATGAATACAATGTTCTCAAAAGTAACGGATAAGCAGATATTTTACTTATGGTTTGCATGGATGATGGGTAATTATAATACAGAAGATCGCGGTAATAAGGGAGACGGATATGCTTTTATTCCTGTTGGAAATCAAAAAATTGTAACAGACGGATTTAGTGCATATGGCAACGGAACCTCTATCGGTATTGGCTCCTCCGCAAAAGATCCGGAAAGAATTATGGAATTCCTTGATTGGGCCAGCTCTTCAGAAGGTATTAATTACTTTTCAGGTAATATTAAAGATTTAACCTTTAAAGTTGTTGATGGAAAGCAGACAATGACAGATTATGGAAAGAATGCCTGGACAGATGGTCTTAGTGTTCCGGATGAACTTGGCGGCGGAAGTTATAAGGATGGATTCCCGCAGATGAATGCAAATGTCGGAAATAAATTCGATATTGATCCTGCTACAGGAGAATCTTATGATACCGGCTTATGGGAAACATCAATTAAACTAAACAGAACCTTACTGGATGATAACTGGACAACACAGTTCGGAACTCAGAACATGGTGGAATACTTAAAATCACGTAACATGCTGGATGTTATTCCAGGATGTGCTTATACCAGGCCTACAGAGAATTCTGAAATTAGCAACAAACGTACACAGTGCGGTACTTTAGTGAAAGAAACATCCTGGAGAATGGTATTTGCCAAGGATGAGGCTGAGTTTAATAAATTATGGGCAGATATGAAGACCCAGCTGACAGGCTTTGGATATGAGGATATAATAGCTGCGGATAAAGTTGTTGTAGAGGCTATCAAAGCAAGCCGTGCAGAGGCTATTAAGGCAGCAAAATAAAGAAAAATAAATAAAAAGACTTATTAAATAGGAAACTGGCTATGCACCTTCGGATTATCGGAGAGGGCATAGCCAGTTTCTTTATGATGTGTTGATTTCTTAGTACATCTTATGGATAGGATGTTTTATTGCTAATTATTATGGAGGTGAAAAGCATTATTTCTTTGAATCATATGGTATTTGATTTTTATATGCCTCCACATACTTTTGATAGATTGCTGAGTTATCCAGGTTACTTAATTTCTTGTCATCACTGGTTATAACATTTTCGTCTGATATTTTCTGATCGGATTGATTATTTTGCATATCAATATCATTCAATAAAATAGCAGTATTAATGCCGGATGCTGTATAAGAACTATCTTCTTTTCGTTCTCTTACATTAAAAACATAATATTTACCTTCATCAGGAAGGAAGTCATTTTCATAAAGGACATAGCAAGAAGAATCTTCTGATATGCCACCTTCTTTGTTGACATGTACTGTTGTATCGAGGGGCAGATCACCCTTAATATTCTTAATGACCTTAACATTATAACGTGTGTACGGAAAATGATTATCATAATATGTATCTGTCATTTGTTCTACATATCCAACAAAGACATTGCTGCAAAGACCGACAACCTCTTCAGGACTATTCATATCCACAACATAACAAGCTGACATATATTTCGTATCTAAACTTTTCACATCGTTTGTTTTACTACATCCGGTGATACACATGGTCATTGTTAGTAGAATAGCATAAGATAGATACTTCTTAATTACTTTTCTCATACTATACCTCCTTTACCATAGTGTTTTTGCAAGATCTACTGAAGCCTTATCATGAATAGAAAATTTTATGTTTGGATAAGAAATACGAGGGCACATTATATTTAAGAAGCTATCATCATTTTCAGCACAGTCTAAAGTATGTCCAAATTCATATTATAGTCCATAGATCCTCCGGAATCAGCCAAATCATAGCTTTTCTATATTTTTTACTTAATTTGTAATGATTTCTACATTACTCCATCATTTGAGAGCCATATTTTCTTTTTATAAATAATTTTAAATTGACTAATGGAAGAAGCATGCCTTTTTATACTCCATGAAAAGCATTTATCACTTTCATCAATTGAATTAATACTCCAGGTTTCGCCACCATCATGTGTAATAAAAGTAACCGGATCAATAGATATATCATTATCTGCATTAACACAAGTAGCAAACATAATTCCATCTTTTTGAGAAAAAAATACAGGAAGCCCTGCATCAAAATTAACATCAGAATATTCAGATGAAGTATATATATCTTGAGGTTCCCATGTCATTCCCCCATCCACTGTTTTGTATAATCTTAATACGCCATTAATAGGAAAATTTTTTATTATCCATCCTATCTTGCTGGTAATAAAAAAAATATGTCCTCCTTCTATTGTTGCTAAAGGATCATTTGAATTTGCTATTTCATTTCAATGATTTCCTTTATCTATAGTTTTATAAAGAATAATACTTCGTTGACCTCCTCCAATTGTTTCGATGTATGTTTTCCATCCTTCGGTTGGGCTTATAAAAAAATATTCTTCTATTCCGTCATCATCAACCTTTTTGAATGTAATGTTGATATTGATATGATTTGGCATCCATTCAGACATTGAATATGATGGATTGGATACTGACGCCTGATTTGTTGGGGCAACAGTTGCTGCAGTAGTATCCATATTCTGAGTGGATTTTTCTGCTTCATTGTTTGCTGAAATATGAAAACCCATTAATATTAGAAATGTAATTAAACTTATTGTGAGTAATTTTTTTTTCATTCTTTCATCCAGTCTGCCTTATGAGGCATCATAAATAATAATTGAAAAATTAAATTGAAGCGTGCCGGCTTATCTTAAGCATTTCCAATAACTTGATATATTATATTTTATTCTTTTAGATAAGTTTGTCTATAGAATTAAATAATTTTTATTTGAGATTTTTGTAAATTTATAGTTTCCTTGACAATCATTTAGATTAAGAGTACAATGAATAAATATTCATTCATAAAAGGAGACATCCAATGCCTAAAACTCAAAAACAATGCGATCAGATCAAGGAAACAACAAAGCAAAATATAATCGATAAGTCCATCCTGTATTTTTCGAGGAATGGTTTCTCAGGCACAAAAATAAGTGACTTAGCAAAGTATATTGGGATAGCGCAGGGAAGTATCTATAACTACTTTGAATCCAAGGAAGCGCTATATCATGAAATTCACAATATTGTTAATTCGCAGGATTTGCGGCCGATGAAGCAATTAGTGAAACTTCCTATTAGTGCCAAAATGAAGATTGAACAATTATCCAAGTATCTGATCAAACATTTAAAGGAAGATCAAAAATTTGCCGCTGTAATGACACTTAGCACTCAACATATATTGGAGTCAGAGGATGGTACAATATCGAGCTCAACATATCAATGTGAGGCATATCAGCTGCTTAAAATGATAATAGAGCAGGGGCAAAAGGAACAAACGGTAGTAGATGGAGATGTAATGAAATTGGTAGACTATTATTGGGGTGTGGTGTATTTATATGCTCTTAAAAAATTATTTACAAAGGATTTCATTATGATTAATAAGGAGGACTTGTCGAGGTTACTGTTGAAATAGAGAAATAGAACGGGCACATGCAAATAAATTAGGAAATGCAAAACTTCAATGCGCACAAAACATGCGCAGGAATGTGAGGAAGAGTGAAAGAAAAATTACTTTCACTCACAAAGTTTGTGCCTGTGTAATCCTCGGCACAAACTTAATATGCACACAAAACATGCGCAAGAATGAGGAAAATATGAAAAATTATATTACAACAGATCGGACGAATTTATTTGAGCCTAATAAGATGATCATAATGAAATTTACGATGGAAGGAGCAGCAACCAATGATGAAATCAAAAAGGCGATATACGCTGCTATCTCTGTGAATGAAATATTGAATATGAAGATTGTCTTATCCTCTGATGGAAGAGCTTGGTATGAAAAATGCAGTAAGCATCAAAACCAGGTTATTCTTTCGCAAGATTACTGGGAAGACATTGTTCATGAACAGCAGAAGATAAGATTTCACGTGGAAGAAGGAGAGCTAATCAGAGTCTTTTTATTGCAAAGGGACGACAAAAAGCAAATTCTTATTCTGGCAGATCATCTGGCAGGAGATGGGAAATCAATTGTTTACTTTATAGAGGATATGATGAGAGCTTTGAAGGGAGAGGAGCTTGCATACAAAAGGATGAGCTCCATTTCGATGGAAATGCTGCCCGGAATGAATCAGATTCCCATTATTATTCGATTGTTTATAAAACATTGGAATGCCGGATGGAAGAGAAGTGGGAAGGTATTTTCGATGAACGACTATAATAACTTACATAGTAGCTATTGGAGAGATCGTAAGACTGTGATAAGGACGGAATATTTTACGTGTAATGAACTACATCATTTAATGAGGCAGGCTAAAGAGGGAGAGGTTAGCTTGACCAGTTATATCATAACAGCCTGCTGTGAGGTAATGTCTGGATCTGCTTCCGTTGGTTTGGCGGTAGATGCAAGGAATAATCATAACCGTAATATGGGAAACCAGACAACAGGTTTTCGAGTTGATTACCATTATAAAAATAACCGAAGCTTTCTGCAAAATGCCAAAGAAGTACAAGCTAGAATGAAGAAAAAGCTGCAGAATAATACAAAAAAATTCTTTGTTCTATATTTCATCGGAGCCTTGTGCGAAACATTAGTCGATTCCGTCTATCTGTATCTTGGAGGTAGCTATCAAAATCCAATCACAGTTAAGCTTGCCAAAGCCATGGGCTGCTGTGAGGTGAAGAGAGATTTCAGTATATCTAATCTGACCAGACTAGATATTCCGACCGAATACGGTCCATACAAAATAAGCGAATTTATATTTATTCCGCCTGTTGTCTCTTATGTAAAAAGACTAATAGGAATAGCAACTTTGGGTGATGAGATGTACATAACCTATCATCTTCTCAGAGATTCTGAACTGGATAAGGATATAGAGTATTTTAATAAAATAATAGAAAGGCTTAGAACATGAAAGAAATTGCAATTATAACCGGAGCTACAGGCGGCCTTGGAAGAGAATTTGTAAAAATGCTGAATCGTGATAATATAGATGAAATATGGGCCATAGCAAGAAATAATGTAAAATTGGAAGCGCTGAAGAAAGAGATGGGTAATAAGTTACATCCTTTTGCCTGGGATTTATCTAATCGAGAGGTACTTAACGCAATGAAATCCTATTTATCGGAAGAAAAGCCGCTTATCAAGTACCTGATAAATAATGCCGGGACAGGAAGAATGGGGCGTTTTGATGAATTTAGTATGGAAGAAATCGAAGTTACTTTGGACATCAATTGCATGTCCATAGCAGTATTATGTTCTATCTGTATACCATATATGGCGAAGGGTAGCCAAATCCTTAATATTTCGTCCCAGGCTTCCTTTCAGCCAAATCCATACCTGACTTTATATGGAGCATCTAAGGCATTTGTGACAAGCTACTCCAGGGGCTTGGGCAAAGAATTAAAAGATATGGGAATAACAGTAACTGCGGTATGCCCTGGCTGGGTTAATACAGATCTTCTGAAAAAAGAATGGAATGGAAGAAAAGTAAAATATCCGGGTATTGTGGAACCACAGCCTGTGGTGAGAAAAGCACTTAGAGATGCCTATCATGGGAAAGATATGTCCGTATATGGAACATATGATAAAACATGGCAAGTATTATCGAAGCTGCTGCCGCATCAATGGATTATGAAATTATGGATCAGAGGCTTATTATATATACAAAACTAATACGCTGCATAGAACTGGCGGCGTATAAAAAGCTTGAAATTACATTATAGTTTACAATCAATACGCAAGAATGGAGGTTATAATGGAAAATAGTATTAAGGAGTTGCAAGTCTCCTGTAATGAATGTCATCTGTCACAGGAGATGAAAAACGAATTATGCTATATATGTGCTACCCAGCATATGATGAATGGTAAGTGGAAATTCTTGATTATATGAGCCTTAAGGAGTAAGATGAAGAGATTTTCCGAATTGCAAAGAGAAATTCCTAAGGAGAAGCAGGGACCTTTGACTGTACAGCTAAAGGAACTGTGCGACAGTGGATTTATCTTTCATAAATCCTATAACGAGGTGCCGCCAAGAGTAGAATACGGGCTTACACCAAAAGGAAAAAGCTTTTTGTGTGTGCTTAATCAAATGGATACCTGGGCAAAGGAATATCTCTTTGAAACAAAGTAATCGGTAAGAGCATTGGATGCAGCTTAATGTCTAATGCTCTTTTTTGTTTTATATGAAGAAAGATCATCCAATAAAATAAACTCTCTCCGAGGATCTTCTGATTTCAGATGGTTTGTATTGTAATCTATGCTAAAAAAACGACAAATAATGCATCAATATATGCAATATATACAAAAAATATTGAAAAAATACCAATGAACAATATAATGAGTCATAGAAAAGAAGATATGTAGGAAAGGCTTAAGTGTTGGGGGTAATCATGAAGAAAAAGAGTATTAGTTCAGAAATGATAGCAAGATATGTATTCCTCTTGCCGGGATTAATCATGTTTTGTTTTTCTATTGCAATCCCGTTTTTTATGGGGATTAATATTGCATTTACGGATTGGAACGGAATCACCAAAGACTATAATTATGTGGGTATCGATAATTTTATCGCAGCATTTCTGGATCCGAGAATTGGAGCACCACTCAGGAATTCATTGCTTTTTGCGGTGATCGGGGTAATCGGCGGTACAATATTTTCTTTGGGTATGGCGCTTATGGTGAATTACAAATCGAACCATTTCAGTAATATAGCAAGAACGATATTCTTTATGCCGGTATGCTTCAGCTCCATTTTAGCCGCATTTATATGGAAGTTTATTTATAAAGAGGTCTTTACGGCCTTATTTGGCACCAACAGCCTCCTGGGGAATACAACCTTCGTAATACCCGCAATTGTTCTGATCGGTTTATGGAATTCAAGTGGTATCAATATGCTGATTTATCTATCCGGTTTAAAGAGCATACCTACAGAGTTATATGAAGCAGCCAGAGTGGATGGAGCATCCGCCGTTAAGCGGTTTGGCCGGATTACCCTGCCATTATTGGCTCCTTCCTTTACGGTATGCATTACTTTGACACTTACATCATGGTTTCGTGAGTTCGGTATGACCTTGTCGGCGACCGGAGGCGGACCGGGCGGAGCTTCCCGCACGCTTGCAATATATATTTATGAAAATCTGTATAATTACAATAAAGCAGGTTATGGACAGGCAGTTGCTTTCTTGTTTGCACTGCTTCTCATCATACTGGGCAGTAGTATTTCATCATTTTTTCGCAGCAGGGAGGTTGAAATGTAATGACGGGAATATGGAAAATAGTGAAAACAAGATGGAAAAAAATAATACCGGGAATTTTCTTCGTACTGGTTGTGTTATTGTTTCTTTTTCCGATTTTACTGGCAGTAAATACCTCCTTAAAGACAAAACTGGAAACAGCTGAGGCAGTATTAAGTCTTCCGGGAAGCTTCTATTTTAATAATTATATGCAGGGAATGGAGAAAAGTAATTTTTCAAAATCCTTATTAAACAGTATTATTGTAACAGTTCCTTCCGTATCGCTCATAGTACTCATCTCTGCGCTAGGCGGGTATACCATTGCAAGGAACGGTAAAAAGAGTATTTTATTGCACTCCATGGATAAAGTGTATCTGGCCTCGTTAATGATACCTTTTCAGATTCTTATGATACCGGTCTATAAAATGTTTAAAACACTGCATCTGCAAAATTCCTTAATTGGTATGATTTTAATGATGACAGGCTACAGTATCGCTTATGCAACCTTTCTCTATGTCGGATTTGTAAAATCCATTCCGATTGAACTTGAAGAGGCAGCAATCATTGATGGCTGCGGTCCTTATGTAAAATTCTTTAAAATCGTGTTTCCACTGTTAAAACCGATATCAGCAACGGTAGCATCACTTCATGTTATGTGGATTTGGAATGATTTTAACATATCACTCGTGCTGTTGCAAAAGGATGCTGTTAGAACACTTACGATAAAGCAATTTTACTTTTTTGGGGAATATGCTTCGGATTATGGAATGGCATTTGCTGCTTCTATTTTATGTATGATACCGATACTTGTCTGTTTTTTATTTATGCAGAAATATATTGTAACCGGAATAACTGCCGGAGCTGTAAAAAGCTAAAAAGAGTGAGGGAAAGGATGTGAAACATGGACTGACACTTGCTTTAGCAAAGGCAATTAGATTTTATTATGTGCTTATGGAGGAGATATGTATGAAGAAAAAGATAAGTTTAATCGTAGCAGGAATTATGATGGTATCTGTGATGTTTACAGGGTGCCAGAGTAAGAATTCATCTGAAACAACAGCCGTACCCACACCCACACCGGTCAGTAAGGAAGCCGATACCTCAAAGGAGACCAAGGCTGAGACGAAAACGGATACTTCAGAGGATGAAAAAGTAGAATTTACCTGGATGCATCATCTTCAAGAAGTTGGCAAGCAGGACTGGATACAAAACAGTGTCAAAGAGTATACGGCAAAGCACCCAAATGTAACAATTAATATTGAAAATGTGAAGGCAGATCAATATACCACAATGCTTAAAACAAAAATTGCTTCCGGTGATGCACCTATGATTTTTGATCTTGACCGAAGCAATACAATTGAATTTACCAATGCGGGACATCTTGCTGATGTATCAGATATTGAAGGCTTAAAAGAGAATTTTGATGAACAGATACTGGCGCAGGGCCAAGTAAATTCCTCTCAATATGGTGTACCTTTGGATGTGAACGGATATGGAGTATTTTATAATAAGGATATCTTTCAGAAATATGGATTATCCATTCCTAAGACGAATGATGAGTTACTGCAGGTATGTGAGACCTTATCTAAAAACGGGGTAACACCGCTAGGTGCCGCATTTAGTGAAGCATGGTGCTTAAGACAGTTTTTCACAGCTTATTTGGATATTTTCTCTGTTGAGAGTAATTCGGAATGGTATACTCAAAAGATGGCTCTAAAAAATAATTTCTCAAACGATAAAGCTTTTAAAGATGCTATGTCCACGGTTTATTCCTATAAGAAATACTGGGGAAGCGATCCATTCAGCACCTCTTGGAATGATGTACTGAATAAACTTGCAACTGGTGAGGTTGCTATGACAATTAATGCATCCTGGACAATTGACGGTGTTCTTGGAATTAATCCGGAAGCAAACCTAGGAACCTTTGCAGTTCCGGTTTCCAACGATCCGGCTCAGACCAAAATTCGTATTAAGCCAGGTAATAATTACTGTGTATATAAAAATGAGGACGAAAAGAAACTGGCTGTTGCCAAGGATTTCTTCGCCTATCTTTGCTCTAAGGAATCGGCAGAATATTATGCTGTTGCAGCGCACGGACTTACCGGTTGCAATGTAGATGTTGATGTAATTGAGCCAATCAATGATATTACTGCATATGAAGGGGACTATCGTTATGTACAGTCTGCTGTCACAACCTTTAATTCTGCGTATTTAACAAGTATTGAAGATTTGACGACACAATTTATGATGGAAAAATCCTTTGATGTGAATGCGTATGCGCAAAAGCTGGACAAGGCGTTTGCCGCTGTACAATAGAAGGAATATGGTTTCTCATTAGGGTACTTTGTAAAGACAGGATAATATGTTATAATGAATAGCATTATGGTACGGGTGTGAAACCAGTCTTACAGTTTCGCCTGCCAAATTTGGAATGGGATACCCGTACCTTTTACAGCGTATCATTGAAGTATCAAAAGACTTTACAGGGTTTGTACGGAACTATTCCCGGATAAATCAAAAAGTAAGTGGCGGGAGAGAATAATGCTTGCGAAAAAAATTGAAGCATATCTATTGGAATTCTTTACGATAGTTGGTATTACCCTTTGTATCCTATTTATTATTACATGTCAGATCAACCGTTTCTATAATTCGCTATATATTAATACCAGCTTACTGATGGCAAGGCATATCTTTTTAATGACCCTTCAGCGTGTTGGTATTTCAATTATGCTTTATACCATGGGAATTGCCTGTATGCTTTTATGTGCCATATCATATGAAAGTAAGGATTTTTTAAGATGCAGCCGTATCTTTCTTTTGGCATCCGGTTTTGTGGCTTCCATTTGGGATTATGAGTTTGTATTTTATACGAATCCTCAAAAGGCACTTCTGTGGTCAAGAATTGGAGATGTTTGCCTAATTCTTTTTGTGATTTGCATCTATAATAATTTAATTTCGCAGTGCAGACCAATCAATGCTCCGCTTCTCATAAAGGCGAATTGCTTATTTGGCTCTATCAGCTCGGTTATAGTGTTTATCTTAAATCAGAAGCAGATGCTTTTCATATTAAAACTGTTTTGGGGTTATATACTATTTTTCGCGATACTTATCATGGCTGTAATTATTAAGGAGCAGCAGGTCAAGGGAAAACTCATTAAGGTGATTGGAAAAACGGAGAATGTAATCTTTATTTTATGCAGTCTTTTTTTGTCCTTTATGACATATCTGGTTGCATTTCATAAATTTCAAACACTTACAAAAGCATATGACTTCTATAAGGACGTACTGCCCTATGGTTTAGTTGTATTCATTATGCTGTTTTTTCTTCAATTTATACAATATCACAGGACAGGACTTTTGTTTGGCGGGGAAGCTAACCATAAGTTAAGGGAGATAGAAAAATATAAGGAAGAGGTCTCTAACTCACTTATTTCATGCTGTTTTACTCCCATTAATAATATGCTTTTTTATAGTCGTAAGTTAATTGAGAATGAAACAACATATAACGAACAGCTGCAAAAGGAAATGCACAGGGGACTGGAAACAGAGATTTACCGACTAAAACAACAATTAGTGAATGCTAATTCTTTTCAATTGAAGGAAGTGCGACATGCTCCGTCTATTATGATTAAGATCAATTTACCGTCACTGCTTCATTATGCGGGGAAGCTGGTCGCAAGGGAATGGAAGATAAGCAATGCGATTACGCTGCATGTGGATAAGCAGATTGGTTATGTTATGGGAGAGCCTTACTCGCTGATTCAGGCGATGCAGACTATTTTATCGACTATGTACGACATTCACAAGGCCGGTGAGCCGATGACTATAAACAGTTGGATGCAGGATGATAAGACAATTGTTCAGATTACCGCTATCATACAGGATAACCAAAATACTCTGGCAAAGCGTATGAAAAAAATTTTGGAGAGTAAGAAGGATATACAGCGTCTGGTTTATGATGAGGATATTGCATTATATAATGCAAGAAATAGTCTTCAAAATCATAATGCCAATCCATCGGTTATGCTGAACCGGCAGCAGCCGAATGAAATACTGGTAACCTATTCTTTAGAAAAATGGGTGGGAGGCAAGGAAAATAATTCCATAAGCAAGCCGGAACAGCAAAAAGAAGATAAGCAGAAAAAGGTAGTACTTCTAAGTACGTCTACGGAACAAATTGAAATAATGCAGATGTACCTGAAGCACGAGCCGTATACCTTCCACTCCTTTTATACTGAAGAGGATGCAGTGAAATACATAGAAAGACATCATAATATCGCAGTAGTTATTATAGGCAATCTGTTTTTCGGATACACGCTCCAGGGGATATGTGAGCGCATCAGGGAAATCTATACGATGGAATGTCTGCCGATTCTTGTTGTCTGTCAAAATAAGTATTGGGATATTGATAAAGTGGTATTAGAGAATTTTAATGATATTTTGGTAGAACCCTTTGAACAGATGGAGCTAATGCAAAAAATATATTTGCTGGAATCACTTCAGAAATCAGCGGAAGAATCACTGAAAGCAAAAGTTGACTTTCTACAGTCCCAGATGGATCCGCATTTTGTATTCAATACATTAAGTTCTATCATGCCTTTATGCATACAGGATCCTCAGAAAGCCTATCAGGTTATGAATGACTTTAGTGATTATCTGAGGGGAAGACTGTTTCCGAAGGAGCTCCATAATCCAATCCCGATATATGAAGAGATCGATATTGCAGAGGCTTTTTTGTCAATTGAACGGGTACGCTTTCCTAATAAAATACTATATCAGATTGATACAGATTATAATGAAGAGAATGTTATCCTGCCGCTATTAGTAGAGCCAATTATTGAAAACTGCGTAAAACATGGCATGAAGCTTAACAGTATACTTCATGTCTATATTGGAATTAAAGAACGGGACGGTTTTGTGTATTTTACGGTTAAAGATGACGGAAAAGGAATGAACAGGGATCAGCTTAAGAAAATTACATATGAGGAGTATGTAAGCAGCAGATCAATCGGTCTTGCTAATGTAAAGAAAAGACTGATGCTCTATTATCATGAAAGAATTTGCATTGTAAGCAGGGAAAATTACGGAACAGAGGTATCCTTTAAAATACCTGCAAACACGTCTATAATTATTTATAAAAACTGATATCGAATAAAGATTGGCAGGAAAATCATATGCAGCATATTTCGACAGTCATAATTGATGATGAACAACTCGTAATTAATAACCTGAAATATCTCCTGAATCAGTTTCCTGAGGTACAGATTATCTGTGAGACAACAGATCCGTATGAAGCACTAGAGGTAATTAAGATGACACCGGAGATTGATCTGGTGATTTTGGATATCTCCATGCCTATACTGGACGGAATGGAGACAGCGAAGCAGATCTACCGCCTTAATCCCTGGATCAAGACAATATTTCTAACAGCGTATGAGGAATATGTGATGGATGCCTTTCAGGTGAATACGATAGATTATATATTAAAACCAATTACGATGCGTCGGCTGCAAAGAACGATGCATAAGCTGAATGAAATATTAACGCGGGAAAAGCAGATGGTTCAAAAAAAGCAGGAGCTTATTAAGGAAAAAGCCGAAGAAAAGATAACTAAATTTGTGGGTTTAAAGAACAATCAATTTTTTGTAATCGATATCAAGGATGGGTACTATTTGATGGTACAGGAAAGAGAAATTATTCTCTTTACAAAGGAGGATACCTATCTCCTTAAGCATAATATGAATTACTGGGAGGAACAACTAAAGCTGCAGGGATGGTTTCGATGCCACAGAGCTTATCTGGTTAATATTAATCATATTAAAACCTTTACTCCGATGTTTAACTCTACCTATAGCATCCGTATTGAAAATCATAAGGAGGAAATACCGGTTAGCAGATCATATATCCTTCCATTTAAAAATTTACTTGGAATATAAAGAAACAGGAGATGAATAAGATGACTAAAATACTGGGACACAGAGGCTTTGCCGGAATTTACCCGGAAAACACTATGCTTGCATTCCGGAAGGCTTATGAAAGTGGCTGCGATGGAATAGAGCTGGATGTGCAGACAACAAAGGATTATGAGGTGGTAATTATTCATGATGAAGACATACAAAGAACGACGGATGGCATCGGGATGATTAAGGATTATACCCTGAAGGAGTTAAGACAGTTTAATGCGGGTGTCCATTATCAAGAAGGCAACGAGTTCCACCCTATACCAACACTGAAGGAATATATGGAGTGGGCTTGTCATAAAGATATCCTAACAAACATTGAACTCAAGAACAGTGTATATTATTACAATAATCTGGAAAATGATGTGCTCAATCTTATAAGAGAATTTCAACTGGAGGGTAAAATACTTCTGTCTTCCTTTAATCATGCATCGATTTTAAAATGTAAACAATTAAATTCCAAAATACCTGTCGGTTTTCTGATTGACGGATGTATCGGAAATGCGGGAGTTTATGCAAGGAAGATGGGTGTTGAGTGTATGCATCCGTATTTTGCGGCTCTCACCGGGGAGGAAATACAGATCTGCAAAGAGCAGAAGATCAGAATAAACACCTGGACTGTTAATGAGGAGGAAGATATGAAGAGGCTTGTTAGCGCCGGAGTTGATATGATTATAACAGATTTTCCGGATCGGGGGAAAAAGGTAGTATCAGAGTTTTCTTAGAAGAATATGATTAATTCCAGAACTGACCTTATCTATTCTTTTTCGGATTCTTTAAAGATAGATGTGAAAAAGACAGCAATTGTACTTATGAGGAAACAAGGAAAGCAGCTGTTATCTTTGTCCTGCGCAGGAGTAATATAAAATAAAAAATGCGGTGATATTGCATTGAAAATATCACCGCATTTTTTTTATTGACCGTTACAAAGTATTTTACCGGATTAGTGGAAGCTTGTAATTACCTTACCGGTGTTATCAGCTACAAACCATTGAATGTCCATATAATGTCCGCGCCAGCCATACCCTGGTTCATTATAGTTAATTGTTTCAACACTGATTAGCAGATAGTCACCAAGCTTTTTGACAGCTGCGCTGTAGGATAAGCCTTTTTTCTGCTTAAAAGGGATGGTAATAAAATTATTCACAAGATCTTTCTTATTTGTGCCGGAGGTAAATTGTGATACAACAATTGACTTCTGGTTCACCGGTTTCCCAGAATAGGTCTTCTCATTTAGCACATGATAGGACTCGGTGTCAGATAATTTGCAGGTGAATTTTGTAATCTTTCCTGTCTTAGTATTATATGTGGAAAAGGCGTCACTCTT
Organism: Bacillota bacterium; assembly: GCA_023418475.1. GTDB lineage: Bacteria > Bacillota > Clostridia > Lachnospirales > Lachnospiraceae > Mobilitalea. Next base: position 31,530 of record JAEZZO010000027.1, read on the forward strand.
CTCCATTACACTAAAAAATATATCATCATCATTATGTGCAATAACTTGCTCATACATATTTTTATTAATGACGGTTTTCTTATTCGTGGCGGGATCAATTTTAACCAGCACTCCGTACCAGTAATTTCCGCTGCCCTGTAAGGTACCATATTGATAATAGAGATTATTATTTATTTCTGCCAGATCCGATACATATACAATATAATTGGAATAAAGAAGCTTATCAACAGCCTGAGTATCCCGTAAGGTTAATTTTGTTTCATCTGATTTCATAGAATATAAATTCACCTTATATTTTGAAGTAGAATATTGGCTGAAATATAAGGTGTTATCAATGGCTTTTACATATGTAAAGGTAGTATCTGATTTCACAATCAAGGTACCTTTTTCTGCATCAAAGCTTTTTTTATACAAACGACACTGCGTGTCAGTTAATACGGTATAAAAAATACCGTTTTGATCAACGTAGGTAAGAATACCATAGCAGATCTTCGTATTAGTTTCACCTTGTATATCAACAGAGTAAATGGCATTCTTATTATTCTCGGCGCAAGTGTAATAGATCTTTCCATCATAATAGAGAATATTTGAAATATAATTTTTTGATGAAATAATAACAGTTTCTTCCCCGGTAGCAGTAAGCAGCTTGCAAATGGAAGAGGCATTAGTATTTTCCGATGTCTTTACATAATAAATAGCACCGTCTTCTTCTAGCATTGCATTATAGCGGTATACCAGCTGTCTGTCAGCAGCATAGCCTCTATCGGGTGGTAATATGGTTAGTAACATAATTGAAACCAGTAAGAAAAAAATTATTTTCTTTTTCATATTTTCCTCATTTCTGCGCTGCTTTTTATGTATTCTAAGCTTGTGTGCGCAGCGCGGGCACAAACTTCCGAAGAGATTTTTCTTTCATTTTTACACTTATGATGCCGCTAAGCGAAAACTCAGATAATTAACGTTAATTTTCTTTTAGTTTAAATAAATTATAATCTATTTATTTTTTATAATCAAGCCCAAGTTATTGTTACGGTTTACTTGCCGGATACAAAGCAATGGATTGTGACATACCTGTGAACAGTAATCAAATATTTAATCAGGATAAAAAACTTTATATTCAACAAAAATTAATTTTTACATACCATATATTATAATAAATAGTAGATCAGTATGGGTGATTTTATGGTATCGAAGCAGTGTAATGGAAAAGGAAACTGTGTAATTCATGTAGAGAATGCTTTCATTAAAAATGTCGAAAAAATAAAAAATACAGGATATGTAACAATATCATATCGTGATATGGGTGAGATAAATATGCTTCATGAAAGATATGTAATCTTATTGGTTAGTCATGATACTGAAATACAAAATCAATATGGAGAAAAGATGAATTTTCGTGATTTGGAAAAGGGCATGACAATTGATGCAGATTTTTCACAAGCCATGACAGCGTCCATTCCACCACAGACTCGGGCTTATAAAATAGTTGTGCAGAATATAGAAAAATCTACTTTTACAAAAGTGGGAAGTATTATCGTCGTTGATGCGGAGAATAACTTTATTATAACAGGAAAAGCGGATGATATTTACAGCCAGATACGGTTTAATATTGCTCCGGTTACTGTGATTCTGGATCGAAGGGGTAGAAACATTCCTTTAGAGCGTTTGCGGCCAGGTCAGATAATCAGGGTGGAACATGCTGCAGCTATGACTTTTAGTATCCCACCTCAGACAACAGCATATCGCATTCAGGTAATATAGATGGAAGCTTATGCCGGAACACGGTGATGCAGAAATAGGTTCATTTGCAAAACGTTACCGATTAGTTTATCATAGGAATAACAAACCATAAAATATCAAGCAGGAGGAAATGCTTATTTGCATACATCCGTGTAATCTGTGCATGTGGGTAAGCATGTTCTTCTATTCCTGCCAAGATAAAGTACGCGAAACATGCATTCAATCAATTATGTTACAATTCATACAAGGAATTCATAACAAATATTCTAAGCCGTTGCGCAGCAGGAAGATCAGTGATAATATGGAGACACACACGATAATACGCAGGAATGAGGTAAAAGATGAGAGAAAATACGAAATTAAAATCATATCAGTTAACCGAATTAAGCAGCCTGAAAGTATACGGAAGAACTACAGGCTGCCTGTCTCCGTTAACCATGTTCTGGACAGGAACTGCACTGGAGCTAAATGTGACCGGTTCGGAATTATGGATTGAAGTAGAAGCTGATTATGAGATATATGAACCATGGATCAGTATACTGATTAATTCCGTACCGGTTGGCAGACAGATGATTACTGCCGGAAAACACTGGATCTGTGTTTTTCGTACCATGAATGATAAAAACATTAAAAATGTTCGTATTATTAAAGATGTACAAGCAATGAGTGCTGACCCGGAATGTTGTCTGCAGATACATACTGTCAAATCAGATGGTGAATTTATGCCAATAGAAGAAAAACCATGTAAAATAGAATTTATCGGGGACAGTATTACCTCTGGGGAAGGTGCAATTGGGGCTAAGACGGAGGAAGACTGGATACCTATGTGGTTCAGTGCAATTAATAATTATGCTTATATGACTGCCCAGGTTCTTAATGCGGACTACCGGATTATTTCACAAAGCGGATGGGGTGTCTATACTAGCTGGGATAATAACCCGCATGGCAATATTCCGGATTATTACGAGAAAGTTTGTGGGCTCCTTACCGGAGAAAAAAATCAGGCACTCGGCGCTTTTGACGAAAATAATTTCATTATATGGCAACCGGATTTCATTGTTGTTAATCTTGGAACGAATGATGCAGGTGCTTTCAATAATCCGAAATGGACAGATGAAGCCACCGGGGAGAGCCATCAGCAAAGGTTAATGGAGGATGGTTCCTTTCACAAGGAGGATCTGAGAGCCTTTATCAATGCGGCGGAAAAATTCTTGAAAAGGCTTAGAAACTGCAATCATAATGCCTATATTATCTGGGCATATGGAATGATTGGTGATTGCATGCTTCCTGCTATTCGCAGTGCAATAGAGGAGTATAGACAGGAGACAGGGGATAAAAAGGTATCCCTGTTAAAGCTTCCGGATACAACGATGGAGACAATCGGTGCAAGACAACATCCGGGCAAGCTGGCTCATCAGGCTGCAGCAAAGGAACTAATAGATTATATAAGAAATCTTATATCATAAATTAGAATAAAAATATTAACAAAAAGAGACTGCTATAAGAATAAGATACACATCATATAAAAATGTGTGTTGCTTTTTCTTACAGCAGTCTTTTTATCCATAGCAAAAACACGAACCTTATCGGATGCTTTATATTTTTACTATTTACCCGGTTTGACGCTCAAATATAAGGTTTCAGGTAATTTAAGGATTATTCTTTATTATATTTCCAATCATTTTTAAGCTTGGCTTCTGGCCGCTGTATAGAATTAACCCTTTATATATTCTACCTGAGAGCATAATGAACAATACCGCAAAGATTGCAATAATGGCTAATGCCAAAACACCTTCCCCAAGACCAATGGTACCTGTAATCAAATCTGAAGGTACACAGAAGGGTGCCGTAAAAGGAATGTATCGGCACACCTTAACTAATCCGTAATTGCCGGAAAGTGGAGGAAAATAAACAAGCATCCAGCTGATCATTACCGGAAATACAAACAGTGACTGTGTGGAGGTGGCATCCTCCGGTTTGGAAACCATGCATCCTGCAAGACCGGCAATAACACAGTAGAATAAAAAGCCGACACAGAAGAATAGGATTGCAAGGAGAATGGAAGGAGCAGAGAGTGCTGTTCCTCCGATATTATCCTTAAAGAAATTTATAACAGTAATCACGGAGTTCTGATAGTCGGGATAAATGGCATGGGCAATTGCATTTCCACCGTATAAACCTACAAAACAGGCAATGATCCAGGTTACAAACTGCGCAAGAGCCATGGACGTAACAGCCAGTATTTTGCCGGTGAGCAAAGCATAGGGATGGATAGAGGTCAGGAGCGTTTCCATCAGTTTTGAGGTTTTTTCGTTTGAAACGGATTTACTGATTGTCTGACCATACAGGATCAGCATCATGTAAAGCATGAAGCTGAATAGCATAGGGGCCACCAGTTTAATAACAAAAGCTAATTTGTTTGAACTCTCTCCGATGTCTGTATACGAGGTAACCTCCGGCGTAAGGAATGCTTGAAGCTGCTCCTGACTTAAACCGGACTGCAGCAGCTTATTTGTTTTGAATGCATCAGAAAGAACAGTAAGAAGATCATTTGCCTGGTTTTTCGTAATGTTTGAGTTTGACGGAATTACTGCCTCCATCTGATATGCATCATCTGAAAAAGTTATTATAACAGCGATGGAACTGTTACCCTCTGAGGAAGCCTTCTTAATAACATCCTCGCGGGTTTGATCAGTTACCGTTACATAATTAATATTTTTAAAGGTATCCTTACTCAGTTCAGGATTTAGGTTCTTATAATCAGTTGCCTGTATTCCGCTTTGATCCAGTATAAATACAGATTTTATCGGAGAGATCTCATCTGCCTTCTTTTGATCCGGTTTTGCAACAAGGATATTTGCGGTTACGATAGCACCTATGATAATCAGTGCGATTAAGATGGTTACCAGTTTATAGCCGACACCCTTTGCAGACTGGCGGAAGGTAAAGCCATATACAGTCGTCCATCCTCTGAAATTCTGTTTCATGATATTCCCCATTTCTGCGCTGCAATTTTGACACTTATAAAGCTTACGTATGATCGGTCTGTGTGCAGCACGGACACAAACCGGCTTCTATTTATGACTTATCCTAAATCATCTATACAGTCTTTGAAAGCTTAATGATATCCTTGAATTTCACCGTATTTCCATTATGAAGTATAAGGGCTTCAAATACCTTCGCGACAAACAGGAAGAGCGCAATGATAAATAGCAACAATAAGACAACGGAAGCAATTACTAACAGTATGCTTGTCTTTCCGATCAATATGGCACCCGGCAGAATAAACGGGGAAGAGAGCGGAAACAGAAGGGCAAAAGTAACAAAGCCATTTTCACCGCTTCCCATTAATACATTAGCTGCAGCGATTCCGATGTAGGCACCGATCATATTTATAAAGGTAAATAATGTAAGTCCTTCCTGAATTTCCTCAAGTTTGCTGACCGTTGCCCCTGCAAGCCCTGCCAGGGTAGCATAAAATATCATTCCGAGCAAAACCATAATAATACAGAAAATTAGATTAATAATATTCAGGCTTTCAAAAATATTAGAAGGCAGATATTTGGTGATAACATCTTCCCCGCTGCCGGATAGCGCAGCGGATACTTTGTTGGATATAAATACAACAGTCACTAAAGAAAGCATCTGTATTAATACAGCAGTGAGCATGGCAATGATTTTACCTACCATTAGAGCCAAAGGCCTTACCGAAGTTAGAAGGTACTCAATAACACGGGTAGATTTTTCAGTTACAATTGAGGTGGCGATCTGGGTACTGGCCATAATATTAACCATCATTACGATAAATAAGAGACCATAGATGAACCAGTATTCACTGTCCGATATGGAAGTATCCTTTTTCTCTATAACCTCTCCGCCGGTATCCAGTAAGGATACCCTTGTGTCGACTGCTGCAATGATCATGTCAGCCTGTGATTTGGATATTCCAAGAGAGCTTACCTTCCATTGTTCAAATTGAGTGGTAACAGCAGCTCCCAGGGCAGATAGGCTATTATCCTTGACGGGTCCCTCACCGGCTTTCAGAAATTCCAGAGAATAAATACCATCCTTTTGGGTCATTGTGAAAATGACGGATGTAGTTTCGCTGTTTTTAATCCGATCGGATACTACAGTATAATCCTCACTCATTTTTTCAAAGGTTATATTACGATAAGCCGCCTGCTTGCTTACTTCTGAAAAATCCATATCGGAAAGGGAAGTCTGATTATTATAATAAACTTTTTTTATCGGACTGGGAGAATTCCCATCCTTTGCCTTCCCGGAGGTGACTAAGGAAATAACCGGCATAGAAAATGCGGCTAAGGCAAGCATAATAACTAAGGAAACCACAAATGCTTTGCTTTTCATAGTCTGGAGAAAGGTAAAAGAAAAAACATCCTTCCATCCGGTAATACTACTATTCTTCATGAACTTCTCCCACCTTTTCAATAAATATTTCATGTAGTGACGGTTCACGTAATTCAAATTTCACAATTGGTATTTTATCGGTGATCAACTTTGCCAGAAAATCCATTGCCTGGGCTTCTCCCTGTACCTTTAGATGATATTCACTCGGTGTTTTTTCCACGATTTCTAAACCAAAAATTTTTATATAAGGGGCAATATCAACGTCACTTTTAACAAATAGATTAACACGACCATAGCCTTTTTTTATTTCATTCAGGTTCCCCTGCAGCACTGCCTGACCACGGTTTAAAATTGTAATATCCGAACAAAATTCCTCGATCATCGGCATCTGATGGCTGGACATAATCAAAAACTTATTTTTAGCAATTTCCTCACGAATAATGGATTTGAATAAATCAGTATTTACCGGATCAAGTCCGCTTAGGGGTTCATCCAGAATAATTAGTTCAGGATCAGAGATTAAAGCAGCCATCAGCTGAATTTTCTGCTGATTACCTTTGGACAATTGATCGGCTCTGTTAGCCTTGGAAGATCTTTTCCCTTTCACTTTTGGGGGGAAGATATACTCATCAACAGCCAGACGCTCAGACCAGTATTTAATCCGCTGCGTGGCAGTGGATTTTGGAACATTTCTAAGTTTTGCAAAATAAAGCAGCTGATCAAGTAGAGAATACTTCGGATAAAGACCACGTTCCTCCGCGAGATAACCAACATTGGTTCGGACCGGATCCAGCGGTTTTCCGTTCCATAAAACTTCTCCTTCATTTTTGGCCAGCATACCAAGTACGATACGGAGTGTTGTTGTTTTACCGGCACCATTGGTACCAAGAAGAGCATATACGCCGGGCTGATTAATGGCAAAGCTCAAATGATCGACGACAATCTTGTCACCGTAGCTTTTTGTTAAATGATTAACACTTAAAGACATATTAATAACCATACCTTTCTTTATTAATCTGCAGACTATGAGCTGCAGGAACAAACCAGCAGGTGATAACCGACTGCCGTTTTCACACTGCTTTTCAGGCTGGTACTCTCATAAGGATTATTACGTGCAAAATTGCGGCTGATTTTTGACCGGATGCAAACGCAATAAAAGAGTACACAAATCAATAGTTTCGGTATACGATACATGGCTTGATGCAGAAACAGGATATATCTGCCATAAACACACTTATCATAACATAATCTGAAAGACTGTAAAAGAGATATCATTAAATTTTAATTTATTTATAATACAAAGCTTTACTATTCACAGGCAAGTCATATTCCGAGTTGTGCATCCGATAAGTACTTCCGAAAAAGAAGTACTTGCCGCATGTAAACAGTAACGGCAAACCAAATATTTATATGCCATATTTTTATCATATCTTTACCTTAGTATAATGAGATATAATATATACATTAGAAGAATAAATTACATATATTTCGAGGCTGGACTGGTACTTGTACCGGATAGAATGTATAGGCTATGAACTGTCTTTTATTATCATTCAATCTGTTTATCTGAGCATTCATGATTAATAGTGTTAATCTCATTGGAAACGTATTGTGAAATATAATTATTCCACTATCTTCAATTTTTGACCATCATTTCCCGCCACTGTCTTCCGTAAAGTACGTACTCCTTTCGAAATATTTGTATACTGACATTGAAGAAAGGCATGGTTATAATGAAAAAAAATCAGGAAAAAACAGGTATGGCGCATCGTGTGTTACTCTTTCTGCTATTGGTCTTCTGCATCCTGCAAACGCCGCGGACAGTAGAAGCAGCCATAAAAGCTCCAGCTGCTCCGAAATCGGTAAATGCAGTTTCATCCTCCTATAACAGTATAAATATAAGCTGGAGTAAGGTGTCGGGTGTAAATGGTTACAGCGTTTACCGGGCAACCACAAGCAAAGGAACCTATACCTTCCTGGCTTCAACCTCTTCAACGAGTTACAAAAGCAGCGGGTTAACTACCGGTAAAACATATTACTATAAAATCAGGGCTTATCAAAAATCCGGAACCAGGAAGGTGTATGGAACATATTCCCCCGTTAAAAGTGCAAAAGCAGTTCCGGCAATACCGGCGTCGGTTAAGGCAGTACCTGCCTCTTATGACAGTGTCGCAATAAGCTGGGAGGGAGTAAACGGAGCAAGCGGGTACCGGGTCTATGCAGCAACCTCCAGAACAGGAACCTATAGCCTGATCAAAACGACTGCAGCGAAAAACTATAAAAACACAGGACTTATGACGGGGACAACATATTATTATAAAGTCAGGGCATATAGGACGGTTAACAATACAAAGATATTTGGTGCCTATGCATCTGTTGTAAATGCAAAACCGGCACTGTCTGCAGTGACAAATATAAATTCAATAGTCTCAGCGGAAGGTATGGTAATTCTTAACTGGGAGGAAACAGCAGGTGCGGATGGCTACCGGATTTATGGTTCTTCCTCACCCGCCGGAAGCTTCTCCTTGCTGTCGGAGGTGTCAGAATCAGACTATACATATACCGGAATGACAAGTGGAGTTGACTGGTATTATAAAGTCAGAGCTTTTCGCATTGCAGGAAGTACGAAGGTTTACGGTGATTATTCCACTGTGGCGAATGTAGCAATTCCTGCAGTCAGTGTTACCTCAATCAATCTCGATCGAAGCGAAATATTGCTTGAGCTTGGCAGGTCGGACAAGCTTATAGCATTAATCGCTCCGCAAAATGCAGCCAATAAATCTGTAATGTGGAATTCTTCTGACGAGAATGTTGCGCAAGTGGATGAAGATGGTAATATAACTTCAATGAATGCGGGAATTGCAATCATTACGGCTGTGACAGCTGACGGTAATATGACGGCACAATGCACTGTAACAATTGTGAAAACCGAATTTAGGGGCATCGATGTTTCAAAGTGGCAGGGGAATATAAAATGGGATCTCGTAAAAGAGGCTGGAATTGAATTCGCTATGATAAGAGCTACTTATGGAAGCGGCAGTGTTGATCCCATGTTCGAGACGAATTATAAAGGAGCCAAAGATAATGGGATCGCAGTGGGAATATATCATTACAGTTATGCCAATACGGTGGCGAAAGCATTGGCCGAGGTAAAGTTTATGATAAGCAAGCTGCAGGGAAAACAGTTTGAATATCCGATCTGTGTTGATATCGAGGATACCACTCAAAGCAGCCTAAGTAAAAAACTGCTGACAGATATTGTACTGGCTTATCTGACAGAAATTGAGAAGGCCGGTTATTATCCAATGATTTATGCCAATAAAAGCTGGTTTACCTCCAAACTGGATGACAGCAGATTATCTGATTACAGCCACTGGCTTGCACAATGGGGAACCTCAATTTCATATACAGGAAATGTAGATATATGGCAGTATAGTTCTACCGGTACTGTGAATGGAATAGCAGGAATGGTTGATCTGGACACTTCCTTTGTTGATTTTGAAACAAGAATTAAGGCACTCGGATTAAATGGATTTAAAATTAATTGAGAGCAGGCTTTCTTTTGCTTTGTGCAGTTTGTATATTTTATAAGCTATATTTTTGTGTATAAATGAAATGAAAAATCCTGAATTTTTCATTGACTTTATAGGAAATCGGATTATACTTTTTGCCATGTATACATTACGTTATGATGTCTGTCAGCACCATAACCGGGTATCATAAATCAATATAAGGGACAGTGTTTAAATATGGAGAATAACTCTAAGCCTGACCCCAATCATCTGCTGCGCGTCGGATTAACATATAATCTCAAGAAGAATACAGAATCCGACGTCATAGATAATGAGGCCGAATATGACAGTATTGATACAGTAATGGCAATTAAGAAAGCTCTGGAAAACGAGCATTGCCAGGTTGAATTGCTGGAAGCCACGGATGCGCTTCCTGCAAAACTGGCGGGGCGCCCTGTAGATATTGTTTTTAATATCGCAGAGGGAATGAACGGAAGGGGTCGTGAAGCACAGGTCCCTGCCATATTAAATTATTTTCGGATCCCATTCACCGGATCAGATGAGACAACTCTATGCTTAGCCCTAGATAAGGCACTCACGAAAAGGGTTCTGGCAAGCTATCATATCAGGACACCGAAATATCATTTAATCTCTCATGAAAACAAAAAAATAATCGGAAACTACACTTTCCCGGTGATTGTAAAGCCGAATGCAGAAGGATCTAGCAAAGGCATCTCGGATGTTGCAATTGTTTCGGGAAAAGAAGAACTACGCAGCCTTGTAAGTGAAAATTTAAGTATGTACCATCAGGATATGCTTGTTGAGGAGTACATTCATGGACGGGAATTTACGGTTGGGGCAATAGGAAACGGTGATGAGGTACATGTGTTTCCGCCGATGGAAATCATATATCAAAAGCAAAGAAAATATAATATTTACAGCTATCAGGTAAAGCAGAACTATCAGCAATTAATTCGTTATGAATCTCCCGCATCGCTTACCAGGGAGCAGGAGAAGGAAATGGTGGATACTGCAGGAAAGATCTATAAAATACTTGAATGCAAAGATTTCGCGCGGATGGATTTCAGGCTGAGCGAGGATGGAAGGCTGTATTTTATTGAAATCAATCCTCTTCCCGGATTAGCTCCGGGATACAGTGATTTTCCAATGCTTGCACAGTTTAACGGAACAGACTATGTCACTTTGGTACGCAGCATTCTTTGTGCCGCACTCAAACGATATGGCCTTGAATTTACATATTGATTGAGGTGATTAGCATGGTGCAGATAAACGAAGAACATAACGGAGTGCCCCGATCCAACCAGTGGTATGACTGGAAATGGCAATTTCAGAACAGAATTACCACCGTAGAAGAATTAGAAGGGGTAATAAAGCTCCAGGAAAAAGAAAAACAGGAGATCAGCAGCTGCCTTAAGCTATTCCGAATGGCAATAACGCCGTATTATGCGTCTCTTATGGAACCGGATAATCCAAAGTGCCCTATTCGAATGCAGGCGGTTCCTACGATATATGAAACCAGAATTGCTCCGTATGAACTGGAGGATCCACTGGATGAGGAAAGGGAAAGCCCGGTAAAGAATATTGTACATCGTTATCCCGACCGGGTTTTATTTCTTGTAACACATATGTGTTCTATGTATTGCAGACATTGCACCAGAAGAAGAACCGTCGGGGAAGAGGATTTTGTCATAAGCGAAGCGGAGGTGAATGCAGGGGTAAAATATATTGAAGATAACCCGCAGATACGTGATGTGCTTATTTCAGGGGGTGATCCCCTTACCATGAGTGACACAAGATTGGAGAGTATTATTGCAAAAATCAGAAGAATTGAGCATGTGGACATCATCCGTATCGGTACCCGGGTGCCTGTTGTTATGCCAATGCGGATTACGCCGGAGCTTCTGGGTATGCTAAAGAAATATCAGCCGATTTGGATGAATACGCATTTTAATCACCCAAGAGAGCTAACCTGTGATTCTATCAAGGCCTGTAGCGATATTGCAGATGCCGGTATTCCCCTTGGTAATCAGAGTGTACTGCTTCGGGGTATTAATGATAATACAGAAATTATGAAGGAGCTTCTGTGTAAGCTTGTGAAGGCCAGAGTACGTCCGTATTATCTTTATCAGTGCGATTTAAGCCAGGGACTCGATCATTTCAGAACCAAAGTTGAAAAAGGAATAGAGATCATGAACAACCTGACCGGTTCAATTACAGGTTTAGCGGTCCCTAAGTATGTGATTGATGCACCGCACGGCGGAGGAAAGATACCGATTAATCCGGAATATATTATATCGAAGGATGATCAGGAAGTAATTATGAGAAATTATCAGGGAAAGATTTATACTTACCCGCAGCCACGAAATATTGCTTAAGATACGGTTCATTATATTGGCTAATTTGACATACAATTGCTTGATATCAGGAATATAACAAAATCAGCCGGACACCTTCCAGCGCTATCAGATCATACTGATACAGCTGGAAGTGGTTGGGCTGATTTTTGTTTGAATTTTATACCGGCTGAAGTTTGCCGCCCATCCCAAAGCAGCCAGTGGATTTTATAAGTACTTTTGTACTTATCGGATGCGCAGCAATGGAATTTGACTAGCCTGCGAACAGTAACGTTCACCGATTATACTTAGTAGAATAAAGTAGAAATGTGATGAAATAAAAAATATTATCTGTTATAATACGTTATATGAAAAATGTGACAAGGGCGTTGCATTTATATTGTCACTAAGCAAAATATTTATCAAAAGTATACCGCTTGGGGCGGCAAGGAGGCAGGTATGAGAAGTATTAGATTAAAAATAGTCGTGCTTATTCTGGTTTTAATTATGGGAGTAAGTTCAGCGATCGGAATTATGTCTTACAGTATTTCAGCAAAACAATTAAAAGCGAATGTAAATTCGACATTACCGGTACTGGCAAAGCAGGGTTCCGAAATAGTAGATAATTATCTGCAGAGGGAATGGGGTATCCTGCAGTCAATGGCATTAAATGACATTATTGTAGATCCGGAGGCAACGCTGTTGGAGAAAAACGGCTACCTGAAACGGGAGGTGGAGCGAACCGGAACGATTAACATTGCTTTTGCCAATACCCAAGGAGATTCCCTGGCGCCAGATGAAGTAACCGTTACGAATGTAAAAGACAGACCTTATTTCCAGGAGGCTATGAAGGGAAACTGTACTGTTTCAGATCCGATTGAAAATAGGACAAATCCGGGGAACATTATTATCGTATTTGCAGTACCGGTAAAAAATAATGATCAAATTATTGGTGTGTTATTTAAAGTATCTGATGGGAATGCACTTAGCGAGATTACAAATAAACTGACCTTCGGAAAAAATGGCAAGGCATTCATGATTAACAAAAGCGGTGCTTCTGTTGCGCACTATGATAATTCATTGGTATTGAAAGCAGATAATGTATTGAAAAAGGCGGAAACGGATAAAGCCTTTCAGAGTATGGCACAAATGTATCAAAAGGTTTTTGAAGGTAAAAATACATATGGTAATTATACCTATAATAAGACTGTAATATATACCGGGTTTGCACCGGTAAATAATAATAACTGGTTTGTCGTGATAACGGTGCCGATGAATGAAATCCTGTCCGGACTTAGTACCATGAAAACACTGATTGTTCTGTGGAGCTTGATTATGCTGGCAATATTTGTAGTGGTCGGCATTTTTGTTGCCGGTTTCATCAGCAAGCCAATTGCAATTATTACGAATAATCTTAATCAGATGTCCACCGGAGATTTGTCTGTGGAGATATTTAGTAAAGTACTGAAGGTCAAAGATGAAACCGGAAGATTAGCAAAAGCCCTGCATACGATGCAGAACTCCTTCCGTGGTTTAATTGGGTCAGTGCAGAAGGAAGCGGGTGATGTAAACGATAATGCATCTATTGAGGAGAATACGGTAAAGGATTTACTTAGGGAGCTCGAAGAGGTTTCCGCTACAACACAGGAGCTTTCTGCAAGTGCAGAGGAGACAGCAGCTTCGGCGCAGGAGATGAATGCATCGTCTGCAGAGATTATGCAAGCAATTGATGCAATAGCCAAGAAAGCACAGGAAGGTTCCAACACTGCGAATGAAATCAGTAAGCGGGCAGAGGAATTAAGAGTATCCGCTCTTGATTCAAAAAGCATCGCAACCGGCATATATTCTGATTCAGAAAAGATATTGAAAAAGGCAATTGAACAATCCAAGGACGTTAATCAGATTAATAATTTATCAAAAGCAATTTTAGAGATTACCTCTCAGACAAACTTATTAGCATTAAATGCTTCTATTGAGGCTGCTAGAGCAGGAGAGGCAGGGAAAGGGTTTGCGGTAGTTGCCGAGGAAATCAGAAAACTTGCTGAAAATTCGAATAAAACAGTAAATGAAATTCAGAAGGTAACAGAAAACGTAATCTTCGCAGTAGAAAATCTGGCTGGCAGTTCAAGCAAACTATTGGAATTTGTAGATAATAAGGTAATCCGTGATTATGAGAAATTTGTAAGCACCAGTGAGCAATACAGCGAGGATGCTGTTACAGTTGATAATTTTGTTACTGATTTAAGTGCTACCACTGAAGAATTAAGTGCCTCCATGGAGAATATGATTAAGGCTGTAAATGAAGTTTCAACAGCGACCAATGAGGCAGCTTCCGGTACTGGCTTAATTGCAGAAAAAACAGTTGTTGTAACAGATAAGGCAAACACTGTATCTGAATATGCCAATAAGACTAAGGAAAGCTCAGCCAGGTTAGTGGAGGCTATTTCCAAGTATAAAGTCTGAGTTGGATGATACCTGAACAAATTTTAACAGGATGGACGTATTCTTAGAAAATTATATAATATTTAGAGGTATTTGAAATTTAATACCCAAAAAGGGTGTCCCAAGCGTTTACAATACTTGAGGGACACCTTTTTAGATTACTTATCAGTAGCTGATAAGGATACATGATTGGAGGACCGGTTGCGTAAGGTCTCAATTACATCGAATTAAGCATTGAATTCTCCGAATAGGAAGAATATAATATAGCGTAGTGAAAATTTGCAGAAGGATTTAAAATCGTTGATGATATTTTAAGAGAAAAGGATAGTGGCAGGTAAAATGAAGAATTGGTCCGAAGCTACAGGAGGTTTCTATGCAGAATAAATTTATGGAACTAAGAGAGAAGTACCCTGTATTTACATATGAGAAGTATGAAATAGTGAATTGTGAGGATAAGCTGGTGATCAGCTTTTTCTTTCATATTGGTGATTTTATAAGTTTTCAGCCTAAATGGGAATTTGTTAAAAAGCATAAGGAGATCAATTATGAGAGCGAGGAAATTGTAAACCGGCTTGCTTTTCATCTTGGAATGGTGGAATTGATCAGTTACTGGAAATGCATATGCTCTCCGCTTGTCAAAATTAAAGCAGGGTGTCTTAATAAAGAGCAGATTACCTGGTGGAAGCAGCAGTATTTCCTGGGGCTGGGAGAATTTTTCTATACGAATGGTATTGAAACCAGTATGGAAGAATTTATGCAGATCGAGGCGGAGGAGGAACAGGAAGGGAAACCGGAGACCTCCACTGCACCGGAAGGAATAACAGAGTTATACGCTTCACCAGATAACGGCTCTGTTAGAGGTGTACTTAAAACTGATTTCCAAACAGCTTATGAGAAATCCGGCTGTTTGATTCCGATTGGAGGCGGCAAGGATTCTAATGTTACCATGGAATTACTGCGTCACCGGAAGAATGATAATTTATGCTATATGATTAATAAAAGGGAAGTTTCCTTAAAGTGTACAGCACTGGCCGGTTATACACCCGAAGAAGTAGTGATTGTGCGAAGAAGCCTGGATGGCAGACTTCTGATGCTTAATAAGGAAGGGTATCTAAACGGTCATACGCCCTTTTCTGCAATCGTCGCCTTTTCTTCTGTATTAACAGCATATTTGTTTGACAAAAGATATGTGGTGCTATCCAATGAAGCCAGCGCAAATGAAAGCACAGTGGAAGGAACCCTGGTAAATCACCAATATTCCAAAAGCTTTGATTTCGAGCGGGATTTTGTGGAATATGAGGAGAAATATATTGGAAGTAAGGTGTTTTATTTCAGCTTGTTAAGGCCCTTCAGTGAGCTGCAGATCGCTAGATTTTTTGCGGAGCATGAGAAGTATCATGATATCTTCCGCAGCTGTAATGTGGGCAGCAAGGTGGATGCCTGGTGCAGTCATTGCCCGAAATGTCTGTTTGTAGGAATTATTTTGTCACCCTTTCTCAAGCCGGAGAAGCTGCGTGCGATCTTTGGAAATGATATGCTAGATGATGAAAGCCTTAAGATTACCTTTGAAAAACTGACCGGTATGCTTCCGGAAAAACCGTTTGAATGTGTCGGAACGGTGGAGGAGGCCAATGCTGCGGTCTGCATGACAATTCAAAAATATGAAGAGGAGGGTCTTAAGCTTCCCCGCCTGTTTGAGTATTATAAGGAGAAAGGACTATACCATGCCTTTTTAAAGGAAGAGGATAATCCATTCCTTTGTTATTATAATGAAGAAAACCATGTTCCGGAGGAATTCGTGGATAGAATTAAGACGTTGATGTTAAAGAAATGAGGCAGGGAAAGTTATGACCAGTGAAATATGTGAGCTATTACACAACAAAAAAATATTGATTTTAGGTTTTGGCAGAGAGGGCAAATCGACTTATCGCTTTATCAGAAAGTATTTTCCGGATAAGATAGTCGGAATATATGATAAGAATAAAATTAAGGAAACTTTGGAGAAGGTGATCATCCATGAAGGGGTTTCCTATGACAGTATCTTACCGGAATATGATATGGTTTTTAAAACACCGGGGATTGTACTGGAGCATACAGACAGCACAGCACTGCAGAAAATGACTTCGCAGACGGATATCTTCCTGAAGTTTTACAGAAACCAGACAATCGGTATTACAGGTACCAAGGGAAAAAGTACAACGGCATCTCTGATTTATCATGTACTGCGCTATGCGGGAAGGGATGCAGTACTTGTCGGCAATATCGGAATACCGGTTTTTGATATGCTGGAGGATATCGGAAGGGAGACGTTGGTTGTTTTTGAATTATCCTCGCATCAGTTGGAATATGCACTGCATTCACCCCATGTTGGAATTCTCCTTAACATTTACCAGGAACACCTGGATCATTATGGGACCTTTGAAAAGTATGTCGAGGCAAAGGAGAATATCTTTAGGTACCAACAGGCAGAGGATGTGTTTATCTATAACAGGGAGTTTATTAAGGATGCAGAGAAAATCACTGCAAAGCAGATAACGATATCAAATACCTCTGACAATGCCGATACCGTCGTAAAGGATCATAGGATAGCCTATCGCGGGCATGAAATTGAAATAAAAGAGGAGGCAATGCTGCTGAAAGGCAGTCATAATCTCTATAATATTGGTGCTGCTTATACGATTGCCAGTTTATATGGAATGGAAGACTCCGTCTTTGTGGAGGCAGTGAAAACCTTTAAGCCCCTGCCGCACAGGATGGAATATGTGGCTGAGGTAAGCGGGGTTAAGTACTATAATGATTCCATTTCAACAATATGCGAGACGACGATTCAGGCAGCTTTAAGTATAAAGAATATTGATACGGTTATACTCGGCGGCATGGATAGAGGAATAGACTATGAACCGCTCGCAGATTTCCTGGTATCCTCCAGAATCAGAAATATTGTTTTAATGCCGGATACAGGGTGCCGTATTGAAAAATTGCTGAAAAATAAGCAGAAGAAGCCGGCTGATCAAAATCTTTATTCTGTTTTGAATGTGAAGGAAGCTGTGAAGGTGGCAAAAAGCAGAACCAGAAAAGGGATGACTTGTCTATTTTCACCGGCAGCAGCAAGTTACGGATTTTTTAAAAACTTTGAAGAACGCGGCGAGGTATTTAAAAAATGCGTACTAGGTGAGGAGTAATTTACATTTCATAAGCATGAAATAGCAGATAAGTATAATACGGTCATTGATTATTTATAGGAATTAATAACATAATAAATAGTAAAAAGCTTAAAGTTCAGAATGAATTCTTTTTTTAATTCATTCTGAACTTTTTTGTAATCAAATGCTAGGAATGTGCTTTTTCAATATAAGCAGAAAATTCCCTATAACAACCTACGATCTTTATTTTTTATTTCCCCTAGCCTTTTCATGCTTACCTTCATGCACACCAATTATTTCACCATTTGTAATTCCGACATCGGCATTATCCTTTGGCTTCATTTTGCGAAGCTCGCTGTTACTTATTTCGTGATCCTTTATCCTGTTTTTATTATTGTCCATATGATAAATTCCTTTCCGTCAGGGTATTTTATATTGCTATTTCTTATTAGTATTGTCTGAAAGTAATAAGATTATTTTCAGACTAAAAAGTAAATAAATACAGCGGTCGTTATATGCAGAACAATAAATAATTTGTCTTTTGATGCTTATATTATTGAGAAATAGTATTTTCTGTGGTAGAATAATGGTATAATTTGACTTATACGGTAAATAATAATCAATTTATAGATGAAACGATAAAAATATATTGGAGGTATTTCTATGAATATTACAAAAAAAACGGAAGGTACATCACTTTCTATTTGTCTGGAAGGAAGACTGGATACAACAACCGCACCTTCTTTGGAAGCAGAGCTTAAAACATCCTTAAACAATATAATGGAGCTTGCAATGGATTTTAACGGATTGGAGTATCTTTCCTCTGCCGGACTTCGTGTCATTCTTGCTGCACAGAAGGTAATGAATAAACAGGGCAGGATGGTTATTCGCAATGTAAACAGCACTATTTTAGAAGTTTTTGAAGTGACAGGCTTTGTTGATATATTAACGATTGAATAATGTTGGGTGGGAGTATGGTTGAATTTGAGCCGATTAGTATCGGCCATAGGAATAACATTGAAAATATTAGAAAAAAACAAAACCATTTATTATCTTCGCATGCGTTTTCTTCGGTATTTCTTTGGCGAAATAAAATGAAGCTTGGCATATCGCTTAACGACAGATTGTTTTGTATTAAACGAGAAGATCTTTCCAATCACTACTTCTTTCCCTGTGGAGATGAGGAGGATAAAAAAGAACTGATCAGCAGGCTGATGGCACAGGGAAATGTTGTTTTCCAATACATCAGAGAAGAAGACAAAATGTTTCTCGAGCAGCATTTTCCCGGCAAATTTGAATTTTGTGCTGCAAGAGATGATTGGGAATACATTTATGACAGACAGGAACAGGTGAAAATGGAAGGCGGAAGCTTTAAACATCTGAGAGCTAAGGTACATAAAGGTGAAAATGCTCATAACTGGGAAATTATAAGACTATCCAGGGATACAATGAGCTCGGCTGCCGTGATTGCCCATAGATGGAACGATGAAGTAAAGCATAATGGTGAGAGTGCGGATATTAGCGCAACAATGAGTGCCTTCGAGAATTTTGATGTGCTTAATTTAACAGGAGTTATACTGGTAGGAGACGGTGTACCCCTGGCTTTTGCGATTGGGTCGGAGATTTCTTCGGATACATTTGATTTACATATTTCAAAAACACTGGAAAGTGATATAGATTACTATCTGAAGTGGGAACTATATAAACAGCTTCCGGATAAAATTAAATATATCAACCGGGAAGAGGATTTGGGTTTGGAAGGAATTCGTATCCATAAGACAGACATGAAGCCTATCCGATTTAATGAGTTATGGAAAGGACGGTTAGGAGCAGATGCTATATGGTAGTCCGAATGAAAAAAGCAAATTTTTTACGCATAATATGTTCTATCGTTTCCTAATTCCCTCCATGATCTCATCGATAGGTCTTTCTCTGGGCAATATTGCGGATGCTCTGGTTGTAGGAGCTAAAATGGGTGAAACAGGACTTGCCGCGATCGGATTGGCTTCGCCTGTTTTTATGATTTATAATGTTTTCGACCTTGGAATTGCGATTGGTGGTTCCGTAGAATATACGAAGCTTCTCGGAGAGGGCAAAGCCAAGCAGGGAATACGAAGCTTTAGCCAGATGCTTTATGTTACCCTGTTTATTAGTGTCATTATAGCAATCTGCGGCTTTTTCTTCCTGCCCCACCTCCTTTTTGTCCTTGGTACAGTTCCCGCGGATGGTTTACTCTATTTAGCCGCTCAGTCCTATGTTGGAATTCTTCTGGTTGCAGCTCCGCTATTCTTTCTGAATTTTCTTCTGTATTTCTATGTTCGTTGTGATGACAATCAGAAACTTGCAAGTATTGGTTTTGTAGCCGGTAATGCAGTTGATATCATATTAAACTTTGTTCTTGTATTAGGCTTTGATATGGGTGTAAAAGGTGCTATTCTTGCGACTGTGATCGGAAAGATGACGGCAATAGGGATATATATTCCACACTTGTTTCTGAAGTGGACAATCCTGCGGGTGAGGCTATTTAAACCGGATAGGAAGCTTGTCTGGAGTAACTTTAAAAACGGCTTTGCTTCTTCCTCGCAATATTTATTCCAGTTTTTCTTTTTTATCATAATAAATAATATGCTGATCCGTATAGGTGGTGAAAGAGGATTGGCTGTTTTTGATGTGGTTATTAATGTTTCCTATGTGCTTTTGTCTGTTTATGATGGAATGGGAGCCACGATACAGCCATTGGCAGGAACCTTCTATGGTGAAAAAAACAGGAAGGCACAGAGATTGACACTGGTACTTGCATTTCAATGGGGACTTGCTTTAGGTGTGGCAGCAGCAATCATTACCGGCATTTTCGCCGGTCCGGTTTGCACAGTATTCGGTTTGAAGGCGGGAACCTATGAGCTTGGTGTTAAAGCAGTCAGGATTTATTGTACCGGTACGTTAATTGGCGGCATTTCTATTATGATGGGTTACTATTATCAAGCCGTGGAGAAGGGAAAGCTTGTATTTCTTATTAATTTTCTGCGTACCTTTGCGGTATATTTAGCGTTCAGCCTTTTTTTCGGAACGCTTGGAATAGAAAATTTTTGGTGGACGTTTCCCGCGACGGAGGCCCTCTCTTTTTTTCTCTGGATACTGATAAGAAAATATAAAATGCGAATGGAACATTTCGAAAATCGATTTGAGGAAAGTCGTATCTTTTGTATAACAATTCATAAAAATGAGGATTTCGGGATACTTCTTTCGAAGGTGGAAGAATTCTGTGACAGATGGAATGCAGGGTTTGCCCGGCAATATTTTGTGAATCTTGCGGTGGAAGAAATCTGTCAGGCTATTATTGATAATGGTTTTACAAATAAGAAGGACGGCTACATCGAAATTACTCTGATTGCAGAGGAGGATAATACCTTTGAATTACATATTAGAGATAATGCAATCCGGTATAATCCTTTTGATATGAAAATGCATAAGATTGACAGGGACAATGAAGATGGAATTAAGAGTATAGGAGTATTTATGGTAAAAAATAAAGCCAGGGAGTTTTTCTACAGACGGTATCAGGGGTTTAATACCTTGACTGTGAAGGTGTAATAATAATGGCTGTACGAAGCGAAACAATATAGATAATTTTCGAAATGATGCAATTGCATAAAACTATAATTAGTTATGGAGTGATAGTATGGACTGTTATATTACCTGGGCATCAGAAAAAATGATACATTCGGAAGGCGGATATTCTCTTAACAACCCGCAAAATCGGATACTATACGGAGAATTAAAGGAAATCTGGAAGGAAAGCTTTCATGATACGGATGAATATATTGAACTGTTCCTACAAGACAGGTTTGATCCGAGAAGAACCATTGTTGCGGTGTACCAGAATAAGGTTGTCGGGACACTCTATCTTTTTCAATCAGAAATTATAGCAGCCAAAGGAGTGACTCCGATTTTATTTGGCTATGCACTGGGAGTTTTAAAATCCTATCGGGGGCATGGCATCAGTAAAATGATTCATGATTTTTTATTTCGTCATTGTGAAGCAGATAATTGTGCCTATATTTTTCATGCGGCGAATGAGAAATTAGAAGCGTATTATGAAAGCATTGGTATTAAAAAGGCTGGATATATGAAAAAAGCTACTTTTTTTTATAAGAAGGGAAAAGTACCGGATATTGTATTAAAGAATATTACGCCGGAGGAATATACAAAGCATCGAAAAAATTTTTTTATGGAAAAAGGCTTTCTTAACTGGGATTTGGATGCAATCCGATATGCAATAAAAGAAAATGAGTACTGTGGCGGCTTCTGTAAGAAATTGATTTGCAGGACAGGAGAGTACCTGATATTTGGAAAGGTTATTGATAACTGGCTGATACTGATTGAGACTACCGTTCCGGACCATAGGCTGGAGGCTTATCTGGAGGAGGTAACGGCTTATTTTGGAGTACATAAAGTATCTGTCTATTTACCGGTTTCCAGTAAAGTAGAAGGAGATATCATGTTACAGATTATGGGCTATCGGACACATGTATTAGAGCATGGATACTGGAATATGCTACTGAGCTGATGAGGGACAAGATAAAAGGAGTTGCGAACATGAAGAAACTGTCTTTAAAAATTAAATCTATATTAATCATAATGATTACAGTATTTACTATCTCAGGAATAGCAATTGCGATCAGTTATACGGTTTACAGTAATACAATGAACGATCACTATAAGAATCTGGCAATGAATACGGCGAAAGCGGCGGCATCCCAGATGGATGGTGATAAAATAGCAAGTTATGTAGTGCAAGTTGAGGCTCTTGACAGAAATGCCAAAGAGTATGACAAATCAGTTCAAGCAATTAAGGATGAAAGTTACTTTGAGATGCTTAATACTCTTTATAAGATTAAGAATAGTATGAATGCTTTATACCTCTATGTGGAGAAGGTATCCAGGGCCGGAGCCGTATATATTATTGATGCAGATCAAGGAGGTTCAGGGTGTGAACTTGGTGTTACCTATCCTATCGCTAAGGTGAATGAACAGTACATGGATTCCCTGGAGAAGGGAATTCCGGCATTTATATCGAATTCAAAGGATTTTGGATGGTTATGCAGCGCAGGAGCTCCTATTTTTGACAGCAGCGGTAAAGTTGTGGCACTTGCTTTTACCGATATCTCCATGGATAAAATTGTAGCTGACAGACACAATTTTTTATTTTTTATTTGTACGATCATACTAATAACAGCTGTTATTGCTACTACGCTTATTCTATTATTAATTAATAAATTTGTCGTAGCTCCGATTAATTTACTGTCCTTTGCAACAGGAAAATTTATCTCAGAAAGAAGCGGCAAAGATACGATGAGCGGTTGTCCCTCAGCGATTGCCCGGTTAAATATACATACGGGTGATGAGATAGAAAATCTATCAGAAGCAATTAAGACGATGGAGAGGGATATTAATCAATACATAAAGAACCTGACTGCTGTAACCGCTGAGAAGGAACGAATCAGTGCGGAACTTAATGTTGCAACCCAGATACAGGCTTCGATGCTTCCCTGCATTTTTCCGGCGTTTCCGGAAAGGGAGGAATTTGATATCTATGCTACAATGCAGCCGGCCAAGGAGGTCGGAGGCGACTTTTATGATTTCTTCCTGGTTGACAATAATCATTTGGCTGTTGTAATGGCGGATGTTTCGGGAAAGGGAGTACCGGCAGCTTTATTTATGGTAATAGCAAAAACCTTGATTAAAAACCAGACGCAGACCGGAAACTCCCCGGAAGAGGTATTTACAGCGGTAAATGCGCAGCTATGTGAAAACAATGAGGCAGGAATGTTTGTTACAGCATGGATGGGTGTTCTGGAAATTTCCACAGGACGGTTTACTTATGTAAATGCGGGCCATAATCCTCCTTTAGTAAAAAAAGGAAATGGCTGCTATGAATATTTAAAATCCAGAGCGGGATTTGTTCTGGCGGGAATGGAAGGAATACGGTACCGGCAGTTTGAAATGCAGCTTAAGCCCGGAGATGAACTGTATTTGTATACGGACGGAGTTACAGAGGCAACAAATGCCAAGAATGAGCTTTATGGGGATTACCGGCTGCATGAAGTGCTTAATAGAAATATGGGCACAGCACCTTCCCTGCTTCTTCCAATCATTAAGAAGGATATTGACAATTTTGTTATGGAGGCACCTCAGTTTGATGATATTACAATGCTTGCACTGAAAATTAGGGGGAGATGTCATGAATAGTATAATTGTTCCGGCAAAACTTGATGAACTGGATAAGGTATTGGATTTTATTGAGCAGGAATTAGACGTCTTTGGTTGCGCTATAAAAATAAAGTTTCAGCTTGCAATTGCTGTGGAGGAGATATTTGTTAATATAGCGAAGTATGCTTATTTGCCGGGGGAAGGCAGTGCAGAGATAGTGTGCAGTTATTCTGATGAAGCGAAAGCGGTATCCATCTGTTTTATGGATACCGGTGTGCCCTATAATCCACTGGCAAAGGAAGACCCGGATGTTACGCTGTCCACAGAGGAACGAACGATCGGCGGATTAGGCATCTATATGGTGAAAAAAAGTATGGATGAGGTTATCTATGATTATAAGGATGGCAAAAACATACTGACAATCAGAAAGAAACTGTGACAGTTGTTAATATATAACAATAAATCATATATACTGTTCCGGTAGTGAAATCATAATTTAAAAAGTGATAAGAATTCTATCGTAAGGGTTGTGGAATACTGCTATCATTAGATGAAAAATTATATATGTAAATAAGATTTTAGTAGAAAATATGGAGATCGATCATGAGAAATATTAAGTTAACAATCGAATATGACGGAAGTAGATACAGTGGATGGCAGAGACTGGGCAAGGGGGAAGCGGATAACACAATTGAGAATAAGCTTCTTGAGATCATTAAGAAGATGACGGGAGAAGAAGTGGAGCTTAACTGCGGTTGCCGAACGGAAGCAGGTGTTCATGCATATGCCCAGATCGCAAACTTTAAGACAAATTCATATAGTAAGCTGTATGAAATCAAGAATTATTTTAACCGTTATCTTCCTATGGACATAGCAGTTATCAAAGCGGAAGAGGTGCCAGAACGGTTCCATGCTACTCTGAATGCAAAATCGAAGACTTATCTGTACCGGATCGCAATAGGAGATGCGCCCAGTGTATTTGACAGAAAATATACTTACTACTGTTTTGATGAACCAAAGCTTGAGTTAATGAGAGAAGCGGCGCAGCAATTGGTCGGAAAACATGATTTTAAAGATTTTTCTTCCGTGAAGAAGAACAAATCCACTTTGAAAGAGATTTATCTGATTGAGATTTATCAGGATACACAGGAAATTCAAATCAGTATAAAGGCGAATGATTTCCTTCACAATATGGCCAGAATGCTTGTAAGTACGTTGATTGATATAGGACTGGAAAAACGCAGGATAGAGGAGCTAACCGGAATATTGGATCCGAATTCATCAGAGAGCGGCAGCGCGCCGGCCAGTGCACAGGGCTTATTCCTGCAGGAAGTGGAATATTAATAAATGTATCAGATAAATCCAAGGACAAATTCCGGACTCGATATCCAGTAAGTGCTTACGAAACGGGGTGCTTATAAAAAAGAGATAGCTGTACAATATGATTTGTATAGCTATCTCTTTTAATACATAACAAGTGAATTGACCAGCCAATTCACCCGTCCGGAGTATGACTATGATGAATTACCTCCTAAGATGGCGGGAGGCGGTTCAACATATTGTTACCATATACTGGATCCTGGCTCGGAAATATTTTTGAGAGCATCCTCGGCGGTATCCTGATATTTTGGCTCAAGAGAAATATCACCCAGAGCCACAATACCAATTAAGCTATTGTCATTCACAATAGGAAGACGCCGGATCTGACGGTCACTCATTAATCTTGCTGCATCCGCAACTTCCATTTCGGGATTTCCGAATACTACATTATCTGTCATAATATCGCCGACCTTCTGCTGAGTTATATCCTGACCTGAGGCTACACTTCTAACAGCGATATCTCTGTCTGTTACAATACCGATTAATTTATCCTGTGTACATACAGGAATAGAACCACAGTTATACTGCTTCATGAGCTGTGCTGCTCTTGCTATAGAATCGTCTGAGCGTAAGCTGGCGACGTCCTTTGACATAATATCTTTCACCTTCAAAATAATCACCTCCGAGATTAGCTTACCCTGTTACCGATCTTTTATGAAATGTATTATTTGGTTAATCTACTCATCATCACATTTATTGCAATGCGAGGAATAAGGATGATTTTTGCAGTCATATTTTTCGATGGGCTCCGGACCTCTGACAACAGTTCGAAGCATATGCAAAACACCGTTGTCATCTGCAGCGATTCTCCAGTCAACCATCAGAATTTCACCGTTAATAATTTCAATACCGCAGATACCACGGGTACGAATACAACAGCCGGTATTAAAATAAGGAAGATCATCTGCCTTCGGAAATTTCTGCCGGTGGGTATGACCGCAGATTAACATCATTTTATGCTTTTCAATCCATTTATTATATACCTTTTCTACCTTGTGTCTTTTGTATAAATTACGGGCCGGGCTTGCCGGGTTTTCAAAACCTACAATATGCATATAACGCCAGAAATAGCGCAGGAGCAGCATCGCAAGATACCATAGCTGATCATTCATAAAATCGCCCTGATGTCCGTGTATAATAAGAATTTCCTGTTTTGTGTTCTTTTGTTTTAATATAAGAGCCTCAAGAGGTTGCAGTCCACGAAACAATTCAACACGCTCCTGCTTATATTCATCGTAGAAGTTATAATAATTATCCCTGACGAAACGTTTGGATTTTAAATATATATTATGATTTCCATACAACATAATAAGGCGTCCTGCATCATAGAACTTTTTCAGGGCAATGAAGACATCGGTATGTGCAAGGCGTATATGTTTGAATTCCTTATATTCCCACAGCTCGTCTCCATCCCCGACCTCAATATATTTATAACCTTCTTTGTAATAATAATTAAGCGCATGTAAGAAGACATTCTGATTTCTGGTAAATTCATCTGAGACACTGTCATCACCCCGATGAGTGTCACTGAAGAAAACATATTTGGAATTTTTATCAAAATATTCGATTTTAGCGTTTTTATAAGCACTGGTTAATCTTTTTTCAGTTTTCATGGTTACCTCTCATTTTGCTGCCGGGATAGTATGAAATTATTTAGAAGGATGTGAACTAAATGTGCAAAAAAATGGCACTATATTACCCGGTACAAATATCTCATACCAAATAGTATATTGCCGTGAATTATGATTATTCAATTACAGAAAAAAAATTATAAGAAGATCATTTTAATTTAGGATCATTCATTTTTATGAATTGTCCCGTCTTACCCATCTGGTAGGCTAGCTTTATCATTTGCTTTTCCTCTATCGTAATGGGACGGTAAAACATTTTCTCAAATTGCAGATATAATGCGTCATAATCGATGAATTTCCCTTGCTTTGGGAGCTTGGCTTTGTTGTAGAGAGGAAAGGGATCATATATCTTAACCTGCATTTCACAGGATTTTATTTTCTTATAAACCTCCGCCGTGTAATAAGCATCGTGGACGGCACTATGGAAGGGATAGGGCTGAGGAATCAGAAGTTGCTCCACCGTGTATTGGAGGCGCAGCTGTCTAGTTTTTGGGTGCTTTAAATAAAGCGAGGCATAGGGCTGCAGGTCAATATAATGCTTTGGCAATAATTTCAGATCCATCTGAAAATGAACTGCCATACGATATAATTCCTTAATATCCGAATTTCCCCAGCTAAGTAGAATCGCATCAGGATCTCCCATAAAATCTATGAAGGCCTGGTAAACCTCAGGAAAGGTTTCCTCATAATGAAGCTGCTCTGTTGTAATACCCGTCAAGTCCGTGATAAAGGGACTGATTTTGGAATATATTGTCGGTTTGACGTAGCGGTTGAAATAAGCGAGAGTACTTAGTTGTTTATCCAGCTTTATAGCACCGATTTGTATTATTTCGAACGGATAAGAAGCCTTTGTTGTGCCGGTAATCTGTTCAGAGGTGAGATCTTGATTAAATTCTAAATCAAATACGATGTAATGTGCCACTAATCTACTCCTTTCAATTGTTATTTTTCCCCGAATTCTGATATTATTATAGCACCGGCTATCGAATTATTCCAGGTGAACTTGAGAATATGCATTAAAACGGAAAGTATTAAGTACATAAACAGTGTGTATTCCCATGGATATTATACAACGTATTCTATTTATTTGTTATTGTCAGAATGTAAAATATATCTAAATCTTCTGTTTGTTTTTCCTTTTCTGATGCATTATAATTTGTTTTATACTATAATAAATAATAAGTACTTAAGATAAAAAGCAGGATGTATAAAGTATGCGCTTCGGATAATGAAAATACATTTTAGTAAGGTGTGTTTCTATGAAAATAAGCAAGAATATGATTTTAGGAATAATTTTTTTCCTTATAATGATTTGCATTATGTTGTTTGTTAAAGTAAAAATTATAGATGAAAAGAAGGATGTCTGGAAAGCATTCAGAGAAAGTTTGGCCAATCAGGAAGTAATCGTGGACGGCTTCATGGATAGTACAAGAGCCTATCTGATTACAAATAAGACAGGAGCTTTGGACTATGGTGATACTTTTGCGGTTTATGATCAGGACCATGACGGCAGATGGAAATTAATCTATGAAAATAATTTTAAAAAACTGAAGCCATGGAAGATTGAAGTGGCGGATATTGATGGTGATGGTATCAAAGAGATTCTAACGGCGGTTAATAAAAAGACTCATTTTGACCATATAGAGAAAAACCGGATGTTTATCTTCAATTATACAGATGGAAAACTGGTTAAGAAATGGACCGGTTCTGAAATTGCTGGAGTATGGAAGAGTTTTCGTGCATATGATATACTTCCGATGAAGGGAAGCGAGTTGATTTTTATCAGAAAAACAGATAAGGGAGAGAGAATCAGTATTTATTACTGGTTTGATTTTGGATTTCAGCTGTTTGCGGAGAGTAAGGATTATGAATATATCAGAGAGGTTTCGGCAACTGCAGAAAATAAATTACGTATGGTCTGCGAGGAAAAGGGACAAGAAAGGATAGTTATGCTGGCAGCGAAGGAGAGTAAATTAATCGAGACGGAATAAAAAAATAAAGAAATATATCAAGAAATATACAAAACAAGGAGGAGAAATCCTCCTACAAAACAAGGAGGATTGAAATGAAGAAATTCTATGTAATTTTATTATGTCTGTGTATCTTATTGACCGGATGCCAGAGTGGAGGAAATGATCAGGAAAGTACGAAAATAACGAGTAGTGCGAATGACAATTCTATGACAGAAAATATGGAAGGCATTAACGAAGTAAAAACGGAGAATGTGAAAACTGAAAATATGAATTTTACAAATGCCGATACTACAGACAGTGCTGCCGGAGAAAATATAGATGCGGATACCTCTGTAACAAAGCTTCTAAACTTAAGTAAGGAATGGTCACTGGTTGAAAATTTCGAACTTATCCAGCCCGAATATGAAGCTCCTTCCTTTGCAGCGAAGGTTCCTTCTTATAAAATATCCAAAGATCTATCCAATATCCAAAATATCGGACAGTTTTCGGGATTTTCAAAAAACCAGATGAAGCAGCTGGCTCAGAATGGTTTCATAGTGGTCCCCAGTGATGATACCCGGCCTTACTATGTGTATGATGATAATGAATATAAGGGCATACCAAATTTTATTACCTCCGATACGGCACTTCATCTGTATCACCAGTTTTACGACAAGTCCCTTATGAGTATAGAAACCAAATATTTATATAAGGATCTGGATCTTATGACGAAACAGATGCTTGATAAATCCCTGCTTTTGCTTCGTGAACTTAAGGACGAGGATTTAAGAAAACTTCAGGAGAAGAATGTAATATACTTTATGGTAGCGAGAATGCTATTTACACAATCGTCTGACCCTGGGGTCAAGGCAGATGCTAATCTGTTGGATATCGCTAAGAAGGAATATAAACTTTGCAGGGCCGCAGAAGGAAATCAGAAATCTCCCCTCATGGAGGAAGATTTTGATTATTCCCAGTTTAAAGTAAGAGGTCATTATACGAGAAGTAAGGAACTTGGCAAATACTTTAAGACCATGATGTGGTTTGGTTCGGCGCATTTTGCCTTTACAGATGATAATGGAAATATCGTAAAGGATAATGTACTGCAGTCCTTACTGATTACTTTTACTACCTTCTCAGAATCAAAATCGGCTTGCGATGCAAAACTCTGGTCTGATATATACCAGCCTACTTCACAATATGTGGGAACATCCGATGATATCAATACCTTTGCTATGAACAGCCTGCGATTAGCTGTTTATGGAAATAATGAGGATCCGAATATATTTAATGACGAAGCATATCAGGATAAACTGACTGAAGCAGTAAAAGCATTGCCGGAACCACGTATTAAGGCAGATCTTGAAAATTCGTCCTCCCGGACAGGCAAACAATTTCGCTTTATGGGTCAGAGATACCTGACAGACAGCGATATACTCCAGACGCTGATTGATAGTAAATACCGTCCTATTCCGTCAGCCCTTGATGTTATGGGAGTAATGGGAAGCAAAACTGCACAAGATTTATTATTCAATGTCTATAAACCACAGAAAACCTGGCCAAAATACACAGACAAATATAATAAACTACAAGAGCAGGTAGCAGGTTATCCGACAGACTACTGGAAAAGTAATCTTTATACCGGCTGGCTCTGGTCTATCAAAGAGGCACTGACAGAATATCCTGCTAATTCGGGAATGCCGCTCTTTATGACAAATAAAGCATGGGCGTATAAATCTCTTAATACCGCACTCGGAAGTTATGCTGAGCTAAAGCATGATACCGTTCTGTATGGGAAGCAGGCAACGGCAGAGATGGGAGGACCCGATGCATATGCAAAGCAGCAGTATGTAGAGCCGAATGTCATTTTGTACAGTAAGTTGATCTACCTGACTGATTTTACAACCTCCCTGTTAAAGGAAAAGAAAATGTTACATGCTTCATTAGCACAAGGTGCCGATCAATATAAAGACTTTCTAAAATTATTAATGAAATGTTCGATAAAAGAACTAAAGAATGAGACACTTTCTTCAAAGGAAAAAAGACAGCTGCTTTGGAGCGGAGGTACGATAGAGAGTATCATAAACAATTTATATATGGGTGTTACGGATGATAGTGCCAGCAAGGATGTTACCGATATGCTGGTTACCGATATTGCAACTTATGCAGATCAGTATCTTTCCATTGGCACCGGATATTTTGATCAGATTTATGTTGTAGTGCCTTACGGCAATAAGCTGTATCTATCAAGAGGATCGGTTTATTCCTTCTATGAATTTGTAAGTAACAGCAGGCTGACCGATAAAGAATGGTGGGCTTTACAGGGCATAACGATAAGAAGTGATGATTACGGAGACTATGCACAGTTTGATAAACCTTCTCCCAAACTTCCCAAACAGCCGGATTGGGTTAGATACTTTAAAACTTCAGAGAAAAATGTTAAAATAAAACCATTGGAAGTGGATTTTGACAGCTTAACAGAGTAATCGGTAAAAACATGCACAGGAATGAGGAAAGAGTGAAAGAAAACCACTTTCACTTACAAAGTTTGTGCCTGCGTAATCCTCGGCACAAACTTAATATGCGCACAAAACATGCGCAGGAATGAGGAAAGAGTGAAAGAAAACCACTTTCACTCACAAAGTTTGTGCCTGCGTAATCCTCGGCACAAACTTAATATGCGCACAAAACATGCGCAGGAATGAGGAAAATATGACAAAGATAATACTCGGAAAAACAGGAATTGAGGTTAATAAGAATGGATTTGGAGCATTACCGATACAACGTATTGGAAGGGAAGAAGCGGCAGTTTTATTAAGAAAGGCATATCAAAATGGAATTACATTTTTTGATACCGCTCGTTTTTATACGGATAGTGAAGAAAAGATAGGATACGCACTGGGGAAGGTTCGTTCCGATATCTACATTGCTTCGAAAACAATGTCAATAAAACCGGAGGAATTCTGGGAACAGCTGAAGCAATCCTTAAGTGACCTAAAGACGGATTATCTGGATCTGTACCAGTTCCACAACCCTGCTTTCTGTCCAAAGCCGGGAGATGGTTCTGGTTTATACGAAGCGATGCGGGAGGCTAAGGACAAGGGAATGATCCGGCATATCGGAATTACTAACCATCGTCTTCCGGTGGCCCTGGAAGCGGCAGAATCCGGCTTATATGAGACAATTCAGTTCCCGTTCAGCTATTTGGCAACTGAGAAGGAAATTGAGCTGGTAAAGCTTTGCAGGCAGAACGGAATCGGATTTATTGCGATGAAAGCTTTGTCCGGGGGATTAATATCGAATTCTGCAGCGGCGTATGCTTATCTTGACCAGTTTGATAATGTCCTTCCCATCTGGGGAATCCAAAAGGAGAAGGAGCTGGATGAATTTATCGATTACATTAATCGTCCACCGGTATTAAATGATGCGCTTCGTGCAGCTATTGAGAAGGACCGCAGGGAGCTTGGCAAGGATTTCTGCAGAGGCTGCGGTTATTGCCTTCCGTGCCCTGCAGGTATTGATATTCCTACTTCGGCAAGAATGTCTCTGATGATACGGCGCGCTCCGGTATCCGTTTATTTAAATGATGATTGGAAGGAGAAAATGAAGCGGATTGATGACTGCATTCATTGCGATCACTGTAAAAACCATTGTCCGTATGGCCTTGATACACCAAATTTATTAGTGGAAAACTGGATTGACTATAAAAATTTTATTTAGTAGAGACGAGTGTAATAGAGCTGAGGGAAGATATATTGGCGTAAGGTAGTTCTACTATAGCAGGGAGTGCTGATGTACAATTACAAACTGACAATTCAATATGACGGAGGGCGTTATAAAGGCTGGCAGCGACTGGGTGGAGGTGAAAATACCATTCAGGAGAAGCTAGAAAAGGTAATCTCGCAAATGCTTAGCAGTGAGATTGAAATTATTGGCTGCAGCAGAACGGATGCGGGAGTGCATGCGTTAGCTCAGATTGCTAATTTCAAAACGGAACAAAGCCTGGAGACGAAAGCAATAAAAAATTATCTAAACCACTATTTACCTCAGGATATCAGTATTCTTCATGTTTCAACTGTTTCAGATCAGTTTCATGCAAGATACCAGGCGAAGGATAAGACCTATCTTTATAAGATCTGGAACAGGGAATATCCTAATCCGTTTATGCGAAAATACAGTATGCATGTAGATGAGAAGCTGGATGTGCAGGCAATGAAGGAAGCTGCAGCATATTTCCTTGGAAGTCATGATTTTACCGCATTTTCAAATGTTAAATCCAAGAAGAAATCCATGATTCGAAGTATTAGCTGGATTGATTTTGAAGAAGAGAATGGGTTAATAAATATCCGGATACAGGGTGATGGTTTTCTATATAATATGGTCCGTTTTATGGTGGGAACATTGATTGAAGTAGGTCTTGGACGATTGAGAGCGGAACAAATACAGGAAATCCTTACTTCAAAGGACCGGAGCCAAACAGTGAATTTAGCGGATGCCTGCGGATTATATCTGGAGAAAGTGACATACATTGATCCAAACGTTACAGTAGACTGTATCAGCCAAACAGAAGCTGGTCAGTAATGCATGAAATCTGTTTGACAATATATGGAAGACAATATAGAATAGTACTTAAGAAGGACAAATTAAGAAGGAAGGTGGTGAATATATGGGAGATAAGAATCCGAAAAAAGCACCGAAAAAGAAAGGTGGCGCTGCTACAGCGGCAGCAACAACAAGTTCTGCAAAGAAAAAATAGCGTTGCAAAAATTCCCTCTTTGATTGAAGAGGGAATTTTTGTGCTTACAGCACCGGAAGAAGCGGCTTTACTTCGGTAGTTCTGATCAGATACACAGCATTGGATTTAACTAACCAGTGGACAGTAACGACGAAACAATAAGCTAACGTGAATGGAAAATTATTAATTGATTTTCTTATTATTAAATTGTATGATAAATAGAGTGACATCATAGTAAAAACAGGATGGGAGGTTATTTTTTTGAAGACTTTTTCTATAAAAAGAAGAATTCTTTACATATTAATGGGGATTATTATTCCATTAATTATTTATATCCTTGTTTTTAATTTAGATACAGTTCGTGTGATGAATGAAAAGGTCACAGAAGCAATCAGTAATACGATATATCTGCAAAGCGAGAATTTAGCAAATACCCTCTCGATTGTTGAGAATTCAATGGCAGGCATCATTTCTGATAATGAAAGCCTTGGGGCACTTAGAAATGAAAAACTATCCAAAACTGAAAAATATCTGAATGCATACAGCGTAATGAAAGCGGAAACGTCAATTATGTATGCTTATTCAGATATTTCAGCCTGTGCCTTAATTAGTAAACCTGGGAATATAAACAGAATTGTGTTTAATACAAACTATATCGCAGACGATACGGACAGGAAATTAATAGAGTTTCTAAATTCACTTCTAGCTAAAAATCAACTTCTCAAGGAGCATACCTGGTTTCCGGCCAAGGTTGGGAATCGTGGGTATCTGTTTCGCATTATGGGTGTTAAGGATACCTGCATCGTTTATATCATAAATCTAAATAATATCACATTGTTTCAGGATAATAAAAAGGGAGATAACTCTGCTGTTACAGTTTTTTTTGATCAAGATAAAATTTATATCGGCGAAGAGTTTATGAAAGAGAATGAGATCAAACTAAAGGGCAGTGATCAATCTTATTATACCGGCAGAAATAGAAATTATATTGTATGTGAATCGAAAATTAAAGGTTGCAAGATGAGAACCGCTTACCTAACGTCCTTTAATGGATTCATTGTGAACATGAATAGCCGCCAGGTAATCTTTTTCATTCTATCACTTATGACCATATTTATGATCCCATTGGGGTATATACTGCTGAAACGCATGTTTTTCAGACCAATTGATAGTTTAATGAAATCAATGGAACGGATAGGTGCGAATGATTATAATCAGGAGGAAGTGGTATCCTATCGTGAAATTGAATTTAAAAAGTGGATGAAACACTGCACCATACCTTGGAGGAAATAAAAAAGTTAAAAATAGCTTCTTATGAGAAAGAATTGCAAATGAAAAGTACTATGCTGCAATATTATCAAATTCAGATAAGACCGCATTTTTATCTGAATTGCCTTAAAAATATTTACGGTATGGTAGAAGAAAAGAATTATAATAATATACAGAAATTAATACTGTATCTTTCAAGGCATCTGCGATATATGCTGCAGGAAGACAGTATTTTAGTATCAATAGAGGAAGAACTTCAATATGTAAAAAATTACATATACATACAGCAGATCAGTATGAAATATCCTCCGGAGTGCATGATTGATGTAGATACCGATGTAATCCATTGCCAAATACCGGCGATCTCCATTCTTTCTTTTGTGGAAAACTCGGTGAAGTATAGTATTTCTCCTGATGGTAATCTGCATATTAAAATTAAAGTTCAATTATTGGAGAATGACGACAGTGAATTGATTTACATAAGAATTGCAGATAATGGCGGAGGATTTACCGAGGAAAATCTGAAAAAGTATAATTATTTTGATAGTAATATCAATAAGGGTGAACATATCGGTATCTATAATGTGATTCAACGCTTTCAACTGTATTTTGGTAAAGAAAATGTAGGATTTGCCTTTGTAAATGAAAATGGTGCAGTTGTTGAAATCTATGTTAAGAAGGTGGGAATATGAAGTTATTAATTGTAGATGATCAGACAAGTGTGGTAAATGGCTTAATGAAGGGAATTGAATGGGAGAAAATGGGCTTCGAGGAGGTCTATAATGCATACAATTCATATGAGGCAAGGAATATATTATCTGCCGGGAATATCGACATTATGATTTGTGATATTGAAATGCCCCGGGAAAATGGGTTAGCATTGCTAAAATGGGCCAGAGATGAAAATCTGGATATTGAATGTATTTTTCTGACAGCCCATGCCCAGTTCGAATATGCGAAAGAAGCTATTAAAATGGGAAGCTTTGATTATATATTACAGCCTGCTCCTTATGATGAAATTAAAAATGTGGTATATAAAGCCATAAAAAAGGTGATAGACAAACAGGGGCAGAAGAAAAAAAGCTTGTATGGTGAGCTATTGGTAGAGCAGAAGGGGTTTATCAGAGAGAAAATTATTGCGGATACAATTGAAGGCATGCTGCCAAAAGACAAATATGACTCTCTCTGTCAGGATAATAAGATGCCTCATTGGGATCAAAAATGTTATCAGGTTATTATGCAGATCTTTCATATGGAAGTTGATATTAATTATTTCGGATCGGAGTTACTTTATTTTGTATTACACAATGTAGCAAATGAACTGTTTTTCCCATATGAACAGGATATCATCATTGTGGAACAGAAAAAGCTAAACTATTCTCTGGTGATCTATGGAGCAAATGGGTATTTTATGGATTATCTGGGGGTATTGCGGCAGATTATATTGCTGAAAGCGGTATTGGAAGAATATCTGAAGGGACAAATTGCTTTCTATATGGGAGAAGCGGTTACACCGGCTGGTATGAAGGAACAATATGAGCAGCTGAATGCTATGATGAAGGAAAATGTAGTTCCAGATAATAGAATATTCCAACTGAAAGAAGACGGAATAAGTAAAATGGAACTGCATTCTACCTACTGCCTGCCGCAGCTGGAGCGTTGGATCAAATACTTGCAGCAAAATCTTTGCAATACGGTACGGACGGAAATAGGAGAATATCTGGATCATCTGGCAGAACAAAAGGAAATAACGCAGGAAACATTGATGCTTTTTCATATGGATATGATACATATGATGTTTTCTATCATAAAAGATAAGCAAATTGATACACAGATGATTTTTTCAAAGTTCCAGTCCAAGGAAGTCTATACTAAAGCAACGCAATCTCTGGATACGATGAAAGCATTTGTGGATACGATTATAAAGATCGCTGAAGATAGTCAGAAAGAAACCATCGATAGCCAGGATAAAGTTGATATTATTAAACGGTATATTAATGAAAATGTAGAAAAAGATATTAAAAGAACGGATATAGCGGAATGCCTTCATCTTAATATCGACTACCTGAACAGAATTTTTAAAAAAGAAACCGGTATGGCACTCAGTGAATACATTATACAGGAGAAAATGAATGTGGCAAGACAACTAATAAAAACAACAATGTTACCGATTAGTTTTATTGCGGCGAGAGTAGGTTTCAGTAATTTTTCTCATTTTTCCAAATCCTACAAAAAAGCGTTTAATACCTCTCCTTCGGAGGAAAGAAGAGTTAAGGATGCAGATAATTAGGACATTACTTTGCATTGAAGAAAGCGATAGAAGAAAAGAAAGTAATTAATTGAAAAGTTGATGTAGAGGATAATACACAAAAAAATATATAGAAAATATAGAAATTATCAAATTGCGGGGAGCCATGGAAGTACTTATCATTAGTGCGTTCATGGCTTTCATGGCATTCATAATTAAGATACGGTTTTAAGTCGTAAATAGAACAGTATAAGTCTGTAATAGAAAAACACACAATATATATT
This sequence comes from Bacillota bacterium, assembly GCA_023418475.1. Taxonomy (GTDB): domain Bacteria; phylum Bacillota; class Clostridia; order Lachnospirales; family Lachnospiraceae; genus Mobilitalea. The sequence continues at coordinate 68,798 of JAEZZO010000027.1, forward strand.
TGAATATAAAACATAATTTAGTCTATTATTAACAATAAATAGTCGTAATATGGGTAGAGTCAGCAAAGCAAGAAGTTTATAATTTACTTATAAGCAAGATGATTTTGACTAGTAATTATCTTGTTATTATAAAAAAGGAGAGGAAATTATATGAAAAAAAGAGTTATAAGTATGATGATTGCTTTATGTATGGTTACTACATTATTTGCCGGCTGCAGCAGTAAATCATCGGGTACGGATAGCGGCAAAGAAGCAGCTGGAAACGGTACGGTAACACCTGCGGGAACAGAAGCAGAAGCTACCAAGAATAACTTTTCAGACAAAGACTTTACTACATTAAAAATTACGATGTTTGGAGAAACAACAACACAAGAAGCAGAAGCAGTATCTGAGGCATTAAGCAAAATTACGAAAGAAAAATTAAATTGTAATGTTGACATAACTTTTATAGGAAGCGGTTCCTATTTAACACAATTAAATCTGTTGTTATCTTCAGGTGAGCAGTTTGATTTATTTAATACATTTGTTCTGGATACGGCAACTTTGGCGAATTTAGGACAGATATTACCAATTGATGATATGCTTAAGAATTATGGACAGAATACCTTGAAGGCCATTTCAACGGATGACTGGAGATGTACTCAGGTAGGTGGACAAACTTATGGCGTTCCGGGAAACAAAGATAAAGCATACGACCTTGGCTTCTGTATGAGAAAGGATATTCTTGAGGAAGTTGGCGGAAGCATTGATACAATTAAGGATTTTAGTGGTCTTCATGACTTACTCGCCAAGGTAAAGAAAGCTCATCCGGAAATGTATCCGGTAGTTTCGGGCTTTGGTCAGATATTTGGTTATCTTGCGGTGGATAATTTGGGAGATAGTAATGGTGTACTAATGGATCCTTACACAAGCGATTCGTTAAAGGTAGAGAATCTCATTGCATCTGATTACTATAAAAACTTATGTGAACAGATGTACAACTGGGCAGAAGAGGGTCTAATCATGCCGGATGCATCCACAAATACAGAAAGTGGAACTTCTCTTGTAAAATCAGGAAAAGCCTTCGGATTTTTCTCACATGAAAAACCTGGTTTTGATAGTGAAAATTCAGCAACGATCGGTAAAGAAATGGTAAGCTGGATCTATAAGGAACCAATTACTATAACTGCGAATGCTTCCAGCTTTTTATGGGCTATCCCTTCAACGTCGGTAGATCCGGAAAGAGCAATGGCACTGCTTGATTTAATGTATAATGATCCTGAGGTTGCGAATTTATGTATTAATGGTGTAGAAGGTACTCACTATAAGGTAATTGATAAAGAGAAAGGTATCATTGGCTATCCGGACGGAAAAGACAGCTTAAATGTTGGATATTCAAGATTTGCATGGGCATGGCCAAATGAGCAGATTTCCTATATATGGAATGGAGACAGTGAAACTGTATGGAAAGATATGGATACCTTTAACAAATCTGCCAAGGTATCTCCGGCAAAGGGCTTTAGCTTTGACAATTCGAAAGTAATAAATGAAATAACTGCATGTAAAAATATAAATGATAAATATAATAAGGCACTCATGGGCGGGCAGCTTGATCCGAAAGATGCGATTCCGAAATATCTTAAGGAGCTAAAAGATAATGGTATTGATACTATTATTGCTGAAAAGCAGAAACAGCTTGATGAATGGGTTGCAGCAAATAAAAAATAGTTGTCCTGTTAGGTAAGATCACATTGCATAACTTTTGACACTAAAATTATCAATATATCATTTAAAGGAAAGAGCATACTGGTTTATGCTCTTTCCTAATAAAAGGGAAAGAGGTTTCGAAATATAAAATGAAGAGAAGAAATGCCAGATACATACCCCTTTATTTAATGATGCTGCCCGGGCTTGCTTACCTGTTTATCAATAATTATGTTCCAATGCTTGGAATATCAATTGCCTTTAAGCAGGTAAATTACCGGGTGGGTATTTTAAAAAGTCCATTTGTGGGATTGAAAAATTTTAAGTTCTTATTTCAAAGCAGCGATGCTTTCATCATAACCAGAAATACAATCTGTTATAACCTGGTTTTTCTGGTGCTTACGCCAATAATAGCAATCGCGGTAGCCATCCTTTTAAATGAAATTAAAAATAAATTTGCCAAGAAATCCTACCAAACAATTATCCTGATGCCTTACCTGATTTCGATTGTTGTTGTCAGTTATCTCGTATATGCATTTTTAGCAACAGATACAGGCTTTCTTAATAAATCTATCCTTGAGAAGTTAGGGAAGGATGGTATCAGCTGGTATTCTACAGCGAAATACTGGCCGTTTATTCTGATATTGGTTGCTTTATGGAAGGGATTTGGATACAGTACAATTATATATTTTGCGACAATCGTTGGTATTGACAAGGCATATTATGAAGCGGCTGCCATTGATGGTGCTACCAGATGGCAAAGAGTTACTCATGTAACACTGCCGGCACTCAAATCTACTATTATTACATTAACTTTATTAGGTATTGGACGTATCTTTAATTCGGATTTTGGCTTGTTTTACCAGGTTCCTATGAATTCTGGCCCTCTTCTGAATGCCACTAATACAATTGATACCTATGTGTATCGCGGATTACTTCAAAGCAATAATGTAGGTATGTCCTCCGCAGCAGGATTTTATCAGTCCATGGTTGGTTTCATTCTAGTTTTGACTGCTAATTATGTAATATCAAAAATAAGTAAAGAGGATTCTTTATTCTAAGAGGAAGGTGAAAAAGTTATGGTTGAAAGTAATAAAACATTCAAAATAATATCCCATATCATTATGATATTACTTTGTCTCAGCTGCATCCTGCCATTTATTATGCTGGTATCTTCCTCAATCACGGATGAGCTTACCCTTGTAAAAGATGGATATTCTTTTATACCGAGAGATATTAATTTTGATGCATATATTTATTTATTTACAAAATCGAAAGCGATGATCAGAGGATACATTATAACAATTGTGATCACCTTTATCGGCACATTTGTCAATCTGACCTTAACAACATTATTGGCATACCCGTTATCCAGAAAAGATTTACCACATAGAAATGTATTCTCCTTTCTTATCTTTTTTACAATGTTATTTAACGGCGGAATTGTTCCCTCCTACATTATGTGGGCAAAATATTTTCATATTACAAATTCGTATGCGGCACTTATATTACCAAACCTGATGCTGCAGGCTTTTTATATTATTATGATGAGAACCTACTTTACCTCCAATATCCCGGAGGCAGTAGTGGAAGCAGCTAGCATAGACGGTGCGGGTGAGGCTTACATATTAAGAAAAGTGGTTTTACCTATGTCAAAACCAATCATAGCTACACTGGCAATGCTGGTAGGTTTAATGTATTGGAATGACTGGGTGAATGGTTTATACTATATTAACAAAGATAAATATTACAGTATTCAGGTTTTATTAAACCGAATGCTTTCCGATGTGCAATTTTTGATGAGCTCAAGTAATTCAATGTCAAATGATTTAGGCAAAAACCTGCCAGCTACAGGAATCAAAATGGCTGTTGCAGTAATGGGGGCGTTGCCGGTAATGGCAATCTATCCGTTCTTTCAGAGATATTTTATCAAGGGAATTACGATTGGTGCGGTAAAAGGTTAAGCTTGCCAGCTTCTACATCACTGTATCACAGATCATTGATGAAGGAAAACCTGTACAGGGACTTTTGAAACTCAAAATCTAGAAAATTAATAGGCAATTTCGAAACTATATAGTTGTTCAAATTGTATACATAGAAAGCACATATTCCTCCGCTCCAACGCTCCTTCCGCTTAACTTCTGCTCCAGAACATGTGCTTTCTGTGTATACAATTAATATAATTCTTGCGTTTCGCAATTACCTATAAAATAGTTAAGGTAAAAAGGAGAAAAACTTTATGGTAAAGTATTACGCATCAACATCAAGTGAAGTCAGCCAGCTGGAAAAAAAGCACATGGAGGAAATCAGAAGTATTGCCGGAGAATGTATGGTGCTTCTGGAAAATGATGGAACATTACCTCTTACAGGCAAAGCAGGAAAGATTGCACTTTATGGTAACGGAGCCAGAGGAACAGTAAAAGGCGGTACCGGATCAGGCGATGTTTATTCAAGAGTCGTAATAAATATTGAGCAAGGCTTGGAAGAAGCCGGATTTACGATTACGACAAAATCATGGCTCGATTCCTGTGACAAGCTCATGGAGGAGATGAAAACAGCTTTCATCACGCAACTGGAGGCGGAAGCAAAGGAAAAAGGGGTAACACCCATGGATATTATTTTGGAACGCCCCGTTGCAGGCCCTGAGCTTCGAATTTCTTCTGTGACACAGGAAGATGTCAATACTTCTAACACAGATACAGCAATTTATGTATTGGCGAGGAAATCTGGAGAAGGAGCGGATCGTTTCTATGCAGAAGGCGATTATCTGCTGACGAAGGAAGAAGTTGCGACATTACAATTCATAAGACGAGCATACGCCAAATGTATTCTACTTCTAAACGTGGGCGGAATAATTGATTTGAAAGCAATCAGTGAAATAGGTTTTAATTCTGTTATGCTGATTAGCCAGGCCGGTAATATTACAGGGTATGCAGCGGCGGATGTACTCTGTGCCAAGACATTTCCTTCTGGTAAACTGGCTGATACCTGGGCAGAGGATTATTATGACTATCCTAATTCTAAAAGTTTCAGTCACAATAATGGGAATGTAGATGACGAGTATTATTCTGAGGGTATCTATGTTGGATATCGCTATTTTGACAGTTTCAATGTTACACCAAGGTACTGCTTTGGATATGGCCGCTCCTATACTGATTTTCTAGTTCAGACGCAGAATGTTATAGCAGATGAGGAGAAGGTCACAGTAACAGTAAAAGTAAGTAATACGGGCAAGATATATTCTGGTAAAGAAGTGGTGCAGATCTATTATTCCGCCCCGTCCGGCAAGGTGGAGAAACCATATCAGGAACTGGTTGCTTTTGGGAAAACAATGCTTTTAGCACCTGGTGAGAGTCAGGTATTATCCATCAGCTTTAAAACCTCCTCGATGGCGTCCTATCGAAAAGAAAAAGCTTCCTGGATAATGGAAGCAGGAGAATATCTGATTCGTGTTGGAGAAAACTCAAGAAATACCCGGATTGAAGCAGTGATTATACTTGAGCAGGAGGCTGTTACAGAGGTTCTTACAAATTTGTTCCAAGAGGAACCGAATTTAACAGAAATTAGTGCAGAAGGAACGATATCCTATTCCTATGCTGAGGAAAAGTCAGAAAAGACAGCAGCCAGAAGAATTCCTATAGAAGCAGCTAAAATCCTGACGAATAAGGTGAAATATCAGGCTGACAAAATAAATTATTCGTCTACTGTTCCGGAGAAGATTACAATGGAGGATGTGATTGCCTCTAAATATTCTCTAGAGGAAATGACTGCGCAGCTGACAATAGATGAAATGGCTCAATTATGCGTAGGAACTTCAAGGGGCAGCCTCTTTTCGGAAGATATCATTGGCAATGCATCAGTTGTTGCTCCCGGTGCTGCCGGTGATACCACCTCATTGATGGCAACAGACAGATTAATCAGAAACTTAATCTTAGCAGATGGCCCGGCAGGCGTTAGACTGAAGCCACATTTTAAGACGACCAAAGAGGGAGTACTTCTTCCGGGAGGCAATATCTTTATGGAAGAGGCATCCGGTTTTGCCTCTCAGGAAAAGACATCGGAGGATGTAATTGATTATTATCAGTACACTACAGCGATACCAATTGCATCTTTGCTTGCCTCCTCCTGGGATATGGAAGCCATTGAAAAAGCCGGATACATTGTGGGTGAAGAGATGCTTCAATTTGGAATCAATCTATGGCTTGCACCGGGTATGAACATTCACAGAAATCCGCTCTGCGGGCGCAACTTTGAGTATTATTCAGAAGATCCAATCCTTACCGGCATGTGTGCGGCAGCAACCACACTGGGAGTTCAGGCACATCCTGGAATTGGTACAACAATAAAGCACTATGCAGTCAATAACCAGGAAGATAATCGGCTCTTTTCCAATTCCCTTGTCAGTGAACGCACACTGAGAGAAATCTATCTGAAGGGATTTGAAATAGCAGTAATGACAGCGCAGCCAATGGCAGTTATGACATCCTATAATCTAATGAATGGAATTCATACAGCGAATAGCTATGATCTGCTTACAGCCGCACTTCGAGAGGAGTGGGGATTTGCCGGACTGGTAATGACAGACTGGTGTACCTCACAAGATTTACCCTTCATGCATAGTGAGATAAGGAAATATCCTGTTTCTTCTTCACCGCTTTGCATCAAGGCAGGCAATGATCTGCAGATGCCGGGATGTCAGCAGAACATTGAAGATATTATCGAAGCAGTGAATGCAGGGGAAGCTGCGGCTCCGGACGCTCTTACCTTAGGTGATCTGCAGTTCTGTGCACGGAATATTCTTAATATTATCAAACAGTCTTCCTGCTATGAGGGAGCGAAACCTTATAACGAGCAATTTGGTGAATTGCCCTGGATTATGAAGGTCAGATAATCTACAATGTAGCTATTATAAGACTGGTAGGATTGCACTATGCGACCCTAAAAAAATGAAATGCGGTTAATACGAACCGCATTTCATTTTTTTCGTTTAAATAATTATACGCGAGGATTCATAATTCTATTGTAGATCTTTCTTCCGAGATATACCGGACAATTCACTTATAGCTTATGTAATAATTTTTCTGCCCGGGGAGCTCTTAGCATGCTGGCTTCTGGCATATCACACCCAAGCAAAGGCTGCAGATAATACTTGAAAGCATCGGTGACGTTGTTACCTCTTTTATTAATAAAATGTTCCGGAATTAATTTCGTTTTACCGGCAACATTACGTAAATCAGTCATTTTATAATCTACTGAATAATAGCCGGTTCTATGTATCGTAATGGAGCCATCGATATTATGCCATATTGCAAACTGGGCAGCTTTCTCACCAACCTCTCTGGCTTCATGCTGATCAATCGGAGATACACATCCCATGAAGGATCTTTGCAAGTATCCCAGGGTATCGGAGCGTACGCGACTAATTCCAAGTTTTCCCTTGATTTCCTGCGCTAATAAATCACCCAGGGCACCTGTACCTGATAACTGTGTATTGCCGTGTGCATCTGTTTCATTCGTTTTCAGGAGCTTCGTAACAATCGGTATGCCGTTTTCATCCTGAATACCTTCTGATACGGCTATAATACAACGCCCGTATTTATCATATACCTCTTTTACATCAAAAAGAAAATGATCCACGCTAAAAGCACGCTCCGGAAGATAGATCAGATGCGGTCCATCGTCTGGATATTTTTGTGCGATCGAAGAAGCGGCTGTTAAAAAACCGGCATGACGCCCCATAACAACACCGATATGAACACCGGGAAGTGCTCTGTTATCCAGATTAAGACCGATAAAGGATTGTGCCACAAATTTTGCTGCAGAAGGATATCCCGGAGTATGGTCATTTATCATCAGGTCATTATCAATCGTCTTCGGAATATGAATGGCACGAAATTCATAACCGGAGGATTCTGCCTGTTCATTGACAATACGAACGGTATCAGCGGAATCATTTCCGCCTATGTAGAAGAAATATCGCACACCATGTGCCTTAAACACATTGAAAATCTCTTTGCAATAAGCATTATCCGGCTTGTCTCTGGTGGAATAAAGGGCAGAGGAGGGCGTAATTGCTACCTGCTCCAAATTGTGAGTCGTTTCCTGCGTTAGATCGAGAAAATCCTCATTAATAATACCCGAAACCCCATTTACTGCACCATACACCTTTGTAATCTGTGGAAATTTTCTGGATTCGAGCACAGCTCCGACTAAAGACTGGTTAATTACCGCGGTTGGCCCGCCACCCTGTGCAACAACTACCTTCCCCTCAAGTACCATACAATCATTTCACTCCTTTACTTTATTAAATGTGGAATAAGTTTTCAAACCTGTACCTTCTGCTCTTATCAATAGTATTGCTTCGAATTAATATGAATTGTGTGTCTTAGAGTCTTAAATGAATTGTAACATGAATTATCAATAATGGCAAATATTAACAATTTAAAATAGAAATAAATTATGATTACAATCAAATCATTATTCTTTGTATACTTCTGCCAGCAATAACGGATACGGTAATTAACATTGTAAAACATGTTTTACAGCTGAAATATTTGGCTGGTATTACTGTCGTTATAGGAAGTTACCTCATTCTGGACTGCAGTGGAAAGATAAGATTTCTTCCAGGCAGAGGGGGACATGTGCATGCATTGTAAAAATTGTCTGTTAAAGCTTGAAAGGGAAGAATATCCGACCAGACGGGCTATATTATTTAGAGATTCCTGGTTTAAGTAGATATAATGACAGGCCTGTCTGATACGAAAATGCTGAATATACTCCAGAGGGCTATAGCCTGTAATTGTCTTAAATACTCTGCGAAGATGACTTTCGCTCATCATAAAGAGGGAAGCCAGCTCTGATATGGAGATATTCTCCGAGTAGTGTTCATTGATATAGAAAATAGCTTCCTGTACGGCATACTGAGGATGTGATAAACAGGGGAGCTCCTGTGCGCCTGAGAAAATCCGGTCAATCAAAGCAATTGCAGAAAGCAGCATTCCATTGACCGTATCCTGATAAAGTGTTTTTTTTTGATGGAATTCAATAAAAATATAACGAAGTAGTTCGCATAGGAGGGGATAAGCCTGTGGCTTTATGACACCGGGACTTTTTTTCCAAATAAAAAAGCTCTTCCTGAGGCTGTCATAATTGCCTGCTACGGATTTTAGAAGCATCTGCGGATCAAAATAAAGATATTCCCATTTGCTGACCCTTTGATTACTTACGGAGATGTGGGGAGCATTTGCATAAATGATACTGAAATCTCCCTTTGAAAAGGGAAGGACAAGGTCATTGAGATAAATACAGCCGGAGCCAGAGACACAATATCCAATTTCAATACAATTATGAAAATGAAGAAACAGTGGTTCTTGCGTGGATACAATCCAGTTATCTCCTAAAAAAGCAATAACCGGAAAATGAACCGGTAAATTATAAGGTCTATAGTTAAGCAGTAAATGCTGGGATGATTGTTTCTGCATAGTTTTCGTCTCCTAAATGCGTGGATGTAAGTTAGCTTCATTTATATAATAAAGCCATAAGAGTTGTTAAGTAAAGCGGAATTTAACCGAGCTGTTGACAATAACTAACCAGAAAATAGTCCGGGAGGATGAATTGTAAGAAAGGGAGGAAGCGGATGGAGAAGGTTACGACTGAAATGATCAGAATATGGGTATATTTGCATCAAAATGAGATCATAAAGGATATAGAAAAATTAGTCCGCATTCCAAGCATTTCTGTCGGAGATATTTCTGCAAACAACATGGATGCACCATTCGGAGAGAACTGCCGCTGTGTTTTGGAGACTATGAAGCAGATAGCCCAGTCCTATCATATGACAGCCAGGATAGAGGATAATATCCTATGCAAAGTATTTTATAAAGAGGAAAGTATTGCTCCCAAACTGGGATTATGGGCTCATCTGGATGTTGTAAATGAAGGTATAGGATGGCATTACCCACCTTTTCAGATAACCAGAAAGGATAGCTTTCTGATCGGAAGAGGGGTGCAGGACAACAAATCCCCTGCACTTGGCTTACTGTATGCTATGAGATGCCTGAAAGAACTTGAATATGAACTCCCTTATTCCTGCGTGGCTTGCTATGGCAGCAGTGAAGAAAATGGAATGCTGGATCTGGATTTATGGACAAGACAGCACCAGGCTCCGGAATGGAATCTGGTCGCGGACTGTGGGTTCCCGGTTTGTTATGGAGAAAAGGGCCGCCTGGAGCTGACCTTTGCATTTTCGACGGAGGGAATGCCTCATATCCTGAATATTTATGCAGGAGAAGATATCAATTCGATTCCGGATACAGCGTGGGTATCCTACTTATCAAATTCAGGGAATTTTACGATTGAAGCGAAAGGTAAATCAACACATATAATCGCTGCCAAACAGGGAGAGAATGCAATATATAATCTGTGTACTAAAATAGGAAAGGGTCATCTTCCCTGGACAAGGAAGGAGCTTGATTTTTGGAAATTCCTTCAGCTTCTGTCGGAAGACAATTATGGATATTCTGCGGGAATTGCCTGTGAAGACAGGATTTCCGGAAAATTAGCGGGAACAGTAACCTGGTTAAGAATGGCGGAAGGGAAAATACTTGCAGCAGTCGATTACCGTTACCCGATACAAAAACAGGATGGTAATTGGGAAGATGCCGCGGAATTGATATATAAATTAACCAATTTAGCAGAAAGTTTTGGTGGCAGCATCCATAGTACGCACAACAGCAAGCCGGTATATCAGGATAAAAATTCGCCGTTTGTCAGAACACTACTGGATACTTACCATCATTATACGGGGTCACAGACAGAACCTTATGTCATGAGCGGTTCCACTTATGCCAGAAGGCTTCCGAACGCAGTTGGCTTTGGAATGTCATTGGAAAATAAGAAAATATATCATTACAATAATACAGCGGCAGGCGGTGACTATCATGAGCCGGACGAATCAATATGTATAGAGGATATTTTCGAGGGAATTATCATTTATTGCCTTGCACTAATGAATTTAGGAGACTTCTTTGTCGGAAAACCGGAATAGTTTACGAAACATTTTTAAGTCCTGCAAAAAAATAAATCACCAAATTTGAAAGGAACATAGAATGCATCAATATACACACTTATTACAGAATGAAATAGTATGCGCACTGGGCTGTACGGAACCAAGCGCGGTAGCAATGGCGGTAGCAAAGGCAGCTGAAACCCTGGGGAAAAAAACAGACAGGATTGAACTTAGCGTAAGCGGTAATGTTTTAAAGAATGCCATGCATGTAGGAATTCCTAAAACGAATTTGAAAGGGATTGAGATAGCAGCGGCTCTTGGCTGTATAGCAGGCAGGTCCGATTACAGGCTGGAGGTACTTAAGGATATAGGAGAAACAGATATACAGAATGCGCTCAGAATGGTACAGGAAAAAAAGATAAGGATTTCAGTTGCGGATACAAGCGAAAGGCTGTATATTAAGGCGGTTTGCTTTCATGGGGAGGAACAAGCCTCGGCAGTTATTCAGAAATACCATACTAATATCACTTCGGTTTGCTTCAATGACGAAACACTGTATTTCAAAGAAGAAAAGCAAATGGAGGAAAAGGCGAGTGACATGAACCGGCTTACGGTCAAGAAAATATTTAATTATGTTTGCTCCGTAACGGTAGATGAATTGAAATTCTTGGATGAAGTAATTGATCGTAACATGAAGATCGCACAGGAGGGACTGAAAAAGGAATATGGGCTGGGAGTTGGCAAACACTTGTATGAGAAAAAGCTTCAAAGCGGACAGATGGATTTTCAGACCTACCTTGTATCGCTGGTATCTGCAGCAATAGATGCCCGTATGGCAGGATGTACTTTACCTGTGATGTCAACGAATGGAAGCGGAAACCAGGGACTCACAGCATCCATTCCTGTTATCGCGGCAGCAGAGCTTATGGGGAGCAAGGAAGAACAAAAATACCGGGCACTTGCCTTAAGTGAATTGATTACCATTCATGTGAAGGGGCATATTGGCAAGCTTTCCGCCTTATGCGGATGTGCAATTGCTTCTTCGGTTGGAGTTTCCTGTGCTTTAACCTATCTGATGGGAGGCTCCTTACATAATATAGAATATGCTATTATGAATATGGTGGCAGATATCTCTGGACTCATTTGTGACGGTGCAAAATCAGGCTGCGCCTTAAAAATTGCTACTTCCGTAAACGGTGCAATTCAATGTGCAAATCTGGCTGTTGATCAGGTGAAGGCTCCTCAAAACGATGGAATTGTCTGTAAAGATGTGGAACAGACGATTAAAAATCTCGGTAAGCTCGGCAATCACGGCATGAGTATGACAGATCATGTCATTTTGGATATGATGCTTGCTCAGAAGGATTTGACACTCGAGTCTAAAATATAAAATTTAGGATTCGATTGTCAAAAGTCTGATCCAGGTTATGTAGATGAATATGAGTGCATATATATTCATCCAGCAAATCATTTTTAGGTTTTAATATTCATATCAATTTAGGCAATTGCGAAACCATACAATTTATTTAATTCTTGTGTTTCGCAATGTCCTGAAATTTTAGAATTTACAACAAGGAGGAAGGTTATGACAAAAAAAGAGAGAGTTTTAAGAGCGCTTGCGCATGAGCCGGTAGATAAGATACCCTCCGGCTTCTGGTTTCATTTTTCACCGGATGAGGATACCGGTATGCAGATAGTAGAGGAACATCTAAAATTATACCGGGAAACTGGTATGGATATGATAAAGGTAATGTGTGATGGCTTTTTTTGCTATCCGAATGAATGGATCCAGAAGGTAAAGGAGCCGGAGGATTGGTACGGCATGAAGCCTCTTGGGAAGGAACATGCGTATATTCAAAATCAAGTAAAGAGAGCTAAAAATGTCGTAAATGGGGTTGAGGGAGAATGCTGTGTGTTTTATAATGTTTTCTGCCCTATGTCACTGATGCGGTTTGGGACAAGTGAAGAGCTGCTTATGAAGCATATCAGACAAAATCCCGAGGCGGTAAAATATGCCTTTGACGTAATAGCGCAGGATTGTAAAACACTTGCTGAGCTGGTAATTACCGAAGCAGGATGTGACGGTATCTATTACTGCGTACAGAATGCGGAAGAGGACCGGTTTACCTATGAAGAATACCGTAGCCTCGTGACACCGGCAGAGCTTTCGGTACTGGAACATGCGAACAAATTCAGTGATAACAATATTTTACACTGCTGCGGATGGGCAGGCGATAAAAACCGTATTGAGGTATGGAAGGATTATCCGGCGAAAGCCGTAAATTGGGCAATCTACATTGAAAAACTTACGCTAAAGCAGGGCAGAAGGTTTTTTGCGGGAAGCTGTGTACTGGGAGGTTTTGATAACCGCAAGAACGGAGTACTTTATTCCGGAAGCCGCAAGGAAATAGAGGATTTTTTAGAGGATCTAGTAATCAGTACAGGAAGCGTTGGACTGATCATTGGTGCGGATTGTACGCTTCCCTCCGACATAGAAGTGGAACGTTTGAAATGGGTAGTTGAGAAGCTGGATGAACTTGCGGTCAGAAGCGAGTAAGGTCTGCGCCAAATTACTGGAAATGGAGAATAAGAATGCATTATATGGCACAGGAAGACAGATACAACAGGATGAAATACCAGAGAACGGGTACAAGCGGATTAATGCTACCGGTGATGTCACTGGGAATGTGGCATAATTTCGGATATGGCAGCTCCTATGAGAATGCAAGGCAGATAATGCTTGGCAGCTTTGACTGCGGAATTACACATTTTGACCTTGCAAATAATTACGGACCTCCGGCAGGAGCGGCGGAAGAACTTGTCGGAAATATTCTGAGGAAGGATTTAACCGCTTACCGGGATGAACTAATTATATCGACAAAAGCAGGTTATGAGATGTGGCCCGGTCCTTATGGAAGGCATGGCTCCAAAAAGCATCTGCTGGCATCTGTGGAGCAAAGTCTTAAGCGCCTCGGTACGGACTATGTGGATATATTTTACCATCATTGCCCGGATCAGGAAACACCGCTTTGGGAGACTATGGATGCTCTGGTGCAGATTGTACGAAGCGGTAAAGCACTATATATCGGATTATCCAATTATGAACCGCATAGATTGGAGGAAGCAGCACAAATTCTCGAGAATATGGGCTGCAGATGTCTTGTACATCAGCACCGTTATTCCATGCTTGAGCGCAGTGAGAAAAAGCTGTTACCTGTTATCAAGGCTAGAAGGATGGGTTCCATTGCGTATTGTCCACTGGCACAGGGCTTATTGACCGACCGGTATCTGAAGGGTATTCCGGAGGATTCACGAGCAGCGGGAAACAGTGTTTTCCTAAAGCAGGATAATATTACACCGGAATATCTTAAGCTGGCAGGAAATTTAAATCAGATTGCACAATCAAGAGGACAGACACTTGCACAAATGGCACTGGCTTATGCTATACTGGACGGGGAATTGACATCGGTTATACTTGGAGCCAGCCGTATTGGCCAGATCAAAGATAATATGAAAGCACTTTCCAATCTGGAATTTTCCGAAGAAGAAAGGCTTGAAATAGAGAAACTATTAATAAACCTGGAAAAATAAGGAGAGAAAAGGTATGAAGGCAAAAAAGGCAATCGCATTATTTATGGCATCAGTTATGGTATTTTCCCTGGCAGCTTGCTCCTCGCCTGGCAGTAAGGACAAGCCTGCAACAACCGCTGCGCCTGCAGCAACAGGTACTTCTAGTACAACACAGGGAGCGTCAAAGGAGAAGGTAGTTCTGACCTTCTATGATTGGTCGGATGAACAAGGCTATCTCGATCCAGCTGTCGCAGCTTATAATGCGCAAAGTGACGTGGCAGAGGTTAAGGTGGTTTATTTTCCGGCTACCGAATACGCAGAGAAAATCTTAAGTGTATTTGCAAGTGGTGAAGAATTTGACGTACTTGGTGTAAATGGAGTCAGCCCTTACGGAGAATACCAGCAGAAGGGTCTTCTGGCAGATTTAAGCACCTATGTGAAGGATTCCGGCGTGGATACCTCGGTATATGGAGATGTATTTAAACAAAGTAATCAAAACGGTATTTTCGGCCTTCCTTACAGAAAATCTGTATGGATGCTGTTTATCAATGAAGCATTATATAAAGAAGCAGGCGTGGCAGTACCCTCCAAGCAGATGACCTGGGAGGAATACCGCGAATTATGTAAGAAGCTTACGGATAAGGATACCTATGCAGGATTATTCGGTATGGATAATTATGTATATATGCAGCAAAGGGGCGGAAGTGTTATGGATCAAGATACAAGCGTTATCCGTCAGTCTCTTGAGCTTTGGAATACACTCGAAGCGGATAAAACACATGTACCCTTCGCAGAAAAGCTGGAGCTTGGTCAGAACTGCGGAAGTATGTTTACCTCAGAGCCTGCAAATAGCGTTGCGATGTATATGAACGGCTCCTGGGCCCTAGCTTCTTACAAAGCGAAGTATGAAAGCGGTGACATGCCGTTCCAGTATAAGGTGCTTCCTATGCCGGTTCCGGAAGGGGTTTCCGATTATACGGCGCCCTGCGGCATGAACTTCTTCTCCGTACCTGCTTCCAGCAAGCATCCCGCGCAGGCCTATGACTTTATTAAATTTATGTGTACCTATGACGGTGCCAATATTCTGGCACAGAATGCCACATTAACTGCATATAGTGATGAAGCTATTCAACAGACATTTATGAAATCACTCGGCTATGAGGATACAGACGGAACACTTGCGAAAATTTTATTTTCACCTAATAATGCGATTGAAGAAATCTATAATCCCAACTATAAAGCAGTGAAGCAAATTATGGATGAAGAAATGGAACTTTATTTAATTGGTGAACAAAATCTTGATACGACAATGTCTAATTTTGAAAACAGACGTCAGGAATATATGGGTAAATAATTCGTGTCAAACGGTAAGCATAGGGTAGCCGCGTCTGTGGCTGCTTTATGCATATCATTATGAAAAAGCAGAAGGGGACATCATTATGAAACAAGAAGAGAAAAAAACAAAAATTGTAATGTCGAAATCTGCAAAAAGAGAAGCAGTGACAGGTTATTTATTTCTGCTTCCTAATGCAATCGGTTTTTTGCTTTTTACACTAATTCCGGTAGTTTATGCACTTCTACTTTCATTAACAGATTATGACGGATTTAAAACAAATAATTTTATAGGTTTTCGTAATTTTAGTAAGCTTTTTCAGGATGGTTATTTCTATGCCTCGTTAAAGAATAACATTTTCTATACATTGTTCAGTGTAACCTTTACCTTGATCTTTGCACTGTTTCTTGCAATTTTACTAAACAAAAAGCTTCGCGGCTCCGGGTTTTTTAAGACAGTGTTTTTCTTCCCGCAGCTGGTTTCCAGCGTTGCTTTTGGTATTATATTCGTAGCATTGTTCAGAGATAGCGGTCCGATTAATGGTTTCTTGCGAGATCTAAGTATGTCGAATCCGCCAAAATGGCTGACTTCAACTGCCTGGTCCATGACTACGATAACAATCGTTTCAGTAATTAAAAATACAGGTTATTATATGGTTCTATTTCTGGCTGGCTTACAGACAATTTCCGAGGATCTGTATGAAGCAGCATCTCTGGATGGTGCCAATGCTTTGAAAAAATTTCATGCGATTACATTGCCGATGCTTTCGCCTACCACCTTTCTGTGCTCGGTTATGTGTATCATAAATTCCTTCAAAGTGTTCGACCTGGTCAACATTATGACAGACGGAGGCCCGGGCCGTTCGTCCAATGTATTGGTGTACCGTATATATCAGGAAGCATTCCGAAACTATAAATTCGGGTATGCATCTGCTTATGCGGTTATATTATTCCTGATTGTATTTGTGATTACGATGATTCAATTCCACGGGCAAAAAAATTGGGTGAATTATGATTAGGAGGAATAGCATGAAGACATCTTATCAATTGAAATTCAGATGGGGGAGAGTAGTAACTTATCTGGTGTTCCTTCTGTTTACAGCGGTAACAATCCTCCCGTTTTTATGGATGGTTTCAACCTCCTTCAAATATGAATCCGAGGTATTTACCTTTCCGATTTCATGGATTCCAAAACGGATTAGAATGGATAATTTCACAGATGTTTTTAAATCCATCCCATTTGGGATGTATTATTGGAATTCGATTAAGCTATCGGTTGTAATAACGTTCTTTACGCTGTTTACCAGCTCTCTGGCTGCTTATTCCTTTTCAAAACTGAAATATCCGGGAAGAGACAAATTATTTTTAGCTTATTTAGCAACTCTTATGGTTCCCTGGCAGGTAATAATGATCCCACAGTTTATAGAAATCAGTAAGATGGGACTTGCCAATACCCACTGGTCTTTAATATTAACTCAAAGCTTTACGCCCTTTGGGGTATTTCTTCTCAGACAGTACTTCTTAAGTATTCCAGAGGCTTATTCGCAGGCAGCCCGAATTGATGGCTGCAAAGAACTTGGTATTTGCTTTAAAATCATTGTTCCGATGGCAAAGCCGGGATTGATGACACTGCTGATTTTCAGCTTTATGGGCAGTTGGAATGATTATTTATCACCATTGATCTTTTTAACCGATGATAAGCTAAGAACAATACAGCTGGGCTTAAAATACTTTCAGGCAGAACACAGTACATCCTTTTCTCTTTTAATGGCGGGCACCTTAATGTCACTGCTGCCCGTTATACTGGTCTATATCATTGCACAGAAGCAGGTAATTAGCGGCCTTACGACAGCGGGAGGTCTAAAAGGCTGATGTGTGTGGCATCATAAGAGGAAAATTTCAGATTTTTCTTTACAATAGTTCGTTTTTCATTCCGCCAGTTCTGCGGATTAGTGCCAAGAATGTTTCTAAAGCACCGGTTAAAGGTTGATATGGACTGAAAGCCAACGGAAAATGCAATGCACAGGATGCTGTCTTCTGTGCTGGTCAACAGCTCACAGGCATTTTGAACTCGTACGATGTTTAAATACTGTAAAGGAGTTTGATGTAAATTCTCATAGAATTCCTTTACAAACTGTTTCTGATTCATATGACAGATTTCTGCAAGCTGTGCAGTTGGTGTATTTTGCCGAAAGGAATCGTGCAGGTAGGAAACTGCGGGCATGATACGGGATAAGGGCCTTGCAGTATACTGCAGATCTCTCATCTCTGCAAAATGACTTGAAAAAGCAGACATCAAAGCCTGAATTAGACCACGGACACTTAACTGGTAATTCTGATGCTTGTGTAATAATTCATCACGAATTCTATAAATTAGTTTGATCTCCTGCTCAAACTCTGAGGAATTTAATATATTAGAGAAGTTGATATATTTGTAAAAAAGCATTTTCTGCGGAAGACCATTCGGATAGATGGGCTGTAAGATATCCTCCGGATTAAAGAATATATAAGTATATAAGGCTTCTCCCGTAACGGAAGCAGGACGATACGAGGAATGCGAATAATAAGGGGGAATAAAACAGACCTCTCCCGGCAAAAAATCATACGCATGATTTTCGATACTCCATTTTTTCAAACTCTTCTCACAAATACCGATTTCGATACAGTTATGAAAATGCATAAAGAAAGCGCAGGAAGCCGGTTCGGTTTCCTGCATTAATAATATGGGAAAATCAGAATGGAACTTGTACTTCCTGTAAATCAACTGCAGCTGGTCTGTATAAACGGGATGCATGGGGAAAGCCTCTTTCTGTTATAAGGGTTAGTCAATGGAGAAGTATGATGTAAGAATCTGATAGCCTTCTGCCTGTAAGGCTTTTGTTCCGGTAATCGAATAAAATTCACTATTTATAACAAAATCCGGTAATTACTCCCGGCAGTTTAATCTGCATATCCCGAATTTATCCTCTAATAAGCGTAATGTTAATTTCATTTCATACATTAGTTATAGTCATCCTTTCTAAGCAGCAAGATTATTCAGTCCTCTTGATATAATAATATTAGCTTAAATATGATAAGTCAATAGAGGAATATAACAGTGGAGCCGTTCCCGCTTAGTTGCATTACACAGTGCGAAGGCAAATACTCTTTATTGGGAAGCACTTACCGGATGCACAGCTCGGAATTTAACGTGCCTGTGAAAAGTAACAATACAGATACTTGTCACAGGTATAGCTCAAAATCAGGCCAAACTGTGACAAGCTATACAGTACTAGATCCGTGAGGACATTAGGTTGCTGGAGGTGTAGCGCCTTAGTCCGCGGTAGAACAGGTAAAACGCCGTAACAACAGTGAACACGGTAAACCCGGCTACCGCAAGCAGATAGAGCATATTAAAATGCAGGATAATCTTAGTGGGAAGATAAACGATAAAACCAGCCGGTACAATCAAATAGAGTATAATTCTGACGGTTTCTTTAAAAATAGTATCCGGATAGGTTGAAAACATCAGAAGGATATCCATGAAATTCTGTGCCACCATATCACCGCGTACAATCCAAAAGGAGATACTATGGGTAATTACAGCAAAGGCCGTCATGGTGAGAGCACCCAGTATACTTAAAAGAGTGAACAAAAACAGATTTCGGATGCTGAAATTAAAAATGATCAGTATAAGATATCCATAAATCAGATCTCCAATGGAGGACGTATTTGTTCCGGAGGAGATTATACCAAGCAGTACATTTTTGGGCTGTACCAGATAGCTGTCCAGCTTGCCATTCAGGATGAAACTCGACAACTCATAGGCACGCTGAAAGAAGATATGGGACAATCCGTAGGTAGAAGCCGCAAAGCCCCAGAGTACCATAATATTGCTTAACGAGTAACCACCAATGCTTTTATTCAAATGGAAAAGGAGAAGCCATTGGATGATAAAGCAGGCGTTATTTAGTATCATAAAACCGATATTGGTAAAGAAGGTGGTGCGGTTGGTCATTTCGCGCATTATATTATACTTAACTGATAAGAGAATTATTTTTGTTTGATTTTTAGCCGCCGTTAACATTCAGCTTCTTCACTCCCTTCTGATATAATCCCAGTACAAGAAAAAGTGTAATTATGAAATAAAGAATTTGTACGGCCAGTACATGGTAAGCTGTTTTGAAATTGAAATCAATCATCAGCTTGGCAGGGCCATAGGTGACAACATAAATAGGAGAGAGCTTAATTACCGGTTGTGCCCAAGCCGGAAACATTTCCACCGGAAAGATGATTCCAAGGATGATGATAATCTTATTATAGACCCACTGAAAGGGAGTTGAATCCTCAATCCAGAAGGAGAGAGTGCTGATCCCCATATGGAAGAAGGCATTGATCATAATTCCAAGAAAAAACGCAAGGAAAGTAAAAGGCAGCTGGTATAAATAAAAATTTGGAATACCCCCGATAAAGGCATAACCGATAATCATACCGGCAGCAAAGAACAGGGTAAAATTAATAACCGTTTCGCCAAGGTACTTAGCTATGATATAGAAAATATAATGATACGGCTTATTAATGCTATAAGCAATTGCGCCGCTTTTAATATCAGTGCTCATCTGAGTAGTCAAGGTCGAGCTGCTGCAGCCGAAACCTATTATTTCCGTAAGAATAACATACCAGACCATCTGTACAAGTGAATAACCGCTGATCAGTCCATTCGTTTCGGAATACATATATTTCCACAGATTCATAAGAACAAACAATATAATAAAAAATGTTATAAACCTCAGGATAATGTTAAGAACATATTGAAAATTCTCAATCAGGGTGGCCTTAAAGATAAATAAATATTTTCGCATAAATACCTCATTTCCGCGCTGCTTTTATGCTGGCTTATTGCCAGTCTCAGGTACTGGGCTTATGTGCGTAGCGCATACACAAGCTTGCAGTGTGAATTCACTTTCGCTCCGGAATGTATGCTTTCTGTCATTTGAGGTTAAAGGAAAGTCCAGATGTATATATAGTCACTCCTATCCCTATGCATAACGAAGGCATCTTTCTGGCTACTTGCAACATAACAATAACAAGTTATATGTAACTGACTGTCTGTTTCTGTTTATAGATATCAGTGATAATATTTTCCAGAGGAACGTTTGTGATATTAATATCCAATATGTTGTCAGCATCAATCAGTTTTATGGCATCGCTGATATTTTTTTGGGTTGTATCAACCTCAAGCTTCAGGTGATTACCGTTACTCTTGATTACTGTAATTCCTTCCTCTTCTGTTAGATCTGCCAGCTCTCTCAATTTTACTTCAACGATTTTCTTATTCAGATAGTGATATTTTAAATTTTCCATAGAATCGTCCATTACAATCCTTCCATGGTTTACTATGATAATTCTTTTGCACAGCTTCTCAATATCACTGATATCATGACTGGTCAGAAAAATTGTAGTATGGTATTCCTTATTCATTTTCTTTATCAAGCTTCTGATATTCTCCTTTACCACCGGATCCAGCCCAATGGTTGGTTCATCAAGAAATAAGATTTGCGGACGGTGAATGAGGGAGGCCACGATCTCACACCGTATTCTCTGACCGAGAGAAAG
This sequence comes from Bacillota bacterium, assembly GCA_023418475.1. Classification (GTDB taxonomy): domain Bacteria; phylum Bacillota; class Clostridia; order Lachnospirales; family Lachnospiraceae; genus Mobilitalea. Next base: position 89,985 of record JAEZZO010000027.1, read on the forward strand.
ATTCCTGACAGGCGTGTTAATAAACTCTTCTAGCTCAAATACCCGGATTAATTCCTCAATACGCGCCTCTGCCTCCTGCTCCTTAATGTCATAAACAGCAGCAAAAAATTTAAAATTGTCATATGGGGTCAGATGGATCCAAAGCTGTTCCTTCTGTCCGAATACAGTACCGATCTGATAAGAGAGCTGCTTTCTTTTTGTAGATGGATTAATCTTCATAACAGAAAGCTCACCCCTGTCCGGATATAAAATTCCGGTTAACATCTTAATTGTGGTACTTTTACCGGCGCCGTTCGGACCGATAAAAGCAAGAATTTCACCGGCTTCAACTTGAAAACTGATATTATCCACTGCCTTTACAGTCTGATAAACAGGATGAAACATAGATTTCATGCTGCCCCTCAGACCTTTTTCTTTCACCTTTACACGAAAGGTTTTTGATAATTGCTTTACTGTGATGGCTTCCATAATGAGCCTTCCCCCTTTTTTTGGAATGTGGCGTAGGTAATTGCGAAACAATATGGCTGTCTGAATTGTATAATCACAAGATACATACTTCTCCGCTTATTGTACAATTCGGAGCATGTAGCTTCTTGTACGCAATGTAATTAATTCCCAAGTTTCGTAATCACTTGTTGTAATGTGGTTTGCAAATATAGATAATCTGATATTTTTGTGTATAAAAACGCCTTGCCTAATATTGATCAGATATTATGCAAGGCGGTATGGTTATAAAATGATATAGTAAAACCTTATCCGTATTTGCATAGTTACAAGGGAATATCCCGCCTGTAGCTATGCTGTGTCTGCTACATGCAGGTATGAATAAATCGAATGTAAAAGCAAAAGACGGGGATAAAGTTAAACATTGTCATGGGTATTTCTCCTAACGTTGATTTTCGAAATAGTATAACATAACATTTTCTTCCATGCAATACCTAAAATAAATTAATACAATGATCTAAAAATCAAGTTACTGTTCACAGGATACTTACCCACTCTGAAATTGTAACATACCGGAATCTATATTGCATTACCCTGTAAGTGGTAAAGCGCGATTTCGGCACCAAAACATAAACTGAATAGTATAAACGAAAAGTTTATTATCATATTCAAGGACATTTATATAATTCTATTGGACACAATTCTGGTATGATAATAAATTCCTGTGAGGTGATTAATAATGAAGGTATACATTTATCCTTAAGAGAATTTCCGGGATTTTATTTTGCTATTTGATTATTAATTTACCTTCCATACTGTCTTTTTTATATTTAATATTCAAAACGTTTTCCGACCAATCATAAAAAATAATATTATAAGTATACTCTTGAGGTATCTTAGAATTTTGTTTCAAATTCAGTTTTTTTAAATCAATAAGCATTAGATTGTCACATACATTACTACCTTCTTGGCGATTAAAGTCAATAGCAAGACTATCACCGTTATTGGATATTTTACTGCTACTATAGGTACCAAAAGTTAAATATATATATTCTTTTACTTTTTTATTACTATATTTAATTAACACATAATCGCAAAGTTTTTCCCCACAATTATAATTTAATAATATATAGTATAAGCTACTATTTTTGTATATAATTTTTGGTGATATTCTGTTTAATTGATATTTTACAGTACTGAAATCTTGTTCATTATTCAAATCTATTCCATCTATTAATGAATTATATATCAATGGCAAATCTTTTAAGGGGATTTTAAGGGGCTTCGTATCAGTATCAACTTCTATCTTGTAACTTTCCAATACATTTTTATTATCATCATTTATTTTTGTAATAAAAAATACTATTAATAAAATAATTAGTATAATGCTGCTAATAATAATTGTAATAATACTTATTCTTTTATTATGTTTTATTTCTTTATAACTAGTTTTCATAAAGTTCTCTTTTCCTTCTCTTAAATAGGTATAACAATGTATACTAATTATATTATTATACATTTAAGGTATTGTAATATAAATATATTCTATTACTATATTTTGTATTATTTTAGAAATGTTTGTTTCATTGGTAAACAGTACATTCGTAGTGCAAATTTGATAGAAGCTATATAGCAAAAACCACCCTGGTATACTTGGCAGTTACTGGGTGGTTTCACTTCTATAATATAACGGGAAAATAATTTATGTAATTTACAATTTGGCATTCAGCTTCGATTCCTTCATTCGTAAGGTTGCGGGAAGTTCGGTGGCGGTCAGAACAACAATAAAAAGCATGGGCCAGATTACAGAGCCGGATACGTTTTGGATTGCGTTAAATAAATAGACGAAGATTGCACCAGAAATCTGTCCCATCAGAAGAATTACCCCAAGAGAAGTGCCTTCCGGGAGAGGATAAGCAACCTCCGTTCCGTGCTGAAATAAAATAGGAGCGACCCCCATTGTCAGAAATCCTGCGAGACCAGCCAAAGCGGCAAGTATTACATAATTATCAATAAAGGTGAAACCCAGATAAATTGGAATTAACAAAGTGATATTACCGATGAAGAAAATAACTCTTTTATGCAGATGATCGGATATAATTGGTAAAACAACCGCACCAATGATACCGGTAATAACAAAAACAGTACCCACTATTCCGGCTTGTGCAGAGGTGATTGCGCGAGGCAGCAGGATGGATTCTAGTAAGGTAAGAATTGTATTAAAGATACCGATGGAAATTAAGCAGATGAATAATACCAGCATAAAAGATTTATTTGTAAAAAGACCGCGAATGGATTTGATCTGAAAATCCTCTGCCTGCGCACTGGGGCCAGGAGGAGCAATATGGGGCTTTTCGCGTGTGAATACTATGGCAATGACAGCCGATATTGTGGCAATAATTCCAAATACCAGGAAGGTGTTCGGTATGCCGCGACTGTCCGCTATCATGGGTGCAAGCAGCATAGGAACGGCATAACCGATATACTGGGCCATTGTAAGAATGCCTGCAGCAGTGGACCGCTCTGAAAGCGGAAACCAGTTAGCAGGCACCTTGGTAGTGATATTCAGTAAAAATGGCTGACCGATGGCAATAATAAATTGTGAAATGAGAACAACTGTAAAATTATCTGCAAAAAAGGCTCTGCCCAGACCGAGTACCGCAGTGATGCTTGCACCAATAATCAGAGAAAAACGGTAACCGAATTTATCGACTGCGATGGAAGCAGGAAGAGAGAAAATGATATACATGATCATGTAGCTCATGGAAAACATCGCAATACTAAGACTGCTGACCCCGTAATATTCTTCTGCCAAGCTGGAGATGGGCGCAAGAGAGAGCCACATCATCTCTGTGGATACAATGATTGGTATAATTGCAAGTAATATGATAAAACGATATCTTGAAAGACCATTTTCCTTAGTCATTGTCAGCCATCCCCCTTATTTCTTAGAAGCCTGCTTGGAGTACTTTTTCAGATACACCAGCCTCATCAGCAAACATTCCAAATGGTTAATATATTTGATCCTGCCAAACATGGCGGCACCAATGAGGGCGTTGCTGTTCTTCTCGGCTACCATACTGACCGCAATAGCATCTCCCCGTTCGCTTCCGCAGCAAAGGGCGCCGTTTCTTGGCAGGAATACAGCAGAGGAACTTTTCAGTGCTTTGATGGCCTCTCTTTTTCCCTTTGCAACACGAACACAAGTACCTGCGATCTGTGCAAAGTCATCAAGCAGAGGCAAAACTTTGGTACCAGCACAGGAAACTGCCTGAATTCCGGGGGACTTTGCATGTATGATATTGTTGATGTTTTTCCTGTTATGATAGATTAGCCAGTGAAGCTTCGCTTCATTCACGAGCTTAGTTTCATTTTGACCAGCTGCTTCTGCTTGAAGCTTCAGTGAATTTTGCAGACTTGATAAGTCGGATCTAATATCATAGCTTTCCGTACCGTATTGCAGCCTGAAGCCGCCGGATATCCTTTCACTTTCACAGGGGGATAGGATGAGGGCTCCTGCAGGGGAAATATTCGTACCGATAAGTCTGGATAAGGCAATGCAACCGTCGGATACAGGATCAGAATGCTGATTATGGCTGACTTTCACAAATTGCTTCCGAATATAGTCCTTACAAGCATCTTCAAGCTCCTGTGCTACCTGGAAGGCTTCTTCATAGCTGGCGCCGTAGCAAAGAGCACCATGATGCTTCATGATAACAGCATTGCCCTTAGACAGGGCTAAGGCTTGTATAACGCCGTTTCTAAGCTTTTTTGTTCCGGGCAGTCCATAATCCGCACAGACTACCTCGGCTTTCAAGGAAGTATAATCCTTGGATACTTTAATAGAAGGCATCTCCAATACGCTGACCACAGAAGCCTGGTCCTGGTGAGTATGTATTACAAAATTAATATGGGAGTGAAGCTTATATACCTCGGCATGAATGCCTTTTTCAGAAGACGGCTTCACCATACCCTGATAGGTTAAATCTGAAATAGCAACTTCTACAATTTCCTCGGGCGTAAGTGTTAAATAATCTCTTCCGCTGGGAGTTATTACAAAATGGCCGCAGTCTGTCCGACAGCTCACATTCCCCCAGGTTCTCGCAATCAAACCGGACTCTACAAGCCGTTTTCCTGCCAGTATGACAGATTCCTTTGCTTCTTGAAGCGTCATAGTAACCTCCATTCACCGCTAAGCAGTAATTATCACTGAACCAAAACACAGCTCCGTGTTTTGGCTGGTTGAAAAATTTCTTTTCATCAGCTGATAAATCATTAATAAATCAATTATAATACAACAACATACTTATGGGTAAATAATTTTAGGGACTGCAAGAAATTTCTGTAATAAAACCATATTCTAAATTATGTAAGCAATATGGCAGTCAGAACTTTCAGCAGCCCTATAGTGATCTATATGAAGTATTCTCCCCAAAAGCTAGTTGCTTTTAACTGCAACATTTGCAAATACACGTTCAAATCTCTTTAAAACATCATCAATCATTTCTTCTGTATAAGCGGCACTGGTATAAAGTCTGCTTCCGGCCAGAGTAACAATACCTTCTGCCATATAGGCAGCACCCATATGTTCCATTTCCTTCTTACGTTCCGAGGTGGCAGTGAGTACCTCCGGGATTTTCCACAATTTTCCCCAGTTCAAAGAATAATGCATGGTTCCAACTGTTTCCAGATGACAAATAGAACCCTGGTTGAAGGCTACGAAAGGCAATTTGTATTTTTTGATCAGTATCTGTAGTCCCTTGGTAAGTCTGTCACCCATTTGCCCTGCTCTTTGAGCGGCATTGGTTCTTTCAATTTCACACAGAGTATAATAACCTGCGACACAGCTTAACGGATTAGCAGCCATAGTACCGCCGATTAATGCCTTTTTATGCTTGTCACCGGTCTGAATGCCGGCTGCCAGATACTTCATATATTCCTTCTTGCCGCCCAGTCCGCCGGCTCCTGGATAACCTCCGGCAACAACCTTACCGAAAACGGTCAGATCTGGCTTACAGCCAAAATATCCCTGTGCTCCGGCCATACCAACACGGAATGCGGTAACTACCTCATCAAAGATCAGCAGAGCACCATATTTACGGCAAAGTGTTTCCACGCCCTTACAGAACTTCTTATCTACAGGACGGGTGCCGCTTTCAGGTCCCAGAGGCTCCAGCATGACAGCCGCGGTTCCACCATGCAGGTTGTTGTAACGAAGCTTTCTCTCAAGATCACGTAGGTCATTCGGGAAGAATTCCTGTGTCTTCTTAAAGCAAAAGTGAGGCACACCATGTGCCTGTGTCCATTTGGAACCGGGAATACGGATACCGTAGGCAAGCTGATCGCTCCAGCCATGATAGGCACCGCCCATTTTAATAATATATTTCTTCTTCGTTGCAAGACGTGCTACACGGATCGCAGCCATACATGCTTCCGTACCGGAACCAAGCATACGAAACATCTCAACGGTTTCAAAATTATCGTGGATTTTCTTGGCAAGTTTATATTCAAATTCATGGAAGAGTCCGGTGGATGGTCCACAGTCATTTAAAAGTTCTATTACTTTTGTTCGAACCTCGACCGGATTACTTCCGATCACAGTCGGTCCGCCGGCCTGAAGAAAATCATAATACCGGTTTCCGTCGATATCATACAGGTAAGCTCCCTCCGCTTTCGTGAAAACAAGCGGAAAAGGATGATTAAATGCAAGGTTATGCTGAACTCCTCCCGGAATTAAATCCTTCGCATCATCAATAATTGTTTTTGACTTACAACATTTCTTTCCATAATACTCCTCTTCATACTCTTTTAAAGCATCAGACTTTATCGTGTAAATCGGTTTACTGATTAATACATCAAGCTGCTTTGTTATCGCAGCGGTATCAGGGTATTCAGAAATTGCAAAACGGTTATCCATAGACCCTCCAATCCTTTTAAAAAACCTTATATTGATCTGTAATATGATTTGTTTAAAGCACACAGTGAATGAACACTCACTCACTAACAGTATATCACTGCATTGGTAAAAGTCAACATATAAAATATATAAATCAATATAAATATAGACATATTTTATAAAATATATTGCATAAATTTTTGCATATGGTAAAATATGAGTGAGTATTCACTCAATGACGAGAATAACGAGGTAAGAATATGAACACAGATTATTTCAAAGAGGCTTTTCTAAAGATAGCAGAAGATAAAAAAAATAATATTCTTGATGCGGCAATTGTAGAATTTGCGGAGTATGGCTTTGACAGTGCCAATATTAATAATATTGCGAGGAATGCAGGGGTCAGCGTCGGTTCCATGTATAAATATTTTGACAACAAGGAGGATTTATTTCTAACAGTAATTCACTATGGTGTAGAGACACTGAAAACAATATTAAGTGAAATCATACAGGGAAAGGAAGCATTGGATGTAAAAATTGAAAAGATTATTCGGGCAATTCAATACCAATCACGAAGAAACGTCCATCTGACCAAGCTTTACAATGAGATGGCGACGGAAAACCGCTCCGGTTTGGTGTGGAAAATTGTATCCGACATGGAAAATGCTACGGCAGGACTTTATGCTTCTTTTATCGAAGAGGCACAGAAGACAGGTATGGTAAGAACGGATATCAAAGCAAATTATTTCGCCTTCTTTCTGGATAACCTGTTTATTACGCTGCAATTTTCCTATGCCAGTGAGTATTACAAGGAGCGTATGAAATTATATATCAGTGAAGATATCTTTGATCAGGATGAACTAATGGTTGACCAGCTGATGAAATTTATCAAGGGAGCATTTTTATAATAAATAAGGAGCCGTAGCATACGGCTAAAAAGCGGAGGTATGATATGCCAGTACGTATTATTGCTTATGATGTAGGAACTACCGGAATTAAGACCTGTGTTTTCGAAATTTCGGATAAAATTAAATTGCTTGCTTCCGCTATGGAAGGGTATGAGCTGTATGTTATGGATAATGGCGGTATTGAGCAGGAACCATACCGCTGGTGGGAAGCAATGTGCAATACTACTAGAAAAGTACTGGAAGAATATCAGATTAGTGCAGAAAGTATCGATGGAGTCTCTTTTTGTTCCCAAATGCAGGGCTTGGTTTTGGTAGACCGTGAGGGCAAGCCGGTGCGAAGAGCCATGAGCTATATGGATCAGCGTGCCAGAGAAGAATTGAAACAAGGAATGGCCTATGGAATTGAGATTGCAGGTGTAAATATAATAAAACTTCTAAAATCCTTATCAATCACCGGAGCTGTTGCGGCAAGTGTGAAGGATCCGATCTGGAAATATAAATGGGTGGAAAAGCATGAGCCGGAGGTCTTTCAGAAGGTATACAAATGGCTGGATGTTAAGGAGTATTTAATTTGCCGATGTACGGGTGAATTCGTGATGACACCGGATAGTGCATTTGCTTCGTTGCTTTATGATACCAGAAAAGGAAAAGAAGGCTTCAGCACTGAAATCTGCAAAATGTTAGGCGTACATATGGAGCATCTTCCGAAAATCATACAATGCACGGACATGGCGGGCCAAATTACACAGGAGGCTGCAAGGGAGCTTCTTCTAAAGGAGGGAACACCTGTGTTTGGCGGAGGAGGAGATGCTTCGCTGATTGGAGTTGGTGCAGGTTCTGTAAATCCGGGTGATACCCATATCTATTCGGGTACTTCCGGATGGGTATCGACTGTCGTCGAGAAACAGGCGGTGGATGTTACCTCGATGATAGCGGCTATTGTGGGTGCAGATAAAGGCCGGTTTAATTATTTTGCCGAGCTTGAGACTGCAGGCAAATGTCTGGAATGGGTTAGGGATCATCTGGCACTGGATGAGATTGATATCTATCTGGAGAAGAAGAATGTCTCTGATTCACAGGAGGCTATTTATAAAAGCCTCTATGATTATATGATGCATGCCATTAAGAATGTACCGGCAGGCAGTAATGGAGTAATATTTACTCCCTGGCTCCACGGAAACCGTTGCCCCTTCGAAGATTCCAATGCGCGGGGAATGTTTTTCAATATAAGCTTGGAGACTGGGAAAACAGAGTTAATTCATGCAGTTCTGGAGGGGATTTGTTATCATTTGCGCTGGCAGCTGGAGGCATCGGGGAGAAAGGTAAAAACCTCCGAAGTGATACGATTTGTCGGAGGAGGTGCACTGGCACCATTAACCTGCCAGATGCTTTCCGATATGCTTGGCAGAGAAATCGAAACAGTAGATAATCCTCAGAATGCGGGGTCTGTCGGAGCAGCACTTCTGGCAGCAGTGGGGCTTGGCATTACCGGAAGTCTGTCAGAGGCCAGGAAACTGATAACAGTAAACAGAAGATTTATACCAAATAAGGCAAATACCGAAGTTTATAATAAATATTATAAAGTGTTCAAAGCCTTATATAGTAAAAACAAAAGTAATTTCAAATATCTAAATCAAGTAAATTAATTAGATATATTTTAGAAAGATCATAATTATTTTATTTGATTTTGGGAACTATTCATGACTAATATTAGATATAATGTGAATTGCCTAAGGAGGTTGTAACTATGGCTGATATCAAAGAGATTGTCAGGAAGCAGAGAGAGTATTATACGAGTGAGGAAACCCTGGAGCTGTCCTTTCGTATGAGGGCGCTGAAACGGTTATACGCGGCACTTAAGCGCAATGAAGGTAATATTTTGGATGCCCTGAAGAAGGATCTGAATAAGGCACCATTTGAAGCTTATGCTTCTGAAGTAGGAATTATTTACACGGAACTGAAGGATGCGATGAGCAATCTGTACCGCTGGAACAGAGTAAAAAGAGTCAGGACGCCGCTTGTTCATTTCAAATCATCCTCTTATCTGGTATCAGAACCATATGGTGTTACTCTAATTATGTCACCTTGGAATTATCCGTATCAGCTTACGGTTGCTCCTCTGATTGGTGCAATTGCAGGCGGTAACTGTGCGGTAGTTAAGCCATCGGCATATTCACCGAATACCTCGGCCATTCTCGCTAAAGTAATCAAGGAATGCTTTGATGAAAAATATATAACAGTAATTGAAGGCGGAAGAGAGGCCAATCAGCAGCTGTTAAAGGAGAAATTTGACTATATCTTCTTTACCGGAAGTGTACCGGTCGGGAAGCTGGTAATGGAAGCAGCTTCAAAATACCTGACACCCGTTACGCTGGAACTGGGTGGGAAAAGTCCTTGCATTGTATGTAAGGATGCTGATATTGAGTTGGCAGCAAAGAGGATTATATGGGGGAAAACCTTAAACAGCGGACAGACCTGCGTATGTCCGGATTATCTGCTCGTACACCGGGACGTAAAGGATAAATTAATTGCTGCCATGAAAAAATATTGCAAGAAATTTTATGGAGATATTCCCTGTCAGAATGGAGATTTTCCAAGAATTATCAATCGAAAGCATTTTGAGAGGCTGAAAAACCTGATTAGCAGCGGGAAAATAGTAGCAGGCGGAGATGTGAATGAAGAGACGTTGCAGATATCGCCAACCATTTTGGACGAAGTAACCTGGGAAGATGCTGTTATGCAGGAAGAAATATTCGGCCCTATTCTGCCGGTAATTGAGTTTGATCATCTAAGGCAGGTTATTGATGCGGTAAACTGTCATCCGAAGCCCCTTGCACTTTACTTATTTACGAATAGTAAGGAAACAGAGAAAAAAATAGTAAAATGTGTATCCTTCGGTGGCGGTTGTATCAATGACACACTGGTGCATCTGGCAACCTCGCATATGCCATTCGGCGGCGTCGGTGAGAGCGGTATGGGCGGTTATCACGGTAAGTGGAGCTTTGATACCTTTACACATACAAAGAGTATTATGAAAAAGTCCAATCTCTTAGATATCAATCTTCGTTATCCTCCTTACCGGGATAAGCTAAAGTTACTTAAGAAAATAATGTAATTTCTGATGACAGAATTTAAACGTAAGATTTTCATTCTATTTTCCGCACCAGGATAAATCATACAAAGTTTTTGTATAAATCATAAGTAAATCAGCATAAAAAAGCCGGAAGTTGTGATCATAGAAGGCCGGGTGCTATAATTCCGTTTTGACAGATTGATAAATCAGGAAGGTCTATCAGTATGCATGGGATTTTAAGCACCCGTTTTATTTTAGAATATTTTATACCTGGATTGGAAAAACTTGAAATAATAATATATAATATAAAAGAATTCGATTGTCAAAAGCCTGATCTCCAGGTTATGTGGATGAATATAGATGCATTCCTATTTATCCGGCAAATCATTTTTAGGTTTTTGACATTTGAAACATTTATGATATATGATTTGGGATACTCAAACAGGCTTTTTAAATCAGATTATAGAATGCCGTAAGCGGCGGAATGAGAGGAATATATGAAAAAAACAATACTGAGCTGCAGCATGCTTATCTTCGTATTATTACTTGCCGGCTGTAAAAATACAAAAAAGGATAATAATACAGCCGCAACGGCTACTCCATCCCCTATGCCTATTTCTACTCTTGCACCGAAAGATGTGAAGGACAGCAATACTGCAGGAGATGGTCAACAAGAGAGGCCGCAAGCACTAAAGATTGAAGATTATTATCCGATAAAAGCAAATGCAGAATATACTTACGAAGGTAAGGGCAATGAATATGCCGCCTATACGAGAGTTACGGATTATATTGACCTGGCAAATAATAAAGTACAATTAAGAAGCAATAACGGCGGTACGGAGACAGTAGATGTAATTGAAATTAAAAATGGTAAGGTATCTCTTATAAAAAGGGTACAAGAATGCTACTATCGTGACAATTTCCTGGAAAAATCCACTGACGGATCAGATGCTGAGATTTTATTAATGGAACCATTAGAGAAGGGAACCAGTTGGACACTGCCTAACGGAAACAAGCGTTATATCTCCGCAATAGATGTGAAGACGGATACTCCATCCGGAAGCTATCAGGCTGTTGAAGTTACAACGAATGAAGCCGAGGGCGGTATTACGAAGGATTATTATGCTCCTAAGGCCGGACTGGTGAAAAGTATTCATGAATTCGAAAAGATGAAGGTATCTTCTACACTTGCCAAAATAAAATCAGATACGCCATTTACACAGACAATTACTGTATTCCACCCGGATGAGGATGAGAAGCTTCATACCGCATCCCTTACATTATCCTTTCGAACCGGGGATATAACCAGACAGGTATTACAAGACACTTTGCGCCAGGAAACAGCAAAGGATACCTATCTTCCGCTGCTAAGTGAAAAAACGAAAATAAACACCCTGTATCTGGGAAGTGACAATATTGTATATGTTGATTTTTCATCTGATCTGGTGAAGAATATGAATGCAGGCGCAGGCTTTGAAACACTAATATTACAGGGAATTACGAATACCCTTGGCAATTATTACGGAACCGAACAAGTATATATAACCATAGATGGCCAGCCATATTCCTCTGGACATATTCTGATGAAAAAAGGAGAGACCTTTATGGTAAATACAGATAATACTGTATATGAATAAAAAATGTGCTTTGCCATAATAAACTTAAAATGACATAATTAATTAGAATTTTAAATTTAAAAAGAGTAATTAATCTGACTTATACTTCAATAAGACTTGATATTTATGATCGCTAAGAAAACACGAAAGTATTCAAGACTTTAAACGTATATATTAGTAAATAGTATATCGAAAATAATAAATTTTGATTAAATATGTTAAATTTTCTGCCAATATTAGACAGATTAATTCTTCTATAGTATAATAGACCTATTCGATAAAAATAAGGAGGCTATATTATGGTTAAGTTTACAAAAAGCTTTATCACAGATAATGAGATCTTATTTGTAGGATATTCATCCAGGAATAAAGCTTACAGCAATAGTATCTATCAGGCTTTCACGAATAATAATATTAAAGTATATCCCTATAATACCAAGGAAAACACTGTTTTTGACACAAAGGTTTATAAGAAGCTGGAGGATCTGCCGGAAATACCAAAAACAGCCTATGTTCTTTTAAATAAAGCAAATACTGCGAAGGTAGTAAAGCAGTTAATAGAGAATGGAGTTAAAAAAATACTTTTCTATAATAAGAGTACGGTTGAACCGGCTTCCATTTCAGAATGCGAGAATGCCGGAGTTGAGGTTGCAATCGGATGTCCATTGATGGTTTACGGCAATGGGATACATAAGCTACATGCTTTTTTTGCTGGTGTAAAATAATGAATAAATTTCCTCTCATAAGAGCAAAGTGGTCAAATGAACATGGTATGGCCGCGCTATTTACCGTTTTGATACTGTATCACCTTCCTCTCTGGAAGGAGAGACCGGAAGAGATATTTTCCTATATACTTTTGGTCACCTTCGGTATGCTGCTGGATGCGGTGGCTAATCTACTTCGATATAAGAAATTATGGTGCTGTGTGTCGGGAGCGGTAACAGCAACAATCATAAGTGTATTATCTCCGGGAGTACCGCTCTGGGGGAAGCTTTTAGGAGTTGGAGCAGCATTACTGTTCGGGAAATACATCTGGGGCGGTACGGGGAAAAATTGGGTAAATCCTGCAGCTTTTGGTTTTTTCTTTCTACTGTTTTTCTGGAAGGTACCCTATCCCATCTTTTCATCTTCCCATCTAATTTTTCCTGCGGTTTTATTAAGCTTACCTTTTTTAAAACTTCGGCCGTATGCAGGAGGGGGTTTTATAGCTGGTGCTTTGGTGTCCTTGCTGATTAACAGAGATTTCAGTCTTACTTCTATTCTTTCCGGCGGGGTATTATTTTATAGCTGTATTATGCTGACAGATCCCGTAACGGTAACAAGAAATCGTCTTGTCGGTGTTGTTTCCGGTTGTATGGCCGGTTTCATGTCTCTTTATTTTAAAACAAATCCATGGATTTCTATTGTTTGTATTTTAGTAATTAATTTATGCTCCTGCTTAACGCAAAACTGGGCTGTTCCTTCCGTCAGGTTAAAAATCGGCAAAGCCTTTTCTTATCATCCGGATCAGGCAGTGGATCTGACCGGTGTAGATCGACAGGAGGAAGAAGCGGAATTA
>JAEZZO010000044.1 GCA_023418475.1 Bacillota bacterium
CTTAGGCGGGGCTTATTAAAGTACTTCTAGTCCAGTAACTGCCACTCAAGTACCTTTCAAAAAATAGCAGATTGGCACTTTGGTTAGATTTATTCATTTTCGGACTACAGTTTACGGAAACTCAAGCGCGATCTTGTTAAATTCGCTTAAAGTTATGCACAAAGAGTCCAACAATTTTCAACAAAATATACTTGTATCATTTCCTGTTTTGCCTTATAATCAAAGTTATTGGTTTTATTAAATAAAAATTAATGAGATGTTAAGGAAGGAGAAACATCATGGGTTTTATCGACGTAATCAAAGAGAGAGCCAAAAAAGACATTAAGACAATTGTACTGCCGGAGAGTGATGATATCAGGACACTGCAGGCAGCAAGCAAAATTTTAGCAGAGGATATTGCTAATATTGTACTGGTAGGTAATAAGGAAGCAATCGAGGAGAAAGCAGATGGTCTTGATTTATCAAAAGCAACCATCATTGATCCTGATAATACAGATAAGCTTCAGGGATATGTCGATCTTCTTGTTGAAATCAGAAAGAGCAAGGGAATGACACCTGAAAAAGCAAAGGAACTGTTAACAAAGGATTATTTATACTTTGGTGTTACGATGGTGAAAGCAGGCGATGCAGATGGTATGGTATCCGGTGCGGTTCATTCCACCGCGGATACACTTCGTCCATCTCTTCAGATTTTAAAGACAGCTCCGAATACGAAGCTTGTATCCGCATTCTTCGTAATTGTTGTTCCCAATTGTGAATTCGGTGAAGAGGGAACCTTTATATTCTCAGATGCCGGTCTGGTACAGAATCCAAATCCGGAAGAGCTGGCTGCAATTGCAGGAAGCAGTGCAAAGAGCTTTGCTGCATTAGTAGAGAAAGAACCAATTGTTGCGATGCTTTCCCATTCCACGAAGGGAAGTGCTTCCCATGCCGATGTAGATAAGGTTGTAGAGGCTACTAAAATTGCAAAGGAATTATATCCTGATATTAAGCTTGATGGTGAATTCCAGCTGGATGCTGCAATTGTTCCGAGTGTTGGATCCTCCAAAGCGCCGGGAAGTGAAATTGCCGGTAAAGCAAATGTACTTATCTTCCCTGATCTGGATGCCGGTAATATCGGATACAAACTGGCACAGAGACTTGCGAAGGCAGAAGCATATGGTCCTATTACACAGGGTATTGCAAAACCTGTAAATGATCTGTCCAGAGGCTGTTCTGCAGATGACATCGTAGGAGTTATTGCAATTACAGCTGTTCAGGCTACTTCCAAATAAAACTTAAAAATAAATATATTTTAGAACAAATTTGTTTAGCCAACAGGATAATTATCCGGATTAATTTCTAAATTGTAGAAAAGAGGTAAATAGAAATGAAGGTTCTTGTTATTAATTGCGGCAGTTCCTCTTTAAAATACCAGTTAATCGATTCTGACAGCGAAAAAGTATTAGCAGTCGGTCTTTGCGAAAGAATTGGACAGGATGTCAGCTATTTAAAACATACACCGGACGGCGGTGAAAAAGTTGTAATTGAAGCAAGCATGGAAAATCATGAAGTTGCTGTAAAAATGGTTCTGGATGCGTTAGTCGATACAAAGTATGGTGTCATCAAATCTCTCGATGAAATAGGTGCTGTTGGTCATAGAGTTGTACATGGCGGCGAGAAGTTTGCAGATTCCGCTATTATTACGGAAGAGATGATTAAGGCAGTAGAGGAGTGCAATGATCTTGCACCTCTGCATAATCCAGCTAACTTAATTGGTATTCGTGCATGCCAGGCTCTGATGAATAAGGTGCCTATGGTTGCTGTATTTGATACGGCTTTCCATCAGACGATGCCGGCAAAGGCATATCTTTATGGACTACCTCACGAATATTATGATAAATATAAGATTCGCAAATATGGTTTCCACGGAACAAGTCACAGCTATGTTTCCAAGAAATTAGCGGAATTCTTAGGCCTGGATATTAATCATTCCAAGATTATTGTATGCCACCTTGGAAACGGTGCAAGTATTTCTGCGGTTGAAAATGGTAAATCCGTAGATACTAGTATGGGACTTACTCCTCTGGCAGGTCTTGTAATGGGAACCAGATGTGGTGACATTGATCCGCAAATCATCGAATATATTGCAAACAAAGAAAATAAGAGCCTGGAAGAAGTAATGAATGTACTGAATAAAAAATCCGGTGTCCAGGGTATGTCCGATGTATCAAGCGATTTCAGAGATCTGAGTGCGGCAATTGCGCAGGGAAATGAATTAGCAAAGGAAGCTTATGATGTTTTTGTTTACCGTGTGGCGAAATATGTAGGCGGATATGTTGCAGCCATGAATGGTGTGGATGCCATTGCATTTACAGCAGGTATTGGTGAAAATGATGGCAAAGTCAGAGCAGATGTATGTCAGTATTTTGGTTACCTGGGTGTTACAGTTGATCCGGAGAAGAATAAGATCAGAGGAGAAGAAGTAACAATTACGACGGAGGATTCCAAGGTTAAGGTATGTGTCATTCCGACGAATGAGGAATTAACAATTGCCAGAGAAACAGTTGCGCTTGTAAAATAGAAAGCTTGTAATATTTCTTATTTTGTGATTGACAAATAATAACACAATAGGTATAATACAAGAAGTGCGTTGAAAATTCGGGAAATGGAAAGAATTTTACGTAAAAAATAAGGGTTTTCTTTATTTAATTATGCAGTAGATATTCGGAGAGATCATCATGCTTATATCTTTATCAGAAATAATGAACACAAAGGAAGAGGTAGTAAGAATCAAGGCCCCAATTGAGCTTACAGAGTTTGATTACCGGGGTATGTCTTATGAGTTTTCCAAGAAAGAATCGGTAGATCTGATAATTACTAATCTTGGCAACAGGACAGTAATGATAGAAGGCAGTACGAAAATTTCTCTGGTCCTGTTCTGCAGCAGGTGTCTGAAAGAAATTATTTATCCTATGGAAATAAGCTTCCAGAAGGAAATTGATTTCAATCTTTCAGAAGAAGAACGTGCTAAGGATTTGGATGAAACAAATTATATTATTGGATACAATCTGGATGTAGACACATTGATTTACGATGAAATCTTAATTGGTTTTCCCATGAAACTGCTATGTAGTGAGGATTGCAAAGGTCTATGCTTAAGTTGTGGAACTAATTTAAATGAGAAGACTTGTGACTGCGATAATTACAATTATGATCCCAGAATGTCAGTAATCCGAGATATCTTCAACAATTTTAAGGAGGTGTGAGACAATGTCTATTTGTCCTAAAGGTAAACATTCAAAAGCTAGAAGAGATAGCCGTAGAGCTAACTGGAAAATGAGTGCTCCTAATTTAGTTAAGTGCAGCAAATGTGGAGAACTTATGGTTCCTCATAGAGTATGTAAGGCTTGTGGCTCTTACAACAAAAAAGAAATCATTTCTCAGGAACAATAATAAAAACTGGGCTTTCCGAAGTGTTTCGGGAAGCCCTTTTTTCTTATCCATCTATACAACCTGAAAAGGGCTTTTGGGTAATATATGACACACCGGGGCAAAGAGGTTTTTTTGGCTAAGATAAGCCGTACCGGATAATAATTAATTTTTCTTACCCATTAGATACTTCAGCAGATGCTTTACATATAGTTCTAATTTATGTTCCTGAAGTAGAGAATCAGTATGTATTTCAACAAAGGTTATTTTATCGTGGTAGGAAAATTGAAAGCAGGGAGTTATTACCGCTTCATATTGAGGCACAAAGATACCCTGCTTTTTTCTGTAACAGTTAGAAAGTTTTGCTTTTTCTCGGTGATTTTTATCGACATAAGCTGCAAGAGTTTTGTGAACTGCATAATCCTCAGCCGGCAGATAATAATAATCCTTATAGTTTTCATAGAAATATTTCAATTCCCCATTATAAATTTCGACCGTCAGAACTGCTGTTTGGCGGAAGGCTGTAAAATGTACAAAATCATTCGTATAGTTTATCTCAACCGGCACCGAGGAGGCAATTTCAAAACGGATACGCAGATGCTCCTGTTCAACATATGCTTGTAGAATTCGATAGGGTTTTTCAAATAAATCAATGTAGTTAAGGATGGGACTGATAAGAAGCAGACCTTTTATATCATCTTCATTGTGCAGAAGCAGTTGCCCAAACAGATTATCGGCTTCTGATGATGAGGATGAAGTATAGTCCGATAATCTTTGGTTTCTGAGTATTTCAAGGCGTTTTTTGCCTAAATACTGCTGGTATACAGAAATTAAATCGCCGCCGCTCATGGTATCTTTTCTTTTGATTTTCAGAAAAGCTTCGATTGATTTTTGCCGCAGGCTGTCTAATTTCAGCAGCTTTTTATAAGGCATTATTTTTTTGTACAGATCAATACTGATGATATGAATAAACGGATCCTCCAGATGCAATGAAACACATTTTCGTTGGAGATAAGGAATATCAAAGCCTGAACCGTTATAATGCACTAATACATCATGATCTTTTAAAAATTCAATAAAAGATAAAATTATGATACGTTCTTCCTCAATTCCTTCCGAGAACCATTGTATAATATGATAACGGGACGCTTTATAATATGCACAGCCAATCAGATAAAGATAGGAAGTATCTGCTGAGAGACCGGTTGTTTCAATATCAAAAAAAATAACTTTGTTAATATCATAATCGTTTTCAAAGGGATAACAGTCAATTTGTTCCAACGCAAATTCTCTGGTAAGCATAAGGCCCCTCCTTCGGGATATCATTAACGTCTCCTGTTCCCAGGTGTTATTGTAGCACAGGATAAAGATTATGAAAACACCTAAATCTGACTTATGAAACTATTAAATTACTATTAAAACAAAAAAAATTTACTGTACTTGTGAAGACGTTGTGCTATACTTCTCGTTATAGATAAAACTGGTAAGCACATACGCGGCTTGCAGTGAAATACTTGAAGAATGCGAAGAGGTGATAACCGATGTGGGATTTGAAATTGTTCCATTATGATTTTTACTATCTGTTTTACATTTTTATCTTATATGGAGTCTTTGGCTGGGTTTATGAAAGCTGTCTGGTTTCCTTTAAGAGAAAAACCTTTATCAACAGAGGTTTTTTAAATGGACCGATTATTCCAATTTATGGCAGCGGAGCTTTGGTTATTTTTCTTGCGTTCTGGAATGTAAGAAATGATTTTTTACTTGCATTTTTAGGCGGTGTCATTCTGGCAACCCTGCTGGAATACCTTACCTCTGCAGTCATGGAGATGGTTTTTCACACCAGATGGTGGGATTACAGCAATCTGCCCTTCAATCTAAAAGGAAGAATATGTCTTCCGGTTTCATTGTTCTGGGGAATGTTAACGCTTTTGATGCTCCATCTGTTTCAGCCTGGTATCAATTATTTAATCGGTGCACTTCCCAGGAGAACAGGTGAAATATTGGGTTATATTATATTTCCGGTTTTTACTTTGGATACAGTCTCAGCAATCATTTCGTCTATCAAGCTGGATAAGATACTGGCCAAACTAAATGATTTGCGGCAGGATATGACGGATTATGTGAGCACCACAAAAATCTATGGAACCGGTGAAGAATTAATCGGAAAATTCTCTGATATAAGAATGCAGGGATTGTTTACAGAGGTAAAGTATAAATTCGAAACAAAAATTCATAATTCTAAGCCGGGCAAATTGAATAGTTTTCCGGAATTAAAGGAATTAAGACCGGAAATTGAAGCCAAGATGAAAGAATTCCTGAAGCGCTATCAGAACATTAAAACGCAAAGATCCCATATTCGTTTGTTAAAAGCATTCCCTTCGATGAAGGTTGGCAAGAGAGAAGCGGCACTTAGCGACTTAAGGGAGAAAATCAGTAAAAAAGGTGTTCTGGAATTGAGTAAAGATTTAAGAGTAGAAGTATCCGGTACAATAAAGGGTTATTTAAGCGGATTTTTAAGAGCGGCATTGGTAGGACTCCTCGTTCTGGCACAGTTTATTTTAATTATTTATCTGTCGTATCTGCTTCAAGGCTATACGATTTATATTTATTCTGTCATTCAGATTTTAAGTATAATTGTTGTAATCGGTCTGGTTAATGATAACCGGAATGCATCCTATAAAGTTAGCTGGATCTGTATCATTACGTTATTTCCGATTACCGGACATATTATGTTTATGCTATGGGGGAATACGCGTCGTAAGAAGATTGATCAGAGCATCTTAAAGAAGCTACAAAGAGGCTCTGAGTTTCTGGAATTTGATGAGGAGGTTATGAAAAAGTTCTTTGAGCAATATCCGACGAAGAGCAGGATGACAAGGTATCTGGAATCTAATTCATTTCCTTTGTATAAAAATAACAAAATTGATTACTATCCCATGGGGGAAGATACTTTTGAAGCAATTTTTGAAGAGATTGAAAAGGCGAAAAGCTTTATCCTGATTGATTTTTTTATTGTTGGAGAAGGGGTACTGTGGGATAAGATGCATGAAAGGTTATTGACGAAAATCAGGGAGGGTGTAAGGGTTCTCTTTTTATATGACGATTTCGGAGCGATGCTTCGTACGCCTACGAACTTCAAAAGAAGCCTGGAAGGCGAAGGCTTTGAGGTACGTATTTTTAACCCGGTCCATAAGTACACCGATAAGCTCTATATGAATTACCGATCACATCAGAAAATTATAGTAGTGGATGGAAATGTAGGATTTACCGGAGGAATGAACCTGGCAGATGAATACGTTAACCTCGTTCATCGTTTTGGTATCTGGAAGGATAATGCGATAAAAGTAGAAGGTGATGCAGTCTGGGGTCTGACGGTTACCTTTCTGCAGATGTGGGAGGTTTCTGGAAATACAGAACCGATGGATTATACTCCGTTCCGGCCTACAAAGCAGTTTGAAGAAAGTGATACATTCTGTCAGGTGGTATCGGACGGACCGGCCAATAATCCGAGAAATCCGGTTGAGAATATATATAAGCAGACAATCTATTATGCTAAGAAAATATTGTATATTACCACACCTTATCTTATAATTGAAGATGACATCAGAGATGCTTTGATCACGGCAGCTTCCAGCGGGATTGATGTACGTATTATAACACCGTTTATTCCTGACAAAAAGAATGTAAAGATACTGACAAACTATAATTATGGAAGACTGCTGGAGGCAGGTGTCCGTATTTTCGAATATTCACCCGGGTTTATTCATGCAAAGACAATTATTAATGAGGACTGCGGTATTGTCGGAACCATCAATATGGATTATCGCAGCTTTTATCTGCATTATGAATGCGGTGTATGGATCTGTGACAGAAAAACGATCAACACGATTAAGGAGGATCTGCAGAAAACAATGGATCAGTGTCATGAGGTAACTTATGAAGAGTGGAAGAACAGACCTTTTATTATAAAATTATACCAGAGATTTTTGAACCTGTTTTCAACTTTAATGTAAGATACGACTAAATTTGCATTGAGCAGGAGCGTTTTATTCTTTTCTGATTTGTGCCGCCAATAGGA
Source organism: Bacillota bacterium (assembly GCA_023418475.1). Classification (GTDB taxonomy): domain Bacteria; phylum Bacillota; class Clostridia; order Lachnospirales; family Lachnospiraceae; genus Mobilitalea. Next base: position 7,490 of record JAEZZO010000044.1, read on the forward strand.
TACACAGGCTTTCTGTTAGAGAATGGAGATAAGCGAAGGCTGTTATAAGGAGGAATTACCTATGTATACGAATGTTTGTAAGCATTGTCATAAGGTATTTGTTTCACGTTTTAAGGCATATACCTGTGAGGCATGCAGACAGATTGACAGTGACCATTTTGATGATATAGAGGCTTATCTGAAGGAATATCCGAACAGCAATGCACTTCAGGTATCAGAAGCACTGGGTATAACGGCTTTTGAGGTATTGAATTATCTGAAGGAAGGCAGGTTAAATATTGCGCACGGACATTTTGAGAGACTGCCGGATCAGGAGGAATGAGTGAATGAAATTGAAGGTATGTAATTCTAATACAATGCCAAAGTCACTGCGGCAGAACGGGGAGTTTTATGATTGGTTATTTAAAAGGTGAACTTGCTGAAATAAAAGAAAATTATGTAGTGCTTGAAGTGGGAAATATAGGATATGAAGTTTATCTTCCTGCCTCTTCCATCGGGAAGCTACCGGGGAGGAGCAGTACAATTAAGATTTATACCTATCTTCATGTAAGGGAAGATGCAATTAATCTCTTTGGTTTTCTTACCAAGGATGATCTGGAGATGTTTAAGCTGCTGATTACGGTTAACGGTATCGGACCGAAGGGAGCACTGGGTATTTTATCCGTCATTTCAGCAGATGATATTCGGTTTGCGGTGCTTGCAGAAGACGTCAAGACAATTGCGAAAGCTCCTGGGATCGGAAATAAAACAGCAGGTAAATTAATTCTGGAGCTGAAGGATAAATTCAAGCTTGAGACAGCTTTTGAAAAACGACTGCAAAATCAGGCAGAGGAGGGCGGTGCCAATGCAATCTACAATAAAAAAGAGGAAGCGGTTGCCGCACTTACCGTACTTGGCTATACCGGATCGGATGCACTTAAAATTGTAAACCAGATTGATATTACTCCGGATATGACTTCGGAAGAAATATTAAAGCTGTGTTTGAAAAAGATGTAATATTATAAATGATAAGAAAATTGCAGATGGATCTCGTAATCTGCACTGGAGAGATTTATGGCAAAGCGTATGATTACAACTGAATTTACCGAGGAAGACAGTAAACTGGAGAGCTCACTGCGGCCCCAGCTGCTGGAGGATTATATCGGGCAGGCAAAAATCAAGGAAAACTTGAAGGTTTACATAGAGGCTGCCAAGCAAAGAAAAGAAACTTTGGATCATGTACTGCTATTTGGACCTCCAGGACTTGGAAAGACTACCCTGGCAGGAATTATTGCCAACGAAATGGGAGTAAATATTAAGATAACATCGGGGCCTGCAATCGAAAAACCCGGTGAGATGGCGGCAATTCTTAATAATCTTCAGGAGGGTGATGTACTGTTCGTGGATGAAATCCACCGGTTAAACCGTCAGGTGGAGGAGCTTTTGTATCCGGCTATGGAGGATTTTGTGATAGATATAGTAATCGGTAAGGGCTCCGCCGCAAAATCGATCCGCTTGGATCTTCCTAAGTTTACCCTGGTGGGAGCTACAACAAGAGCCGGTATGCTGACACCGCCGCTTCGTGACCGTTTTGGTGTGGTAAGCCGACTGGATTTTTATACCATAGAGGATTTGAAGAAAATTATTATAAGATCCGCGCAGGTGCTTCAGGTTGAAATAGAGGAGGAAGGTGCTGTGGAACTGGCGCACCGTTCAAGAGGTACTCCAAGACTGGCAAACCGGCTGCTAAAAAGAGTACGTGATTTTGCTCAGGTAAAATATGATGGCAGGATTACCAGTGAGGTAGCTGGTTTTGCACTGGATTTGCTGGAAGTGGATAAATTAGGACTGGATCATATAGACAGGGAGATATTAGTGACAATGATTGAGAAATTCGGCGGTGGTCCGGTAGGAATTGAAGCGATCGCAACAACGATAGGTGAGGATGTCGGTACGATTGAAGAGGTATATGAGCCTTACTTGGTTCAGAATGGTTTGATCCTTCGTACACCAAGAGGGAGGGTAACCTCTGAACTTGCATATAAGCATATCGGACTCTGATAATTTACAGGTATTTACTTGTAAATAGACGTTGCTTCCGTTATAATATGGATATCAGTGCAAGCTATGATTTGTTAGGGGGCAGGAAACATGAATCAATATCATGATATTGAAGTTATAATAAACAATAAGAGATATACGATAAGTGGTTATGAAGGAGAAGAGTATCTGCACAAAATTGCTTCCTATATCAACAGCAAGCACATAGAATTCCGTAATAAAGATGCTTATAAGTTCCTGGATGCCGAATTAAAAAACATCTTAATGCAGATTAATATAGCAGATGATTATTTCAAGAGCAGGGACAAGCTTAAGGATATCCAGTCAGAGAGTGAGAGTAAAAACAGAGAAATATTCGATTTGAAGCATGAGATGGTAATAACGCAGACAAAGCTTGCTTCCGCGGATAAGGATATACAGGATTTGAGAAAAGAACTTTATGAAGCACAGAAAAAGATCGTTCGCTTGGAAACGGAATTACAGGATGCAGAAAAACGATAGAAATATAAAATCAGGCTGTCCAGATATACTGCGCAAATCCGGAAATTGGAGCTGCAGTAAGCTATGGACAGCTTTTTCAATCTATTGTGTAGAAGCGGTAGAAATAGTGGGAGGCAGTAATGAAGAATAAGATTGAGATATTGGCACCGGCAGGATCGTACGAGGGAATGAAGGCAGCCATGAATGCTGGATGCGATGCGGTTTATATCGGAGGCAGCAGCTTCGGAGCCAGAGCCTATGCAGATAATCTAAGCGAAGATATTTTGCTTGGAGCGATTGATGAAGCTCATATCAGAGGGAAAAAACTATATCTGACAGTGAATACCCTTCTTAAGGAAAAAGAATTGAGCGGCAGACTATACTCCTTCCTGGACAAATATTATAGACAGGGGCTAGACGCAGTTATCGTGCAGGATGTCGGGGTCATGTATTTCATCCATCAGAATTTTCCGGAACTACCGATCCATGCCAGTACACAGATGACACTTACTATGGCCCAGGGGGCAGATCTATTAAAAAATTATGGGGTTACGAGAGTTGTTACCTCCAGAGAGCTAAGTCTTGCTGAAATTAATACAATGAGGAAGCATACGGATCTGGAGATCGAGACTTTTGTACATGGAGCGTTATGCTACTGTTATTCCGGACAGTGTCTTATGAGCAGTATGATCGGAGGACGCAGTGGTAATCGCGGCCGATGTGCACAGCCTTGCCGAATGCCCTACCGGTTTTATACGGAGAATAAGCTACTATCAAAAGAGCGGGAAGCATATCTGCTTAGTCCGAAGGATATCTGCACACTGGAAAACATTCCCGAGCTTATAGAAGCCGGAATTAATTCCTTTAAAATCGAAGGAAGGATGAAACGTCCGGAATATGCGGCTTTAGTTTCCTCTCTTTATCGAAAATATACTGATTTATATCTGGATGAAGGTAAGGAAAAGTATTTTTCGAGTCTCAAGAGCAGGGAGTTTGCACAAGATATGCTGCTCTTGCAGGATATCTATAACAGGGGCGGCTTCTCAAGAGGATATGGTAACTCCTATCATGGAAAAGCAATGATGTCTCTTAGCAGGCCGAACCATAGCGGTGTGTGCGTCGGTGAGGTAACAGCCGTGAAAGGACGTGAAGTTTCTATACGGTTGAAAGAGAAGCTTCATGCACAGGATATCCTGGAGATTAGGATGGGAGAGGAAGAAGGATATGAATTTACCATCAAGGATGCGCATAATCAGGGAGAAACCATACAAACAATAACAGGTAAATGGACAAAGGCAGCAGAAAGAGCTGATAAATCCACACAGAAGCATTCCATTCAAAAGACAGCGCCTTTGATAAAGATTGGTAATCTGGTCTATCGTACGAGAAATAATGAATTGTTGAACCGCTTATCAAAATTATATCTGGAAGAAGATAAAAAACAAGGAATAAAAGGCTGCCTGACAGCCAGACTGAGGGAAAGACTGCGTCTTTGTGTTACTCTGGGTGAAGATAGCGTAACAGTCTATCAGGATATTGTGCAGGAGGCCGTTAAACAGCCTATGACAAAGGAAAAATTAGCGTTGCCGCTCATGAAAACAGGCGATACCATGTATTATTTCAAGGATTTGACTGTAGAAGCGGATGATAAGATTTTCGTACCGGTTGCATGGTTAAATGAAATTCGACGAGAGGCTGTACAAAAACTGTCCGAGACAGTAAAAGCACATTATCGTCGTGAAAATATCATTTTAAAGGAAACAGCATATAATTGTATCGAACAGTCGAAGGATTACAGGGAGGAGAATGCTGATAAAGAAATACCTGCAAGCTCCTATGGTATGACAGTATCGGTTCAGACAAAGGAGCAATTTGAAGCGGTATTAAGATATGAGGAAATAAACACAATATATGTAGATTACGATAGATTGGATGGACAGTTATTACCCAAAATGGCAGAAATGGCAGGTAATGCAGGCAAAAAGACATATTTATTGCTGCCGCCTGTCTGCAGACTGGCTATCTTTGAAGATTTGGAAAAGAATTTGCGTAAATTGGGGAATAATAAATGGATAAGTGGATTTGTTGTGAGAAATCTTGAAGAAATATCACTGGTTCAGGCGTTATCAAAAGAGGAAGGCTCATCCAAAGAGATTATTCTAAATTATAATATGTATGTTTTTAACCGCGAAGCGATATTTTTTTGGAGGGAGAATAAAATTACCAGATTTACCGCCCCGCTTGAACTAAACTGTCAGGAACTGGGACAGTTGGGAACACAGGAGTGTGATTTTCTGGTATATGGCTACCTTCCGCTTATGATTTCGGCGCAATGTCTCTTCGAAAGTACGGAAGGCTGCCGCAAAAATGCGCAGAATAATGCCGGTTGCATAACGGATCGTTTGGGCAGAAAATTTTATATTCAGACCAATTGCAGAGGCTGCTATAATTATATTTATAATGGTCTGCCCCTCGCGTTGCATAAGCAGGCGGAAGAGGTGAAGAACCTGAAACCGGCTAATATCCGGCTGGATTTTACGATTGAGACTGCGAAGGAGACGCAAGCAATAACAGAGCTTTTTTTGGAAGCATATTATAAGGGAGGAGAAGCCTCCGATTGTCTGACAGAATATACAACGGGTCATTTTAAACGCGGGGTGGAATAGGAGAATAGGAATATCGTTTTCAACCGGAGCTGCCTAATGGCAGGAGGAAGATTACTATATGATTTACGAAGTTAAGAATTATTTATCCCTAAGGCAGGTGAATTTATGAATTTGATTGTTGAACTGATCCAATATCTGATGATATTGCTGATCGGTATCTATACTTTTTATAGCTTTAAGGTGTTCAGTTATAGAAATAAATTGCAGCAGAATAAAGCTTATGACATTCTGACAACGATTATATTCCTGATTCACTTTGTGGGCTATGCAACCCTTACTCTGCAGCTGCAGAGTATGAAGCTTGTCATTTTGTATGCGGAAGAAGTTCTACTATTTGTATTGGTGCTTGTTCTTTACAGAATAATATATCCAAAGCATTCCAGACTTCTTTTACGAAATATGCTTTTGCTGCTTTCCGTAAGCTTTATCGTTCTTACGAGATTATCCGTTGATGTTGCGAAACGGCAGGTTATGATTGTTGCAGGGGCATTTCTGATTGGTCTGGCTGTTCCTTATCTTATCATAAAACTGCAGCGGCTGAGGGAATTTGGCTGGATTTATGGTGGAGCAGGGATTGTTATTTTGCTGATTGTTTTGATAATGGGCAAAACCAGCTTTGGAGCAACCAACTGGCTTAGCATTTATGGTGTCAGTATTCAACCCTCAGAGTTTGTAAAGCTTTTATTTGTATTTGCGATTGCTTCTTTGCTGCGGGAAAGTATTCATTTAAAGCAGCTTCTTCTAATATCTGTTATGGCAGCGGTAAATGTACTAATTCTGGTGTTTCAAAAGGACCTGGGAGGCGCTCTCATTTTCTTTATCACATATGTATTTATGCTCTATGCTGCTACCGGCCGGCCGATTTACCTGTTTTCAGGGCTGTTTGGCGGAAGTTTTGCCGCATTTATTGCATATAAATTATTTAGTCATGTCAGAGTCAGGGTGATAGCTTGGCAGAACCCTTTCAAATACATTGATAAAGAAGGATACCAGATTACACAATCCCTCTTTGCGATTGGTACCGGAGGATGGTTTGGGATGGGAATTAACAGGGGACTTCCGACCAATATACCGGTTGTAGATAGTGATTTCATCTTTTCGGCTATATCGGAAGAGTTAGGCGGATTGTTTGCAATATGTATTATTTTAATATTTGTAAGCTGTTTTGTAATGATGATTAATATTTCCCTGGAGCAGATGGACGCTTTCTACCATTTGCTGGCGATTGGATTTGCGGTGATGTTCGCGTTCCAGGTAGTATTATCGATCGGAGGAGTAATAAAGTTTATTCCGTCGACAGGTGTTACACTTCCTTTGGTGAGTAAGGGAGGAAGTTCCGTCCTTATGACAGTTATTATGTTTATGTTTTTGCAGGGTATTTATATGAGAGAAAAGAGCGGCAGAAAAAATACGAACAGAACCGGAAGGAGCCGAAAAGCAGCTGAAGGAACGGAGGATATGCAATGAAAATTAATCCAAATAAAGATCCAAAAAAGGCAGCGTTTAATATTTTGTATATCTTTCTGGGACTTATTGTACTTATGATGGGATATTTTACTTATTTTATAGTATTCAGAAGCAATGAGGTCATTAACAATGCGTATAATAAGAGGCAGGCGATTTTATCTGAACGTGTGGTTCGCGGAGAAATTCTGTCGGCAGACAGAGAGGTTTTAGCCAAAACAATCGTTGATGAGGATGGAAATGAAATAAGAAATTATCCATTTGGGGAGGTATTTGCCCAGATCGTCGGAAGATGCTCGAAGGGAAAGACAGGAATTGAAGAGGCAGAGGACATTCGTCTGTTAACCTCTAATCTGAATGCTTTTGAGATTATGTATAATGATCTGATTGCGCAAAAAAGCCCGGGAGATAATGTGGTAACAACGCTAAGCTCCAAACTTCAGAAAGTTGCTTACGATGCACTCGGTAATAATCGTGGAGCAGTTGTCGCTATGGAGCCATCCACCGGTAAAATCCTTGCTATGGTATCAAAGCCTTCGTATGATCCTAATAAAGTAGATAAAATATGGGAGGAATTGTTGGCGGATAAAGGAGCAGAATCACCGCTTATTAACCGTGCAACACAGGGCTTGTATCCACCGGGTTCTACCTTTAAGATCTTAACATCCTTGGAGTATATCAGAGAGAATCCCAATTCCTATTCGAAATACCGGTATCGTTGTAACGGAAGAATACAATATGAAGATATGACAATCCATTGCCATAATAATAAGATACATGGAAATTTGGATTTGCCAAAATCTTTTGCGAAATCCTGTAATACATCTTATGCAAATATAGGAAAGAACTTAAACATGGATAATTTTTATGCTTTGTGTAATGAACTAATGTTTAACAGCAGCCTGCCAATTGAAATGGAGAGTAACCCCAGCCGCTTTACTTTAAAGAAAGGCACTTCCGGAACAAAAGAGCTGATGCAGACGGCTATCGGACAGGGTAATACTCTAATAACGCCTCTTCATAATGCTATGATAACCGCAGCTATCGCGAACGGCGGCATTATGATAAAACCCTATGTAGTAGACCGCATTGAGAATGCACAGCAGGGTACGGTCAGGAAGTTCTCGCCCAAAATCATATCCAAACCGATGTCTACGAAGGAAGCCGCTTATATTGGGAAGATGATGCGATTAGTGGTTACAGACGGAACTGCTACGAAACTGGCGGACATGAAACAAAAAGCTGCCGGCAAGACAGGTTCTGCAGATAATAGCAGTGGAAAAGCACATGCTTGGTTTGTCGGATATGCTCCCTTGGACGCGCCGGAAATAGTCGTCAGTATAATTGTCGAAAATGCCGGAACAGGAAGTGATTATGCTGTACCAATTGCAAAGCAGATATTCAATGCTTATTTTCAACAATAATAGGTTGAAAACATCGTGATCTTGATGTATACTTCTACTTAGTATGGTTGATACACCAAAAAGCAGGAGGAATTGCGATGGTAGAAGCAACGAGCTGTGGTGGTGTAGTTATATTCAGAGGAAAGATTTTATTACTGTATAAAAATTATAAGAATAAGTATGAAGGGTGGGTGCTACCGAAAGGGACCGTTGAAGAAGGTGAAGAATATAAAGAGACTGCGGTACGCGAGGTGTTAGAGGAAGCAGGAACGAATGCTTCCATTATCAAGTATATCGGAAAAAGCCAGTATTCTTTCAGCACTCCACAGAATACAGTATTAAAGGATGTTCATTGGTATTTAATGATGTCTGATAGCTATTACAGCAAACCACAAAGGGAAGAGTTTTTTATGGATTCAGGTTATTACAAATTTCATGAAGCATATCATATGTTAAAATTTTCCAATGAAAAGCAGATCCTCGAACGCGCCTATAATGAATATTTGGATTTGAAAAAAAGTAACTTGTGGGGAAATAAAAAATATTTTTAAAGCAAAGGACTGTTCGTGAGGACAGTCCCTTTACATACCATCATTCTTTGCCATCGTCTGATCAAGAAATGAATAAACTAAATCGCGTCAAAATCCAGTTCTTATTCATAGTGAGGATTAGCCAGACATAAGCCTGAAATTCATTTATCGTATGAATATATATACACTTATATCCTTCTTCATAACCTGTACCTGCTTTTGACTGGCTAATCATAGCAATGAAGTGGGTGTAGGGGTAAATTGTATACGAAATCACGTAATTGAGAAATAAAATGTGATGAATTGTAATCTTATTACTTGACAATCAAACCTGAAAAGCTGTTGCAATATACCATAATTAGGTATATAATTCCAAATAATTGTAAACTAACGAAAGAAGGAGATAAGTATAATGAAACTAAAAATATCGATAGCTATGACCTTAATAATACTTTTTACTGCTACTTTTTCCAGTAACGCAAAGGCATACATATTCAATCAGAGGATATCGTATCAAGGGGTTAAAACCTATTATGTATCATCAGAACAGGACAATAGAATTTTACTAAACCTGTTAATTTCCCGCATGGATAGTGAAGCGGATGTTATTTATTCAGGTGAAATGCTTCCGGCTTCTGATATAGATCCTCAAGTTTATTATATGAAAGATTTGCAGGAATTAAATTATACGTATCAGAGCAGCGTAATACCCTTTTCTTATAAAATTGCGATGCTGAGCAGCTACTCAATTGATGCGTCTAGTTGTAAGGATGGCACTGTTTTAGTGAAATATAAATTTACCTATTTTGAAACAGCCGATGAGGCGAAAACTATTTCGGATAGAATGAATAAAGATATCGCTGATAATACAAAATTGTTTACAAATGATTATCAAAAGGCTTATTGGGCCTATTGTTGGGTTCTTAGTAATGTATGTTACAGCCATGATTTCGAAAATATATCAGCCTATAGTGGACTAACAGAGGAAGGAACGGTTTGCGGCGGATATTCTGCATTATATTGTGCCTTAGCCACAAAGCTGGGACTGGAATGCAGATGTATCAACGGTTCTGCTGGCATTGCTAACAGTTCTATTGATGATCATACCTGGAACCTTGTGAAACTGGATGGAAAATGGTATTGTGTTGACACGACCTGGGGTGATTATTATGTACCGGAAATGTATTTCCTAAAATCGAAGGAAACATTAGCAAGTAAATCTTATGGGAATCATAAAACCAAGGCATATGATAATTACATTGCAGCAGGAGAGATATTCTCCAATACGGATTATATCAAATCAGACAACAGTGAAGGCAGTTTTCTTTTACCTAGTGCTTATAATATTCAAATGGATGCATTAAAAAGTAATACCTTAAAGGTGAAAGAAACCTATCATTATATGCTAAATAATGAGAATAATAATCCCATTTATTTTAAAAGTGACAATGAGGTGGTAGCAAAGGTTGATAAAAAGGGTGTAATCACAGCGAAATATAATGGACAGGCAACGATTACAGCTTATAATGATGATCTGAACATAAAACAGGAATGTGTAATTACGGTAATCGGGAATAATAAAAAGAGCATATTTGGTGTTTCCGTATCAAAATCGAATGATTAGCCTGATAAAAGCCCTCCTCAGGCTATAAAAATGGATATGAGTGTATCAATATTCACTTGGACTTGCCTTTAACCACCCATGAATACCAAATACAGGTAATCATGGGTGGCCCGGTCTGCATCAAATTAATATAGCTACGCTCATATCAAATTACATATAGTTGCATATCTATTCTTTTGGTTAACTTTCCTTATTTTACACAGTTAACCTTAATACTAAAATTGAATAGATATACAACTAATTTTTATGGAAATTTCATGGAAAATTTATGGAAAATCATGCTAGAGGTATTGACATATTCGCGCTACAGTTGTAACATATAGATGCGTTACAATCGTAACGCGAAGGGAGAATATGAATATGAGTGTAATTGAAAAAATATCAGAAGCGGAATTAGTAGTTTTAAAGGTGTTATGGAGTAAAAATGAAGCGATATCATCGGCTTATATCAGTGAAGTTATCTCAAAAGAAACAGGATGGGATAAATCCACAATCCGTACTCTTGTTCACAGGCTGACAGAAAAGGGAGCGTTAATTCAAGAAAAAAGAGAAATGTATTATTATTTCCCGACCATTACAGAAAAAGAATATGTTGAGGCACAGACGAGAAGTTTTCTTACAAAAATGTATCGGGGAAATGCAAAAAAGCTTGTTGCTTCTCTTTTTGAGCAGGATTATATTCAGCCTGACGAAATTGATGAATTAAAACAGTTTTGGAAAAAAGGAGAAAACGAAAATGTGGAATGATATTGCAAAATCTATTTTATTACTTTCAGCTTCGGGTTCTCTCATAACACTTATTCTGGTAATGCTAAAGCCCTTCGTTCAGGTTAAGTTTAGTAAAAAAATGGTATTACTATATATGGATTATCGTATTAGTAAGATTTGCTCTACCGATAGGATTACCTGTTTCGGTCAGCCGTGATATGATAATTCAGAGGGAGAAACCTTCTTCCGTCATAGTGAATGATCCACCTTCTATTTCAGCTCCAACTGAGATACTGACGAATAACAATAATAATGAAGTACCACAGCAGAGTCCACTGGAAATACCTGAAAAACAAGATACAGAAATAGCAAAACAGATAGCTACTGTTCCAACAAAAGCTATTTCAGACATTCTTCTTCTGTTATCATCGTATATGGGACTGATTTGGTTGATCGTTTGCCTTATTTTAATAGCAAAAAAAGTATTCTGCTATCATCAATATGTAAGATTGGTGAAAAAGAATTCTCGATTAATCTCTGATCAGGAAGTTCTACGAATATATGATGATATCTGCGATTTGTCCGGAGTGAAAAGGCGAATTCCCCTGTTAACCACCACTGGGGTTACTTCACCGATGTTAATCGGGCTTATGAAACCTATGATTATATTACCAGAGAAGCAAATTGAGAATACCCCTCAATTAAAATATATTTTTATGCATGAATTGACGCATTTCATGCGATTGGATATTTATTATAAATGGTTTGTACAGATTGTTCTTTCCATTCATTGGTTTAACCCTATTGTATATTTCATAAACAGAGAAATTAATAAAGCTTGTGAACTATCCTGTGATGAAGCCGTAATTAAAAAACTTACCTTTCAAGAGAAAAGAGTATATGGTGATACGCTGATCCATTCACTTGAGCTGGGGGGCATATATCACAATCCTTCGGTTTCACTTACATTGGTAGAGAATATGAAGTTTATGAAGGAAAGGTTGGGGGCTATTATGAAATATAAAACAAAATCAAGATTGGCGACTTGTTTATCGATCCTTTTCGCTTTTATACTTAGCACAGGGGCTATGTTTACAGTAGCTTATGCTGATACGGCAGATTATAAAGCAAAAACAGCTAATAATGAAGAAATGAATAACGCTTCCTCAGTCACGGCAAGTGATATAGCAAATATATTACCCGTCTCAAATACTTCAGTTGGAGCATATGCATTAAGCGGAAAATGGGCAAAGTCGACGGGCATTGAAGCTGACACATACCAGAAACAACTTGCGGAGAAACTAAAATGGATACAAGTATTATACAAAGAGAAAAAGCAAAAGTTTCAGTTGTATGAGACCATTAGTGAAAAAGAAATAACAAATACTTTAGGAATAAAATATATGTACGCAAATTCAGATGTTTACAAAGATATGGCGGATGTCGGAGACGATTTTAAGATACTGCCGTTTGATTCTTCCTTTTATTCTTCTGTAGATAAAAAGTTTTATGAGAGAAGGGTGTTTTATGTCGATAAACCATCCACAATGAATTTAAGCATTTCATATGACTTGAGCCAAGGAAACCTTGCAATATATATTGTATCGCCGGAAGGTAAGATTGCCTTTCAGAGTAATCCTTCTGATAACTATAATGATAATATTGCTTTATCATTAAGTAAGGGTCTTTGGAGTGTAGTTACAAAATATGAATCGAAATCGGATGCAATTAATGGTACACAAAAAATTGAAGCAAAGATTATTTCATCTGAAGAAAACAATGACAATCATGATTTGATTGTTAATATACCTGAAACCAATGGTAAACTATACGTTAAAACTTATGGAAAATACAATTTAAAAAAGAATGAATTAATTAAGGCTGATCTGAATTGGGAAGGAAACGGTGCTGTCATGTTTCTTTATACAAAAGAAAAATATTCTGTTGAAAATATTGATAAGTTGGTTAATAAGGGTCGATTACCTCTTAAGATGCCTGGGGTGTTTAACAATACAGAAGATAAAAAGCAAGACAATGTAGTACCTAGCCTTTCAGCTAACTATATTTATACGCAGATGAATAAATCAATAAGGCTTAATTTTACAACAACACCCAACAAACCTATTCGTTGGACGAATAAGATTCCTGAAACAGGTGCCTATTACATTTACATTATTGCGGAAGGTGATATGGGTATTAAGAATATCAAAGGTAATATAACATTTCTAAAGGATGAGAAGGATGGCAAGAAATTAGGGGATACAAAGGAAGAGGATAAGAAGGATGATAAGAAATTAGAGGATACAAAGGAAGTGAAGGAGAACGATGGCAATAAAACATTAGAATTTACATCGTCTCTGAAAGGTGATTTTAAATTGCCTTTATTACAAGCGATAGAACCATAATAAAAACAATCCTGTCATTTACTGGAAACAAGGGAATTACTCTAAACGATTTACCGGAAGATAGGATAGATATGATTATACTCGCTAGGAAAGTAAGTGGGATATTCAACGTCAATACGGTACCCGAACAAGCAGGAGATAAAAAAGATACAAAAAAAGAAACAGGAGATGTTGTGATTGACCTTAAGTATAACGATAGCAAAATCATATCCGGATCAGGACATTTTAAAGCAGAAGATGGGCAAACTCTGTTACTTAATATAAAATCGGATCTAAATGGAGGTTCGGTAGATTTGTTTCTATTTGATCCAAGTGGAAAAGAGAATAGAATTACAATAAGTTCCGATATGTCAAAAGAAATCAAATTATCGAAAGGGGTATGGGCCGATAATTGCTTTAGTATGCTATCAGAGGGTGGAAACTTGCAGATCATCGGTACAATAAAATAGAAGATAGAGAATAGAAGATAGAGAATAGAAGATAGAAAATAAAAGATAGAGAATAAAAGATAGAGAATAGAAGATAGAGAATAGAAGATAGAGAATAAAAGATAGAAAATAAAAGATAGAAAATAAAAGATAGAGAATAAAAGATAAAGAACAAAGATGAGAAATAGAAACAAGAATAGTAGCTGGAATATTTAATATCTGTGCTTATTACAGGAAGATCGCGGCAGGAAAACATACATTAGTTGACATGGAGAAAAATGTAATGATAATAAGGTATTATTGTTCCATCAAAAATGCACCTCATATAGGAATTTACTGTTAAACAGTCTATTTTGCAGAAAATCCATATATGGGGTGCATTCATTTTGTTCATAAATCTTATTTGCTTGAGTTGTAATATATATAAAATTGTGGCATAATTTAGGTGGCGTTTAAACAAAGGGCAATCAAAAGTGAGATAGTATAATCACCTTATGAAGAAAAAAATCCCGAAAGCCTTTAATAAAGTCTTTCGGGACTGTCTGAAAACTGCGGATAGAGGGACTCGAACCCTCACACACTCACATGTGGCAGATTTTGAGTCTGCTGCGTCTGCCATTCCGCCACATCCGCATTAGTGACGAGGACTATTCTAACATAATTAAATATAGATTTCAAGTATGAAATTAGAAAAACCAGAAGAAAATAACTGCGACAAGATAAGGAGCAAAAATATATGACATGCATTAAAGCGCAGAGTATGATCACTCCCTTTATCAATAACAAATTAAATATCAGTGAGCTGGAGGAGTTTCTCGGACATATTAATTCCTGCTCAAATTGCAGGGAGGAGCTTGAATTTTATTATGGACTTTACATTGCAATGAAGCAGCTGGATGAAGATAGAATTGTATCCTTTGATTTAAAACGCGATTTGGAATTAAAAATGAAAAAAGCGCAGGATAAGATTAACAGAATCAAATATACATATTACCAGAAAAAAGCTATCCTGATTTTATTGATAATATTGCTGGCTTTTTTCCTTGGTATCCATTATGCTGAAAAGAGCATTGAAAATCAATATAATCTTGAAGAAAAGAATTTCCAGATTGAAAAAGCGTATTACAATAAAACCTATGGTATACTGGATCAACAGCAGCAGGCTTATTTCAATCTTCAGGGGTTTTTAAGTGTAACGCCGGGACCGGCAAAATAAAGGAAAGCCGATTACTGCAAAAAAGGAGGTTGGAATGAAGGAAACCAACACTTAAGTAGCGGGAGAAAGGCAGAATGGAGTATATGATGGATAAAAAGATAGTTTTAATTGACGGACACAGTATTTTAAATAGGGCATTTTATGGAATACCGGAGCTTACGACTTCAAAGGGCGAGCACACCAATGCAGTACTGGGGTTTATAAATATTATGTTCAAAATCCTGGAGGAGGAAAAGCCCGATTATCTGACGGTTGCTTTTGACACCAGTCATCCAACCTTCCGTCATGAGATGTTCAAACAATACAAGGGAACCAGAAAAGGAATGCCGGAGGAACTAAGAGAACAGGTACCGGTTATGAAGGAAGTTTTACAGGCCATGAATATCACGATTATAGAAAAGCCTGGCTTTGAGGCCGATGATGTACTGGGAACCTTAGCCGCCAGAGCGGAGAAGGAAGGAAATCTGGTATCCCTGGTATCAGGAGATCGTGATCTGCTGCAGCTTGCAAGCGAAAAGATTAAAATCAGAATTCCAAAGACAAAGCGGACAGGTACCGAGATAGAGGATTATCTTGATAAGGATGTAAAAGAACGATATCATGTAACTCCGAAGCAATTTATTGATTTAAAGGGTCTGATGGGAGATGCCTCCGATAATATACCGGGTGTTCCTGGAATTGGAGAAAAGACAGCGGGAAAACTGATTGAAACGTATCAATCGATTGAAAATATATACGAGCATCTTGATGAAATGTCTCCGGGAAAAGTAACGAACACATTAAAAGAGAATAAAGAGCTGGCGGTACTCTCGAAAAAACTGGCCACGATCTGCACCGATTGTGATATCGATTTTAAACTGGAAGAGGCCGTACTGGACAACATGTATAACGAAAACGTATATCTTTTGTTCAAACGACTGGAATTTAAGAATTTATTATCGCGCTTCCAGAAGGAAGAGGTAAATCATACTACAGGTATGGAAGAAACCTTCCGCAGTGTTGAAGATCTGGGGGAAGCGGATCGGATCTTTGGGAGGATAGAGGAAAAATGTGAGCATCCGATCGGTTTGCAGATGATAATGGATCAGAAACAGTTGTTTGGGTTATCGATCTGCAGTGAGGAGAAACAGATATATTTTATAAAATGCGGTGGCTTTATTACGGAAGATTATTTATGTGATAAAGTTGCAAAGCTTATCAGGGTAGGATATCTTCTGTCTGTAATAGGATTAAAGGAGCAGCTAAAATACCTTTCGGCAAGTGAAAAGGATAATCTGTTTGATGTTTCCGTAGCAGCCTATTTACTGAATCCGTTGACCGATACCTATCATTATGACGATATCGCAAGGGATTATCTGGCACTTACCGTTCCTTCCAGAGAAGATCTTCTTGGTAAAAGCTCCTTAACCGAAGCTATCGAAGAAAAAGAGACGGCATTTTTACAATATGCCTGCTATAGTGCTTATATTGCCTACCGGGCAGCAGAAAGACTCCAGGATCTGCTTCATCATGCCGGAATGCAACAGCTATTTGAAACAATTGAAATGCCTCTGATTTATTCCTTATATGATATGGAAGTAAGAGGTATCAGGGTGAATAAAGAAGCCTTGAAGGAATATGGTGATCATCTCAAGGTGGGAATTGTAAGACTGGAGAAGGAGATCTACCAGTTGGCAGGGGAAGAATTTAATATCAATTCTCCGAAGCAGCTGGGTGTAATTTTGTTTGAAAAATTACGTCTTCCATTTGGAAAGAAGACGAAGACAGGCTATTCGACCTCCGCTGATATTCTTGAAAAGCTTCAGGCAGAGCATCCCGTTGTGAAAATGATTTTAGAATACAGGCAGCTTACAAAATTAAAATCCACCTATGCAGATGGTTTGGCAGGCTATATTGAAAATGATGGCAGAATTCATGGGCGTTTTCATCAAACAATTACGGCAACCGGACGAATTAGCAGTACGGAACCAAATCTTCAGAATATTCCTATTCGTGTGGAGCTCGGCAGACAGATCCGTAAAGTATTCATTCCGCAGGAGGATTATGTATTTCTGGATGCGGATTATTCCCAGATTGAACTGCGCGTACTTGCCCATATGTCTGGAGATGAAAGACTGATCGGCGCTTATCGTGATGCAAGGGATATTCATAGAATTACGGCATCCGAAGTATTTCATGTTCCCTTTGAAGAGGTAACACCCGCACTGCGAAGCAGTGCGAAGGCAGTGAATTTTGGTATTGTATATGGAATCAGCTCTTTTGGCTTAGGGCAGGATTTGAATATTACAAGAAAAGAAGCGGAACGTTATATCGAAAAATATTTTGAAACTTATCCGATGGTGAAAGCTTATCTGGATGAACTGGTTTCCAAAGCGAAGGCAGAAGGATATTCCACAACACTGTTCGGACGAAGAAGACCGATACCGGAACTTACATCCAGTAATTTTATGCAACGTTCCTTTGGAGAGCGTGTGGCAATGAATTCACCAATTCAGGGTACGGCCGCCGATATTATTAAAATTGCTATGATCAGGGTAAATCAGAGACTAAAGGAAGAAAAACTCCGCTCCAGACTAATTCTTCAAATTCATGACGAACTTCTAGTAGAAACCCATAAGGATGAAATTGACCAGGTAGCGAAGATTATGACAGAGGAAATGCAAGGTGCAGCCAAATTATCGGTTGTTTTAGAAACCGAGGTGAAAGAAGGTGCTAACTGGTATGAAGCAAAGTAAGAAAAAGGGCAGATCCGTAAGCTTATGCTCATTTCAAAAATCATCGAACTCATAGATGCTCACCTATTATTTTGATAGTGATAGGTAATTGCGAAACTCAAATCCTAGTTATTTGAAATAGGAAGGAATGAAAAAGGAATGAAAGTAATTGGATTAACAGGTGGAATCGGAAGCGGCAAATCTCTCGTGGCCAAAATCCTTAAGGAAAAATATGGCGCAGTTGTTCTTGATACAGATAGTATAGCAAAGCAGCAGATGGAGCCCGGCGGAGTCAGCTATCAGGAAATTGTAGATTGTTTCGGAAAAGAAATTCTATCAGAGGATGGAGTAATTGACCGGGGGAGGCTGGCTGCTATTGTATTTGACGATAAGGAGAAACGTCTTAAAATCAATGAAATAACCCATCCTAAGGTTCTCCGCTACGTGAAAGAAGAAATCAGAAGATACGGGGAAGAACAGAGGCTTCCTTATCTCGTGGTAGAAACAGCACTTATGATTGAAGCCGGTTATGAATATATCTGTAATGATGTATGGTATGTGTTTTCACCGGAGGAGGAGAGGAGAAAGCGCCTTATAAGGGAACGAAACTATTCTGATGAGAAGATAAATACCATATTTGAGAATCAGAGTAAAGCAGAAGCTTTTCGCGCCAGATATGCCAAAGTAATTGAAAATACAGGGGACATTATACAACTGGAGCAGCAGGTGGATAATCTGTTAAAGTGAAGATATCTTCCGCTTATGGTTATAAGAGACAGTCTTAAGAAATAAAAATGGAAGAATGAATAAATAAGATAGGTATGAGTGAAGAGGATTTAGACGGTATAATTTTTTAGAAAAGAATATTTACTTGTGACTTGAGATGCGGCTTTGCGGCATCCTGTTTGAAAACAGGAAGATTAACGAATTTTCTTGACAAAAAACGCGAAATGAGGGATACTCTTTTAGAATATAATTGGTGGCAAATGGTAAAAAAAGCCATTTTAATGAATGAGAGTGGGAAATAAACATGAAATTATCCAGTATTGCCAGCGGAAGTAGCGGAAATTGCATTTATGTCGGAAGCGACAGTACAAATCTATTAGTAGATGCCGGAGTCAGTGCTAAGAGGATTGAAAACGGACTAAACGGTATTGATATTATGCCGGACACCATTCAGGGTATATTGATTACGCATGAGCATTCGGATCATGTACAAGGTCTTGGAATTCTTGCCAGAAAATATCATATGCCAATCTATGCAACCTTCGAGACAGCCAGGGCAATTTTGAAGATCAAAAGTCTTGGTGACATTCCGGAAGAGCTTTTCCGTTTTATCCAGCCTAATGAAGCATTTCAGATTAATGATATTAAGGTTGAACCATTTTCAACCTCCCATGATGCGGTCAATCCGGTTTGCTATACAATGCAGTCAGAAGGACGTAAGGTAGGTATCGCAACCGATTTGGGAAAATATGATGAATATATATTGTCAAAGTTAGAAGAATCTGAGCTGCTTTTTATTGAAGCGAACCATGATGTAAATATGTTGATGGTCGGAAAATATCCATATTACTTAAAACAGAGAATATTAGGAGACAGAGGCCATCTTTCCAATGATACTTCTGCAGACTTAATCAGTAAACTGATAAGTCCAAAATTACAGCATATCCTGCTGGCTCACCTAAGCAAGGAAAATAATTATGAAGAGCTGGCATATGAAACTGTTTGCTGTGAACTATTAAACCGTGGCAGCAGCTTTTTGGCCAAAAATATCAGTGTAGCACATAGGGACCGGCCTTCCCGGATGATGTTGATCTAGTGAATAATCGGTAATTGCGAATTTGAATTTCGCAATTACCGAATTAAATAATTAAAGGAGACTGAGATGAAAAGAGTAGTAATAACCGTTGTTGGTAAGGATACTGTAGGAATTATTGCAAAGGTTTGCACCTATCTTGCGGAAAATAGGATTAATATTCTGGATATATCCCAAACAATTGTTCAGGGATTTTTTAATATGATGATGATTGTTGATTTAACAAATGTGGCAAAGGATTTTGATGAGTTTTCCATGGAATTGGAGCAGATTGGAGAACAGATCGGTGTGATAATAAAGGCTCAGCGCGAGGATATTTTTGATAAAATGCACAGAATATAAGTAAGAAGGAAAACATCTTCCTATGGAAGGATTCTGACGGCATAATCCTAGACATTAATTTATTCGCTTACAAAGATTGCACAGGAATGTGATGCTAGTTTGTGTCTGCGCTGCGCACACAAACTTAGAATGCGCAAAAAGCAGCGCAGAAATGAGGAAAAGTATGATTAATATACATGAGGTCATCGAGACAAATAAGATGATTGAGCAGGAAAATCTGGATGTCAGGACAATTACCCTTGGTATCAGCTTATTGGACTGTGCTGATCCGGATCTTAATGAACTAAATCGTAAGATTTATGATAAAATTACCACCGTTGCAAAGGATCTGGTTGCAACCGGTAATAAAATACAAAGAGAATACCGTATACCGATCGTGAATAAAAGAATCTCCGTCACACCAATATCTTTAATCGGAGCTTGTGCATGTAAAAGTCCTGAGGATTTTGTGACTATCGCAAAGACGCTTGACCGTGCAGCCAAAACAGTCGGAGTAAATTTTATCGGCGGATACTCCGCACTGGTAAGCAAAGCAATGACGATTAGTGATGAACGACTGATAAAATCCATTCCTATGGCCCTTAGTCAGACAGAACGTGTCTGCAGCTCCGTTAATGTGGGTTCGACAAAAACCGGTATCGATATGAATGCGGTGAAGCTGTTAGGCGAAATTATAATAAAAACGGCAGAAGAGACAAAAGAGCGGGATTCAATCGGTTGTGCAAAACTGGTAGTATTTTGTAATGCTCCAGACGATAATCCTTTTATGGCAGGAGCATTCCACGGAGTTACGGAAGGAGACGCAGTGATTAATGTCGGTGTAAGCGGACCGGGAGTTGTTAAAAAAGCTCTTGAAAGTGTACGAGATGCTGATTTTGAAACATTGTGTGAAACAATTAAAAAGACTGCATTTAAAATAACCCGTGTTGGACAGCTGGTTGCACAGGAAGCTTCCAGATTACTGAATATTCCTTTTGGTATCATAGATTTATCACTTGCTCCAACGCCTGCAGTGGGGGATAGTGTAGCAGAAATACTGGAGGAAATAGGACTGGAGTATGTTGGTGCACCGGGAACAACAGCAGCGCTGGCATTATTGAATGACCAGGTAAAAAAAGGCGGTGTTATGGCCTCTTCCTATGTCGGTGGTTTAAGCGGAGCATTTATACCGGTCAGTGAAGACCAGGGAATGATTGATTCTGTGGAAGCAGGTGCTTTAACAATTGAAAAGCTTGAGGCAATGACCTGCGTATGTTCTGTGGGACTGGATATGATAGCTATTCCGGGGGATACTAAACCTGCCACTATTTCCGGTCTGATCGCAGATGAAATGGCGATTGGAATGATTAATCAGAAAACGACTGCGGTTCGAATTATTCCGGTCATCGGTAAGGGAATAGGGGAACGTGTGGAGTTTGGCGGTTTGCTGGGATATGCACCAATTATGAGAGTGAATTCCTTTGGTTGTGAAAACTTTATTAATAGGGGAGGACGAATTCCCGCACCGATTCACAGCTTCAAAAACTAATGATAGCAGGTAATGCGAAGAATAGAAGAAGCACAAGAATGAAATTACAATAATTTACATGAACCGGGCCGGGGACATAGTCGTCTAATGCTATAGGAAGACGTTATATCAATTGGTTCACGGTTCTTTCATCCGTTTTGGGTATTTAAATATAGAAAAGAAAGGTAAGTGTTATGATGGAAAATAGCTTGGATAGGATGGACTATAAAGACGTCTTAAAGTATTTTAGTAAAATTTCCGAAATACCGAGAGGATCAGGAAATGAACAGGCAGTTAGTGATTATCTGGTTTCTTTTGCAAAAGAGAATAATCTTTCCTATATGCAGGATGAGGCCAGAAATGTAATTTTGATTAAGGAAGCAACACCTGGATATGAGAGTGAACCGGCAATTATCTTACAGGGTCATATGGATATGGTATGTGAGAAGAAAAAAGATTACACCCATGATTTTCTAAAGGATCCGATCAAGTTGATTGTGGAAGGTGATTATCTGCATGCAGACGGTACTACCTTAGGAGCAGATAACGGAATTGCTGTTGCTTATATTCTTGCAATTTTTTCAGATAACAGTTTGGAACATCCCAGACTGGAAGCAATTGTAACGACAGATGAGGAAGTTGGAATGCATGGTGCTAGAAGCCTTGATTTATCCGAGCTGCAAGGCCGTTATTTGATCAATTTGGATTCGGAAGAGGAAGGATTTATCGAGTGCAGCTGTGCAGGTGGACTTACCGGCACCAGTACCGTTCCGCTAAAGAGAATAGAGGAATTTGGCAAGAAAGTCAAAGTAAGCATTGGCGGTCTGTTTGGCGGACATTCGGGAATGGATATTGATAAGAACAGATCAAATGCTACAAAATTGCTCGGAAGATTATTGTTTGACCTACGCGAAGAGATTTCCTTCGGACTTATCAGTATGCAGGGAGGTTTCAAGGATAATGTCATTCCCCGTGAAGCAAGTGCCGAGTTGCTAATTACGGCACAAGAAGCAAAATACTTACCGGATAAATATCAACAGGTGAAAAAGTTGATTGAAGATATTACGGATAAATATAAGGTGGAACTTGCAGCCAGCGAACCGAAGCTTCAGATTACGGTGGAAGATATAGGGGATGATACCTGTCTGGTCATGCATCCAATATCTTTTGAGAAAATGCTTTTCCTTCTGGTCAATATGCCAAACGGAGTTCAGGTGATGAGTTCAGAGATTGAAGGACTTGTTGAAAGCTCCTTGAATTTGGGTATCTTTCATACACTGGAAGAGAAAGCGGAGTTTTACACATCGGTGCGAAGTTCGAAAAGCAGCTTCAAATACGATGTCAGCAACAGATTAAATTATATGGTAAGCTTTTTAGGCGGGGATTATGAAGTTCGAGGGGAATATCCAGCCTGGGAGTACCAGAAAACATCTCTGCTCCGGGATCATTTGCAAAGAATTTATAAGGAGCTTAACGGGAAGGATTTGAAGGTTAAGGCAATTCATGCCGGTCTTGAATGCGGACTGATTTACGAGAAGCTGCCCGGTCTTGATATGGTATCAATTGGGCCGGATTTATCATCAGTTCATACAATTGAAGAAAGAATGAGTATATCCTCCGCAATCCGGGTATATCAGTTTCTGGAAACGGTAATCAAAGAGAGAATAAGAGTGTAGAAAACCGATACATTTACATGCTGACGAACGGAAAGCCAAACCGGTTTCGTAGTAAGCGATATATTAGGAGATGGAAAGATGGATAAGGGTAATTCAAAGTTTGATTTCGATAATGATCCGGAATTTAGTGAGAATTTTTATAAGAACATTGAAAGAGCCTTGGGGGATTTGGGTTCGAAACAAGAGCCGGAAAAAGATAATATAGTGAAAGCTGAAGAGAAAACGGAAGAGGATTTCGACATAATGACAGTTAAGACTGCACGGGAAAGCATTCCAGAAAAAGAAAAACCATCGTTAGAAATTCCTGTGCAGAGAGTGACTGAAGTAGAAGAAGACATGAAAAAGAACCTTAAAGATATGAAAATGAATAAGTCAGAAAAAGAAAACAAGCTAGAGAAAGAAAGCATAAATGCGAAGGAAAATCCAGGCAAAATAATTAACGCAGACGAAAAGGATAATCCAAACAAGAAAGAAAGCATAAAAGAGAAAGAAAGCATAAAAGAGAAAAACGTCTTAGAGAAAGTAAGTATATCTGAACTTGCGAGTACTGCCGTTATTGAGGACGATGATATCATTGAGGATCAATTAACGGATATTAATTCTGCATTGGCAAAACAGATCAGTGATGAAATGGACACACAGGCAAATGAAATGGAGAATCAGAATAAGCACCGTTTTTTTCGAATTCAGAGCGGCGCATTATTAACGTTCCTTTGCTTAACAGGATTTGTATTCTTTCTTCTTTGTACAAAGCCCGGCAATAATATTTTATTGGGAATGGGATTAAACATCGGCGGAACAATATGGGACAGTATGACAAATGATTTTGATGAGAGTATACCGGTAGCTGCTGCTGACATTGACCATATCGAACAGGAAGATCTGGATTCGAAGGCGCCTGAGATTGATACCAGTAAAATTATATGGCCTGACCATCCGGGAGAGGGAAGACAGGAAGAAGGAGTATATAATATCCTGCTGCTTGGAGAAGAACAAATCGGTATGGGTGAGGGCAGAGGCCGCACAGATGTGATTGTAGTAGCAACGATGAATACGAAAACGAAGACCTTAAAGTTAACCTCCTTAATGAGGGATATGCTGGTTAAAATTCCGGGCTTTAAGGAAAATAAATTGAATACCGCCTATGAAGAAGGAGGCCTTGACCTGCTTTATGAAACAATAGCCGAGAATTTAGATCTCAGGCTGGACGGTTGTGTAATGGTTAATTTTGATAATTTTGAAAAAATAATAGATGCAATTGGTGGGCTGGACCTGACGTTGACACCAGGAGAAGCAAAATATCTTAATACAACAAACTATATCTCGAACCATGCATTTCGAAAAGTGAGAGCCGGTACGCAGCATATGAACGGTAATCAGGTACTGGGCTATTCCCGTGTACGTAAGAGATCCACAATAACCGGAAAAAATAATGACTACGGACGAACCGACAGACATAGAATTGTTTTAAATGCAATTTTTGAAAAATGCAAATCTAAGAGTAAACCTGAGTTGGCGGCTATGATGCTGCAATTTATTCCCATGATAACCACAGACATAGATAATAAAACATTTCAGATGCTTTTAGATGAATTTATTGAAACCGGTATGAACACCCAAAAAATTCAGCAGCTTCGTATACCGGTAGACGGAGCCTTTGATGGTGATGCCAGGGTAAGAGGAATGGCAGTATTAATACCTGATTTTAATAAGAACATTGATGCTTTACACACATTCATTTTTGGTAATAGTGAGACAAATCATGTTCAATCGATATCCGGTTCAGCTGTTATCGAAGGCTCATCCGCTAAAACAACATCCGGCAAGGGTAAATGAGTTTATATTGAAAAATCGGATAAGTTGTTATAATAACCATCACAAGACCATATAATTTTGTGTCCTGATAATTGAGTATATATACTTATAGCATGTTATACAAAAGAGCAGGAACTAAATGGATTGTGAGTGGTGTGTCATGAAATACAGAAAGCATAGGGAAATATTCTTTTATGTAATTCTATTGATTGCAGTACTGATTATTAACGGTTATGAATTGAAATTACTTCAAAGTGAAATGCTGGTAAGGAGAATCTGTGCTCAGAAAATTGATTATGAAAATCTTCGCAATCTGCAGCTCAATTCAAAAATTTTAGAGAAAGCAGATAAAAAGGCAGAGGCTTTCATAAAAAATAATCCGGGAATGAAGCATGTAACCTGTATGAATGCAATCGGATATTTGACATATTGCATGATGACATCTTCTTATCATCCAGACGAAAAGCACATGGCAGATGACCACACTTTCGTACGTGTGGTTACGAGGCTTTCTGCAAATCCCCACTTTTTAGAGGTGTATGGCTATTATAAGGCAATACTAGGCGATCTGGAATACTTTCCGGTACCTATGGTGGCGGATGAAAAGGCGGATGTAAGCTTTCGTGATTCCTGGTATCAACCGCGAACTTATGGAGGTGACCGGAAACATGAGGGCTGTGATATAATGGCCTCTAATAATAAAAGGGGATATTTTCCGGTGGTTAGCATTACAGACGGAAGCATTGAAAAAATGGGATGGCTCGAACAGGGAGGATACCGTATTGGTGTAAGATCTGCCTCGGGAGGCTATTTCTATTATGCACATTTAGATTCATACGCACCCGAGCTAAAACAGGGGGATTTTGTGATAGCAGGACAATTGCTTGGATTTATGGGAGACAGTGGCTATGGAAAGGAAGGAACTGTCGGACAGTTTGATGTTCACCTGCATCTAGGCATTTATGTGAATAAGGATCAAGGCGAAATGAGCGTCAATCCTTATTGGATATTAAAAATCCTTAAAAACACCAGGACGAAATGGCAGAATGTTACGTAATTATCAAATGGCAATTACTGCAAATGACAATCTTCTGGTGTGTTGGAATTTGGAGGCTAATAATGGAAATATATTTGGACAATTCGGCTACGACTAAAGTAACAGAAGGAGTAAGGGATATTGTATCCAGAGCGTTATATGAGGATTACGGTAATCCTTCTTCCATGCACCGGTTAGGTGTAAAAGCGGAGCAATATATGAAAGATTCAGCTGCTATTATTGCAAATACGCTTAAGGTGGAGCCAAAAGAAATATTATTTACATCAGGCGGAACAGAAGCAAATAATCTGGCCTTGATTGGAACAGCAATGGCCAATAAACGCAGAGGAAATCATATTATTACAACAAGAATAGAACATCCATCGGTGCATCAGCCGCTGGTTTACCTCGAGGAGAATGGTTTTGAAATCAGTTTTGCGCCGGTAGATGAAACGGGAAAACTAATAAAAGATAAACTATATGAGCTGGTGAAAGAAAATACCTTACTGGTATCTATTATGTATGTTAATAATGAGATTGGTTCCGTACAGGATATTGAAGAGATAGCTGCAGAATTGAAAAAACATAAGAAGGATCTTATTTTTCACGTAGACGCAGTACAAGCCTTTGGAAAGTATCGTATTTATCCGAAAAGAACAGGAATTGATTTATTATCCTTTTCCGGACATAAGATTCATGGGCCGAAGGGAACAGGCGTACTTTATGTAAGTGATAAGATTAAGATTAATCCTACTATATTTGGCGGAGGACATCAAAGAGGTCTGCGGTCCGGTACAGAAAATGTGCCGGGAATTGCCGGAATTGGACAGGCAGTATCACAGCTGTATCAATCATTTGATGAGAAAATTGCCAGGATGTATCATCTCAAACAGAAATTTTTGCAGCAAATTAATCATCTGGAGGGTGTTACAATCAATGGGATACCCAAGGAATGTACCGATAATTTTGAAATGGAGCAGTTGCAAAAAACAGCTCCGCATATCATGAGCGTTAGTTTTCAGGGAGTGCGGAGTGAAGTCCTTTTACATGCACTCGAGGATAAGGGTATTTATGTATCCGCAGGTTCAGCCTGCAGTTCACATCATCCAACGCCCAGTGTCACTTTGATTGCAATTGGTATTTCCAAGGATTTGCTGGAGTCTACACTTCGTTTCTCTATGTCAGAAATGACGACGGAGGATGAGATTGACTATACGCTCGAACAAATTAAACAAATATTACCAAATTTAAGAAAATATACAAGAAGATAGGAAAATAAAACTGCATGCGCGGCAGATGGAGGATAATATGTTATTTAAAGCTTTCTTAGTGAAATATGCTGAAATAGGATTGAAAGGGAATAATCGGTATATATTTGAAAACGCCTTAAGAGATCGAATCAGGGAAGCACTTGCTTGTCTGGGAGAATATATTGTTAGTAAGGAGCAGGGCAGGATTTTCATAGAATGTCCGCAGGAGTATGACTATGAAGAAACGGTAGCTGCCCTTACCAAGGTATTTGGAATATCTTCAATTTGTCCGGTGGCTGTTATTGAAAGCTCCGAATGGGAGAACCTTACCAGAGGAGTAGGGGATTATGTTGAAGCGATGTATCCGGATCGAAATATTACCTTTAAGGTGGAAGCAAAACGCGCGGATAAAAAATACCATTATACCTCTCCGGAAATCTGTATTGAAATGGGATCCTATCTTCTGGAGCGTTTTCCTGAAATGAAAGTTGATGTGCATGAACCCTCGGTAAGATTTACGGTCGAGGTTCGAACAAAATGTTATGTCTATTCCATCATTATTCCGGGTCTAGGCGGAATGCCGGTTGGCTGCAATGGAAAGGCAATGCTGTTATTATCCGGAGGTATTGACAGTCCGGTTGCAGGTTATATGATCTCTAAAAGAGGAGTATCCCTGGCAGCAACCTATTTTCATGCACCGCCGTATACAAGTGAACGTGCAAAACAAAAAGTGGTGGATTTGGCAAAGAAGATTTCAAAGTATACCGGTAAAGTGAAGCTATTTGTCGTTAATTTTACGGATATTCAATTATATATCTATGACCAATGCCCTCATGAAGAGCTTACTATCATTATGAGAAGATATATGATGAAAATAGCTGAGCGGCTGGCAGAGCAGGAAGGATGCCTTGGACTTATCACTGGAGAGAGTATAGGACAGGTTGCAAGTCAGACCATGTATAGTCTGGCCGCTACCAATGAGGTTTGCGGTATGCCAGTTTATCGTCCGCTTATAGCATTTGACAAGAACGATATTATTGATATAGCAAAAAAAATTGATACGTTTGAAACTTCAATCCAGCCCTTTGAAGATTGTT